>JACJZS010000001.1 GCA_020635515.1 Flavobacteriales bacterium
TGTTATGGATAAATGTACTATGTGTGCAGGTGGTCCACTTGAAACAAATAGTGAACATGAAAGAGAACTTTATGGGCAAAATAGAATTGCTGAAGGTAGAGTTCCTGTTTGTGCAGCAATGTGTTCAACAAAAGCATTATTAGTAGGAGACTCTGAAAGTATTAGTAGAATATACAGAGAAAGAGTTCTTTCACGAGGTCATAGTATAACTCAACCTATGACATGGAGCAGAGCCTACGGGGCGAAATAAGGTATATGATGAAAAAAAAGAATATTTTAATCATCTTTTTAGCTTTAGCATCAGTGGCATTTGCTGCTACTGATAGTGCTATTTTTGGTGAAGATTTAATATGGAACATTTTAGCTTATGATAAAGAAGGTTCTTTACATTTGGGGAAATGGTTTACTATACTTCAAGGTAAATACTTTTCAATGGCATATCTAGCTATTGTATTAGGAGTTCCTGCAGTATTTTTAATACATTATTTGATTATCGGACCAATGATTTTTTCACATGATAGAAAAAAGATTTATGTCTTTACTCTTTTTCATAGATTAATACATTGGTTAGCTGGAATTTCTTTTATAGTTTTAATTCCAACTGGATTTGTTATGGTATTTGGTACTTTCTTTGGTGGAGGAGAATTTGTAAGAGTTTGTAAAGAGTTACATGCAATTTCAACAATATTCTTTGCAATATCAGTAGTTCCTATGCTTGTAATGTGGTTTAGAGAAATGCTTCCAACTAGTGATGATATCAAATGGTTAAAGATTTTGGGTGGATATTTAAATAAAAGAAAAGATCCAATTCCCGCTGGTAAATTTAATGCCGGTCAAAAAATGTGGTTTTGGATATGTACTGTTGGTGGAATTTTTATGATTATCACAGGTGCAATTATGTTCTTCCAAGACTTCAAACTTGGGATTATTACTTGGATTGGAATATCACAAATTGACTTGTTAAGAGCAAGTGCAATTTTCCATAATGTATTAGGAATGGCTGTTGCTGCATTGTTTATGACACATATTTATATGTCAGTATTTGCAATTAAAGGCGCAATTCATAGTATACTTACAGGATATAAAGAAGAAGAAGAAGTAGAAATTCTTCATAGTACGTTTTATAAAGAATTAAAAGAAAAAAAAGAAGTATAAAAAAATTAGTAATTAGTAAGATAGACTCTTACTAATTCTTTTTTAAATAGTAATATGCTATTTTTACATATTTCAAAAAGAGAGAAAATGGACAACACTAAATATTTAAGAACAGTAGTTATAGAAAAACTTATAGGAAATGAAGCTGCGGAAGTTGAAGATGTGACGATAGAAGAAGCACGTTTGACACTTTATTTAAATGGAGAGAAAACCATATCAATGATGACTATTCCAAAAGATCAAGATGCACATGTTGTTGGTTTTTTGATGAGTGAAAATGTAATTTCTTCTATTGCTGACATAGAAAAAATTACAGTAAGCGAAGATGGTTTACGAGTTGATGTAATTGCAAAAATTAATGAAGATTCTTTACAGAATCTATACAAAGAAAAAACACTAACAAGTGGATGTGGTGGAGGAATCACAGGAAATATTGAAGGTAGTCTTGAAATACCATTTAATCAAACTGCTTTTAAAGTGAAACCAGAAACTATTTCAAGTGAAATAAA
>JACJZS010000002.1:0-1035000 GCA_020635515.1 Flavobacteriales bacterium
GTAACAATAGGATTCGGAGCAGAAGTAGCTACAATAATCACATCAGACTGATTAACTTGCTTTTGCAATTCCTCGTATTTTCGTGTTTGGATTCCTAATTTTTCAGCAATTGCTATTGCTTTTTCATTGGTTCTGTTCATCAGCGTTACTTGATTTTCAGAAATATGCTTAATTAAGTTTTCTGATGTATTTCTACCAATTTTTCCTATTCCTATAATTAGGATTTTTTTATCCTGTAAATTTTGAACTTCATTTAGTAAATAATGAACTGTCGCATAAGAAACAGAAGTAATTCCTGAAGACAGAGAAGTATGCGTTTTTATTTTTTTAGAAATCTGAATTGCAGTATTTACCACTCGTTCCAAATAAAAATTGGTACTTCCTAATTTTTGAAATCTTTTATACCATGTTCTAACTTGAGAAATTATTTCAAAATCACCAAGAATTTGGCTTTCCAATCCACCAGAAACTCTAAAAAGGTGTTTTACAGCTTCGCCAGATTTGTAAACATCACAATACGTTATAAATTCACTGTAATTCACTTGAATAACATTACAATACTCATGAATGATTTTTGTATAATCATCAGAATAACAATAAATTTCAGTTCTATTACAAGTAGAAATTACAAAAAACTTACCTAGCTTTTTTTCTTGCACATTTTTACATAACGGAAAAACTTGATTACTGAAGAAAGAAAATTTCCCTCTAATATCTGCATTTGCTTTCTCGTAACTGATACTTACAACAGTAAAATTAGTATGTAATTGCTCGGTGTTCATTTATGATTTGCAAATTTATTCCTTATAAATGAATTTTTATACCTTATTCGCAAAAAAATATCCTAAAAATCAAAAACAGCATTATTTATATTGATTATAAATAGCAGGATATTAATAATAAAAACAATAACTAATTACTATATTTACTGTAGCTAGAAAAGTTTACAGAACAAATAAATGAAAATAGAAAATACCTATAAAAGTAAAATCATCGAAAAAAAGATAGACGATGAAATCTATTTTGCAAGTATTCATAACACTACAGAGTTTACCGATACGATTCAAAAGGAGATAAACAAAAGATTTATTCAGTTTTATTTTTGTGTTAGCGGAAATGTAACTTTTCATTTTTCTAGAGATTACAGTCGAATTTTGGAAACAGAAAACTCATATATGATATTTAATCCTTCTGATAATCTTCCATTATCTTTGAATATTACAAACAATACAAAACTCTGTATTTTGGTTGTTAGCTCCGAAAAAATGAAGCTTCTTTTTACTTCTAATAATTTAGATGTGAACTTATTGATGAAATCGTTTGAAAAAAAAATATATGAAGAAAATAAAATTAGTTTTCATATAAAAAGTATTTTACATCAAATGGAATCGTATAATCTAAAAAAAGAGTTTGAGCGATTGTATTTATCAGGTAAAATGTACGAATTATTAATTCATTATTTTTCAGAAAAAGAAGAAGAAAAAAACTGTCCTTTTATACTTGATGAAGAAATTGCATTAAAAATAAAAAAAGCTAAAGATATACTTGTTTCTGATTTACAAAACGGAATTAAAATCAATGAATTATCACAAAAAATAGGACTTTCAGAATACAAACTGCAAGAAGGTTTTAAAAAAATATATAATACTACTATTTATGGTTATTTCTTAAATTTCAAATTGGAATATGCAAAAAACAAACTTTTTAATTCCGATGTAAAAATAAAAGAAATCGCTAGCGAAATTGGTTATGATAACACTAGTCATTTTATAGAAGCATTCAAAAAGAAATACAAATCAACTCCCAAACAGTACCTTTTAAAACAAATGTGAGGTTTATACTATCAAATCACATATTTCATCTACTTGTTCTAAGGTTAACTCATAAAATAATGGTAACCTTACCAAACATTCTGTAAACTTATCTGAATTTTTAAGTTCTCTTCCATCATGTTTTTCTATGTAGTAATCACTGGAATGTAAAGAAATGTAATGGAATACCGCATGGTAATTATTCTCTTTTAACTTTTTAATTAATGTTGTTCTTTTTTGTTCACTTTCACAAACTAGATAAAACATATGAGCATTATTGGTTGCATATTCAGGAATATTTGGTAATTTAATTCCATCTAATTTTTTAGAAGATAAATTTTTGTAATACCTATTCCACAATTCTTTTCTTTTATTTTGAATAGTATCTAAATTCTCAATCTGAGCATATAAAAAAGCAGATATGATTTCAGAAGGTAGAAAAGAGCTTCCTGTATCTACCCAACCATATTTATTTACCTCTCCTCTAAAAAATTGAGAGCGATTTGTTCCCTTTTCCCAAATAATCTCTGCTCGCTGAATAAAACGTTCGTCATTAATTGCTAAAAGTCCTCCTTCTCCTGCAATAATATTTTTGGTTTCATGAAACGAAAAAGCGGATAAATGACCTATACTTCCTAATGGTTTTCCTTTATAAAAAGAATCAATAGCCTGTGCTGCATCTTCAATTACTATTAAATTATATTTATTTGCCAAACTCATAATCTTATCCATATCACAAGCTACTCCAGCATAATGAACAGGTACTATTGCTTTTGTTTTATCAGTGATTAATTCTTCTATTTTATCTGTATCTATATTAGGATTATCAGTGTAAGAATCTGCAAAAACTACTTTGGCTCCTTGCCTAATAAATGCTATTGCTGTAGATACAAATGTAAAACTGGGAATAATTATTTCATCTCTTGGTTGAATATCTGTTAAGATTGCACACATTTCTAAAGCATCGGTACAAGAAGTTGTTAAGAGAGCCTTTTTAAATCCATACTTTTGTTCAAAGAAATCTTGGCACTTTTTTGTAAAAATTCCATTTCCAGAAATCTTCCCAGAGTTCACCGCTTCGTATATATAATGAGTTTCTTTTCCTGTAAGAAATGGTTTATTGAATGGCGTCATGGTTATAAATTTATAGTTTTTTTATGTCTAATTAATCTCACAAGCAAATTATAAATACTAAAATAAGGTATCAGCCTTTTAAAAAATTCTGCGGAAGAGCTTTTTTCTTAAATAGTAAAACCCAAATCACACCAATAGTAATTGCAGAATCTGCAACGTTAAAGATGTATTTAAAAAACTCAAAGCGTTCTCCTCCGTAAAGAGGAATCCAGTTTGGCAAAATTCCATCGAAAAGTGGAAAGCGAAACATATCTACTACAACACCGTTAAAAAGACCAGAGTATCCTTCAAAATTAGCTTGTGCGATTCCTGAATATCCAATCCATTGTTCTATTTCTGTATTGTACGTCAATCCTTTATCAAAGATTAATCCGTAAAACATTCCATCAATTAAATTTCCGATAGCACCTGCTAAGATTAATCCTGCTGGAATTTGAAAATAGATGGATTTCATGGTTTTACTCCACGTATAGAAATAATAACACATACCTCCAATTAATAGTAACCGCACTATTGTTAAGAATGTCTTTCCTAACTGTCCGCCAACAAACTCCATTCCGTATGCCATTCCTGGATTTTCGATGAAGGTAAGATGAAACCACGAAAATACTTCTACGTCTTCGTGGTACATAAAATTTGTTTTTACATAAAACTTACTTAGCTGATCAATTAGAACAACCAAAAAAGCAATAAGTGTAATTTTTTTCACAGAATTATTTTTGATTATTTTTTGCTTCTATGCTAAGCGTTGCATGAGGAACAGCTTTTAATCTTTCTTTGCTTATAAGTTTTCCTGTTTCACGACAGATTCCGTATGTTTTATTTTGAATTCGAAGCAATGCATTCTTTAAATCTCTTATAAAACGTTCTTGACGAGCTGCCATAATTGCATTTTGTTCTTTGCTCATCGTTTCTGAACCTTCCTCAAATGCCTTGAAGGTAGGAGAGGTGTCGTCTGTTCCGTTATTTTTATCGTTTTTCACTACTTCGTTGAGCAAGTTTAAATCTTCCTCAGCTTTAGCTATTTTTTCTAATATTAATGTTTTAAATTCCTCTAACTCCGCATCTGAGTATCTTACTGTTTCGTTTTGCATTTTATATAATTTAGTTTTTGTTGATTTTAATTGGAATGATTTGTTCATTGATTTCAATGGTAAAAGATTCATCAAGGTTTTCAGATAAAATTATATTATCTGCTAATGTTTCTTCCATAATGTATTGTTTATTTGATAGAATTGCCTCGTTAAATGAATTATTTTTAATTTCTATTGTAATTCTATCATTAAGTTCAAATTCTTTCTCTTTCCTGATGTTTTGTATTCTATTTACAAATTCTCTAGAGATTCCTTCATTTATAAGTTCATCATCTAAAGAAATATCCAAAGCAACAGTTAATTTTCCGTTTGAAGCAACCGTCCAACCTGGTAAATCTTTAGTTAAAATTTCTACTTCCTCCAAAGAAATCTTGTGATTATCTACAGTAATACTTCCTGAAGATTCAAAGTTTTGAATTTCTTCTTTGGTTAAATTTTGTAGCTTTTGACTTACTGTTTTTATATCTTTCCCAAGTTTTGGTCCGAGAACTTTAAAGTTAGGTTTTACAGATTTCACTAATATTTCAGATGCTTTTTCGGAGGTTATAAAGTCAACTTCTTTTACGTTTACTTCTTGTTTTATAAGATCAGAAGCTAGTTTTATGTGCTGTTCTACATCAGAATTATCAACAGGAATGATGATTTTAGATAACGGTTGACGAACTTTTAAATTTTCTTTTTTTCGTAGAGAAAAAACCATACTCGTAATATCTTGAGTAAGTCTTGCTCTTGTAATTAAATTTTCATCTATTTCATTTTCATTACTAACTGGGAAATCAGCAAGATGTACAGACTCTACATCGTATTTATTGGTAACTTCATTCAAATCTTTAAATAATCTATCAGAGAAAAATGGAGCTACAGGAGAAGCTAAAATTGCAACCGAATTTAAACATTTATATAACGTTTGATATGCCGAAATTTTATCATCAGAATAATCTCCTTTCCAAAAACGTCTTCTACTTAGGCGAACAAACCAATTACTTAAATTATCAAGAACAAATTCAGAAATAAGTCTTGTTGCACGTGTCGGTTCGTAATCAGAGTAGAATTCATTTACTTGTTTGATTAATAAATTTAATTCAGAAAGAATCCAACGATCCAGTTCAGGACGATTATCAAAAGGAATATCATCTTCTGAATACGTAAATGAATCTGCATTGGCATATAAAGCAAAGAATGAATAGGTATTGTATAAAGTTCCAAAGAATTTTCTGCGAACTTCATCAATTCCATCTAAATCAAATTTTAAATTTTCCCACGGTTGAGCATTAGAAATCATATACCAGCGTGTAGCATCAGGTCCGTATTTCTGTAAGGTTTCAAAAGGATCTACTGCATTCCCAAGACGTTTAGACATTTTTTGTCCATTTTTATCTAAAACCAATCCATTGGAAACCACATTTTTATACGCAACTTGATTAAAAATTAACGAAGAAATGGTATGTAAAGTATAAAACCAACCACGAGTTTGATCAACACCTTCGGCGATGAAGTCTGCTTGAGCTTTATTTTTTAAATATTCTTCTTTGTTTTCTACACCAAATGGAAAATGATTTTGAGCAAATGGCATTGCACCAGAGTCAAACCAAACATCAATTAAATCCGATTCTCGTTTCATTGGTTTTCCAGAATCAGAAACAAGAATTATGGCATCAACAATATTTTTGTGTAAATCTATTTTTTCGTAGTTTTCATCGGAAAGATTTCCTAACTCAAAAGATTTGAATGGATTTTCTTTCATCAATCCAGCTTGAATCGATTTTTCAATTTCAGAAATTAATTCTTCTACCGAACCGATACAAATTTCTTCTGTTTTATCTTCAGTTCTCCAAATAGGAAGAGGAATTCCCCAATACCTAGAACGAGAAAGATTCCAGTCGTTTGCATTTTCCAACCAATTACCAAATCGTCCTTCTCCTGTTGATTTAGGTTTCCAATTAATGGTTTTATTTAAATCAATCAGCTTTTGTTTGTCGTCAGTTACTTTTACAAACCAAGAATCTAGCGGATAATACAAAATAGGTTTATCGGTTCTCCAACAGTGAGGGTAGGAGTGTACGTATTTTTCTACTTTAAAGGCTTTATTTTCAGTTTTCAGAAGAATTGCAATTTCTACATCAACCGATTTTTCTGGAGCAGAATTCTCGTCATAGTATTCATTTTTAACGTATTTCCCTGCAAATTCATTATTAATTTGTTTAATGAATCTTCCTTGTAAATCTACTAGTGGAACTGGGTTTTCATTTTTATCTAAAATGAGCATTGCAGGAACATTGTGTTCTTTAGCAACTTTAGCATCATCTGCACCAAAAGTAGGAGCTGTATGCACAATTCCTGTTCCATCTTCGGTAGTTACAAAATCTCCATCAATTACTTGAAAGGCGTTTTCTGCATTTTCATAAGGTAAAATCCAAGGAAGAAGCTGTTCGTATTTAATTCCGACTAAATCACTTCCTTTATATTCAGAAATGATTTGATAAGGTATTTTTTTATTATCTTCTGTGTAGGAATTGAAATCAGCATCTTCATTTGACTCAAAATATTTTTTTCCGAATTGTTTAGCAACTAAGTTTTTAGCTAAAATTACATAAACGGGTTTAAAGGTATATTGATTGAATGTTTTTACAAGTACATAATCTATCTTTTTTCCTACCGTTAATGCTGTATTCGATGGAAGTGTCCAAGGTGTTGTTGTCCAAGCAAGAAAGTACACTTCATTATCATCTATATCATTCCAGTGAAAAGCACCACCGCAACCTTCTGTAGAAACTTCTGAATTTGAAGTTTTGGTTTTATCTAGTATTTCTTTCCAAACTTTGTGACTATCACTAGGATTTTTATTTACCTTAAATTGAGCAACTATAGTGGTATCAGTAACATCACGATACATTCCTGGTTGGTTTACTTCGTGAGAAGATAATCCTGTTCCAGCTTTGGGAGAATATGGTTGTATGGTGTATCCTTTGTATAGTTTATCTTTGGAATACAGTTGTTTAAGTAACCACCAAACGGATTCCATGTATTTTGGCTTGTAAGTAATGTACGGATTTTCTAAATCGACCCAATATCCAATTTTTTGAGTTAATTCGTTCCACACATCGGTATAACGCATTACCGCTTGCTTACAAGCATTATTATATTCCTCTATAGAAATTTTCTTTCCTATATCTTCTTTGGTAATGTTTAATTCTTTTTCTACACTTAATTCTACAGGAAGACCATGAGTGTCCCAACCTGCTTTTCTGAGTACACGTTTTCCTTTTAATGTTTGGTAACGACAAAAAATATCTTTTATAGTTCTTGCCATTACATGGTGTATACCAGGCATTCCATTTGCAGAAGGTGGACCTTCAAAAAAGACATAATCTTCTTTTCCCTCGCGTGTAGAAATACTTTTAGCAAATATATCGTTGTCTTGCCAAAAGTTTAAAATGGTTTCGGCAGTTTTGTTTAAATCTAGACTTTTATATTCTCTGAACAACTTCATCTTGAATTGATTAATACTTGATTTAGAATAAATTTTTAGAATTCGCGAATATACTTAATTTTTTATAAATAAGTGTCGTCTAGTGAATGGAAAATGTAGAGGTAGGTTTAAATAGCTTTACACGTTTTTATCCTTTATCTTTTAATACAGTTAAAAGATTTTTTGGGTTTTGTCGATTATCCCAAAAAGAAGTTACTATAATTTTTGTAGCATCAACTTTATAATAAATACTAAAATTACCTAACGAAGCAACTCTAGTATCTTCAAAATCAGTTGCTTTATACATAAAAGGTTCTTTAGCTATTTGCTTTGTTCTTTTTGAAACTAATTTTACAAGTTTTTTTGAATAGGTCTTCGAGTTATTCCTTTTTACCCAATATTCTAAGATTCCTACAAATTGGATATCAGCTGTTCGCGTCCATATTACATCTCGTTTAACCATTCCAAATTTCGTTTGTCCATAGCTTCTTGAGAAATCAATTTTCCATTTTTGATATCTTGATTACTCATTTCTAACATTATTCTTTGCTCTTCAGTTAGTTCAATAACATTAGATTCAGAAGAACTCGATGAAATTAATTTGTCTAGAGCAACTAAAAAATCTTTATTTCTAATAGATAGAATTTTCTCAATCAATTCGTTCCTTATTGAATTTACTGTTGCCATTTTTATTTGAATTTTTCTTGTAAAGATACAAAAATTGCCTAATCAATTCAAGTAGCTATTAAACTTTGCGGTCGTCAATTCCTCCAAAAGTTCTTTACAAATATTTATTTTCCCTTTTGAAGCATTTAGCGAAATAGATGTTTTTTCTTGGTTGTCTATTAAGTTTATTTTTAATGAATTTTCTCCTTTGTATTTTTCTATTAAATCTGTAATTTCTTTACGTTTTTCTTCATTAAATTTAACAATATCTAAGTCGATAGTTAGTTGTTTTACCTTTTTTTCGAATACTTCTTTTAGCTGAAATACAGAGAGAACATTAGGGTATATACTGTCATTGTATTTAGACTTTTTATACACAATTTTTAATCCAACAAATAGATTTTCAGTAAAAAGATGTTGATTTTTAAGATATTCATCGTCAAATAATCTAAAACTTTGAGTACCTGTAATGTCTTCTAAAAATAAAGTTCCCGATATTTTTCTTCCATCTCCCGACTTCCACTCATCAGCTTTTACTACCATTCCTGCAACATATATTTCTTTATTTAAAAATTCTTCTTTATTGTTTTCTAAATCGATAAGATTCTTTGGTTTAAGGAATTCTAATTCATATTTGTATTCATCCATCGGGTGAGAAGAAATATAAATACCTATGGTTTCTTTTTCTTTAGAAAGTTTTTGAAATTTATTCCATTCATCGCAATCGGGAATTGTAGGTTTCATTACATCAAATCCCTCATCGGTATTATCAAATAAAGAAATCTGAGAGGAGTTTTGAGATTCTTTGTAATTGGTTGAATATTTAATGAGTTTTTCTACCGTAGTACCTAGGTTATCTTCTGCAAAATATTGGCTCCTATGATAGGAATCCAATTCATCTAACGCACCTGCAAGAACTAAGCTTTCAAGCACTTTTTTGTTGATAGCAACCGAACTTACACGTTCTAGAAAATCAAATAAATTAACAAACTTTCCATTTTCTTTTCTTTCCGAAATAATTGCTTCTATTGCTCCTTCTCCAATTCCTTTTACAGCACCTAATCCAAAGCGAATATTCCCGTCTTTATCTGCGGTAAAACGATAAAAAGACTCATTGATATTAGGACCTAATACATTAATTCCCATGCGTTTGGTTTCTTCCATAAAAAAGGAAGTGGTAGTGATGTTATTTAAGTTGTTACTTAATAGTGCTGCCATATATTCAGACGGATAATTCGCCTTTAAATAAGCCGTTTGAAAAGCAACAAACGAGTAACAAGTGGAATGCGATTTGTTAAACGCATAGGCAGCAAATGCTTCCCAATCCGTCCAAATTTTATCTAATACCTTTTCTGGATGATTGTTTTTAATTCCATTTTCAATGAATTTTCCTTTCATTTTATCTAGAACAGCACGTTGTTTTTTTCCCATTGCTTTACGTAAAACGTCAGCTTCACCTTTGGTAAAATTTGCAAGTTTTTGAGACAAAAGCATCACCTGCTCCTGATAAACTGTAATACCATACGTATTATTTAGGTATTCTTCCATTTCTGGTAAATCGTACGCAATTTCTTCTATTCCATGTTTACGATTGATAAAATTAGGAATATACTTTATTGGTCCTGGACGATAAAGAGCATTCATCGCAATTAAATCATCAAACTTGTCAGGTTTTAATGCTTTTAGATGTTTTTGCATTCCGAGGGATTCAAACTGAAATATTCCTACGGTTTCTCCACGTTGGAAAAGTTCTAATGTTTTTTCATCATCAAGAGGAATTTCATCAGGGTTTATTTTTACTCCATGTCGTTGTTCTATAATTTCACAAGCATCTTGAATTATAGTTAAGTTTTTTAATCCAAGAAAATCCATTTTAAGTAGACCAGCACTTTCCACCACAGAATTATCGAACTGAGAAACCAACAGTTCTGCATCTTTTGCAACGGTTACTGGAATTAAATTGGTAATATCTTCTGGAGTAATTATCACACCACAAGCATGAACTCCTGTATTTCGTATACAACCTTCTAGTTTTACTGCTTCGCTAACCACCTGACCTACCAAGTTTTGTTCATCTAATGCATTTTTTAAAATTTGTACTCCTTGTATTTCCTCAGGACGAACTTCTTTTTCTAATTCGTCTTTTGATTTATTTTTAATTTTGTTTAAAGATAGACTAGGAGGGAGGCCTTTTGCTAATTTACCAGCTTCGTTAAGAGGAAGTTCTAGAACACGAGAAGTATCACGAAGTGCTGAACGTCCTGCAAGTTTTCCGTAGGTAATAATTTGTGCCACTTGATTTTGTCCGTATTTTTTCACAACCCAATCAATGATTTTATCTCTTCCACGATCATCAAAATCAATATCGATATCAGGGAGGGAAACTCGATCGGGATTTAAAAAACGCTCAAAAAGTAAATCGTATTTTACAGGATCCACATTGGTAATTCCTATGCAATACGCAACTGCAGAACCTGCAGCAGAACCACGACCAGGACCAACAGAAACTCCCATTTTACGAGCCTGAGAAGTAAAATCCTGAACAATTAAAAAGTATCCTGGATATCCTGTTTTTTCTATGGTTTCAAGTTCAAAGTTTAGGCGTTGTTCTATTTCTGGTGTTATTTCTTCATATCTTTTTTTTGCACCATCGAAAGTAAGGTGTTTTAAATATGCATTTTCGCCTCGTTTTCCTCCGTCTTCATTGTCAAGTTCATTTTGAAACTCTTCGGGAATAGCAAACTTAGGAAGAAGTACATCGTGTGCTAAATCGTAAAATGAAAACTTATTTAAAAATTCATCGTAATTGGATAAACTTTCAGGAATAGCAGAAAAATAGGAAGCAAATTCATCAACTTCTTTTAGATAAAACTCTTTTGTAGGCATACCTAAACGATTTTTAAATCCTTTTCCTACAGGTGTATTTTTTTGTGCATTTGACTTTATACAAAGAGCTATATCGTGGGTTTCGTATTCACTTTTATCAACATAGAACGTGCAGTTTTGTGCAATAATTTTTACATCGTATTTTTTAGCAAAACCAATTAAAATTTCATTTACATGTTGTTCTTCTGGTATGTTGTGATTTTGTAATTGAACATAGAAATCATCTTTGAATGTATCCTTCCACCACACAAACATTTCTTCGGCATACGAGATTCCTTTATTTAGAATTAAATCTGGAATTTCGCTATCTATATTTCCTGTTGTTGCAATTAAATCTGTTTTGTATTGTTCTACAATTTCTTTCCCAACTCTAGGAAAGTCCATATACAAGCCTTTGGTAAAGCCCGTAGTAGATATTTTACTTAAATTTTTGAATCCATTTAGATTTTTTGCGAGTAAAACTTGAGTGTATCTTTTGTCTGGATTGTCTTTGGTAAATTTATTTTTTTCGTACTGTTCAGAAATAAAAATTTCGCAACCAATTACTGGAATTATCTCTTTTTTTAAATCATCAACATTTCCGTTTTCTTCTAATTCTTCGTTTTCAGACTTAATTTTTGCATTTATTTTTTTTACTTCGTTAATGAATGTAAATGCTCCCATGAGGTTTCCATAATCGCAAATACCAATTGCAGGAAGATTATTTTGATATGCAAAATCTACAAGATTAGGAATTTTTGTAGTGGATTGCAGAATGGAAAAAATAGTATGATTATGAAAATGAAAAAAGTTTTTGGTTTTTAAATCAACATTTTTTTTAGTTTTCAGATTAAAATTATCTGAATTTTGTTGATTGAATGCATTTACTTGGTCACGAACTACAACATCAAAAACTGGAATTCCGTTAGTGAAATTTTCAATAAAGTTTTGTTTTTCCTCTTCTGTAATCAACGCTTCTTTTGCAGAAACGTGATTTAAACGTAGAAGTTCAAAAAAACAACGAGCCGTTGCATTTACATCGGCAGTTGCGTTGTGTGCTTCGTCAAACGTTTTATCGAATAAAAACGTATAGAGTTCCGATAATTTTGGGTATTTAAATTTTCCACCTTTTCCTCCGGGAAGTTTACAAACAGGAGTTCCTATATGTTGCGTATCTAATTTTTTTATTTTGGTAAGTGGAGTTTCTATATTTTGTCTGTAAAATTCTGAACCTGTGATATTTATATCAAAATCTACATTGTGACCTATAATTACTTGAGATTTCTTTAAATCTTCATTAAATTCATTTAAAACTTCATTTAAATCTCGTCCTTCTTTTTTTGCTAATTCGGTGGAAATTCCATGTACTTTGGTAACGTTGAACGGAATATCAAAACCATCGGGATAGATGATGTAATCTTTATTATCTATTAGATTTCCTTCTTTGTCATGGATTTGCCAAGCAAGCTGAACGATTCTTGGCCAATTATCTAAATCGGAAATAGGAGCGTTGTAGTTTTTTGGTAAACCAGTAGTTTCGGTATCAAAAATAAGGTACATAAAAGGATTTTTGGGTTTACAATTTACGATTTTAAACTTCGAAAAATAATAAAAATTCATTAAATAAAAAATCCCACTCGTTAAAGTAGGATTTTTTAAATTTTCCTCTCCTCAATCCTCTCCAAAGGAGAGGAGGTTTGCACTTTGCTCAATATGACAAAGCATTTACGAAGTCGAAGTTTCTTATCTTTTATCTAACTACTTCTTTACTCTTTTATCAACTTCTCTATTGCAGTTCCTTTTTTGGTTGTGATTTTTAAGATGTAATTTCCTTTTGCTAGTTCGGAAATGTTTAATTCTGTTCCGTTTACAATTGAGGTTTGAAGTAATTGTCCGCTTAGGTTAAAAATCTGAACGCTTTGCACTTCTTCGTTAAACGTAACTTTTTCACTTGCTGGATTTGGGAAGAAAGTAATGTCATTCTGAGCTTGTCGAAGAATCTCTTCACTTGAAAGCGTTTCTACTGTGGTAACATATTTGTTGGTTTCGATTGGGAAGTTAAAATCGAAGTAAATATCTGCTTTGTTTTTAAGTTCGTCTCCAAGAGTAACGGTTGGTAAGGTTTTGATTTTAAAAGCAACATATCCGTCATTATTGGCATCATCAAAAGGAAGATTAATTCCTTCAAAAATAAATTCTACTTTGTTTCCATCAATTCTAAGTTCGTAATCGTGAGAAGAATCCGTTGGAATTAACGTACTAACATCAAACATAGAAGTATCAATTATGTCTTTTACTACAATGTTAATTGCTTCTGCTGAACCTGTGTTTTCAAAACGAATTAAATAATCTACATATTCCCCGATTAAATCAGGAGTAATGGAAGTTCCTTGCAGACACGTTTTATCATTTGGGTCGAAAGAGTTTACAACGGTTTGCGTTAAAATAAATTCATTGTCTTGTGCAGCTTCGTCGTTGGTAGTTGGATTGATAACTGCATTGTAGGTTAAAATATCGCCTCCGTTTACAGGTGTTTCTATGGTTTCAGTTGGTGGATTGATGTTTAATGTAACTAAAATAGTTCTGCTTTCGAATGGTTTTAAATCGGTGTAATCAAAAGTGAGTTTTCCATTTTCTTGGAAAGGAGTTACAGCAGGATTAGGTATGTAATCAGATAAGTTGTCGTTAAAGTAGAATTCTACATTTCCGTTTAATGTTGTTGTTCCTTTGTTTTTGTAAACGATTTTATATTCGGTATCAAAACCAGGTCTTGCTCTATGAATCGGAATGATTTTTACTTCTACGTCGTTTATATCTACAATCGGAGTAATGCAAAAATCTACGGTTTCTGTACTTCCTAAATCGGTAAAAGTAATTTCTTTAGACGTTGGAGAAATGGTATAGTACGGATGTTCAAAGATTGGAGTTAAAGTGTAAGTGCCAATTCCTCCGTAGGTTTCGTAATTTCCATTAGCATCAGAAAATAAATATCCTGTACCTGTTCCGTCTTCTTTTTTAAGTTTTATGGAATGTCCTTGTTCTTCTTCACAGTTAATTGCTGTTTTTCCTGTAAGAGTATTTTTTTCTCCTGCAGGTTCAAATGAGCAGTAGGTGTTTACTTCTGCGTTGATGTTATGAAATTCATTATATCGTATTATTCGATCTATATTTTCTTCACTTACACATATGTATTTAAGATTAGGATTTCCGTTATATGATATAAAACCATATAAAGATCCTTCTTCAAAATCTGAACCATTTTTAACATTAATATATTCTAATCGGTTGTTTGATGCAATTAATGATAACAATCTATAACTATTGGATAAATCTAAATTTATTAATTGATTTTCATGACACTGTAAGTATTCTAATTTATTACTGTTAGAAACATCTAGATTGGTTAATTGATTATGATTACAGATTAAAAATTCTAGAATTGTATTTTTGGAAACATCTAAACTTGTGAGTTGATTTCCAGCACATTCCAAACCTTTTAAAACTGTGCTGTTAGAAACATCTAAATTTGTGAGTTGATTTCCATTGCAACTTAGGTATTCTAATTTTGTACTATTAGCTAAGTCTAAATTTGATATGTTATTACCAGAGCAGTCTAAGTTTTTTAAATGAAAACTATAATTAGTAGGTAGATAATTTAAATTATTATTGGAACAATACAGCGTTTCTATTCCAGTTGAAATAATAAAATCTAACCCAGTTAATGTATTGTTACTTACATCAACATACCTAAGACTACTACAAGCATCCAAATCTAATTGATTTATTTTAAAAGGATTTTCTACAACAAATAATTCATCTTGTGGATAAATTAAAACTAAGGGATAATATGAGTCCGTTTGCGAATTGTACAGGTTTAAATTTATGTGTTCTAAAGAAATAGGTTTTACAATTAGTGATTCTAAATAGTCATTATCTGAAAAGTCAAGATAATTTGTTTGTCCATTAGGTAAATAAGGGTGACTTAAACTTGCTTCTAATTTAATAGTTTTTACTTTTTTTAATTTATTTAAGTCAGAAAATGAATTAACAAAGCTCCTATAATAATCAGGAAGATTCAAAGATATTTTAATTTCTCCACTTTTAACTAAATTACTTATTTCTGACTCAGTATACATATGAGAAGAGTCAAAAGATGGGAACTCTAATATTAAAGACCATGGATAGCCAGGTGAAATAGACCATTCTGAATTTACATTGAAATCTACCCAAGGTAAAGGTTGATTAAAGCCTGCATTAAAATCAAAATGCCTAATGTCGTCTAATTCGCTTTGCTCTATTATTCCATTGTTATTGGTGTCTGCATCTGTAAAAGTGGTTTCATTTGAGTGAGAGTATTTGTTTACACAGTTTTCGTAGAGTAGCATTTGTTTTAAGTTGTTATCTTCAAAGGTTACTTCTTGTGCATTTACAGCATAAAAAGAAGTAAACAAAAACGTAATAGAAAGTAGCAGTTTTCTCATAAGAGTTAATTTTGGTGCAAAGATAGTTATTTTAAGTTATGAATTATAGATTATAAGTTATGATTTTTTTCCTTTCCTCGTTCTCCACTTTTTGCACTTCGGTAGAGCTCAAAATGTAAAATATACGCTGACAATGTTGTGTACAAGCGGTAGCAGATTTCAAGCCACTAAACCCGTTTATATATAATGTTGGTGGTAAAGTTTTTATTTTTCTATTTCAAAATAGTTCATTAATTCTCTGTAATTATCTTGTGCAGATAGACAAGTGTCGGTCAAGTAACCTTTGATTTTAGGATATTCGGATAGTCCTCTGTAATAGAAAAACTTAAATTCGTCTTCTATTATAAATGGAACTATACTATTTTTTAGACATTCTTTAAACATTATTAGTCTTCCAACTCTTCCATTTCCATCTTGAAATGGGTGTATCTTTTCAAACTCATAATGAAAATCTATGATGTCATAAATGTCAATATTTACTTTTTCATTATAATCTTTCAATAAATTTTTAATGTGTTTTTCCACCTCATTCGGTTTTGAAGTTTCAATTCCTCCGACAACATTAGGCTTTAATTTATATGTTCCAACGTTAAACCATTCTTTTTTAGAGTCTGAAGTATTTAACTTTAAAATTTTATGAAACTTTTTTATATGTTTTTCTGATAAAGGTTCTTTTGCTATAGTAAGCATATAATCAAAGCATTGAAAGTGATTCACTGTTTCAAGAATATCGTCGATGTTTGCAGTGTTTTCGCCATTTTTAGTAAATAGCGTGTTGGTTTCATAAATATATCTTGTTTGTTCTTCGGATAATTTACTACCTTCTATTCTATTTGTATTATAAGTAAGTTTTATTTGAGTTTTATGATAAATTCCACCTTTTAGATTGCTCAATTTTTCTTCTTGTAATGTTTCTAAAAGTTTCATTATTTTATACGATTTGTTAGAGCGAAGATACTTTTTTCTTTTTAAAGTTTTCCTATATTGTTGCTATTAAATTATCGCCAACGTATAAATATACGTATACTAATGTATCCGAATACATTGATAAATCCTTAATTAAAAAAAGATAAACCAATCAAAATCTCAACAGTTTTTTCCTCTCCAAAGGAGAAGGTTTTTTTATACTTCGACTTCGTTTCACTTCGCTCAGAGTGACAAATCGGTTGTGTCATCTTGAGCTTGTCAAAAGATGGATAGAAAGCATTATATTTTTTTTGTTGAGTTGCTTAATTCTTCGACAAGCTCAGAATGACAAAGGAGAGGAGGTTTGCACTTCGACAAGTTCAGTGTGACAAAGCACTGTTGCGAGAGTGATAGCAGAGGAAATCCTTTTTTGTTGCGAAGTGAAACGAAAGCATCAAAAAAGATTGGAACGGATAGCACGGTGCAAAAAAACGCAACTAAATAATTAATCAACTCGTTTTTTTGTACTCGCCGTAAATTTAATTAACTATTAAACCTTCCTTATAGAAAAAATCAGCTATTTTTCTATCATTAGAAAGGCGAGGGCATTTATTTTGTCCGCCAAGTTTTCCTTGAGATTTCATGTACTCGTTGAAAGCACCTTTTTTAACTATGGTAATTACAAGTGGTTTAAGAATATTTCCTGAGATTAAATCCTCGTAATAAGTATTTTTTTGCCTCATAGAAGCATCTAAAAATTCAGCAAATTGTTCTAGGTTTTTAGGTTGTTTTTCAAATTCTATAAACCACTGATGATAGGGGAGTCCTTGTGTAGGATTTATCTGTGGAGCAAGTGTAAATTCGGTAATTAAACAAGGGAACTTTTCAACTGTTTCTTTGATTGCTTGTTCTACTTCGTAGGCAATTACATGTTCGCCAAAAGCAGAAGTAAAATGTTTGGTGCGTCCTGAAACCACAATTCTATACGGTTTTTTAGATACAAACCGAACAGTATCTCCAATATCGTAACTCCATAATCCTGCGTTATTGGTAAGAATAAGTGCGTAATCTTTATCTAATTCTACCTCTTTTAAAGTAAGTCTTTGAGCATCTGGTTTTCCGTACTGTTCCATAGGAATAAACTCATAAAAAATCCCATGATTGGTAAGGAGAAGTAAATTTTCGCTATTTAAATCATCTTGGTAGGCGAAAAATCCTTCGGAAGCTGGAAAAGTTTGTAAAATTTGAATTTTTCGACCGAGAAGTTCCTCTATTTTTTGCCGATACGGTTCGTAATTAACTCCTCCTGTGATAATTAACTCTAGGTTAGGGAAGAGGTATCCGATTTTTTTACCTGTTTTTTCGATGAGTTTTTCGAAATACATCACAAGCCAAGGGGGAATTCCTCCGATAGCAGTCATGTTTTGATTATAAGTTTCGTTTACAATTTCATCTACTTTGGTTTCCCAATCTTCAATGCAATTGGTTTTCCAAGACGGAAGTCTGTTTTTTTGTAAGTATTTAGGAACGTAGTGAGCAACAATTCCTGAAAGTCTTCCTGTTGGAATTTTTTCAGAAAAATCAAGTTCGGGACTTCCTTGTACAAAAATCATTTTTCCATCGAGAATCGTAGCTTTTTTGGTTTGATGAATGTAGTGAAAAAGCATACTTTTGATTCCTCCAATATGAAAAGGCATAGATTCCTTAGAAAGAGGAATGTATTTAGCACCTGAAGTTGTTCCTGATGTTTTGGCAAAATATAGTGGTTTTCCTTTCCAAAGAACATCTAATTTTCCTTGTTTAATTTCTTCGATATAATTTTTTATGGATTCATAATTGCTAATCGGAACATTTTGTTGGTATTCTTGTATGGAATTAATGGATTTAAAATTATGCTTTTTTCCAAAAACTGTATGCTCAGCAGAACGAATTAAATCCATCAAAAGTTTTCCTTGACAATCAACAGAATTATTTTTCCAGTAAGAAGATTTTTTAACATGTTTATTTGCCCAAATTTTAGCAATTACTTTTTTTAGCATTATTTTTTTAAATAGATAGAAAGCAAAAATACAAATAGTTTTAGTTTATTTAAAATAGGTAGTAAAGAATAGGTTTTAAAAATATCTATTTAACATAATATATATTATAGGCTTTTTATTAAAGCGTTTATAAATTTTGGTTTAACTCATAAAAAAAGCTCAAATAAGATACATTACTTGAGCTTTTAATTTATGTTGTATTACATAATTTTAATTTTCTGCTAAAAAGTCATTTACTTTTTCTGCACAATCTCTACCTTCTGAAATTGCCCAAACTACAAGTGACTGACCTTTTCTAGCATCTCCACAAGAGAAAACTTTTTTCTGATTGGTTTTAAACTCTGTATTAGTACCTATTAAATTTCCTCTAGGGTCTAAATCGATTCCTAAATCGGCAACCAAACCTTCTTGTTGAACATGTAAGAATCCCATAGCTAAGAATACTAAATCGCATTCCAATATAAACTCTGTACCTGGTTTTTCTACAAAAGAAGTATATCTTTTAGTTACTGGATCTTTAGACCATTCTATTTCTACAAGTTTAATTCCTTTTACATTTCCATTCTCGTCTTTAATGAATTCTTTAGAATTTACAGACCATTGTCTTTGGCAACCTTCTTCATGCGAAGTAGTTGTTTTTAAGACCATAGGATACATTGGCCAAGGCATTGTTTCATCTCTTTCCTTTGGAGGAACTGGCATAATTTCAATTTGATGTACCGACTCTGCTCCTTGTCTGTTTGAAGTACCAATACAGTCAGAACCAGTGTCTCCTCCCCCAATTACCAATACTTTTTTACCTTTTGCATCTATATTTTGATTACTAAAAGGCAAATCGCTCACTTTCTGATTAGATTGCTTTAAAAATTCCATTGCAAAATGGATTCCCTTTGCATCTCTACCTAAAATTGGTAAATCTCTAGGAGTTGTACTTCCAATAGCTAAAACTATGGCATGGTAATTTCTGTTAAGTTCTTCGGCAGATATATCTACACCTACATTAACTTCTGTTTTAAACTCGATACCTTCTTCCTCCATAAATTTAACTCGTCTTTCTACCACAGATTTATCTAGTTTAAAATCTGGTATACCAAAACGAAGCAAACCTCCTATTTTCTGATCGCGTTCAAAAACAGTTACCGAATGTCCTTTTTGATTAAGCTGATACGCAGCAGCCATTCCTGCAGGACCAGAACCAATTACAGCTATTTTTTTACCTGTTCTTTTAGAAGGAATTCTTGGCTTTGCAAAACCTTTTTCAAACGCTATTTCTATAATGTTCTTTTCTATTTCTTCTATCGTCACAGGAGGATTATTGATTCCTAAAACACATGCTCCTTCACATGGAGCGGGACAAATTCTTCCTGTAAATTCAGGAAACATATTTGTGGTAGAAAGAATATTATATGCTTTCTCCCATTGCTTTTTGTAAACTGCATCGTTAAATTCTGGAATTACATTTCCTAACGGACAACCACTCATACAAAATGGTATTCCACAATTCATACATCTTGCTGCCTGTTCATTCAAAACTTCCGCTGAAGGCAACTTTTGAAATTCTTTATAGTGTTTTACACGAGATTCTACAGGTTCTTTTGCTGGTGTTTCTCTGTCAAATAATAAGAAACCATCTACTTTTCCCATTGTTTTATTTTTTTAATTAAACTAATTTTCCTGCTTTGATTAAAGCTGCTTTGTAATCCGTTGGGAAAACTTTAGTTATATATTTTAAATTATTGTCAAAATCATTTAATAGCAACTCTGCTAGAGGACTTTTTGTATACTGGTAATGCTCTTCCAATAAAGATTTAATTTCTTTAATGTCGTTTTCTGTAAGCTCATCTAACTCTACCATTTCTGTATTAAGGTTAGACTCTATTGTGTTTTTGATGTCCCATATATAAGCTATTCCTCCACTCATACCTGCACCAAAGTTTCTACCTACACTACCTAATATAAGAGCTTTACCACCTGTCATATACTCACAACCATGATCTCCTATACCTTCTACTACAGCTGTTGCACCAGAGTTTCTTACACAGAAACGCTCACCTGCCATTCCATTTATGAATACTTTTCCACTAGTTGCTCCATACAAAGCTACATTTCCTACAATACTGTTTTCATTTGGAGTTAAGATAGCATTATTATCAGGAGATACTACCAGTTTCGCTCCTGAAAGACCTTTTCCAAAGTAATCATTTGCGTCACCTTTAAGTTTCATAGTAATTCCTTTATTACAGAATGCTCCAAAACTCTGTCCTGCAGTACCTGTAAAGTTAAATACCAATGAATCCTCTGGCATTCCTTCACTTTTGTACTTTTTGGTTAATTCATTAGAAAGAATTGTACCTACTGTTCTATCAATATTAATAATATCAAAATCAGCTTCTACTTTGCCTCCATTTTCAATTGCATCTTTTGCAACATCAAGCATCTTCCAAGATAGAGAAGTATCTAATCCATGATCTTGAGGTTCTGATTTGTATAATGGTAACTCTGATTCAACTTTATGTAAAAGTAAGCTCAAATCAATGTTTTTGTGTTTCCAGTAATCTAAATTCTCACGCTTAGTCAAACACTGGGATTGACCAATCATTTCGTTGATAGTTCTGAATCCAAGATTTGCCATCAATTCTCTTACCTCAGTAGCTAAGAATGTAAAGTAATTAACAACATGGTCTGGGTCTCCTGTAAATTTATTTCTTAGTTCTTCTTTTTGAGTTGCAATACCAACAGGACACGTATTCAAATGACATTTTCTCATCAGAATACAACCTTCAACTATCAACGCAGACGTTGCTACTCCCCACTCTTCTGCTCCAAGTAACGTTGCGATTACAATATCACGTCCTGTTTTAATTTGTCCATCGGTTTGAATAGTAACACGCTGTCTTAATTTATTTTTAATTAAGGTTTGATGTGTTTCTACCAATCCCAGTTCCCATGGTAATCCAGCGTGACGAATAGAACTCATAGGAGATGCTCCTGTTCCACCATCATATCCAGAAATTAATATATGGTCTGCTTTTGCCTTTGTAACTCCCGAAGCAATTGTTCCAACTCCTGCTTTAGAAACTAATTTAACACTAATTCTAGCTTCACGATTTGCATTTTTAAGATCAAAAATCAACTGAGCTAAATCTTCGATAGAATAAATATCGTGGTGCGGCGGCGGAGAAATTAATCCTACTCCTGGTGTAGAGTGTCTTGTTTTACCAATCCATTCATCTACCTTTCCTCCAGGCAATTGTCCTCCTTCTCCTGGTTTTGCACCTTGAGCCATTTTTATCTGAATTTCATCAGACTCTGTTAAGTATCTACTTGTAACTCCAAAACGACCAGAGGCTACCTGCTTAATCGCTGAACGCATACTATCTCCATTAGCAAGAACGTCATATCTTTTTTCATCTTCTCCACCTTCTCCTGTATTACTCTTAGCTCCAATTCTGTTCATAGCGATTGCTAAAGTTGTATGTGCTTCCCAAGAAATAGAACCAAAAGACATTGCTCCTGTCGCAAATCTTTTCATGATGCTTTCTATTGGTTCTACCTCGTCTATAGAAATAGATGGTCGATCATTTTTAAGTTCTAACATTCCTCTTAGAGTTGAAGACTTATCGGTAAGATTGTTAGCTACTCTAGAATATTTTTTGAATATTGAGTAATCTCCAGTTTTGGTAGATTGTTGTAGCAAATGTACTGTTTGTGGATTATACGAATGATACTCTCCTGTTCTTTTCCACTGGTAAACACCACCTTCATTTAATACAGGATGTGTTGCTTTTGGTTGATACGCATCAAAGTGTTTTGCTAGAGCTTCTTGTGCAATATCATCTAAACCTAAACCGTCTATACGCGTAATTGCTCCTGTAAAATATTTATTTACAACTTCTTTGTTTATTCCTAAAATTTCAAAAATTTGAGCTCCTTGGTACGATTGTAATGTTGAAATTCCCATTTTAGAGAAAATCTTTAACAATCCGTTACCAATCGACTTTATATAATTCTTTTTAAGTTCACTGAAAGATTTATCTTGAATTTCTTTAGATTCAATAAAGCGACGAATTGATGCTAATGCTAAATATGGATTGATTGCTGTTGCTCCAAATCCTAATAAAGTAGCAAAATGATGAACCTCCCAAACATCTCCTGCTTCTACCACTAATCCAACTTTTCCTCTAACACCATTTCTAATTAAGTGATGATGAACCGCTGAACAAGCCAACAAAGATGGTATCGCTGCATGCTCCGAATCAATAGAACGATCAGATAAGATAATTACTTCAAAGCCATCTTCTACTGCGTCCATTGCATAATTACACAGTCTATTAAGTGCTTGTTGCATTCTGCCTTGTTTTCCATCTGCACGGAAATAGGTTTGTAACGTTTTTGCTTGGAAAGTACCACTATCGATACTTCTCAATTTTTCCAACTGACCATTGTCTAATACAGGATGATTTAAAGTAACACAGTGTGCTGTTTTTTCATCTGAAACAAGTAAATTTCCACTACTTCCTATAATTGTAGTTAAAGACATTACCAATTGTTCTCTTAACGGGTCAATTGGAGGATTAGTCACTTGGGCAAATAATTGTTTAAAATAGTAACTTAAATGTTGTGGTTTTTCACTCAATACAGCAATCGGAGAATCATATCCCATTGCACCTGTAGGTTCTTTTCCTACTAATGCCATTTCTTTTATCACTACATCAGTATCTTCCCTAGTGTATCCAAATGCTTTTTGGTATTTAAATACGTCTTCTCCTCTTATTTTAGAGAATCTAATTTTAGGCTCAGGTAGCTCCGTTAAGTTAATTTTATGTTTTTCTATCCACTCTTGATATGGATTTTGAGTACAAATATTTTTTTTCAGTTCTTCATCGCTTATAATTCTACCTTGAATCATATCTACTAAGAACATTTTCCCAGGTTGTAACCTTCCTCTTTTTATAACTTTAGCAGGATCTACTGGCAATGCTCCAGATTCAGATGCCATAACTACTCTATCGTCACTTGTTACACAGAATCTAGATGGACGTAAACCATTTCTATCTAGAGTTGCTCCAATAATATTTCCATCTGTAAAAGATAACGATGCTGGTCCGTCCCATGGTTCCATCATACAAGCATGATATTCGTAAAAATATCTTTTGTAATCCTCCATGTTTTCGTGTCCGTCCCACGCTTCAGGAACAAGCATCATCATTACGTGAGGAAGTTCTCTTCCTGCATGAGTAAGCATTTCTACCATGTTATCTAAACACGCAGAATCCGATTGTAAACTAGGCACAAGAGGAAGTATCATATCCAATTCTTGCTTTGTAAAAAGCGGACTTTCAAAGTTCTTTTCACTTGACTTAAGCCAATTTAGATTTCCTTGTACTGTATTTATTTCTCCGTTATGTGCTATAAACCTAAACGGTTGTGCTAGTTTCCAAGAAGGTGATGTATTGGTTGCAAATCGAGAATGCACCATACCAAATGCAGAAGTAAGTTTAGGATTAGTTAAATCCTTAAAATAATCTCTTACTTGAAGACTTCTTAACTGTCCTTTATAAATTACCTTTGTACACGATAAAGATGCAACATAAAATCCAATAGGATCATTTTGTGCAATATTAGCGATTTGATGAGAAGCGTAATTTCTAAGGATAAATAATTTCCTTTCGAATGTTTTTTCATCTTTTATGTCAAATGGTTTTTCTATAAATACCATTTCCATTATTGGCTCTACGTTTCTCGCAGTTTCTCCTATATCGGAGTTGTCTACAGGAACAGGACGATAACCTAAAATAGTAAAGTTAAGTTTCTCTGCTGCACGATTAAATATTCTCTTACTTTCTTTTCTGAGTGATTCATTTTGAGGGAAAAATAACATTCCTACTCCATATTTACCTGCTTCTGGTAAGTCAAAACCTAATTCCAAAGCACTTTCTAACAAAAGCTCATGTGGAATCTGAATCTGAATACCTGCTCCATCTCCAGTATTATCCTCGTATCCTGTCGCTCCTCTATGTTCCATGTTTTCTAACATGGTAATTGCATCAGAAACAACATCATATGATTTAACTCCCTTTATGTTTGCTACAAAACCAACTCCACACGAATCAAATTCAAATTCAGGTTGGTATAATCCATACTTATTATCTTCCACGTTATATATATTTTAATGCAAAAATAGAGAATACATTTTAAAATCAAAACCACAACTCTAAAAAGTTACTATTTTACGCTTAGTTGTTATTGTTTTAGGTGTAAAAAATCACTTTTTTCATCATTATCATAAAAATAAATTCTTTTATTTAATAAATCGTTAAAATTTTCTCCGTTTAACTAGAAACTTGCACGAATCTATAATTGTTTGATATATCTACACTTACATTGACATTAGAATATTTACTTCTAAATAAATATTCAATCTCCTTTGGAAAGTTTTGATTAATTTCAGCATAGATTTTACCTCCATGCTTTAATTTCATTAATGAAAATTTTAGTATTTTTTCATAAAAAATAAGAGGTTGATTATTTGGTACGAACAATGCTTTATTTGGTTCATAGTCAACAACATTTGATTCCATATCTTCTTTTTCTTGCTCTAGAATATACGGTGGATTAGAAACAATTACATCATAATTATCTAAATCTTCCCACTGTGATTCGTCTAGAAAATCCAAACACATAAAATTAATTTCAACTTCATGAAAATCAGCATTTCTTTTTGCTACTTTAAGTGCTTCTACAGAAACATCAACTGCATCAATTTTAAAATTAGGATACTTTTTTGCAATCGTAATCGGAATACAACCAGAACCTGTTCCTATATCTAGAATTTTTATTTTGTTTAAGTTTGAGTCTTGAAAATCAAGTAAAATTTTCTCTACCAATTCTTCCGTTTCAGGCCGAGGAATTAAAGTGCTTTCATTAACAAAAAACTTCATTCCATAAAAATAAGACTCTCCTATTATGTACTGATATGGTTTATTCTTTTGTAGTTCAAATAAGTAAGATAAAAAAAGAATTTCCTTATCTTTTAATTTTGGATTTTCTTCATTCTTTCCAATTTTTAGAATTGTTTGGTTTTGATGTAACAGAAATTCAGCAATGGAATAAAAAATGATTTCAACCTCGTTATTAGTATATTTACTACTTAAAGTTTCTTTGTATTTTCTTAGAATTTCCTGTAAAGTCATTAAATAATTCTTCTAAAATTGAACTTTCGTAAAAGTATAAAAATTTAATCATTGCTACCAATCAATAAATTACTAAATTTGCAAACTTATATAAATCAAAGAAATGCATTTATCTGAACAAGAAATCATCCGTAGAAATAAATTAGAAGAGTTAAAAAAATTAGGAATTAATCCTTTTCCTGCAGAAGAGTTTAAAGTAACTTCTACTTCAGAAGATATATTAAACAATTTTGAAGACGGAAAAAAAGTTTCTCTTGCGGGAAGACTAATGTCTGTACGAATCATGGGAAAAGCTTCTTTTGCAGAGCTTCAAGATCATACAGGTAAAATTCAAATTTATGTTTCGCGTGAAGATATATCTACAACTGAAGAAGCAATTGAATACAACCAAGTCTTTAAAAAATTATTAGACATCGGAGATTTTATCGGAATCAATGGTTTCTTATTTAAAACCAAAGTAGGAGAAATATCTGTACATGTGGAAGAATTAAAGCTTCTTTCTAAAACCTTACGACCACTACCAATTGTTAAAACAGATGATCAAGGAGTAGTGCATGATGCTTTTGTTGATCCTGAGCTAAGATATAGAATGCGTTATGTTGATTTAGTGGTAAATCCACACGTAAAAGATGTTTTTGTTAAAAGAACCAAAATGTTCAATGCCATGCGTGAATTTTTCAATAATTCAGGGTATATGGAGGTTGAAACGCCTATTCTTCAGCCTATAGCAGGAGGAGCAGCTGCAAGGCCATTCACAACTCATCACAATGCATTGGACATTCCATTATACATGCGTATTGCCAATGAGCTTTATTTAAAGAGGCTAATCGTTGGAGGTTTTGAGGGGGTTTACGAGTTTTCAAAGAACTTCAGAAACGAAGGAATGGACAGAACCCATAATCCAGAGTTTACTGCCATGGAAATTTATGTGGCCTACAAGGATTACAACTGGATGATGGCATTCACTGAACAATTGTTAGAGCATGTTGCACTAGCAGTGAATGGTACAACTAAAGCTACATTTGGCGAGCATCATATCGATTTTAAAGCTCCTTACAAAAGAATATCCATGACGGATGCAATTAAAGAAGAAACAGGTTTTGATATTACAGGAAAATCCGAAAATGAATTAAGAGAGTTTGCTTTATCCCTTAACATTCCTGTAGATGAAACCATGGGGAAAGGAAAACTTATAGATGAAATTTTTGGAGAAAAATGTGAGGTAAATTATATTCAACCTACTTTCATTACAGATTACCCTATTGAAATGTCTCCATTAACAAAAAAACACAGAGATAATCCAGAATTAACCGAACGATTTGAACTAATTATCTGTGGTAAAGAAGTAGCAAATTCATATTCTGAGTTAAATGACCCTATAGACCAAAGAGAACGTTTTGAGGCTCAAATGAAACTTTCTGAAAAAGGAGATGATGAAGCTATGTTTATTGATAATGATTTCCTAAGAGCTTTAGAATACGGAATGCCTCCTACAGCAGGATTGGGTATTGGAATGGATCGATTAATTATGTTTTTAACTGATAATCCGTCTATTCAAGAGGTATTATTCTTCCCACAAATGAAACCACAGCGAATCGCTGCTGATGTAAACTTAAGTGATGATGCAAAAACTATTTTTAAATTGCTAAAAAAAGTAGAAAAAATAGACTTAGACTCACTTAAAAATCAAATAGGATTCTCTAATAAAAAATGGGATAAAGCCATTAAAGAAATCACCAAAAACAACCTAGCAAAAGTAAATAAAACTGATGAAGGTTTGTTTGTGGAGGTGGTTTAGAAGTTTTTATAATTTTAAACCAAAATATTTTATCGTTTAAAAAATACAAGTATATGTCAAAATGAAAGCAGGAAAAATATTTGCAAAAAATAAACTAATTAGTTAACTTTGTAGAGTGGTAAGATTAATCATATTGTACAAAAATTATTTTGTCAAGTTTTATAAACAACAAGATATAAAAGTTCAAGAAAAAATAGAATATGTTTTGGATTTGGTACGATTTGAAAGACAAGTACCAAAAAAATTCTTCAAACAACTTGAAAATACTGATGGAATTTATGAAATTAGAGTAATTACAACTTTTAAGAGTATTAGAATTTTGTGTTTTCTAGATGAAGAAAATTTAGTAGTTTTAGTAAATTGTTTTTTGAAAAAAACGCAAAAAACTCCTAGAAGTGAAATTAAACTTGCAGAAAGACTTAAAAAAGAGTATTTAAAAGATAAAAAATAACTAAAATGAAAAACACAACAAACTTTGAAGACCTTCTAGTTGAAAAATATGGTTCTAAAGGAACCTCTAAGCGTGACAAATTTGACGCTGACTCTCTTGCTTTTCGTTTAGGTGTAATGTTAAAAGAAGCTAGGAAAGATGCAAATTTAACTCAAGAAGAATTAGCAGAAAAAACAGGAACAAAGAAAAGTTACATTTCTCGTATTGAAAGAGGGTTAAATGATATTCAAGTATCGACTTATTATAAACTAATTCAGATTGGTCTTGGTAAAAATCTAACTATTTCTATAAAATAAAAACTGAGAAAAATTTGTTTGTAGAAGTGGTATAAATTTAAACAATGCACACTCAAAGAAAGAATATAAAGATAGGTCAAGAAGTTAATATTGTATTAAAAGAAGACCAAAGAACTGGAGAATTAACAGAGGGTACAGTTGCAAAGATATTAACAAAATCTCCCATTCATCCACACGGAATCAAAGTTCAGTTAGAAGATGGGCAAGTGGGAAGAGTAAAAGAAATTTTATAAAAATATTAAATATATGAGTAGAAAATTAATTAGTTCAGGTTCAGATTTTGAAAACATTATGGGTTATTCAAGAGCTGTGGTTCAGGGAGATATGATTTTTGTTTCTGGTACTACAGGATATGATTATTCTGACATGTCTATATCTGAGGATATTGCACAACAAACCGAACAATGTTTAAAAAATATTGAAGCAGCTCTTAACCAAGCCGATTCAAGCTTAAAAGATGTAGTAAGAGTTACTTACATCATTACAAACAAAGAGGATTTCTCTAAATGTTATGATGTTTTAGGTAAATATTTTGGAAACGTTAAACCAGCAGCTACGGTTTATGTTGCTGGACTTTTGGATGACAAAATGAAAATTGAAATTCAAGTTACTGCTGTAAAACAAAAGTAAACTCTATTCAAAAATAAATTATACTCCAAATAAATATTTAAAGTTTGTTTGGAGTTTTTTAATTTTGTCTTCTTCTAAAAAATGATAATTACTTCAATTAAAATGAAAAAAAATCTAATCTATCTTTGTTTTTTATTAGCATTTAATTTTATAAATGCTCAAATTCAGTTAATTGATTCAGCTGATTATACACAAAGAAAAAAAGCAAAAGAAATTTTTAATAACAGGTACGAAAAATACATAGAATCATTAAAAAATCAATACAGCGGAAAAGTTAGAAAAGAACTCATAAATGGTGTAGAAGACTTTCAAAAAGATTTTACCGAAGAGATTAATGATAAAAACTTCTATTTTGATGATGAATTTCTAAGTAAAACACAAGAAATAGTAGATAAATTACGCGAAAAGAATAATAAAATCCCTGAGGATTTAAATATTCTAATTAGCAAAAACCCTTCGCTAAATGCCTATTGTTTAATTGATGGAACATTTGTGGTAAACATAGGTTTGTTTTATTTTTTAAATAACGAAGACCAACTTGCAGGTGTTATTGCTCATGAACTAGCTCATAAAATTTTAAATCACTCTGAAAAATCACTGGTTAAATCAATTTCTGACCAATACTCTAAAGATTCCAAAGAACAAATATCAAACCTACGAAGCAGTAAGTATAACAAATCTCAAAAAGCATTTGACTTGTTTAAAAGCAAAATATACGAAAAGGGAAAAATCAAACGACAACACGAAATCCAAGCAGATTCATTAGGATTTTTAATTCTAAAAGATTCTGACTACAACAAATACGATTTTGTAGAAACACTTAAATTAATGGAACGATACGATACCTTAAAACCTAAAGGATTATCAGACTCCATTTATCAAAAAGTTTTTGACTTACCTAATCAAAAATACAATCCAAGTTGGATAAACGAAGAAGATTTTTCTAGTTACGATTACTCAATGTTTAACAAGAAATTAGATGAAGATTCACTTGCTTCGCACCCTGAAGTGCAGGAAAGAATAAAATTAATTCAAACTTTTTTTCCTGATTTAAAGGAAAATTCAAAAACCATTCCTACAAGCGACGAGTTTACAAAACTTCAAAAACGTGCTAAACTTCAACAAATTCCTGGTTTGTACGATTTAGAAGAATACGGATACGCTACCTATCTTTGTTTACTTAGAATTGAAAAAAATGAAGATGTAGAATTTTATAAAGATTGGTTAGGAAAATGCTTCGATAAGATTTATACCGCACGAAAAGAATACAAACTTAATCGATATTTAGATCGAGTCAATCCCAAGGAACAAAGTAAAAGTTACATTCGTTTTCTTAACTTTATGTGGAATTTAAACCTCGATGAAATTAAAAATATCAGAGATTTCTATACAAAAAAATCCTAAGTGTTTGCTTAGGATTTTTTTGGTTTTGTTTCAATACTTATAAGTTTAATTTTTCTAAACGAATTTGATTGTATTTGTCTTTTTTGTTGTATTCTCGAAGTAAAATATAACCTTCTTTTGCAGGATACGGAGAAATGTAGTATTTATCTTCTTCCGAAGACATTTTTATAACTTCTTGTTTTAACTTTCCATCTATAATGGTATTGATAAATAAATTCCAATTCTTCTCTTTGGTTTCTTCATCTTTTTGTTTATCTCTGTAAAAGAAAACAGCATCTTTTCCATCATTTAGATGCTGAGAAAATAGGTAATCAGAAGAACCATAATAATAACTTTTAGTTTTTTCTTTTTCTTGTACATCAACTTTCTCTACATTAAAATCTTTATCTAAATGAAAAATAACCAAATCTGTAGTTTTAAAATTACTATAACCTACTTTTGATTTTTCATTTAAAATAACAACTCTTCCATCATTAAAAATTATATAATCTCTTGGAATACTATAATATCCTTTCTCTAACAAAGCATTATCCTTAATTTTAATGAATTTTGAAAAATCTGAGTTATACCAAACATAATCAATTGAAATTTCTTTTTTGATTTTATCAAAAACCAATCTCGAAAAGCCTTTATCTGTATAGAATCTTTTTAATGTTTGCTTTAAACTTAGTAATATAAATTGATTCTCGTTATCTTCATATTCAATAGGCGTTGCTATATCATCTTTTCTATCAGAGTAAAATACTTTTGCTACTTGCTCACCTAATTTCATATCATACACTTCTAAATAAGTAGATACTGCTGTTTTATTACGGATTTCATGTGTTAAATATAAAAATTCATCATCATGGTAGAAAAAATCGTAATCTTCATCGTATTTTTTATCCGAATGAGTTCCGTAGGTTTTTCTCCAAAGTTCTTTTTTATCTTTGTCGTACATGACGATGTTTTGGTTCTTTAGGAATGATTTATGTTTTTGTTCATCAAATACCAAGTAATTTCCATTCTTTAACTCAACTACATACGAATTGTAATTATACCCTTTTTCTTTTAATTCTTTTTTATCATCTTTTTTGTTCTGTTTCCATGTTTCATCATCAGGACAATCACTAAACTCTCCGTTTTCATAACATTGAAAATCCTTGTCTACTATTTCGTTTTTATCTACTAAAATTCTTTTGGTTTTTGGAAACGCTTTATTCTTGTTAAAATTAAACTTAGGTTTCATGATGATTTCTCCTTTACTATTCATATACGAAACATACTTATACACTTGGCTATCAGATAAAAAATCCTTATTAGCTACAGGATTTAAGTTTTTATCCAAAATATGATATTCATACTTATCCTTTCCTTCTTCCACTTCTCCATACGAATACAATGCAAAATATCCGTATAAATCTTCTTCTTTGTAAAGAGGACGAAAATCAACCAAATCTCCTTCTGCTAAGTTTGCTAAATCTTGAATTTGAGCTTGAACAAATAGAGAAACCACACTCAATATACTTGCTAGCAATAATCTAAAATTCATAATACTGTTTTTTTTTGCAAAGGTAATCTAATTAGTAAAAATTAATATCATAAATGAATTAAAAAAATCCCCTTAATTCCTATAATAATCCTAACTTGCAATTGCATTAATTTTAACAATGAAAAAACTCCCAAAAAATCCTACTATTGGAATCATAGCACCTGCAGGAGCTGTAAAAAAAGAAGATTTACAACCAACATTAGAGCTAATAAAATCCAAAAATTGGAATTATAAACTTTCTAAAAATTTGTATAATTTGTATCAATTTGGTTACAACTATTCAGGAACAGAAAAACAACGAATTTCAGATTTACAAAATGCTTTAGACGATGACTCCATAGATGTAATCTGGTGTGCTCGTGGCGGATACGGAGGAGCTCAAATCATTGATTCAGTAAACTTTAGAAAATTTAAAAAAAATCCCAAATACCTTATTGGATATTCTGATAATACCGTTTTGCATCAAGCAATAAACAAATTAGGAATTCCTTCGTTGCACGGAAATACCATAAAAGTTCTTCCTAGTGGAAATACAGAAGAAAGTTATGAAAGTGTTTTTAATTGTCTTGAAAACCAATCCATGAATTACGAAATCTGTACACACGAATTAAATACACTTGGAAAATCAGAAGGAATTTTAGTTGGTGGAAATCTTTCGATTATTTACAGTTTACTCGGAAGTAAAACCATTACTAAATTCAAAAATAAAATTCTTTTTCTTGAAGATTGGAACGAAAACTTTTATCACATAGATAGAATGATTACTTGTCTAAAACGTGCAGGAATTTTTAATAAAATAAACGGTTTAATTTTTGGTGGATTTACTAAACTAGACGATAAAGAAGAAAATTTCAATTTTAATCTTCCATTTGATCCGTTTGCTACCAAACTTTTAAGAAATTTAATTGGGAAAACCGATTTTCCTGTATGTTTTGAGTTTCCAGCAGGACATATCCCAGACAACAGATGTTTAATTATGGGAAGTAAAGTAGAATTAAATATCGAATCAGAAAAAACAACGTTAAAGACCATCTAACAACATCTATTTCTTGCAATCTTGAAAAAAAACAAAATTCTATATCCGTATTTTCCATTTCAAAGAGAGCTTTTTCATCTAATAATAAAAAATTATATTTGCAAACCTAACGAATACATACCTAATTACTACTGCTAATGAGAGAAGCTGCATTTGTTGAGCAGAATAAAAAAAAGTGGACAGATTTCGAAAGAAATCTAAAATTAAACATTGTTTCCAATCCCGATAAATTAGCAACTCAATACAACGAACTTTCCAATGATTTAGCGTATGCTCAAACGTTCTATCCTAATAGTAAAACCCAAGAATACCTAAATGAACTCGCCATTTATGCTCATCAATCCATATACAAAGACAGAAAAAACTCATCTAATCAGCTTGCAAATTTATTTAAATACGATGTTCCCAATGCCGTTTACAAAATCAGAAAACCACTTTTTTATTCTCTTTTAATTTTTACACTTGCTTCTGTTATCGGTTGGATTTCTTCTGTTTATGACGATTCTTTTGTTCGTTTTGTTCTCAGCGACGGATATGTAGATGAAACCATCGAACGTATAAAAGATGGAAATCCTGCTGGAATTTATGGAGAAAGTGGAGAAGTTGGTTCTTTTCTTGGAATTACCATAAACAATATAAAAGTTGCTTTTTATGCTTTTGTTTTAGGGATTTTCTTTAGTGTCGGAAGTGGATATATTCTTTTTTCTAATGGAATTATGGTAGGTGCTTTCCATTATATGTTTCACAAATACGGAGTTCTTCCCGAAGCAATGTCTGCCATTTGGATTCATGGAGCTTTTGAACTTTCGGTAATCGTAATTGCTGGCGGTTGTGGAATCGCTATCGGAAATAGTTTTATGTTTCCCAAAACACTCAAACGAATGGATTCTTTTAAACAAACTACAAAAACAGCTTCTATAGTTCTGTTGAGCACAATTCCATTTTTTATTGTTGCTGGATTCTTAGAAGGATTTGTTACTCGGCATTACCAAGTGAATATTTTTCTTTCCTTATCTATTATACTCGTTTGCTTATCAATTATCGTATTTTATTACGTTTTGTATCCTATACTAATCCATAAAAAAACACCATGGAAAAACTAGATTTTGTATTCAGAAAAAGACGCGATATCGGACTTTTAATTTCCGATTTCTTAGATTTATTCAAAAAAACGTTTAAACATTTTCATTCAACAATACTCACTCTTGCACTTCCTTTTATAAGTATTTTTGTAGCTCTTATTTACTTTGCTTTGTCTTTTGGAAAAGATTTTTTCAATAATCCTAGTAATTCTGATATAGAAATCATATTTATTTATGTAGGATTTTTTATGCTTTTATTTATGTTCTTTTTTATGTTCATTTATATTTTTATAACTGAATACGTATTAAAAGTTTACAAAGCAGGAAATTTGGATTTTACATGGAAAGAAGTCTTACAAAACTGCAAAAAATATTTTTCAAAGTACTTAAAATTCTTTTTGGGAAGCATTCTTGTGTACCTAATTCTTGCAATTCCTCTAATTCTTGTTAGTTTTATTCTTGCTTTTATTCCTTTTATCGGCGGTTTAATCAATCAATTTATAAGTACTATTTTGGGGGTTTACATTATCGTTTCTTTCTTTTTGTATAGAGAACGAAATTTTTCTTTATCCGACAGTTTCACACAATCATTTAATTTAATTAAATCTAAACTTTTTGAATATGCCGTTGCTTCATTCATTTTTAGTTTAATGTTTTTTATCATAATTGGTGTTATTATACTTATTCCATCGTTAATTATCTTTTTTATTTCCTTTAATTCCTTACAAGATTGGATCGATTTTAATTCTTTCTTTGATTCTTCACTAGGGAAAATAATTGTACTTCTTGGTTCTTTTCTAATGATGCTTATGTATATTTTGTTTAGTATGTATTACAGTTTGTTTCATTCGTTGATTTATTTTTCAGCTATCGAAGAGAACTTTCAAGAAGAAACCGAAGATGAAGTCGATTTAATTGGAACCACAAAAGACGAGTTTTAATTTTTTTTATTTAATGAATAAATCCGTTTTTATATATTTCTTTTTCTTTTTTGGATTAATTCATTTATCCGCACAAACTCCTTTTGATTCTATTGCTCAAAATCCAGTTGATAATGATTGTAATCTTACTTATTTAAAAGAGATTGATGTAGATTCTACCAAAAACAAAATCCAACTAAAAGATTCTCTTTTTCCTAAAATCAAAGAAAAGTATTCTGGAAGCCAATTTGATTACGAAGAGCAAAATCAAACAATAGAACGATTTTCTTGGTTCGACCGATTGACGAAAAAAGTAAATGACTTTTTTAAATCCATTTTTGGTTTTTCAGAAGTTCTTTCATCTAATTCCTTTTTCTATTTCTTAATTCTAATTGCTTCTTTACTTTTAATTTTTATCATTTATAAATTAGTTGCATCAGGAAGAAAACACATTATAAAAGATGATACAGAAATCGAAAAAGTAGATAATTACATAGAAAAGAATTTAGAAAAAGTAGATTTAACAAATTATCTAAAAACAGCGTTAGAAAATAAAAACTACCAACTAGCTATTCGTTATCTGCATCTTTCTAACTTAAAATTACTTGCAGAAAAAAACTTGATAGAATGGGAATACAAAAAAACAAATCTTGATTTTTATAACGAACTAAAGCAAAAAAACATCAAACCGCTGTTTTTAGAAACTTCAAAAATATACGATTACATTTGGTTTGGCGAATTTGAAGTCAGTGAAGAAAGCTTTAAAAAATACGAAGAGATATTTAATAATCTTAAAAAGCAAATCACGTGAATAAAGGATTAAAAATAGGAATTTCTCTGCTGGTTTTTATTCTGATTCTGATTGCAGTTGTAGAATCAACACAAAAAAAGCCAATCAACTGGAAAGAAACCTTACATTACAAAGATAAAATTCCATTTGGAACGCATATTTTATACAAGGAAATAGAAACTATTTTCCCTGATTTAGAATACAAATACAGGTTAGATGAGCCGATGTACGAATTCTTTGAAAGATACTACGATACCATCGGAATTTATGAAGAATCATACTTACCAAAATACGAATACTATTCCGATATTTTCTGCATTAACAGTTCTTTTGAATTTAATTCTGCAGTTACAAAAGAGCTCAATGAGTTTGTGTCTTCTGGTGGAAATGTATTTATTTCTTCGTATTATCTAAATAATACTTTTAAAGATTCTTTACAAATAGAAACTCAAGAATATTCCGATTTTTATTGTAAAACCGAGTATGAAACTCCTAAATTTTCGCTTACCAAATCTTCTCAAATTCTAGAATTCGATAAAGAAGAAAGTGCTATGTGGTTTTCTAAGCTTCCTAAAAATGCACAAATTCTAGGTTTTTTTCATCGCCAAAATATAAAAGTTCCTTATTTTGTAAAAATCCCAAAAGGAAAAGGTTTTTATTACATTCATTTAGAACCAAAAATTTTCACCAATTATTATTTACTTAAAAAAGAACAATTTTCATTTGCTGTTCTTTCCTTAAATTATATGAAAGGAGAACGTTTTCTTTGGTACGATTCAATTCCATCTAAAAACAATGAAACAACTCCACTTCGCTTTATCCTGCAAAATAAAAATCTTCGTTTTGCTTGGTATGTTCTGTTATTTGCATTAATTTTTTATTTACTTTTTAAAAGCAAACGAGAGCAAAAGGCAATTCCAATTGTAGAACCAGAAGAAAATAAATCGGTGGAATTTGCAAAAACAATCAGTTCGCTCTATTACGAAAAAGGAACTCCAGGAAATATGATTCGCAAAAAGATTGACTATTTCTTATTTCATTTACGAAAAAAATATTTACTTGATACTACAGATATTCTGAATTCTAAGTTCCACAAAACTCTAGCAGAAAAAACACCTTTCTCCGAAAAAGAAATAAAAGAGTTTATGATAAAAATAAATAATACATATAACAAACCAACAAATTCAGAAGATGATTTAATTCAATTAAATAAAATTATTGATGAATTTGAACAAAAAACAATAAAAAAATAAATATGGAAGATTCTAAATTTATGCCATTCGAAAACAGAATAGATGTTACCGAATTGCAAGACAAAGTAATTCAGATAAAAAACGAACTAAGAAAAGTAATTGTAGGACAACACGAAATGATTGATTTACTAATTGTTTCTCTTTTAGCAAACGGACATTCGCTTATAGAAGGAGTCCCTGGAGTTGCCAAAACGATTACCGCAAAATTATTTGCAAGAAGTATTTCATGTGACTTTTCTCGAATTCAGTTTACACCCGATTTAATGCCTTCTGATGTTACAGGAACTTCTATACTCAACTTAAAAGAAAACGAATTTGAATTTAAAAAAGGACCTATTTTTTCCAATATAATCCTCATAGACGAAATTAATCGTGCTCCTGCAAAAACACAAGCTTCCCTTTTTGAATGTATGGCAGAAAGACAAATTACTGCTGATCACAATACCTACAAGCTCGAAAATCCTTTTTTGGTTTTTGCAACACAAAACCCTGTGGAACAAGAAGGAACGTACCGACTTCCCGAAGCTCAATTAGATCGATTTTTATTCAAAATAAATGTTGATTATCCACAGTTAGATGAAGAAATAACAATCCTTAACGAGCATCATCAGAGAAAAAACACAAAGAAAGAATCTTTAATAAATCCTGTTATTTCTGCAAGTCAAATTACAGAATATCAAGAACTGGTAAAACAAATTTATGTACACGAATCCTTAATTAATTATATAGCAAAGCTGGTAAATGCTACTAGAAATAATTCATTTTTAAGTTTAGGAGCTTCTCCTCGTGCTTCTCTTGCTATACTAGAAGGAGCAAAAGCATTTGCAACCATTTCTGGTCGTGATTTTGTAACTCCAGAGGACATCAAAAAAGTGTCTTACCCTGTTCTTGGTCATAGAATTCAACTTACACCAGAAAAAGAAATGGAAGGATACAATACACATAAAGTTATTGAGCAAATAATTGATGCTATTGAAATTCCAAGATGATACAGTTCTTTAGAAAACTATACTTTACAAACACTTTCTTTCAAGTTCTCCTAGGATTTGTTATGCTTCTTGTATTGTCATTTTTCTTCACTTTTTTATACACCGTTTCAGTAATTCTATTTTTGGTTTTTATAGTAATTACTCTACTGGAAATTATGCTTTTATTTTCTAGAAAAAACAACGTTAAAATTAAGCGCAATTATCCTGAAAAATTATCTAACGGAGATGAAAATAAACTGTCTATCTCTATAACTTCTAAAAGTAATTTTAATCTAAAATGCAGACTAATAGAAGAACTTCCTATTCAGTTTCAAAAACGAGATTTTTTGCATAAATTTATACTAAATACAAAAAACGATTATACTTTCTCGTATTACCTTCGTCCTACCAAACGAGGAGAATATCATTTTAGCTACTGCAATGTTTTTATTTCTATTTTTGGTTTTGTAGAAAAACGAATCAAATCAACTGAAATAATGATGATTCCATGCTATCCGTCTTTTATTCAGTTGAGAAAATACACACTCATGGCAACTACACATCGTTTGCATGAATTAGGGATTAAAAAAATTAGAAAAATTGGAACATCTATGGAATTCGAAAGAATCCAAGAATACAACAAAGGAGATGATTATCGTTTTATCAATTGGAAAGCTACTGGAAAGCTCAACAAACTCATGGTAAACCGATACGAAGATGAAAAGTCTCAACCAATAATTTCTCTAATTGATACAGGACGTGCTATGCGAATGCCTTTTGAAGAGCTTACACTTCTAGATTACGCCATTAATTCTACGCTTGTTCTTTCTAATGTTGCCATTAGCAAACACGATAAATCAGGAGTTATTTTATTTTCTAAAAAAATAGAAAAACAACTACCTGCAGAGAAAAAAAATCATCAAATTCGCCTGATTTCAGAAATGCTCTACAACACTAAAACAGACTTTAAAGAAACTGAATTTGGAACGCTTTATGCTCATGTAAGAAGAACTGTAAATCAGCGTTCTCTACTTTTTTTATATACCAATTTTGAATCTACCGACGCATTAAAAAGACAATTAAAATACCTACGTTCGCTCAATAAAAATAACATTTTAGTTGTTGTAATATTTAACAACACAGAACTGCAAGAACTAGCGAATAAAAAAGCAACTAAAATCCACGAAATTTATGATAAGATTATTGCTGAAAAGTTTCTATACGAAAAACAGCTTATTGTAAAAGAACTGCAATCTCACGGAATACAAACCATTCTTACCGAACCACAAAACCTAACAATCAACTCCATAAATAAATACCTAGAAATCAAAGCAAAAGGATTGTTGTAAGTCTACCACTTAGTTTTATAAAAGAGTTTTTATTTAATTACAAGATATTTTGTAAATTTGTAAAAATCAGTGTTAATGGAAATTACATTAGAAATAGTAGATAAATCTCGATTTAAGTTTTTTTTAGAATTAATTAGTAATCTTTCCTTTGTTAAGATTAAATCAAAAAAGACCAAAGATTTATTTTCAGAAAAAGAAGAAGATGAACTTTTAGTTCAGTTAATGGAAAAATCAAAGAAAGAAAACGATTTACTTTCTAAAGAGGAACTTTACAAAGAATTAAACTGGTAATGGAACTTGTTGCTCGAAAATCTTTTGTGAAAGACATTAAAAAAATAAAAGACGAGAAACTAAAAACCAAAATTAAAACTATTGTAGAGTTAATGATAAACTCTAAGTCTTTAGATGCTATTCCTAATGTTGTGAAAATTCAAAATCACACTTCTGCATATCGAATTAGAATTGGAGAATATCGATTAGGATTTTTCTGTCAAGATAAATGTGTTGAATTAATTAGATTCCTAAAAAGAAACGATATTTATAAACATTTCCCTAAGTAGTTTATCTTGGCTTTCATAAAATAAATCCTTTACGATAATTAAAATTAATAAAGTGTAGGTTTTAATAATTAGGACATTATTTATAAATTTAATATAAAACCAAAAATTAAACATAATTACTTTATACATATAAAAATAAGATGTACTTTTGCAACTTGTTTTTAAACTAAAATTTAATGAAATCTATTCGCAACATCGCTATAATAGCACACGTTGACCACGGAAAAACTACACTAGTAGACAAAATCATTCAAGCTTGTCAAGAAAAAAAAGAAAGCACAGATGCTGTACTAGACAACAATGATTTAGAAAGAGAAAGAGGAATTACTATCCTTTCTAAAAACGTTGCTACTGAATATAAAGGAATTAAAATTAATATTATAGATACTCCTGGTCACGCTGATTTTGGTGGTGAAGTAGAGCGAGTTTTAAAAATGGCAGACGGAGTTTTGTTGTTAGTTGATGCTTTTGAAGGACCTATGCCACAAACTCGTTTTGTACTGAGTAAAGCGATAGAATTAGGTTTAAAACCAATCGTGGTAATCAACAAAGTAGATAAAGAAAACTGTACACCTGATGTGGTTCACGATCAAGTATTTGAACTTATGTTTAATCTTGATGCAACTGAAGAGCAGTTAGATTTCCCTACGGTTTATGGCTCATCTAAACAAGGTTGGATGTCTGAGGATTATAAAAAACCAACGGATAATTTAAATTTCCTATTAGACACCATTATAGAACAAGTTCCTGAAGCTCCTTATAAAGAAGGTACTGCTCAAATGCAAATTACTTCACTTAACTATTCTAGCTTTAAAGGTAGAATTGCGATAGGTAGAGTGTATCGTGGGGATTTAGAGGTAGGAAAGGATTATGCATTATGTCAATCCGATGGAAAAATCAAAAAGAGTAGAATCAAAGAATTGTATGTTTTCGAAGGATTAGGAAGAATTCCTGCAGAAAAAGTACGAAGTGGAGATTTGTGTGCAATAGTTGGTGTAGAAGGTTTTGAGATTGGAGATACTATTGCTGATTTAGAAAATCCTGAACCATTACCAAGAATTTCGATTGACGAACCTACCATGAGTATGCTTTTTACCATAAACAATTCTCCATTTTTTGGAAAAGAAGGTAAGTTCGTAACTTCAAGACACTTGAGAGATAGATTAATGAAAGAAACAGAAATTAACCTTGCTCTAAAAGTAGAAGAAACCGATACAGAAGATAAGTTTAATGTTTTTGGAAGAGGTGTTTTGCACTTATCTGTACTTATAGAAACAATGCGAAGAGAAGGATACGAACTGCAAGTTGGTCGTCCACAAGTAAACTACAAAGTAGAAGACGGAATTAAACAAGAGCCTTTTGAAACCTTAGTAATTGATGTTCCTTCTGATTATTCAGGAAAATGTGTAGAATTAGCAACTCAACGAAAAGGAGAATTACGCATAATGGAACCAAAAGGAGAACTTCAACATTTGGAATTTGATATTCCAACACGAGGTTTAATTGGTCTTCGTAATTTAGTTTTAACTGCAACGGCAGGAGAAGCAATAATGAATCATAGATTCAACAGATACGACAAAGTAGTTGATGGTATTCCACAACGAATGAAAGGTTCTTTAATTTCAGCAGAACAAGGACAAGTACTTGCTTATTCCCTAGATAGACTTCAATCTTCTGGGAAATTTTTCGTAGAAGCAGGAGAACAAATTTATAAAGGACAAGTTGTGGGAGAGCATTCTAGAGAAAACGATTTAGAAATCAACCTAATCAAAGGAAAAAAACTTACCAATATGCGAGCTTCTGGTAGTGATGAAGCTATGAGAATCGCACCAAAAGTTCAGTTTTCTTTAGAAGAAGCTATGGAATACATTTCTGATGATGAATATTTGGAAATTACACCACAAAATTTAAGAATGAGAAAGATTTAACTTACACAACCGCAAAATAAATTGATTTTTAAAAACTTAATTAAAAAATAAATTATGGATATAAATCATATTTGGAACATACTACCAGTATTAATCGTTGAATACGGATTGAAATTAGCAGGAGCTATTGTGGTAGCTATTGTAGGATTATTCATCATTAAGGGAATTATGGGAATTTTCAAGAATATGATGAATAAAAGAAAAGTAGATGAATCGTTAAAACCATTTGTAACAGGAATGGTTGATGCTTTACTAAAATTGCTTTTAGGAATATGTGTTTTGAGTATGATGGGAGTAGAAATGACTGCTTTTATTGCAGTACTAGGTGCTATTGGTTTAGCTGTTGGTATGGCTCTTTCTGGAACACTACAAAACTTTGCTGGTGGTGTAATGATTCTCCTTTTTAAACCTTTTAAAGTTGGAGATTTTATAGAAGCTCAAGGACATTCAGGAGTAGTCAACGAGATTCAAATTTTTAATACTATTCTAAAGTCTGCTGATAACAAAACAATTATCATTCCTAATGGTGGTTTATCTACTTCTTCTATGGTAAACTATTCTACTGAAAAACAAAGACGTGTAGATTGGATTTTTGGAATTGGATATGGCGACGACGTAGAAAATGCTAAGAAAATAATTCGAGAAATTGCAAATTCAGATAATAGAATTCTAAAAAATCCTGAATTATTTATTGCAGTATCAGAACTTGCTGATAGTTCTGTAAACTTAGTTGTTCGTGCTTGGGTAAATGCTCCTAATTACTGGGGAGTTCATTTTGACACCATTGAAAAAGTGTACCACGCATTCAACAAACAAGGAATAAATATTCCTTTTCCTCAAATGGACGTACACGTGCATAAAAATTAAAATTTGATACGCCATATAAGCTGTTTCAATTTTGAAACAGCTTTTTTTTAGTTAAAAACAAAGGCGAAAAGCACATATATTAAACAGAAATAGCTGTGTCATTTATAAATGAAAGAAAATCATATGCATAGTTGATAACGTTTTAATTTATAGTATTCAACCTATTTTTTGTATACATGAAAAAATATTCATTATTGACCGTTTGTTTTAACATGGCTTTACTGTACGGACAAATAGATTCGACTAGGAAAATCGAAGTTGATTTAGAATTCAGACCTAGAACAGAATTCCGATACGGATACCAACAATTGCGTAACGACACAGTTTCTCCATCTTACTTTACAACCAACCGAAGCAGAATAAATCTTACATACACTCAGCATCGTTTTAGATTTCATACTTCCTTTCAAGATGTTCGAGTTTTTGGACAATACGGACAAAAATCAACATCAGGTTCATTAAGCGTTTTTGAAGCTTATGTTGATGCTTATTTTAATAATAATTGGTTTGTCCGAATTGGACGCCAAGCTGTGGAACTAGATAACAAACGTCTTTTTTCAAAAGCAAATTGGGATCAATACAGTCGTGCTCATGACGGTTTCAATTTAACGTATAAGAATTCAAAAGTAGAGTCGGAAGCAATGCTCTTTTTTAATCAAACAGAAACACCAAATTTTGGAACCAACTTCTCTCCTACAAACTTTTCAAATTATAAATTTTTAGCACTTCATCATTTTAAAACTAAATTATCAAACTCATTAGATGCTTTAACTATCAATGCTTATGATGGATATCAGAGTTTATCTAACTCGGAAGTATTATATATGAGAGGCACTTCTGGAGGAAGACTTACGTGGCATAAAAATGATGTTTCAGCAACCTTAAGTGGATACTACCAGTATGGACAATTACAATCAGGAAACAAAATAAATGCATATTATTTTCAACCTGAAATAAAAATTAAGCTTAAAAATTTAACCTCGCAATTAGGTATGGAATACATGAGTGGCGATGATACTTCTTCAAAATCTACCGTTTCAAACTCTTTTATACCTCTTTATGGCGTTGCACATAGTTTTATGGGACATATGGATTATTTTACAAAATTTCCTCAGAATACTAATAATGGAGGTCTAATTAATCCTTATTTATTTTTACAGTACGATATAAATAAAAAATTGAGTTTAAAAGCAGATGCTCATGTTTTTATGCTTCAAAATACCGTTTTAGACAAAAATTATAATGTAATAAATCCATATTTAGGTTTTGAAAACGATCTTTCTATTCAATATAAAATCAATGAATTCACTACTTTGGATTATGAATTTTCTTATATGTTACCTACTTCTAGCATGGAGGTTCTAAAAGGAGGTAATCATAACCTTTTGCCTATTTGGAGTTACTTGATGATTACTTTTAAACCCAATATTATAAATCAAATATTAAGAAAAAAGTAGCTACAAATTAATTAGATAAAAATTTAATATTTCTCGTCAATCCTTTGTATTTGGTTCGTTTAACAGCAGATTGTTTAAATATTTCTTGAAACAACTCTTCTGTAAGTTCTTTCCAATTTTCTTTGGTGTAATTTAAAAGTTTTTCGTTTGCAGTAAATTTTGGTTCTAACGTTGGTTTTGAAAAACGATTCCATGGACAAACATCTTGGCAAATATCACAACCAAAAATCCAATCGTCCATTTTATCTTTAAAATAATTTGGAATTTCGTTTTTTAATTCAATCGTTGCGTATGAAATGCATTTACTTCCGTTTACTACATACGGTTTTTCTATTGCCTGCGTAGGACAAGCGTCTATGCATTTAGTACAACTTCCACAAAAATCCTTTACTTCTGAGTCCTGTTTTAACTCTAAATCACAAACAATTTCTGCTAAAAAATAAAATGAACCTACTTGTTTGGTAATCAAATTAGAGTTTTTTCCAATCCAACCCAAACCACTTTTTTTTGCCCAAGTTTTCTCTAAAATTGGTGCAGAATCCACAAAAACACGAAAAGAAAAATCTCCTATCTTTTCTTGTAAATTCTTAACTAAACCGTATAGTTTATCCTTGATTATTTTGTGATAATCTTTCCCGTATGCGTATTTAGAAATTTTAAATGCAGATTTATTTTGTTGATTTTCAGGATAATAATTGTATGATAAAGAAATTATTGACTTTGCATCTTCTAATAACAACTTAGGATTCAGTCGCATTTCAAAATGATTTTCCATGTAACTCATTTCTCCGTGCATTTCGTTTTTCAACCAATTTTCTAGATTCTTTTCTTGTTCGTCTAATCTGTGAACTTTTGAAATTCCACAAGATAAAAATCCAAAATCAATTGCTTGTTGCTTAATTATATCACTTAACTTTTCAGCTTTATTCACTGTTCAAAGATAAAACAAAAACCTTGGACAATTCCAAATAGAAAGTTTTTTTGTAAATTGCGTATACAAAAAAAATAGAATGAATACAAAAAGCATTTCTTCTTTATCTGAATCACAGAAAATTCTTTTAGCGGAAGAGCTTTGGGATAGTGTATCTAAAGACTATATAGAATTAAGTAGTGAAATAAAGGAAGAGTTAGAACTTCGCTTAAAAAGACTAGAAAATCAAGAGGTCAAGCTTTATTCGTGGCAAGAAGTAAAAAATAATTTACAGAAAATACGAAAGTGAATACTCTTTTTATAACAGACTATGCTCTTTTTGATATAGAAGAAGCAACATTATATTACGAGTCTGTACGCAAAGGACTTTCCTTAGATTTTGAGCTATGTATAGAAGCAGTACTAGATGAAATTATTAATTATCTAGAATCTTTTCAAAAAAAATATAAGCATATTCGTATACGTTTTATCAAGCGTTTCCCTTTTGGGATACATTATATTTATGAAAAAAATACAATCAAAGTAATTGGAGTTTTTCACACTTCTCGTTCTTCTAAAAGTTGGAAAAATAGACATGAATAGTTTTATTTAAAATAAAAAAATTACTTTTGTGTGTTAAAATACTACGTTCAATGTCTGTAAATTCTAATGTAAAGCGAATTACCACCGAAAGTTTTCGGAAAATGAAAGAAATAGGTAAAAAGATTTCTATGCTTACCTCCTATGATTATACTTTAGCAAAGATGGTTGATAATGCGGGAGTTGATGCAATTCTTGTTGGAGATTCCGCTTCAAATGTAATGGCAGGACACGAAACTACTCTTCCTATTACGCTAGACCAAATGATATATCATGCTTCTTCCGTTGTTCGTGCTGTCGAACATGCATTGGTCGTTGTTGATTTACCTTTTGGTTCATATCAATCGGATTCTCAGAAAGCATTGGATTCTTCTATACGAATTATGAAAGAATCGGGAGCTCATGCCGTAAAATTAGAAGGTGGAAAAGAAATAGAAAAATCCATAGAAAAGATATTAAAAGCTGGAATTCCTGTAATGGGACATTTGGGATTAACACCTCAGTCAATCTATAAATTTGGAACCTATCAAGTTAGAGCAAAAGAAGAACAAGAAGCGGAAGAACTAATTGAAAATGCTAAATTTCTCTCTGACATTGGTTGTTTTGGGATTGTTCTAGAAAAAATACCATCTGAACTTGCAAGAAAAGTAACCGAGCAAGTAGATGTTCCTACCATTGGAATTGGTGCAGGTGCTCATGTAGACGGACAAATTCTTGTATTGCATGATATGCTAGGAATGACACATGAATTTTCTCCACGCTTTTTACGAAGATATTTAAATTTACACGACGAAATTGTGGGAGCAATTAAAAATTATGTTTCTGATGTAAGGGAAAGTAAATTCCCAACCGACGAGGAAAGTTATTGAGGAAACTCTCCTACTCTATATTTAGTTTATGTTTAAAAAACTCTTTTTTGGTTTTCAGATATGCTTCATTTTCTTTTGTAGCTTGTATTTCCAGCGGAATTCTACCTTTAAAGACAATTGATGATTTTTCTATTGCTTTTATTTTTTCTGGATTATTGGTAAGTAAAAAAATGGATTTAACTTTTAGATCATTCATTATTTCTATTACCTCATTAAACGAGCGACCATCTGCAGGAAGTCCCAAATCTAAATTTGCTTCTACGGTATTTCTACCTTTATCTTGTAAGTTATAGGCTTTTAATTTATTAATAATTCCTATGTTGCGTCCTTCTTGACGAAGGTAAATTAGAATTCCTCCATTTTTGGAAAAATAATCCATTGCAGAATGCAGTTGCTTTCCACATTCACATCGTTTGGAATGAAAAATATCTCCTGTTATACATTCTGAATGAAACCGAACAGGAACTGTTTTTGTAAAATCTGTTTTCTCATGAATCATTACCAAATGAGGCATCCAATCGTCTTCTTTTTCGGAGTACGCAATCATGGTAAACTTTCCCCAATCCGTTGGGATTTCAGCTTGAGCTTGATTTTTTAACATAAGAATGCAAAAATACGTTATTTTTTAGAATCTTACCTATGACGTTCTAATATTGTTTTTATGATTTGTTCAGTTTCATTAGGATAATTAACCTCAATGCACTTATCCGAATCAATCCAATGTTGAATTTTTTCTTCTTCTAATGTTAGGTTTCCATCAACTCCTATCTTTTCTAAACCTTTTGCATTATAAAACTGTTCGTATTGATTTTTCATAGGAATGGTGTACAGTTTCTTTTTTAGAAATAAACTTTCGGCAGGAAGCTCAAATCCAGAATTGCATAAAACACCTGTACAGGATTCCATAGCTTCTAAAAAAGTAGTTTGATTTACAGGAAAACATTCACAATTGGTATAATTCTCTCTATTTTTTGCTTCTTTATGAAATATTTTCCAATTAACCGAAGTTTTGTTTAGTTTTTCTATAATGGTTTTTAACGGATATGAAGGTAAATAAAGTGCATAATGTTCTTTTTTCGTTGGATTTAATTTACGAATACTATCTCGAATGACAGGCGTAAAAATAGCATCATTGAATCGCTCGAAATGAAAGCCGTATTTTATTTTAGCTGGAGCATAATACTTTAGAACCTGTTCTTCAAAAAATTGAAAATTATCTGGTTTTGGTGTTTCCTTAAAAAGTAACGATGCTTGATGAGAAAGAGCTACAATAGGAAGTTTATGTACTTTTGCATTCCAAGCTGTAATTGGTTCAAAATCGTTGATAATCAAATCGTACTGAGAAAAATCAAGTCTGAAAATCTGATTAATTGCTTGAAAATAATTGTTTTCTGTGGCAGTTTTATAATAAGAAACGCCTCCTTTTTTACTATAAATCAACGAAATTCCACTTAAATCATACTTGGGTTTTTCATTAAGTTGTAATTGAGAATTGTGTCCGCTTATAAGTACATCTAAATCAACATATTTTTTTAATAAAGGAATAATGGTTTCAGCTCTAGCAATATGTCCGTTTCCTGTTTTTTGAAGAGCATAGAGAACTTTCATGATTTAGATTTTAATTCGTTTATTAAATACTCTACTTTGATTTTGTTTTCATCATCAATATCATCGTCGTCATCTTCTATGTGATTTTTATTCTTTTTCTTTTTAATTTCTTTGTGATGGTACATCTCCCATTTTCCATCGTTGTATTCTAGTGCAGTTAGATTCTCAATCCAATCTCCAGAATTTAAATACATTGTTTTTCCTTGATGGTTTTTGACTTCTCGCATTTGTGGTTGATGAATATGTCCACAGATTACGTAATCATAATTTTGCTCTATGGCAAGTTCAGAAGCTGTTTTTTCAAAGTTATCAATAAAGCTAACCGCTTTTTTTACCGAATTCTTAATTTTTTTAGAAAAGGAATATTTTTCTCTACCTAATTTTTCTAATATCCAGTTTACAAATACATTAGACATAATTAAAAAATCATATCCATAACCGCCTAATTTTGCAATCCATTTGGAATGTTGAACGGAAATATCAAAAACATCTCCATGAAAAATCCATGCTTTTTTTCCGTCCTTTAATTCAATGATTTTTTTATTACACAATTCAAAATTTCCTATAGTTAAATCTGCAAACTTCCGAAGCATTTCGTCGTGATTTCCTGTAATGTAAACTACTTGTGTTTCCGACTTTGTAAAGTTCATTATTTGCTTTAGGATTTTTATGTGTGATTTTGGAAAATAACTTTTTCTAAATTGCCATATATCTATAATATCTCCATTTAAAACCAATGTTTTTGGATTAATTGATTTTAAATAATGTTTTAGCTGATCTGCACGAGAACCAAAAGTACCTAAATGCACATCTGAAATCACAACAAGTTCTACTTCTCTTTTCATAATAATTGCGGACAAATCTATTTATTAAAAATCAGATGAGCGTTAAAATAATGTTAAAAGATTATTTTTTAGTTGTATAGATTACACCTTTTTATTAGATTCGCGTACAACATTAAATAATCACTTTTTGTAAAAATAAAATCCATACATGAGAATAAATATTTGCATACTTAGTTTTCTAATAACTTTTTCTTTGATTGCTCAATCCAGTACTAGTATTATCAAAGAAAAAGATTCAATTTTATGGCAAAAAGAAATTAGGTCTAGTGATACTTTATTTACAAAAAAAGAAAAAAAGGTACTTTCTCCTCGTGAAAAAACAGACAGTATTATACAAGCTTTAAGCAAAGATTATGTATTAAAAAATGCAAATTGGGGATTTTGTGTATACGACCCTGAAACCAAACAGGTATTATTCTCTAAAGACGGAGAAAAAGCATACATACCTGCATCTACAAATAAATTAATTACCACAGAAACTGCACTTAGTTTGATAGGAGAAGATTTTAGATGGCAAACTCAATTGGATTATACGGGAGAAATCGATTCTACAGGAGTGCTAAAAGGTGACTTATTTTTAGTGGGAAACAATGATCCTACAATTGGATATAATTTAAAGTACAAAAACAATGAAGTTCCTTCTGGTTATATTACTCTTGGTGGATCAACTAAATACCAGTTCCTTTCTGAACTTTATACTAAAATAAAAGAAAAAGGAATTAAAAAAGTAGACGGAAAAATTATATACGAAGCAGTTATTTTTAAACACGACAACATAAAACTTCCAGAAGGTATTATAAAATTTGAAAAAGGAAATTACTATTCGATTCCAAGTGAAACCGAAGTAGAAAATGTATTAGATGACTACAAAGAATTGGTAAGTTTAACTGAAGGCGACAAGTCAGAATCATTCAACAATATATTAGAAGAGAAAAAAGAATTACAAAAATCATCGGTTTACCTCCCTCCTGCTCCAGGTTTTTTAGCAAAGGAATTAAGGAAATACCTAACAACCAAAGGTATTTACACAAGTAATGCTTTACCTCAAGACTATTCTATTATAAATACTTCTAAAGAAAGAAAAACAATTTACACACATAAATCTCCTCCACTAAAAGATGTGGTAAAATATGTAAATCAAAACAGTAGTAATGCATTTGCTGAAAAACTACTTACTTCTGTTGGCTTTTTTGTAGGAGGAAAACAAACAAAATACACGGGAATTCAAAATGTACTTTCCCATTTAGAAACAGAAAAATTTGATACCAACGGTTTACAATATGCAGATGGAAGTGGATTATCTAGAGAGAACTTTGTAACTCCTTTAAGTCAAGTGAAATACCTTGCAAACATTATGAAAAAACCGTATTACGATTCATTCTATGACTCATTACCGAAAGCTGGAGTTAGTGGAACACTTAGAAATACATTTACCAACTCTCCTGCAAAAGGAAAAGTACGTGCAAAAACAGGAACTCTTTTTCAAAATCCAATTAACGTGAAAGCTCTTGCAGGATATATAGATACCGAGTCAGGAAAAAGACTTTGTTTTTCTTTACTCGTAAATAAATATACAGGAAGTGTTACTTCCGTAAAAGAGCGTATGCAAACTTTAGTAGAAAGTATTGTAAAATACTAGTAGATATAAATTTATTTACTACTTTTGTTAGCGAACTTTAAAAGTATAACAATGAATATAAAACATGTAGCATTAGTATCTGCTGTATCTTTTTTGGCAGTTTCTTGTGTAAGTAAAAAAGATTTGGTGAAATGCCAAGATGACTTAAAAAAATGTGAAGAATCAAATTTAAATAAGAATTTGACAATTGCTCAGTTAGACGAACGAGTAAAATCATTAACTGCTCAACTAGAAAATTGTAGAGAATCAAGTGCTTCTTACCAAAAAAGTCTTACTGAGTGTGTTTCTAGCTCAGGGCAAAGTTCTGTAAACATCGAAAAGTTAATCGGACAAATTGAAGCTTCTAATGATTACATTAAAAGGTTAACTGATGCTCGTTTCAGACAAGATTCTTTAAACACAGCATTATCTAACAAACTAAAACGTTCTCTTGATAATATTAATGATGATGATGTAGATGTAAAAGTACAAAAAGGAGTTGTATTTATTTCTCTTTCAGATAAAATGCTATACAAATCAGGTAGTTACAATATCTTACCAAGTGCAGAAAATGTGTTAGCAAAAGTTGCAAAAGTAATTAATGACTACAAAGATTACGATGTACTTGTAGAAGGACACACGGATAACGATCCTATTAGTACTTCTTGTATAAAAGACAACTGGGATTTGTCAGCACATAGAGCAACAGCTGTGGTACGTGAATTACAAACTAAGTTTAATGTAAATCCTTCTAGAATGACTGCTGGTGGACGAGGAGAATACGTACCAAAAGTAGATAATTTAAATGATGAAATGAAATCTACCAACAGACGTACAGAAATCATAATTCTACCTAAACTAGATGAATTTATGAAGCTTATGGACATTAAACCAACTAAGAAATAAAAAAAGCAAGATTTAATTCTTAAAGAAGTCAAGTTTTTTAATTTGACTTCTTTTTTTTGTTTATGAATTAATAGTTTTTATCAATTAATTTTCTTCTGATTCAGACATTAACAATTAGTATATTTGCCTAACCTTTAGAAATGAAAAAAGTTACCGTTAAGCATAGTTTAAATAAATTATTAGCAATTTTAAAACCTCACAATAAAGACATTCTAAGTATTTATCTGGTTGCAATTTTACACGGAATTATTGCTCTTTCTCTACCAATCGGAATTCAAATGGTAATTAATTTGATTACTACAGGTTTATACACTTCTTCTTGGTATCTTATGATAGGAATCGTTATACTAGGAATCATTGCTGGTTCTGCGTTACAGATTTATTTGATGTTTAATGTGGAGCGTTTGCAACAAAAGATATTTCTCTTTTCTGTATTTGACTTATCAACCCTAATTCCTGAATGGAAAATAGAACAACTAAGAGATAAACATACACCTGAATTTTTAAATCGTTTTTTTGATTTAATCAATATCCAAAAAGGAATATCTAAGATACTCATTGATTTTACGAGTAACTTTTTTATGATATTTTTCGGTCTTATTCTTTTATCAATGTATCATACCTTCTTTTTAGGTCTTAGTATTTTTGCCGTATTGTTTTTAATTTTTGTACTGCTTATCACTTCCAAAAAAGGATTAAAAAGTAGCTTAGAAGAATCCAAAGTAAAATACAAAACGGCATACTGGATTGAAGAAATGGGGAATTCAGTAGAAATATTTAAACAGCACAACAACGGATACAACCTAAAAAAAACCGATGAATATGCCAATCAGTACCTTAAATATAGAAAAAATCACTTTTCTGTTTTGGTAAGTCAGTATACTTGGATGAGTATTTTTAAGGTTATTTTTACTTCTCTCCTTTTAGTTGTAGGTGGAATATTGGTAATAGAACAACAAATGAATATCGGACAATTTGTTGCCGCGGAAATCATTATCATTTTAATATTTTCTTCTATTGAAAAACTAATTACTACACTCGAATATTTTTACGATTTACTTACTTCTGTAGAAAAATTATCAGAACTGTACGACATTGATTTAGAACATAGCGGAACAGAATTATTTCAAGCGGATAAAAGTATCAGTGTAGATTTAAACAATGTATCCTATACCTACCAAGGACGGCAAAATAAAGCTATTGATTCCATAAATTTAAGCATAAAAACAGGAGAAAAAATTGCAATCGTTTCTGAGAACGAACAATTTAAACTTACATTAATGAACATTTTAGCTGGATTTTATGATGACTTTAATGGCGAATTTTTAGTAAATGGAGTTCCTATTTCTCATATAGAAAAACACTTTTATCATAAAACGGTCTACGAATCTTTTAGTAATACCAATGTGTTTTTTGGAACTGTACGAGAAAATCTTGCTTGCGGAGAAGAGGTTTCTGATTTGGAATTACGAGATTACCTAAAAAAATTCCATTTAGAAAAACTAATCAATTCCTTGCCAAAAGGCTTGGATTTTGAACTTAATTACAACGACAAAAGAATTGCAGTATCCAATCAATTAAAAATTAGTTTTATTCGTTCCATTATACCAAATCCTAAATTATATCTCTGTGAAAACTTTTGGAATAAACTTCCTGAAGAAGAATCAAGAACATTTAAAAACTTTGTTCTAAATATGGATTCTACTGTTATTTGTGCCATTAATGGTAATGAAGATTTATCTCAATTTGATCGTGTCTATAGATTCTAAATCATGAAAAACTACCTACATTCTTTAAAAATAAAAGATTTACAAAATAAAAACTACAACGCCTACAGTCAATTATATGATTTTAAAAAATATAAATTCATTAGTCGTTTTTTAGTAATTATTCTTGTTGTACTTTTTATTATACTTTTTTTACCTTGGACACAAAATATTGATTCCAAAGGAAAATTAATTGCATTGAATCCCGAGCAAAGACCTCAAAATATTCAAACGATAATTCCAGGAAAAATTCAAAAATGGTATGTAAAAGAAGGAGATTTTGTGAAAAAAGGAGATACATTAATCTACCTTTCAGAAATTAAAGAAAAATACTTGGATCCAGAGTTAATCAATAGAACTAAAAATCAAATTAATTCTAAACTACAAACTGCAAAATCCTATGAAAACAAAGCAAATGCATTAAACAAACAAAGTGATGCAATACTCAAATCCCAAGAATTAAAGCTAAAACAAGCTAAAAATTACATACAACAAATAAAGCTAAAAATCACTTCTGACAGTATTGACTTTCAAACGGCACAAAATAATTTTTCCATTGCAGAAAGACAATTAAACCGAATGGAAGAATTATACAACCAAGGATTAAAATCATTAAAAGATTTAGAAACAAAAAAAGTAAAGTTTCAAGAGAGTCAAGCAAAAGTGATTTCTAGTGAAAATAAATTTTATACTTCTAAATCTCAACTAACTAATGCTTATACTGATTTGGCTACCATTCAAAACGAATACAACGAAAAGTTTCAAAAAACACAATCAGATAAGTATTCTACGTTATCTTCTTTGTACGACACCGATGCTTCTATAACCAAAATGCAAAACGAATACAAAAACCTTTTGATACGTAATGAAATGTATTATGTAATTGCTCCACAAGATGGTTACATCACTCAAATAAATTACAAAGGAATCGGAGAAGTATTAAAAGAAAACGATAAAATCCTAACCATCATGCCTGCTAATTATGATTTAGCTGTAGAAATGTTTGTAAATCCTCTTGATTTACCTCTTGTAAAAAAAGGGAATCATGTTCAACTATTTTTTGATGGTTGGCCGTCTATTGTATTTTCTGGTTGGCCAAATGCTTCTCAAGGAACTTTCGAGGGAAAAATAACATCTATTGACCAGCACGCAGATACCAATGGTAAATTTAGAATTATTGTAGCTCCTCCTAAAGATAAACAAAAACAGTGGCCAGAAGCGTTACGCGTAGGTGGTGGTGCTAGAGGTTTTGTGTTGCTAGGAGATGTTTCGGTTGGTTATGAAATATGGAGGAAATTAAATGGTTTTCCACCTAATTACTATGTAGAAGAAAATAATAAAACCACAGATGAAAAAGATAAATAAATTTTCTTTTATAGTATTTTTTATAATGTGTAGTTTGCAATCTCAAGTATATACTTTAGAGGATTTTATTGCTGATGTAAAACAAAATCATCCGATTGCAAAACAGTCAAATTTAAAAATTCAAGAAGGAGAAAACCTGCTTGTTTACGCTAAAGGACAAATGGATCCTACCTTATATTCTGATTTTAAACAAAAAGAATATTCAGAAAAGTTATATTATAAACTTTGGGAAACCGAGCTTTCTATTCCTGTTTTTGGTGGAATTGATGCTTATACCAATTATTCGCTTAATGACGGAATTTATTTGAATCCACAAAATAATCTTCCTGAAAGTGGATTGATTCAGTTTGGAGTAAAGGTAGATGTTTTTGGAATTTGGAATAACAAAAGAAATCTAGGAATTAAAAAAGCAAAATTACAAAGAACAGCAAGTGAATACGAACAAAAAATTCTAATGAATTACTTGGTAGCTGATGCGTTGGAAAACTACTTAGATTGGTCTAAAAATCATAAAATCCTTACTACACAAAAACAATTTATTTCTGTAGCAAAAGAACGATACGAAAACACAAAAAAACTACATCAATTAGGTGAAATTCCTGCAATTGATACCTTAGAAGCATATATTCAATATCAAAGTAGAACTGCTAATTTTAATGATGCTTTTGCTGATTATGTTTCTTCTTCTTTGCGTATATCTTCTTTTACTTGGAACGAAAAAGGAGAAAATAAATTACTCGATGAAAACGAATTTCCACAAAACTTAGATGAAATAATTACATACGAATCTAATTCTATAGATATTAATCAACATCCAGAAATTCAAACTTATAGAAACAAAATTGAACAACTAAAACTAGAAGAAAAACTAAATAAAAGAGAATTGTTTCCTAAACTATATGCTAAGTATAACTTCTTGAATAAAGGAAATAATTTTGCAGAGAATATTCAAATACAACCTAATAACTATACTTTTGGAATTAATTTTAAATTTCCACTTTTCAACAGACAACAAAGAGCAAACCTAAACCTAACACAATTAGAAATCCAAAATAAAATGTTTGAAACCAATACTAAAATCAATGATTTAGAGTACAAAATAAAAGTTGTAGATAATGAAAAATTAAATATCCAAAACCAAATTGAGTTGTACAACGAAATGAATTCGAACTATTCTCAACTTTTGCAAGCAGAAAAAATCAAATTTTCCATAGGAGAAAGTTCTCTATTTGTTGTAAACTCACGCGAAACCAAATACATAGATTCTCTCTTAAAAAACATAGAACTAAAGAAAAAACACCAATCATTAATTCTGAAAAAATACTTACTTTTAGGAACTATTTACGATTTTAATCCTTGAAAAAATGAGTTCTGAAATCAAACAAAAAATCACACATTTAAGAGATACACTCAATCATTTAAATCATCAATACTACATTAATGATATTTCAGAAGTTTCTGATTATGAATTTGATTTAATGCTCAAAGAGCTTCAAGAATTAGAAAAAAACTATCCCGAGTTTTACGATGAGAACTCTCCTACTCTACGCGTTGGCGGAGGAATTACCAAAAACTTTAATTCTGTAAACCATGAGTACAGAATGTATTCGCTTGATAATTCCTATTCCAAAGAAGAATTATTAGATTGGGAAAAAAGAATTGAAAAAGCATTAGGAATAAAACCAAGCTATACTTGCGAACTCAAATTTGATGGAGCTTCCATAAGTTTAAAATACGAAAATGGGAAATTAAGACAAGCTGTTACTCGTGGAGATGGTTTTATAGGAGATGAAATTACCAATAACATACGAACCATAAAAACTGTTCCGTTATTGTTACAAAAAGATTTTTCCGATATTTTTTATGTTCGAGGAGAAATTATGCTTCCTCTTTCTGGATTCAATAAAATGAATGAAGAACGAAAAGAAAACGAACAGGAATTGTATGCTAATCCTAGAAATACAGCAAGTGGAAGTTTAAAACTACAAGATAGCAACGAAGTTGCTCGTCGTCCACTGATGTGTTTTATCTATTCTATGGTAGGAAAAAATCTTCCTATTCATTCACAAATAGAAATGCTTAAATATACTTCGGAGCTTGGATTTAACGTTCCTAAAAATTATCAATTATGTGAGGACTTAGATGATGTTTTTAAATTTATAGAAACTTGGGAAACCAAACGCTTTGAATTAGACTATGAAATCGACGGAATTGTAATAAAAGTTAATGATTTTCAGCAACAAGAAGAATTAGGATACACTTCAAAATCTCCTCGTTGGGCGATTGCATACAAATACCAAGCAGAACAAGCAGAAACTATTTTAGAAAGCGTTTCTTTTCAGGTAGGAAGAACAGGAACGGTAACTCCTGTCGCAAATTTAACTCCTGTGCAATTAGCAGGAACTACCGTAAAACGAGCATCTATCCACAACGAAGACTTCATTAATAAAATGGATTTATATTTAGAGGATTCTGTTTTTGTAGAAAAAGGTGGAGAAATTATTCCTAAAATCGTTGGAGTTGATATAAATAAAAGAAAACCAAATGCAGAAAAAGTAGTCTTTCCAGAAAATTGTCCTGAATGCGGTTCAAAACTAATCAAAAAAGAAAGTGAAGCAAATCATTTTTGTTTAAATGAAAAAGAATGCACACCTCAAATCATAGGAAAAATAGAACATTTTGTTTCTAGAAAAGCATTAAACATAGAAAGTATAGGAAGCGAAACTATTGCTCTTTTAGTGAAAAATAACCTTGTTCATGACTTTTCTGATTTGTATTACCTGAAAAAAGAAGATTTAATTCGTTTGGAGCGAATGGCGGAAAAATCAGCACAAAACATCATTGATTCGCTTGAAAAATCAAAAGAAATTCCGTTTGAAAAAGTGCTTTATGGTTTAGGGATTCGTCATGTTGGAGAAACCGTTGCTAAAAAATTAGCAAAGGAATTTAAAACTATAGATAACTTAAAAAGTGCTTCGTTGGAAGAATTAATTTCTGTGGAAGATGTAGGAGAAAAAATTGCGGAAAGCATTATTTCTTATTTTGAAGATGAAGACAATTTACGAATTATAAGTAGATTAAAAGACAACAACATTCAACTGGAAATTATAGAATCAGAATCGGAAATAGACTCTGATATTCTAGCCAATAAAACCTTTTTATTCACAGGGAAACTTACTCAATTTACTCGACAAGAAGCTGGTGAAATGGTAGAAAAAAACGGAGGAAAGAATATTTCAGCAGTTAGCAAAAATCTTGATTATTTAATCGTTGGAGAAAAAGCTGGTAGTAAACTTCAAAAAGCACAAAAACTAGGAACCGTTACCATTCTTACCGAAACTGAGTTTTTAGAGTTGATTAACGCTGAAAGGAAGTGAAATTTATTTTATTGATTATTTATAGTTTCGTATCTTTGAATAAAATTGTTGTATAAATGAAACTTTTACTCGAAATATCTGATAATAAAGTTCCTTTTCTTTTGGAAGTTCTCAATAATTTCTCATTTGTAAAAAAAGTAATTCCCATCAATAAGGATAAAGAAGAAAAATTTTCATTAGTACAAGAACTTCAAAATAGCTTTGAACAAGTAAAATTGATAAAAGAAGGTAAATTATCAAAACAATCAACTAAAGAATTCTTAGATGAGTTATAAGGTAATTCCTACTGATGAATTTAAACGATTATTTAAAAAGTTATATAAAAAATATCCGTCTCTAAAAACGATTTACTTAAACTTTCAGAACAACTTGAACAAGACTATTCTATAGGTATTGATTTGGGACACAATGTCTTTAAAGTTAGAATAGCAATTACTTCTAAAAATAAAGGGAAATCTGCAGGAGCAAGAGTTATTTATTTTTTTCTATCTGAAAATAATGAAATATACTTAGTTCATATTTTTGACAAAGCTCAATACGATAACATTCCTAAAAAAGTACTATTGCAACTTCTTAAAAATAATGGTCTTCTATAATACAGAAACTGAGTTTTTAGAGTTGATTAGTTAACTTAGAGTTTTGTAATATATTTACAATAACTGCAAGTATTATTAAAATAATTCCAATAATTTTTGAATTGTATGAATACTTATAATATAAATTATTTTGAGTTTCATTTTTTATATTTTGCCCTATTAACTGAGCTGAAAAATGGAAAATAAAAACCAATCCTGCTAAAATTAATATGTAAAGTGAGTAATTAGAATATTCAATATCATTATTTTTCCAATGAATAGCAAATCGTCCAATCAGTAAAGAACTAACAGCTAATGTAGATATAAGTATTATATAACCAAAATAAGTGATTTTCTTTACAAATGACATTTTTTTTAATTTATACTCCTTATTTGGTTCAAATCCTTTAGATTTATCTATTTCCATCAAGTAATATTATTTAAATTTGTTTCAATACTTCAGCAAAAACTCGTTCTCGAGTTCTATTTTTATTTAATGAATTATTACTTGCATTAGGAAAAGTTCTATTAGATAGAAAAATATAAATCAAATCTTTCTTTTTGTCAATCCAAAACATCGTTCCTGTATATCCGTAGTGTCCGAAAGAATCATCGGAAATTTTTTGTGTTTTTTCTTTAATCTTATTGGTTTGTTTATCGAATCCCAATCCTCGCGATACATACTTACTGTTGTATTGTTCCTTGGTAAATAAATTAAGTATTTCAGGATTAAATAATTGAACGTCATCATATTTTCCATTATTTAAAAATGCGGAGGTTAGTTTAAATAAATCTTCTGTGTTGGAAAACAATCCAGCATGACCTGAAACTCCACCTAAAATTCCTGCAAATTCATCTTGTACATACCCTTTTACGATTTGATTTCTAAAATAATTATCATCTACAGTCGGAACAATTTTTAAATCTTTGTTTTTCTCATTTGGGTTAAAAAAGGTATTGGTAAGATTGAGTTTTGATTTTACTTTTTCATTGAACAATGATTCGAAATTAGAACTATACGATTCCTCTAAAATTCGCATCATCAAAAACATATTCAAGTCTGAATATTCAAATTGCTTATTGGTAATTTCTGATTTCTTTATCACTTTGGTGATTAATCTATAAATATCGGAACGTGTAAAAATATTATCCGCTACTTTTACTTCAAAATTCTGAGTTTCTATATTATAAAAAAACAGGTTTTTTCGCTCTAAAAATTGTCTATAAAAAGGAATATACGAAACTAAACCTGTTTTGTGTTGTAACAATTCGCGAATGGTTAATGTTCCTATATAATGATTTTCATATTCGGTAAGGTATTTTTTTACGTTGTCATTTAGATTTATTTTAGATTCATCTAACGCAATCATAGCAAGAGAAGTTGTTGCAAAAACTTTGGTAAGAGAAGCTAAATCATAAATGTATGTAGAGTCAATTTTATTAGATGATTCATAGGTTTCCGTTCCATAGCTTTTATTTACAAGAACATCTCCTTTGTGAGCTACCAAAAGTTGCACACTAGGAGTTTCTTTTCGTTTGATTGCCTGCTCTATAATTGTATCAATTTTAGCTGTATTTAATTTTGGTTTAGTGGCACTTTCTTCTAAAATTTGAATTCCCATTCCTGCAAGTATTTCATCGTTTACATCTACAGGAAGTTTCCCTTTTGATTCCATTTTCCCGAAGAGTACTTTAGCAACTGCAGATTGAGTATACTCATTATTTTCATAAGCTACTACCACGGATTTTAAATTATTTATAGAAATATCTTTTAATGAATACGGACTTGTAAAAACTACCAAACTCGTTGGATTTTTTTCTGCTATTTTTTCAATTATTACTTTATCTTGATTCGATATTTTATACGATTTATAAGGAGTTGAAGTATCTTTATTTACTGAAATCAGAACTTTACTATCTGGTTTTATTTTGTAATATTCTGTTTTATTTATAACTGTAATATTATTGTACTTTTTTAGTTCTTGAATAAAATTATCTGACTCTCCTATCTGAACAACAACTACATTATCTTTTTCTGAAAAAGGAAGTAAATACGAATCATTTTTAACAACTGTTACCGCATTATTGTAAATTTCTTCAGATATTTTTTTATGATTTTCCGAGTTTAATTCCTCATAAATAGAGTCGGTTTCTAATTTCTTTATAGCATATAACTCAGCAAAATATTTTGCATTTAAAATCTTTTTTACGCTTTCTTCCAATCGACTTTCTGGGATTTTTTTTGATTTAATTGCATCTATTATTTTCTGTTTTCCTTTCTCTACTGCTTGCGAAAAAAGTAACACATCGTTTCCTGCTTCAAATGCCTTTAAATCGGTTTCTCCATCGGGGAAATTTATTGTAACGCCTTTCATATTGAGTGCATCAGTAACAATTAATCCATTAAATTTTAATTCATTTTTTAACAAATCAGTTACTATGTTTTTAGAAAGCGAAGAAGGAATTTTTTCATTTTTTTCTAATGCAGGAACTTGTAAATGTGCTACCATAATTCCCATAACTCCATTTTCAATTAATTTTTTAAACGGATACAGTTCTGTTTCTTGTAATCGTTCTATATTATGTGCAACTACAGGAAGACTTTTATGCGAATCGGAACTGGTATCTCCATGACCAGGAAAATGCTTTGCCGAAGAAAGAATATGGTTATCTTGTAATCCATTCATGTAAGCAATCGATTTTTCAACTATATTTTCTCTATCAGAACCAAAAGAACGATTTCCTATAATTGGATTATTCGGATTGGTGTTTACATCTACCACAGGTGCAAAATTCCAGTGAACTCCTATTTTCTTACAATCAAGTGCAATCTGATTTGCCATAGCATAAATCAAATTATTGTCTTGAACCGCTCCTAAAGTCATTGCATACGGAAATTGATGCGTATTCTTGAGTCGCATTGCAAGTCCAAACTCCAAATCCATTCCTATAAGAAGCGGAACTTTTGCTTCTTTTTGAATTGTGTTAATGTATTCAATTTGCTTTTTTGCATCATCTTGCATGAAGATTAATCCACCAATATTTTCTTTTTTAATTAAATCCAAAATTTCTTTGAAATGAGCATCTCCTTTGTTGGTATAAATTGCTACATTAAATAATTGACCTACTTTTTCGTCAAGTGAAAGCGAATTGTAAATAGAATCCACCCAAATTTTTGATGATTCTTCTTCATTTTCAATAACCTTATCGGTTTTTTTGGAATTCTGAGAACAAGAAATTGAAATAATTGATAATACAAATAACAGTGAATATAAAAGCTTTATTTTCATAAATTTTATCTAATTAGAATTAATTTAAGGGAAAAACAAATCTACAAATTCAAGAACAATAATCACACCACGAATTGATTTTTAGTAAAAAATAATCTATAAAATAAGCAAACATAAGGTAATAGTTGTTACTTTGTAAGTGTAAAAATTAAATTTAATGAAAAATATACTTATAGCAGGAGCTTCAGGAATGATTGGGAGTTTAATTTTGAATGAATGTCTAAATTCCTCTCAAGTAAGTACTGTTACTAGTTTTGTTAGAAAAAAATCTAATCTAAAAAATTTAAAATTAAAAGAAGTATTGGTAGATGATTTTGAAGATTATTCTCAGTTAGAAAGCGAATTTTCAACTATTGATGTTGCTTTTTTTTGTATTGGAGTCTATACAGGACAAGTAAATGATGATTTATTTAAAAAAATAACAGTGGATTACGCATACCAATTTGCTTTAAAAGTAAAAGAATTTAGTCCGAATGCTAGATTGTGTTTATTGAGTGGACAAGGAGCTGATAGAACTGCAAAAAGTCAGATTTCTTTTGCAAAATACAAAGGAATGGCAGAAACTAAAATCACCAATTTAGGATTAGAGTTTTATGCTTTTCGTCCCAGTTATATTTATCCTGTAATACCAAGAAAAGAACCTAATTTCATGTATCGAGTATTTAGAAAAATATATCCGATTATAAAACCAATATTGGGGAAAAGTGGAAGTATTAAATCTACAGAATTGGCGAATGCTATGGTTTTAATTGGAATTTACGGTGGAAATCAAGAAATTTATGAGAATAAAGACATCATAAACCTTCTACAAAGTTCAGAAAATATATAAAATTTAAAGAGGAAAAAAGTACCGAAGGTGGGACTCGAACCCACACACCATTGCTAGCATTGGATTTTGAATCCAACGTGTCTACCATTCCACCACTTCGGCAATAAATACATCAAAATAAATGAACGTACTCTCTTTTGAGAGAGCAAATATATGATATTTTTTTAATTTTCATTGATTTTTTTTACCTTTCTATTCCATAAAATTAAAGTACTCTTTGTATTTTATTAACTACATTTGTCTATATTTTAGAAATGGAAAATTACTTAGATAAATTACTGAACATATCCGATGAAAATGAATTTAATTCTCTGTGTTTAGAAGTTTTTCAATTTCAATATGATTCTATTGAACTTTATAAAAATTTTGTTGATTTAATTAAACCAAACCTAAAATCTATACATCACTATACGGAAATTCCTTTTTTGCCAATAGAGTTTTTTAAAACGCATAAGATTATATCAAAAAATCAAAAACATAAACTTTTATTTAAAAGCAGTGGAACTTCGGGAGGATTACGTTCTAATCATTATATATGCGATGAAACTATTTATCAAAAAAATTCATTAGTAAACTTTAATTATCAATTTGGAAATGTAGAAGAATTTGTTTTTTTAGGATTATTGCCTTCTTATATCGAAAACGGAGAATCGTCATTGGTTTATATGGTGGATTATTTTATGAAAAGATCCAATCGTCCTGAAAATGGTTTTTATTTGTATGATTTCCAAAAATTACATCAAACCTTACAAGAATTAGAAAAAAGAAAACAAAAAACGATTCTTTTTGGTGTGAGTTATGCTTTACTCGACTTTTCTGAACGGTTTCCTATAGATTTAGAGTATACAAAAATTATAGAAACAGGTGGAATGAAAGGAAGAAAAAAAGAACTTCCAAAACCTAAACTAATTTCAATTCTAAAAAAGAACTTCAATACCAAGCATATTTATTCCGAATACGGAATGACGGAGCTACTTTCCCAAAGCTACACAGATGAAAACGGAACATACAACTCTCCTACTTGGAAAAAAATACTAATTAGACAAACCGATGATCCACTGAGTTTAGAGGAAAATGGTAAGCAAGGAGGAATGAATATTATTGATTTAGCAAATGTATATTCTTGCTCTTTTATTGCGACTCAAGATTTAGGAAGAACTACAAAAAACGGTTTTTTGATAAATGGAAGAATCGACAATACAGATATCCGTGGTTGTAGCTTATTGTACAGATAACAAGAACTTTAAATGGTTTAATTAATATACGATTAACAATACTTAATCATAAGTTAAAAAATAACAGTGGCATGAAGATTGTTTTTTAACTTTTAACTAACATAGAAATAACTCCTCGTTAAACACTGATTTACATCATATAGATAGTTTTGTCAAAAAAATACTACGTATGAAAAGTTTAAAACAGTTAAGTTTAATTGCTATTGCAGGAATTTCAATTTTTTCTTGTGATAAAGATGACAGTTCAGATTCTAATTCAAGTAATTCTAAAATCAAATTTGAAAATTACTCTGCAACTCCTAATTTTTTACGTCTAGGAAGTGATTTCCAAGGTGTAGAAATTTACTCTCTTTTAAGTTCGGAAGATGTGTTGGCAGAATCTCCTAATTTTGTATACGGAAGTATGGCAGATGGAGCAGGATTGTTAAAAAATTCTGATGGAACATACACTCTTATCAACAATATAGAAGCGGATTATTCAGTTTCTAGAATTACACTTGACTCTTCTTTCAAGCCAGTAAAAGGAGAATACATACTAAACTCTGATGCTACTGCGAACACTGCACAATGTTCTGGTTCTTTAATCACACCTCAAGAGCATGGATTTGGACCTTATTATCTAAGTGGTGGAGAATGGGGAGGTTCTTCTAAAAACGTATTTTTAACCGATCCTTTTAAAGATGCTTCTGCAGCTAGTTCTGCTAAAACATTATATAATTTTGGTCAGTGGGACGTAGAAAATGCTGTTGTTTTAGGTAAAGACGCATATCCTACCAAAACGGTAGCTTTAATTGGTGATGACAGTGCTGGAGATGCAGGAGGACAATTAGCAATGTATGTTTCTGATAGTAAAGGAGATTTAGAAAACGGAAAGTTATATGCTTTAAAAGTTGGCGATGGAACTACTATGGATAAAGATTTAGTAGAAGGTACTGCTTATGATGTTACGTTTGTAGAGTTAAACGAAAGAACTTATGACAAGCTAAACGAAGAATGTATTTCTAAAAAAGTAATGGCATTTAATCGTGTTGAGGATATTGATTATAGAAAAGGTTCTGCGTCTAACAACAGAGAAGTTTACTTTAATGCAACTGGTAGAAATCAGTACAACGATACCAGAACAAAATATGGAAGAACATACAAAGTTGTTTTAGATGAAAATAACCCTTTAAAAGGAAAAATAACTTTGGTTCTTGATGGAGATAAAGAAGGTGGAAAAGCTCAATTCTTCCATAGTCCTGATAACATTACTGTAACTGAAAACTACGTTTATATTCAAGAAGATCCAAACGGATATGATGATTTATTTACTAAAAAACACGATGCAAGATTATACCAATACAACATCAATACAGGAGAGCTAAAAACAGTTCTTGAAATCGATCAGCACGATACAATGGTTACTAAAAAAGATAAATTTGGAAATGCTTATGCAAAATCTGATGATAGATTTGGTTCATGTGAGCTTACTGGTATGATTGATATTTCTGATGAAATAGGTGTTGATGGAACTTTCTTGTTAATCGTTCAAGGACATACTTGGCATAATGATGCATTCCTAAATCCTGATGGAGTTGGAACGAATGACAACAGTAGTGATGAAGGTAGTGTTGCATACATCATCAAAGGTTTAGAAAGATAAAATATGACATTTAATTATATAATTATTCCTATGAAAAAGACTTATTTTTTAGTAAGTCTTTTTCTGTTTTTAGCAATTTCTTGCAAAAAGAATGTGGATTTAGGAGAAGTTCCTTTTTCTCATAAATTAGAAAATCAATATAAATCCGACTTGGATTCTCTATTTAACCAAGTAACTGTAATGCAAAGCATATCTGATATTGATTCTTTAAAAATACAGTTTAAAAAAGCCAGACTACAATTCAAAAAAATAGAACCAATCCTTTCTTTTTACAAAAAAGGAGCTTACAATGCTCTTAATCATCCTAATTTAGCTATTGTTCACGAAGACAGTAATGGAGTTGTAAATGAAAAACCTATTGGTTTCCAAGTGTTGGAAGAAGAACTTTTTGCTGAAAATATAAATACTGAAAATGTTAAAAATGAAATTAATACGATTCACAAGACATTAAAACTAGAACTTAACAACATTCATTTTTCAAACTTTAAAGAATATCATTTTTTATGGATGGTCAAAGATGAAATCACTCGCATCATGTCATTGGGAATTACAGGTTTCGATTCTCCTGTCATCAATTATTCATTAGAAGAAAATAAAGCGGTTTTATTGAGTTTAAACACCTATTTAGAATTATATCAAGATAAATTTAATAATCCTAATTTATATAATAATTGGAATAATTTGCTTAAAAAAAGTATAAAAGATGTAGATAATGCTAAAGATTTTAATTCTTTTAATCGATATGCATTCATCAAAAATCAAATCGAACCAATGCTGAAGTTATGGAAAAAAACAGTTGTAGATTGGAAAGTGGAGTTTCCTTTTGATTCTAAAGTTTTAAACGATGCTGATTCTTTCTTCTCGGAAAATACTTTTTCCTTAAATGCTTTTAGACCTAACTATGCTCCTGATTTTACTAAAGAAAGTGCTGAATTAGGAAAGAAGCTTTTTTATGAAAAGAAATTATCAGGTAATGAAACCATGAGTTGTGCAACTTGCCACGTAGAAAGCAGGTATTTTACAGATGGTTTAGCAAAAGCAAAAGCCAACGATGGTAGTAAATTAGACAGAAACTCTCCTACTCTATACTATGCTGGTTTACAATCCAATCAGTTTCACGATGCAAGAGCTACGAATTTAGAAAGTCAAATACTAGAAGTAACCAACAACAAAAAGGAATTCCATTCTGATGTTTCTAAGCTTGTGAAAGTTGCAAATGAGAATGAAGAATATAAAAAAGAATTCAACAAAATATACAAAAATGGAATTAACGAAAGGAATGTAAGAAATGCTATTGCCAATTACATACGAACCTTAAAACCATTTAGCTCAAAATTTGACAAAAATATATCGGGAAAAGAAAACAACTATTCCGAAGAGGAAATTAATGGATTTAATTTATTTGCAGGAAAAGCAAAATGTGCAACCTGCCATTTTATTCCCATTTTTAATGGAACTGTTCCTCCTGATTTTTCTGATTCTGAATTAGAAGTACTTGGAATTCCTGAAAAATCAGTTTGGAAAAATGCAACTGTAGATAGTGATTTAGGAAGGTATAATTTATTTGGCGCCGAATTAAAAAAATATGCATTTAAAACTCCTACCATTAGAAATATAGCAAAAACTGCTCCTTATATGCACAACGGAGTTTACAAAACCTTAGAAGAAGTAATTAAATTTTACAACGTTGGTGGCGGACATGGAATCGGGATTAATTTAGAAAATCAAACCTTACCTTCGGATTCTCTGAATCTTTCCGAAAAAGAGCAACGTAATTTAATTTTGTTTTTAAAATCATTAACCGATAATGTAAAGTATTAAAATTTATTTTTACCTTGAAGAGTTATTAACTTTAAAAAACAGTTTATGAAAAATCCTGTAAATTGGTTTGAAATTGCAACAACAGATATAGAACGTGCAAAAAAGTTTTATTTGGAAGTGTTTCCAAAAACGACCTTTGAATACGTAGATATGCCTGATACCAAAATGTATTACATTCTATGAAATAAATGGATTTTACAATTTAAACGCAGTTTAATCCTCAATTTGCTAGTGGCAAATTGAGGATTTTTTTGTATTTTTGTGTAAAATGTTTGTATTATGAATACCTCTTTAACCGCAAATGATATTAAACAAAAATTAGAACATGTTCCGTATTCAATCTTAGAGCGAGTAGCAGAATATGTAGATGCTTTGCTCGAAAATCAAACTGAAGAATTTACTATTTCTGAAAAGCAGAAAAAAATTCTAGACAAAGCATTAAAACAAGATAAAAATACCTTTATTTCTAGAGATGATATCACAAAAAAATATCAATTATAAAATAAGACTTTCTGATATTGCTGACCAAGAAATCAATAAAGCAATTGAATATTATAAAAATCAATCGCAAACTGGTGAGCTTAATTTTAAAAAACAACTTAATCAAGCATTAAACACTTTAGAGATTAATCCTTTCTTTCAATTTCGCTATAAAAATATAAGAGCAATTCCTTTCAAATCTCTGCCTTACTTAGTATTCTTTGAAATAGATGAAAATGATAAAATTATTTATGTTTATTCTATTTTTAATACTTACCAAAATCCCAATAAATATCCAAGTTTATAAGCTAAACTTTTGTAGATAAAGATTTTTTTTGGTTTTGTGTTTTTTAATATCGAATTTATTAAACTTGCTTTATTTCAAGTTTTTCAATTAACTTGAGAACTTTGTTTCTATTTTTTTTTGAAGTCATCCATTTGGGTAATCTACTTGCAATACTTTTATTATTCACCTCTGATATATCACGTTCTCTTAACTTTGCATTTAAAAAGTTTTTTAGAAATTTTAAGTGTTCCAAATTATATACCCAAAATACATTTTCATCTAAATTACCTGTATACCATAAAGTAAAATTTAAATTATTACCTTCATTAATATTGTACTTAAACTCAACTAATAAATTATTATTCCCAAATAAATTATACGAATCATTTTCTGTTATATTTTTATTATACCCACAGCTCTTGCAAATAACTTTACCTTGTAATGAATATGTATTTTCAGTGATTATTAATGATTTTTGAGTACAATTATTACATTTAACTACAATTATATTTTTAAATTCTTCAATGTATCTACTATAGGAATCTTTATTTCTTGTATTAAGTTCCAAACTTTTCATTTACTTTCAAATTTCAAGAAAACAAATATACTCAATTAAACCTATAATTTTTATACCTTTAAACTCAAATAACAGTTATGGAATTACAAGAATATTTCACAAAAGGTATTGACTTTAATGAATACATAGAAATCATTAAAAACGATACCAATAATTCTCTTTATGATTATACAAAGCTCAATCTTGCAAGAATAAATCGTTTAGAAAAAACATTCAAACTAAGTGAAGAACAAATCAAAAAAATAAAACAAATTACGTCTACCATCAACTGCATTTGCATTACCGAAGGTTGGTGTGGAGATGCTGCAAATATTCTTCCTGTAATCCATGAAATTGCAAAACAATCTGAAAAAATCACTATTAAATACATCTTTAGAGATAATCACACGGAACTCATGGAAAAATACCTTACCAACGGAAATAAATCAATTCCTATTTATATTATCTGTGATGAAAACTTTCAAGAAATTAATTCTTTTGGACCACGTACTCAATTTGGAATGCAACTGTTACACAAAATGAAAACAGATGAAAATTATAAAAAAGAAGAATTTTACATCGACTTACAGAAATATTACATAAAAGATAAAGGAAAAGATATTGTAACTGAATTTATAGATAAAATTAGTTAATTTTGCTTTTCTAAAAAAGAAATCCATGCTCAATAAAAAAAATATCAATAATCTAATTCTGCTTGTAATTTTAGGAGTTATTTTATTTACACCAGTAGGTACGCATATAAAAAATTGGTTGCATCCTGAAGAAAAAATAAATACTAATATTAACTTAAATACCATTAATCTACCTCTGAAAGGAATAAATACAGAAGATTCTAATTTAAAAAACCTAAAAGGAGAGGTTGTATTTCTTAATTTTTTTGGAACTTGGTGTCCTCCTTGTGTAAAAGAAATGCCAAGCATTCAGAAATTATACGAGTCTAAAGGTAAATCAGTAAAGTTTGTTTTAATTCCTATAAACGATACCACTCAAAAAGTTAATGATTTTCTATCAGAAAATAAATATGCAGTTCCTGTTTACGAAGCTAATGACGTAATTGATTTATCTATAAAACCCAACGTGTTTCCTACTGTTTTGATATTTGATAAAAAAGGAAATCTGGTATTAAAAGAAGAAGGAGCATCAGATTGGAACTCACAAAATATTCATGCTCTTTTGGATAACCTCATTGCCGAATAAATTCCTTTCAAATACACCTTCGTCTTAAAAAATTGATACTATTATCTTTTTATAAATTTATTTAAGTATTCTTTCCCGTTTTCTTTATTGGTAAAGTAAATCATATAAACTCCCGATTGAATATTTTTAACATCAATAGTTCTGTTGTTTACACTTCCTTGTGCAACCAATCTTCCCTCTAATGAGTAGATAGTATAGTCTAATTTTTCATCGCTACTTACTTTTAAATAAATCTCTGCAGGATTAGGATAAATTTCTACATTCTGAGTATCAAAAACAGTATTAATATTAGAATCTACAATGCTAACATCTTTTCTTTTTCTAGATGCATTTGCTGGTACTATTCCCTCATACCTAGGTAAATCTTTTACACATCTACAGTTCATTGCCGCCATTTTATTGTGTATAGTTCCTGCACTCAATCCATTAAAAAAACCATGTAACTCTAATGCCATTGCATATCCTGTACTACTTCCTGGAGAAGATGTCCATAGTCCTGCTCTGTATCCATAATCAGGGTAGTCAGCATAGGTTACAGAACCATTAGATGTTTTAAAGTCGTTTCCTCCGTCAGAACCTCTTATTCCAGAGGCAGGAATGGTTCCAATTCCGTAATCATCATGAGTGAAAACCCAACCATAGGTATACACAGAATGAAAACTAGATGGCTCTCCCAACCATTTAGGTGCAGCTATTCGCCTACTAGGATAAGTATTGTTAGGATAAGAATCATCTGCATTAGTATACCAAGTAGTTGCATTCATTCTAAATTGATTAATCCCTGTTGTAGGTAAACCATTATTTAAATTAATCTCTCGGTCTCCAAAATACCAAGGAGAATTTCCTCTCATTCCCAAACCATTCCATATTCCTGTACTTACATCATCTGCTATTTTACCTATAGAAGTATCGGGAACTCTCCAACCGTTAGGACAAGGATCAAAAGGAGATTTTTCTTTACCATGTCCCCATCTTTCAGGCATTAAGCCATCTACATCGGACAACCAATCTAAAGATTTATCTTCAAAATCAGTACACTCTCCTACGCATCCATTTGGCTCTTGGTATAAAAATGTTAACGGATTTTGTATAGAATACCTTAACACTTTTGATGCTCCTGTAATAGCATCATCTAAATTGGTAACTCCAGCATTATTTGAGTAAGTAGCAAAATTTTCTGAAAACAATTGTCTGTACTGTGAATTGTGCTGAACAGGATTGAGTGACCAATCCAAAACCTCACTTACACTTATAGGTTGCCAAACAACATTATTGTTACTATCCAACACTTGACGGTAAATATTGATACTTGCAGGATATAATAAACTTGTAGGATTTTTATTCATAAATGCTGTAGGTATAGGATCTTTCCTTCCCCATTGGTAATGCAATCCCGTTGATGCTCTAATACTCGCTATTAATTCAGTATAGTTTGGAGTACCTGAATTTATTTCAGAAGGCAAATCAGAAGGCATAGCATTTAAAGCTCCTAAGTTCATGTTCATAAATTCAGTAGCTAATGGCGGAAAACCTGTTATGGTAGGATTCTTTAAACTCGAATGAGCGTTCGGAATCACTGGTTCTGTGGTATATGTTACTGTATTTTGTTCGGGATTTTCTACTGGTGCCCAAATATGCCATGACCATAATACAGGACTGCTAATGTCATTGGTTTCATGAAGTGCAACTATAGCGTTTCCATGTTCTCCTGACGCTAGAGTTAATTGCATTTGTCCGTCTCTCCAACCGTTGCTAGTTTTACTAATATTGGTAATTAAATTTTGATTATCTGTCCAATAAATACTTACTGCTCTAGGAGTATTAGAAAGCATTTGATGATCTGTTGAGTATTGATTATAAACAGAATAAGCCTTACTTAAAGGAAAACTAAAGCTGGTTACTTCATCAGTCATAACTATATAGCTATTAGGATTATCTAATCCTGTGGTATACTCCTCATAACTAGGAACATTTGACGTATCAATATACTCTGTTTTGTTAAATACGATATTATCTTCATCTACTACACATCTGCAAGCAGTTCCTGCATATGAAGAACTACCTTCAACACCTATATCTTGTATTCCATATTCTGATATTCCATAACTACTGTTATAGTTACTGTTATGAGCATCAGAATTCATTTTAATCTGTACTGGCTGACCTGTAGCTCCTACATATCCATTAGAATACTGAAAAAAACTTTCAGAATAATTATCATAATATTTACCTGATTCATAGTATATTTTTCCACTATGAGGGATTAAAATATCTTGACTTTGATTTAAATGGTATTTTACACCCAAAGATGGATAAACAGTATAATCACTAGTTAATAATGAGTTGTTGACTCCTGTTAATAATGGTTGTTTAGGTATTCTGTATCCATCAGGACAAGGGTCGTACGTAGATTTCACTAAATCGGTTCTCCACAGTTTTTCATTACTTTCTCCCCACCAATTAATATTTGCATTATTGTTGGGAGCGGTAAAAAATAAATCTGGGTTTTCAATTGAATATTCTAAATTATTATTAACTGTTACAGATGGATTATATACCTCTTTATTCCACTCCGTAACATTAGTATCATTGGTGTAAAAATTAGTATGACGTTTAATTCCTATAACTCCTGATACTAGATAAGCTGATTCTTCCTTATACTTTAAAGGAGGAAAAGGATCTTTTCTTCCCCATTGGTACATCAATCCTCCTGTTTTGTTCCAATCATGTCCTAAAAATTCAGCATTGGTAGCTCCTAAATTTCTATCCATATAGGTTTCTCCATTGCTTACTGTAACAGAATTTACAGTGGGGTCATCTGTAACCCAAACATGCCATGACCATAAAACAGGTGTACTTTCATCTACTGTCCCTGTGGTACCATACAAAGCAATAACTGCATTTCCTTCTCCCTTAGATTTATTGATTTCTACTCGAATTCTTGCATCGGCTCCTGCACCTTCGGTTGTATCTATTTGTAATTGATAGGGATTCCCTCCACTTAAAGGTCTAATCAAACCAGGTACATCTTCCCATAATACATAAGCAGATAAATTGGTTAAAGGAGTCCCTCCAAATTCATTTTCCCATACTTCATACGCTTTGGTTACTGGAATAAAAATACCATGTTTATCAGAATTATTATTGACATCAAAAATATAACTATTAGGTGCTTTAGTAAAATCTGATATTTTGGCATGGAAATTATATTCCTCTTGAAAATCACTAGGATTCGCTTTAAACCCAGAAGTCATCTTTATAGATTTACTTGCAGTATGGTATCCTTCATTTGTTTGTTCAAGTACTAGATTAGCTTGAGATAACAGAAGCAAAGGAAATATACTCAAGCAGAGATAGAGTAACTTTTTCATCATTTCTAACTTTTTAGTTATTATTTATTCTCTACTTTATCTAATCTTGACTTCATCTCTTGTATTTCCTGTTGTTGTTTAAGGATATAAAGAGTAAGTTCCTCCACTTTTTGTAGTAGTAAAACATTCATTTCTAACAGTTCTACTCCATTCTCTTTTACTTCTTTTTCGGAAGGAATTTCAGGTAAATGTCCGTTTTCTTCAATGAATTTCTGAACTTCCTGTAAATCTTTTAAATCATATTCCTCTTCAAAAACTTTATCCGCCCATTGTTTAGGTGTAGTTCTGAATCCATTGGCTGCTATTGTTTCTACTACCTCTATCTCTTCTGCCCACAATTTACCATCTACGGAAAGCTTATAATTCCCTATTACATCATTATTTGAAACATTTCCAATTCTTATATTTCCGTCATTAATCAGTGATATTTCATTATTGTTTACCTGCCATATAGTAGAAGAAACTCCATTACTTGGTAAACTTATAGGATCTGAACTAACACCATTTACAGTGGTTATTAACTCATTATTTGTATTGATTTGGTTGGATACTATAGTAGTATTTGGTATAATTGCAGACAAATCAATCGTATTTCCTCCAGTAATTTCAATTGTATTTCCAACTAAAGATAACATTTGATTGTCAGTATTGGTATCTATGGAAGATAAATCAACTTGAGAGATTTCTCCATTTACATCACTAGTTAATGTTGTCCCATTTAAAGTTAATAAGTTTGTAATTGTCCCTCCGCTAAAAGAAGAAATAGGAGTCTCAAAAACATTACCAGCAGTATCTGTAGCAAGAAGGTTAACTAATGTGGTTGGCGTCCCCAAATTTTGAAATTTCACCGTACCATTTACGTGTAATTTTACATCAGGAGATGTCGTCCCTATCCCCACATTACCCAATGCAGTAACTTTAAATTTAGGTTCAGGCAAAGTTAACTCTCCTGTTCTACCATTTAAATACATCGAGTAATAATTAGGTTTTATGGAAGTAGAGCCTCCGGTTCCCCAATAAAAATTACCATTAGAATGCATACCAAACATCAATTCACTGTATTTACCAGAATTATAAACTATAGCAACATGACTTGCATCTTCTAAAGTAATATAATTTCTAAAATTATAAACAGAACCCTGTGAATTTGGGTTTGTAATTTTAACCCCACCATTAATTTCTAACTTCGCACTAGGAGAGTTTGTTCCTATCCCTACATTTCCATTATTAACTACACTAATTCCCTGAGTTCCCCCATTACCTACTAATTGATAAGTAGCTAAATCTAAATTTTGAGTAGCTGTGTGATTCCCAAGATTATCTTGTGCTGTTAGTTGAGAACTGATACTTATAAATAAACCTACAAGTAAAATAAACGATTGTCTTATTCGTTTCATAATTTCGTATTTAAAGTTGTTATGCTAATCTATGCTTTTTTTTAAACGTAAACAATACACTAGATTAATAAAAACAACTTAAATACAAAAAAACAGCATACTCTTAATTCACTTATGTATAGTGTCTTTTACACAAGAATATCTATTATACATTTAATTTAATTACTATTAAATAATAAACGTATTAAATACGTCTTCTAATTTAATTTTATTTTCTATAGGTGTAATTAAATTACCTTCAATATCCTTCCAAGATTTTCTTTTAGATAAATCCCCTATCTCTTTTACTATTGGTACAAATTTTAAATCTGTTTTAGATTTATTGACCTCTTCTTTATACTGAATTCCAACATCAACCTTATGAATAGCCTTATTAATTAAAAACGGACAGTCACGAATAATTACATCTAAAAACAATTCTTTGTTTTCCGGAATATCAAAATATTTTTTATAATTAACTGTTAAATCTTCATTTTTAGATGCAAAATCGAGTGCGAAATACAATGCATAGCAAAAATACTCCCTCGTTTTTTGTCTTTGGTAATCATTAGGAAAATGACCTGCTTCAAATAATACAGTAGGAACTCCTAACTTCTGAAAATTATCTCCTGTAGAATTAGGATAAAACTCATCTGTATATCTCCCTATTTTACCACCTATATACATATGTAAACAATCATTTATATAAGATATGACTCCCATACTTTTCTTTCGAACTTCGTTTAAACTCCTTTCTAAATCAATTGACGGAGATAGAAATGATAAAGTTGCTGGATTTTCAGAATAACCTGATGAGAATATCGTTCGTTGATCATGTAAATTCAAACATAAGTCATAATTTACATTTGTAAACTGATTTTTTAATACCTTTATTTCAGTGGATTGTTCAGCATTAAAATCTCTATTAATGTCTACTCCTAATGCATTTCTTCTATCCCATTCTATTGCTCCATCTGGATTTAAAACAGGAATAAAATGTATTTCATATTCATCTAATATTCGTTTAATAGCTTCTTCATTGCTGTTCTCTTTAACTATATTTAATAAATCAAACATGGCGAAAGTACCTGTAGTTTCATTTCCATGCATCTGACTCCATATTAAAACTTTTTTACTACCGTTTCCTACTCGTATCAAATATATAGGATTCCCTTCTGTTGATTTTCCTATTTCTATTTTATTTGGGAAATTAATATCTAAATAGTTGTAAAACTCTTTTATGTTTAAATATCGTTTAGTAAAACACTCCTCTTTACAATTGTAATATGTCTTTTGTATATCCATTACTTTACTTTTATCTAATAAAGCAAAGATAATTCAATTATTTTTTAATTATATCAGTTCCTTGCATTAAGCATCAATGACAGATTGTCAATTTAAATTTTAATTATTAATTATTTAATTATAAAAAATTAATTTTCAGTATATTACATATAATTATATAAACATTTAATACATATAAACTTTAAGTTAATTTTGGTTATATAAAATATGTTTAATTTTTATTCTTGATTTATTGCTTTAATTTGATTACATTTGTAATTGAGTGGAGTTTACATGTGTTTCAGCTCATGTAAATCATATATTTACAAATGTAATTATGGAAATAAACGATAGAATTTCAGAGATTATAACTTATTATGAACTCACACCTACTGAGTTTGCAAATAAATTAGATATTCAACGTTCGAGTGTTTCTCATCTGACTTCGGGAAGAAATAAACCTTCTGTTGATTTTATTCAAAAATTAGCAATTCACTTTCCTAAAATAAATTTAGATTGGTTTGTATCTGGAAAAGGAGAAATGATAAAAACTGAATCAACACAAAAAATAAATTTACCTTCTCCTACTCTTTCGTTATTTCCAGAGCTTGAAAATCAAGAAAATCAAGACCATCTGACAAAAAATAATGAAAACAAGCAAATAAAGCACTTAAATAAGCTTAACAAAACAAAGCAAAATATTGAAAATGAGAATAATGAGTCTAAAAAATCATCATTTTTAATTGACTCAAAATTCAATCAAGAAATTTCAAATACTAAAAATAAAAAGAAGCTAAAAAAAATCATACTTATTTACTCTGATGATTCCTTTGAATCATTTGAAAATTAATATTTGATTCCATAATTTTGTAAAAAACTCCATGACCGAACTTCAAGAGAAAAACCTAAAATACAACTGGCATCCATATACGCAACATAAAACCTCCTCTGCTCCTATTGTAATCACTAAAGGTAAAGATGCAATACTTTATGATGAGAATGGAAATGAATATATAGATGGAATAGCTTCTTGGTGGTGCAATCCACACGGACATTCAAACGAATTTATTGCAAAAAAAATATACGAACAAGCAACCACCTTAGAACATGTTTTATTTGGTGGTTTTACTCACAATAAAGCAATTGAATTATCTGAAAAACTTCTTAACTTATTGCCTGCTAATCAAAGTAAGATTTTTTATTCAGACAACGGATCCACTGCTGTGGAAGTTGCTTTAAAGATGTGTCTACAATACTATGTAAACAAAAATCAAAAAAAAAATACATTCATAGCTTTTGAAGATGCTTTTCATGGAGATACTTTTGGTGCAATGGCGACTTCGGGAATATCCTTATTTACAGACTCCTTTAAAGATAATTTATTAAGTGTAACAAGAATTCCTGTTCCCAATGAGGAAAACTTTAACGATGTTTACAAAAAACTTGAGAAATTACTAAAATCAGGGAAAATAGCTGGCTTTATATTTGAACCTTTAGTATTAGGTGCTGCTGGCATGAAAATGTATGAAGCTAAACACCTAAATCAACTCATTAAACTTTGTAAAAAATACAACACTTTTACCATCGCTGATGAGGTGATGACTGGTTTTTACCGAACAGGTAAATTATTTGCTACAGATTATTTAACCTACAAACCTGATATTATGTGTCTTTCTAAAGCACTTACAGGTGGATTTGTTCCTCTATCTATAACTTCTTGTAGTAGAGAAATTTATAATGGATTTTATGATAATGATGTATCCAAAGCATTTTTTCACGGACATACATTTATGGCAAATCCTATTGGTTGTGCTGCTGCATTAGCTAGTTTAGAACTAACTTTAAGCGAGAAAACACAAAGAAATTTAAGTCGAATCTATAAACTTCACAATCAATTTGCAAATCAATTAAGCAAAAATTCTAAAGTAGAAAATATACGCACAAAAGGAACTATTGTAGCTTTTGATATAAAACAAAACAATGAAAATATTGAATATTACGGAGAACTTAGAAACTTACTCTACGATGAATTCATTAAAAATAAAATAATCCTACGTCCTGTTGGTAATACCATATATATATTTCCTCCTTACTGTATTACATACGACCAACTTCATCGAATTTATACTGTTATAGAAAGAGTATTAGGTAAATTATAAATTTAGATTAATTTGTATATTTAAATCGATTTCTACTTTCTATCTTTTTGTAGTATATTTGTAGGCAATCAAACATGAGAATAAAATGCTTTCTTTATTTAAACCAAAACTCAGGTTATCAGACTTAACGGAAAATGGTTTGGTAGACATTCACTCACACTTTCTTCCAGGAATTGATGATGGCTCTCCTGATGTTGAAACATCAATAAATCTAATAAACCAAGCAAAACAATTAGGATTTAAAGAGTTTATTTGTACGCCTCATATCATAGGAGGAATGTGGGATAATAATGATACTACTATTTCTAATGCAGAACAAAAACTTAAAAAATCTTTAGATAAGGATACTATCTTATCCTATGGTGCAGAACATATGATAGATCATGAGTTTGCAATCCGATTAAAAGAAGGAGATATCGTGCCATTAAAAGATAACTATGTGCTTGTTGAATTTTCATTCTTAGCAATGCCTAATTTTGCAATGGAAGTTTTATTTGACTTACAAGTAGCAGGATACATACCTATTTTAGCACATCCAGAAAGGTACCTCTATTTATATAAAGATTTTGAAAAATTTGAAGAATTAAAAAAGGCAGGTTGTTTATTCCAAATAAATTTACTTTCTCTAACAAATTATTATGGTGATGAAGTAAACTATCTAGCTCAGAAAATGATAGATAAAGGAATGTATGATTTTTTGGGTAGTGATATACATGCCCAAAAACATATAAATTATTATTCAAAACCTATAAAAAAGAAAAATTTACCTTATTTAAAGGAACTTTTACATAATAACTCTTCAACTTTTTCAGAATTAAATAATACCGTAAACTCTGTTAAAAATCATTATACAAAATAGATAATCTTAACGTAATTTTGCATATCTAAAAAAATCACATCAATGAAATACAGAATAGAAAAAGATACCATGGGAGAAGTTCAGGTTCCTGAATCCATGTATTGGGCAGCACAAACCGAACGATCAAGAAATAATTTCAAAATCGGACCTGAAGCTTCAATGCCAAAGGAAATTATAGAAGCTTTTGCATACTTAAAAAAAGCAGCAGCATATACCAATTATGACTTAGGAGTTTTATCGGAAGATAAAAAAGAATTAATAGGAAAAGTATGTGATGAAATCTTAGAAGGAAAATTAAGCGATCAATTTCCCCTTGTTATATGGCAAACAGGTTCGGGAACACAATCGAATATGAATGTAAATGAAGTAGTTTCCAATAGAGCATTGGTATTGTCTGGAGGAAAACTAGGAGAAAAAAGTCCTGTACACCCTAATGATGATGTAAATAAATCTCAATCTTCAAACGATACCTTCCCTACTGCAATGCATATTGCGGCTTATAAAAAAGTAGTAGAAAAAACAATTCCTGCTGTTGAGAAATTAAAAAACACATTAAAAGAAAAATCAGAAGCGTTTAAAGACGTAGTAAAGATTGGTAGAACTCACTTAATGGACGCAACACCGTTAACCTTAGGACAAGAATTTTCAGGATATGTTGCTCAATTAGAATACGGAATAAAAGCATTAAAAAATACACTTCCTCATCTTTCTGAACTAGCATTAGGAGGAACAGCGGTAGGTACAGGATTAAATACTCCAAAAGGATACGATGTAAAAGTAGCAGAATATATCGCTAAATTTACAGATCTTCCTTTTGTTACTGCACCAAATAAATTTGAAGCATTAGCTTCACACGATGCAATTGTAGAATCTCACGGTGCTTTAAAACAATTAGCTGTTTCGTTACACAAAATCGCTCACGACATTAGAAGTTTAGCATCAGGACCAAGAAGTGGTATTGGAGAAATATTGATTCCCGAAAATGAGCCAGGTTCTTCTATAATGCCAGGAAAAGTAAATCCTACGCAAAATGAAGCAATGACAATGGTTTGTGCTCAAGTTATCGGAAATGACACTACTATTTCTTTTGCAGGAGCTAATGGACATTACGAGTTAAATGTTTTTAAACCTGTAATGGCATACAATTTCTTACAATCAGCAGATTTAATTGCAGATGTTTGTGTTTCGTTTAATGATAATTGTGCTGTAGGAATTGAACCTAATTATAAAAGAATTAAAGAATTAGTAGAAAAGTCATTGATGTTAGTTACTGCATTAAACACCAAGATTGGTTATGAAAATGCTGCAAAAATTGCAAAAACTGCTCATAAAAATGGTACAACCCTAAAAGAAGAAGCAATTAATCTTGGTCTTGTTTCGGCAGAAGATTTTGATGCTTGGGTTCGTCCTGAAGATATGGTTTAAAACTAAATCAATTGTAAAATTAGTATAGTAATGGTTATTGAAAAATCAATAACCATTATGTTTTTTTGTAACCTATGAATTTAAACTCTATAAATACTTGGCTTAAACAAAAGTTGCTTTACCTACTAAATCTTGGTATGTATCTTTTTGCAAAAATTAGAATATATATCAAAAAAAGGTTTGATTCCATTTCTAACAATAAATTAAAGTCAAATTTACTTCAAGCATTACCTTTTTGGATTGGCTCTTTGGTTACTGGTATCGTTGCTGTAATTTATGCTAAATTATTTTTACTTGCAGAAGAAGCAACCATATATTTTTTTGATTTAAATAAATATATTCTATTTATTCTTACTCCACTGTGTTTCTTTGCATCTTGGTGGATTGTAAATAAATACGCTCCACATGCAAAAGGAAGTGGTATTCCCCAAATAAGTGCGGGAATAGAACTTGCAAATCCTAGAAAATACCATTTAGTAAGTCATTTTGCCAGTATGAAAGTAATTGCTGTAAAGGTTCTTTCTAGTTTAATTATGGTATTAGGTGGTGGATTAATTGGACGTGAAGGCCCTACGATTCAAATTTCTGCCTCTATTTTTAAGAAAATAAATGACTTATTACCTAAATGGTATCCAAAAATATCTAAAAAAAATATGCTTATAACAGGTGTTGCTTCTGGTCTTGCAGCTGCATTTAATACACCTTTAGGAGGAATTGTTTTTACTATAGAAGAGCTTACAAAAATACATTTCAATTACTTTAAGTCTGCTCTAATTTCTGGAGTTATCATTTCTGGTCTTACCGCTTTAAATATTTTAGGTCCTTATCTTTATGTAGGATATCCAAAAGTAGATAATACATCGTATTGGGTTGTAATCCCTGTTGTAATCACTGCTTTAATTACAGGATATTTTTCAGGATATATGGGAAAGTTAATCCTAAAAATAATTAGAAAAAAGAATACTCTAAATAGAAGAAAAACCATTTTGTTTTGTATCGTGGGCGGATTACTGATAGCTACTGTAGGATTTTTTGTAGGTAATTACACCTTTGGTTCTGGAAAAGACATTATACAAGAAACTTTATTTACCAATGAAAAATATGTTGATTGGTACATTCCTTTTGTGCGTTTTTTTGGAAGTGTTATTTCATTTGTAAATGGTGCTGCTGGCGGAATTTTTGCTCCATCATTGAGTATTGGTGCAAGTATTGGTTCTGTAATATCAGGAATTTTAGAACTTCCTGCTTCTGATTCAAACTTAGTTATTCTCTGTGGAATGGTAGGTTTTCTTACAGGAATTACTCGGAGTCCTTTTACGTCTTCTATACTGGTTTTAGAGATGACTACCGCAGAAAATAGCATATTTTACTTAATGATTTCCGCATTGATTGCAAATTTAATTGCTTCTGTTGCAGATAAATACTCACTCTATGAACATTTAAAGGAAGATTATCTAGAAGATGTGTATACCAAGCATGCTTCTTCTCTTAAAGAATAATCTTAGATGTATTATTTTTCAACAACTTATTCATACTCAAAATCAAATTTGTTGATATAAAAGTGTTCGTGTTTTAGTGAAGTAAAAAAGGTTTATCGTATTTTTGTTCCCTTAATTATGGAACAAATTCAGAGCAAACAAAAAAGTAATTTTAAGAATACACTTATTTCCTCTCTACCTAAAGGAAAAGTACCACCACAAGCTACAGATTTAGAACGTACGGTTCTTGGTGGTCTTATGATTGATAAAAAAGGATTAGATGAAGTTATTGACATTCTCTCGCCTGAAATTTTCTATAAAAAAGAACACCAACTTATATTTGATGCTATTTTTAAACTTTTTGGTTCGGGACAACCCATTGACATATATACCGTTAGCAATCAACTACGAAAAGATGGTTTAATTAATGAAGCTGGTGGAGATATTTACTTAATTGAACTTTCACAATCCGTTTCTTCGGCTGCTCATATAGAATACCACTCTAGAATAATTCAAGAAAAGTATATTCTTCGTAAACTGATAGAAGTTTCATCACAAATAATTGATAATGCCTACGATGAAACTACCGATGTTTTTGAACTTTTAGATAAATCAGAAAATTCTCTTTTTGAAATTACTAATGGAACTTTAAAGCGTAGTTTTGAAACCTCACAAAACCTTGTAAAAGAAGCAATTAAAAAAATACAATCGTTATACGAACAAGAAGGAATGAGTGGAATTCCTTCTGGGTTTAGAGATGTAGATCAAGTAACTTCTGGTTGGCAAGAATCTGATTTAATCATTATTGCTGCTCGTCCTGGTATGGGAAAAACATCTTTTGTGCTTTCTATGTCCAAAAATATTGCGGTTGATAATAAAGTTCCTGTGGCAGTATTTTCGTTAGAAATGCCTGCTGTTCAACTTATTATGAGATTAATTTCTTCGGAAACGGGAATTTCTTCAGAAAAATTAAGAAAAGCTAATTTAAGCGATAATGAATGGAATCAACTCTATTCTCGTGTAAAAACCTTAGAAGATGCTCCTATTTATATAGACGACCAAGTAGGTCTTTCTATTTTTGATTTACGAGCAAAAGCAAGGCGTTTGGTTTCTCAATTTGGTGTAAAAATAATTATTGTTGATTATTTACAATTAATGACTTCTGGTGGAAGTGGAGGAAATCGTGAGCAAGAAATTTCAACTATTTCTCGTGGATTAAAAGGTATTGCAAAAGAATTAAGTATACCTATTATTGCTCTTTCTCAGCTTTCCCGTCAGGTAGAAGCTCGTCCTGGACACAAAAGACCACAACTTTCCGATTTACGTGAATCGGGTGCAATAGAGCAAGATGCAGATATTGTTTCATTTATCTATAGACCAGAATATTACAAACTTGAATATTGGGACGATGAATCTAATGAACCAACCGAAGGTCAAGCGGAATTTATAATTGCAAAACATAGAAATGGTTCTTTAGAAAATGTACGTTTAAAATTCATAGGAGAACAAGCAAAATTCACAGATTTAAATACAGACTTTTCTTTTATTTCAAGTCAGTTTGAAAGTCGAATAAATGCAACCGATAATGAAGAACAAAGTTTTGAAAGCAAAATAAATATTCCTCAGGTAAATCCTTTTGATTCTTTTGATATTCCTTCTAGTAGTAATACAAATCAAGGAGAAACCAACTTTGATGACAACGAAATGCCTTTTTAAAACGATTTAACCAAATAATCTCCTAGAAATACTGCAAATAAACCAAATACTATACTCAATGTGGTGTATAATGCAAACAAAGAATACTGATGCGTATTTAAAAGATTCATGTTTTCAAAAGAAAAGGTAGAAAACGTGGTAAATCCTCCACAAAATCCTGTAATAAACAACAAACTTAAATTAGGATTTAATTCTGTTTTTTTTTCGAAAATACCAAATAAAACTCCTATCAGAAAACAACCAACAACATTTACAATAAAAGTCGCATACGGAAATCCTTGCGTAAAAAAACGATTGGTATAAAATGAAACCAAATACCGAAAAACAGAACCTAATCCTCCTCCTATTGCTACAAATACTAATGTTCTAAACATCTAAATTTACGTTTTAAATCTGTGTTTTAATTCAAACAAAAATATAAATTTTTATTAACTTTGTCGTTTATTTTTAATTTCAAGATTAGTATGAAACTTTGGGACAAAGGATATTCCGTAAACGAAAAGATAGTACAGTTTACTGTAGGAAAAGATAGAGAACTTGATTACTATATCGCAAAATACGATATTCTTGCATCTGATGCTCATGCAAAAATGCTTAAAAAAGTAGGTTTATTATCAGCAGAAGAACAGCAACAACTTTCAGAAGGTTTAGGTGAATTATTACATCAAGTAGAACAAGGAACATTTATAATTGAAGAGGAATTTGAAGATGTACATTCCAAAATAGAACTTTATCTAACCGACAAATACGGCGATGCAGGAAAAAAAATCCATACTGCTCGTTCTAGAAACGACCAAGTTTTGGTTGCAATCCAACTGTTTTTTAAAGATTATCTGAAAGATACGCATAAAAAAGTAGTTGAACTTATTGAGATTTTACTACAAAAAGCACAGCAACACAAAGACGATATTTTCCCTGGTTACACTCACTTTCAAGCAGCAATGCCAAGCAGTTTTGGTTTATGGTTTTCTGCTTATGCCGAAATCCTAACTACCGATTTATTTAACTTTGAGTCTGCATACCTTACTGCTGATCAAAATCCTCTTGGTTCAGGAGCCGGATACGGAAGTAGCTTCCCTATTGATAGAGAGTTTACTACTAAAGAATTAAATTTTTCTCAAATGCTTGTAAGTTCTGTTTCTGCACAGATTTTACGAGGGAAAACAGAAAAATCAATAGCTAATGCCATCAGTTCGGTTGCTTCCACTCTATCTAAAATGTCGTACGATTTAGTAATGTACAATTCTCAAGACTTAAACTTTGTTTCTTTACCTAAAGAACTAACCACTGGTTCGAGCATCATGCCACACAAAAAAAATCCTGATGTTTTTGAACTTGCTCGTGCTCATTGCAACAAAATACAATCCGTTCCCAACGAACTGGTAATTGTTTCTAATAATCTACCAAGTGGATATCATAGAGATTTTCAAATACTCAAAGAAGTACTTTTTGAACCAATGATGCAATTTCATACTATTTTGGATATTTTAACATTTGCGATTCCACATATAGAAGTTAAAAAAGAAAGCATTAATCAAGCAAAATACAATCCTATTTACACTGTAGAAAACATCAATCAAATGATTCAACAAGGTGCTCCTTTCAGAGATGCTTACAAAGAAGTCGGGATTTCAGTAGATAAAGGAACATATATTCCTAATAAAGAGTTTAAAACCTCTCATATAGGAAGCATTCATAATATAGGATTAGAAAAGATTCAAGAAAAACTAGAAACCACAAAAAATAGATTCAATAGTTTATAAAATTCTTTTGAAATAGTTTGATTTCTATGATTTCAACACCTTTCGTATTTTGTTTGCTTCGGATATGAATTCATAAAGCTTATCCATATCATTGTTTTCTAAATGTGTTTTGAATTCCTTTAATTTATCCATATATACATCTAGAATAGGAAGTATATTTTGTGTGTTTTGTTCAAAAATAGGAACCCACATATCTGCAGAACTTTTTGCCAAACGCGAAGTTGAAGCAAAACCTCCTGCTGCTAAATCGAAAATGGTAGATGTACTTTTTTCTTTATCTAATACCGCATTAGCAAGAGCATAAGAAATTACGTGTGTTAAATGTGAAACGTATCCTACGTGTTCATCGTGGTCGCGAGCATTCATATAAATTATCCGTGAACCTAGCATTTCATAAAAACGCACTACTAAATCAACAGCATCTTTGTCAGATTCTTCTTTATTGCAAATAATAGCAACTTTATCTTTAAAAAGATTATCTAATGCTGATGTAGGACCTGAATTTTCAGTTCCACTCATCGGGTGAGAAGGAACATATCTTTTTCTATTTTTATGATTTTCTACTTCTTTTATCAATAGTTCTTTTGTAGAACCTGCATCAGTAACTACGGCTTTATCTGAAATAGAATCCAATACTTTTGGTAACACTTTTTGAATTGCATTTACAGGAACTCCTAAAATAATCAAATCTGATTCGCTACATACTTGTTCAAATGTTGCAATCTCATCAATTAATCCTATCTCAAGAGCTTTTTCGCAATTTTCTTTGGAGCGATTATACCCAATAATTTTATCTGCAAAACTATTTCTACGGATATCTTTTGCCATAGAACCACCTATTAATCCTAATCCTATAATTCCTACTGTCATACTACTTATTAAAATTTAAAATACAATTTCACATTAAAAAAACGTCCTGTTAAACGATTGGGAACCGCATAACTTATATTGGAAGACACATCTCTAACCCACTGATTAGAAATGGTATTCTTTATATTAAATACATTAAATGCTTCTACACCTAATGCTACTTCTTTGAAATTTTTGAATAATTTTGATTTAATCTTTTTATTGGAATCCACAAAAACTTTGGTAAACCCTATATCTACTCGTTTGTAGGAAGATAAATTCGACTGATAATTATACGGATTGGTAAAAAGTGGAGCTCCATTTGGTAATCCTGAAGCATAAACCAACTGTAAATTTACTTTCATGCTCGGAAAAAACTTCATGTAATCCTGGAAAAATAAAGAAGCTCTAAAACGCTGATCGGTAGGACGATAAATCCAACCTTGATTATCTATATTTTCCTGACTTCTTGCATACGAAAGCGAAATCCATGATTCTACATCTTCTATAAATTCTCCATTTAATCGTGTATCAATTCCATAGGCACGTCCTTTTGAATTGTTTTCTCCTGTATATCTAATTCTCACGTTATCTATATAATACGGAATCAAATCGTCCATGGATTTGTAATATAGTTCTGTAGTTAATTTAAAAGGTCTTTCTTTCCATTTAAACTCATAATCAGAGCCTGCAATAAAATGATACGATTTTTGTGCTTTTATATCTGAATTTAACTCTCCGTTTAAACTTCGTATTTCTTTGTAGATAGGTGCTTGATAATAAACTCCTGTTGCAAATCGAAATAAAAAGTCTTTATTCCAATTCGGTTTTATTGCAAACTGAACACGCGGACTCACAAGCGATTGATTATTGAAAGTCCAATTCTGATAGCGAACACCTGTATTTAAAAGGATTTTGCTTCTATTCCAAAAAAACTTTTTATTCCACTGTAAAAATCCAAGTATTCTTTCTGATTGAATGTCTTGTTTGTTACTGATGTGGTAATTAAGCTCCAAATTATCGTTTATATTTTGTGGTCTTGGTTCTGAATATCCTGAATTATCTACCAATTGCCATTCGTTCTGAAAGTCGCGAATATCCTCTTTTTGAATTTTGATTCCTGCTTCTAAATTTGAATTTAAATTGAATTCATACTTTCCTCTTAGTTGCGTTCCATAAAGTAAAAAATCTAAATCGTTGCGAGCATGATCTCTCTGTCTTCCTGCATCTATAGAGGAAGTTGCATTTCCTGAAAGTGGATCAACTTCTTGAATTAAATATGCAGACGTAATGTCAAAATATTCTTGTTCTATTCCTTGATAAGTATAAAAATTAGCAGTTAAGTAGAGATTTTTTTTTGGTTTATAGTTAACTGCCAAAGACGCATTTTTTGCAATAAATTTATCTTCCTCTTTTCCATCATAGAAAACAGTCAATCGAATGGGATTGGTAAGTGTTCCAAAATCAGTTTCACGAGTTTTAGGAATCATATCAAAAGTATTCTGAGAAATATTTCCAGTAAATGCAATATCCAATTTTGGATTAAATTTATAGGTAATATAAGATTGTAAATCTTGAAAAATAGGATTAAAATCGGTGTCTGTATCTAGAGTATTTAAAAGTAGATTGGTATTTCTATACCTTCCTCCTACCAAAGCGGTAAATTTATTTTTTTTATCTGCATAGCCAACAGTTGCTTTTCCTCCAATTAAACTTGCTTCTGCTGTTAATTCAAATTCTTTTGGTCGTTTGTAGGTAATATCCAAAACACTTGACATCTTATCTCCGTATTTTGCTTCGAATCCACCAGCAGAAAAATTAATCATAGATGTCATTTGTGGATTTACAATGCTCATTCCTTCTTGTTGTCCACTACGAACAAGGAACGGACGGTAGGTTTCTATTCCGTTTATGTAAATTAAATTCTCATCGTAATTTCCACCACGAACCATGTATTGTGAACTTAATTCCGTGTTGGAATTCACATAAGGCAACGTCTTTAGCACATCTTCTACTCCACCTGAAACACCAATGGATTTATCTATATCTTTTGCTTCTATTACAATACTATTTAAATCCGTTTTTCGTTCTTTTTGAAAAACAACTTCCTTTAATCGTAAACTTTCTGCTAAAGCTAGTTTTATACGAATATTGGTATTTTTTAATGCTGAAATTTGTTTAGAAGTTGGTTCGTACTGAAAATGATTAAAGTAAATCTCTTTATCTTTATCTACTTCGTTTATTTCTAGTTGAAATTTTCCGTTTTTATCTGTTTTGGTTTCTTTATTTGCTACTGTAACTGTAACATCTGGAATAGGATAATCATTAAAATCAGAAATAACTCCTGATAATGTTATGTTTTGCGAAAAAACAACTATTGGAACAAAAAATGTGAGTACGTTAATTAACTTTCGTAAAGTTTTTGAGGTATTTTGAAGTATTGTTTGCTTCATCAGTTACAATGATTTCTAATTTATGATTTCCGTTTGGAATATTTTCACGATTCAAATCTATGGAAAAAAGATTATTTTTTGCGTCATATTCAGCAAGAATCCACTTTTCATCAATAAAAGCATCGTACGTATCTATTCCACTTTGTTTATCTTGTATAAAGAACTTAATCTCATTAAGTTTATTGTTTAGATTTGAAATTGGTTTGATTGTTGGTTTTATGAGGTCATACTCAACTGAAAATATTCCAAAATCTCTTGGATTGGCAACCAAATATCCATTTTCAATTTTACTGGTCAAAAATTCTTTTTCGTACGCTCCTGCATTGGATTCTCGTACAAATTTTGCTTTTTCTAGCAAATCTTTGTTTAAAAAATCCGTTTTAACTTTTAATTCAAATCGTTTATGAACAGGAACATCTGATTTATGCAAATATAATTTCCTTGACTTTTCTTCTAGTTGCAAAGGTAAATCTTCATAAAAACTATTTTCTTGAAAGTTCACTACATAATTATCGGTAGAAAAAAAGTTTGTTTTATTATAAGGTATTGTTTTTTCTTTCTGCAAATCATGTTCACTGTTAGAAATTCCTTTTAAATAAAGTGTTTTGGAAGATGAGTTTCCTTTGTAATCATACACTATAAATTTAATATCGTATGTTTTGTTTGGTTTAGTACTTAAAATTCCACAATTAGTAACGTTATCGTACATTCTCAAGTGATTTCCTGGTAAAATATAATTTTTATAAATCCAGCTTTTGTACTTTGTTCGTGCTTGATAATCTACGAGAGCGTTTATGTATCTGGTTTCATCAAAACTAAAACGATTTGCAGTATATCCAAAATAAAGAGAATCATTTATATAGACTTCTATTCTATGAATTCCATTTACATTTTCCGTTGCATTATGTTTGTCGAACGTTTTAATTCCGAAAGAAATATCTCCTAAAACTTTATAAACATTAGAATAGTTATTTACTTTAACTCTTGATTTTGAATTATTTACACGTCCATTTATAGGATACAAATAAATATCATTAATTATTGGTTTGCGAGAATCAGCAACATCATATCCAAAGAAAAATGGATTTATAGGTTCTTCTGATTTAGTATCACGAATCTCAAAATGCAAATGCGGACCACCAGAACTTCCTGTGTTTCCTGAAATTGCAATTTGTTCTCCTTCTGTTACTTTTAGTTCCTCTTTATCTAAGTATAAATCAACTTTAAACTTTTTTCTTTTGTATTGTTCTTCACGAATTCGCTGTTCAATTTTAGGAGAAAAACGCAAACAATGAGCATAAACAGAAGTATATCCATTTGGATGATCAATGTAAACTGCTTTTCCGTATCCTGTAGGAGAAACATTGATTCTAGAAACAAAACCATCTGCTATGGAATAAACATTATATCCTACTTTTCCATTGGTACGATAATCGATTCCTGAGTGGAAGTGATTGCTTCTTAGTTCGGCAAAGTTTCCTGCAAGAGCAGGTTCTATTTTTAGTGGTTTTGAATTAAACTGAGGATAGTTTTGAGCATTCAAAATCACAACAAAAACAAGAAAAAAAGTTCTAATTAAATTCAAATCTATACTTGTTTAAACGAGTAAACATAATAAAAAAATTCCGAAAAAATAAATTTCTTCGGAACTTAAAATTGTATATATTATGGTTAAAGTTATACTATTTTACTTATCTATGGAACCAAGAACTCTGCTCATAAAAGAGTTTAATGCCTCTTTTTTGTCAATTCCCTCCTTTACTAATTTATCAACTTCTATAGCACCATAAATATTAGAAATTAGTTCGCCTATTACATCTAGTTCTTCTTCTTTTAGAGAAGATATTTCGGAAATATGCTCAAGAACTTCGGTAGCTTCGTGTAAATAATCTACATCATTCTCTTCCGCAAACTGAACTAAGCTTTTAATTACTGGTAATTTCATTTACTAAATTTTGTAACGGTTCCATTTTATTCGTCTGCACTTGATTCACTAATTTTCCGTCAACAAAAGTTGCAAATGTAGGAAGATTGTTAACATTAGCTAACTTTCTAGACTCTGTAAATTTTTCAGCATCAACAACATAAAACTCTACAGAATCATTTTCTGAAGCTAATTTTTTGAATTTAGGCTTCATAATTCTACAGTTTCCACACCAAGGAGCAGAAAACTGAACAACCACTTTTGAGTTAGATTCTATAATTTCTTTTAAGTTATCTTGCTCTAATTCTTTGTACATGATTTTATTTGCTTAGATATTCAGCAGTACCTTCTCTAGTAGCTTTCATCGCATCTTTTCCTTCTTCCCAATTTGCAGGACAAACTTCACCATTTTTTTGCACGTGAGTATACGCATCAATTAATCTTATGTACTCATGCACACTTCTACCTAATGGCATATGATTTATTCCTTCATGGAATACGGTACCTTCTTCGTCTATAAGGTAAGTAGCTCTATAAGTAACATTATCTCCGTTAAGAAGAACTACGTCGTTTTCTTCGTCATACTCAGCTTCACTAGCATCAAGAATTCCTAAAATAGAAGAAAGGTTTCTATTGCTATCTGCAATTATTGGGTAAGTAACTCCTTGAATTCCTCCGTTATTTTTTTCTGTATTTAACCAAGCAAAGTGAACTTCTGCAGTATCACAAGAAGCACCAATGATGATTGTGTTTCTTTTTTCAAATTCTGCTTTAGCTTGTTCGAACGCGTGTAGTTCGGTAGGACATACAAAAGTAAAGTCTTTTGGATACCAAAATAATACTACCTTTTTATTATTTTTAGTCGCATGTTCAAAAATGTTTAAATCAAAAACATCACCTAATTCGTCTATTGCTTTAACACTAATACTTGGAAATTTTCTTCCTACTATTGACATAATATATTGTTTTTTAAATTAAAAATTCACTAGACAAATATAGTTTATAAACGTCATATTTATCCGCATACATAATATATTTTTCTTATCTCAGTATATAAATATCTTACTTATTTCCAAAGTTTTTTATACCAAGGCTTGCCATTTTCTTGACCGTATCCATATCCATATCCATAACCGTATCCGTATCCGTATCCTGTATTTTTAGATACGTAATTTAGCACTACAGACATATTTGGTAATTTTTTCTCTTGGTATAATTTCTCAGGGATTAAAAGAGCTCGTTTGTCTAAGTACCTTGAACGGATAACATAAATGAACATGTCTGCCAAATGAGAAACAATAAGCGTATCTGTAACTAGACTAACTGGAGCTGTATCGACAAGAATATAGTCATATTGACTCCTAAACTCATTAATCAATTCTTCGAGTCTATCACTACCTAGTAAGTCTGATGGATTAGGTGGGATTTTTCCTGCTGGTAATATATCTAAATTAGGATTTTCTTTAGAGGTTACTATATAATTACTAATAGGTGTATTGTCTGAAATTAGGTAGTTGGTAATTCCTTTCTCTGGAACATCTACATATTCTTGCAATCTTGGGTTTCTGATGTCTAAACCAATTAATAAGGTTTTCTTACCAGAATGAGCATATGACGAAGCTAAATTAAGCGTAACAAATGTTTTTCCTTCCTTAGGAACTGTTGAAGTAACAAAGATAACTTTTGATTGTTGTTTTTTAACACCATTTAACATGAATTCTAAATTGGTTCTAACAATTCGTATTGCTTCTGCAAAAGGAGTTCTATCTCCTTGTTTAATTAGTTCATTTTCTTTGACTTTAGGTATTCCTCCTAAATAAGGTGCTGATAAGTTATTTTCTATATCGTGAATGCTTTTCACTTTAGAATCCAGTAAATCTAAAATGTAAATTACAATAAAAGGAATTAGTAAACCTAAAATAATAGACGCTAATAGTATTAATGCCTTTTTAGGAGATACTGGAGTGTCTTCTGCACCTGCTTTATCTATAAACTTAGAGTTTGCTGAGGTTACGTTTAAAGAAATTTCAGCTTCTTCTCTTTTTTGTAAAAGATATAAATATAATCCTTCTTTTATTTGTTGTTGACGAGCAAGAATTCTAAACTGTCTTTCTTGTTGTGGGATTTTTGTAATTTTCCCCATTATCTCACCTGCTTGAGAGTTTAGATTTCTTAGTTCTAAATTTAATGATTTCTGTAGATTTGAAATACTTTCTCGAATCGTAGACTTTAGACTTGCTATTTGCTGATCTAACTTTATGATAGCAGAGTTTTTAGTGGTAGTTCCTGATGCTAATCTTTCTCGTTCTAATAATAGAGTATTGTATTGTTCTATAAGATTATTTGCAGTTCCGTTATCAGGCAATATATTTGCTGGAATTAATTCATTTTTTCCATTAGAATTAAATATTCCAGACATCATATCAACTACCTTATTTTTTGTTTCGGTTTCAATTATTTTCTTCTCTACATCGCTTATATTCTGAATATAAACTCCTGATTCTGAAGCAATATCTGTTAATTGATTAGATTTTTTAAAACTTTCTGTTTCCTTTTCTACACCTTCTAACTCTTGATTAATTATGTTTAAACGGTTATTTATAAACTCGGCAGTATTTCTTGATACTATATTTTTGTCGTACAAGGCATCTGCTTCATAATTATATATTAGATGGTTTAGGAAATCTTCTGCTCTCTTTTTACTAACATCAACAAGAGATAAATTGATAATACTTGTAGTTTTACTTAGAGGTTCTACGGTCAATCTATCTTTATAATTCTTAATAGCTTTCTTTAAAGAAACCAATTCTACTGATAATAAGAAGTCTTTATCTGAAATCTTATCATCAATCATTTTCCTAGATACTATTAAGTTACCTAATTTAGTATTTATTGGCTTATCGTAATTAAAAACACCTACCTTTTCTTCATTCTGATTAATTAACTCAAACTGCTTTATGCTTTTTGATTTAACATAAAATAAAGTATCTTTCTCTAAAAATCGCTTTATTGTATCTGAAAATTTAATTTTTATTGGAGAATCTTCATAAACTGGAGTAGGTCTTATACGAGCATCAGTAACATAATTATAATTTAATCCCAGTTGGAGAATTGTTTTCCCTATTAATGTTTTAGAAGACAAAACAGCAACTTCATTATCAACATTACTTTTAGCACCTGAAAGTAATTCTAAATCAGAAAACGCGGCAAGCTCAGACGCTAATCCTCCTTTTGTATCATCTTTTACTTTTATAGAAGCAGTAGCTTTATACGTTGGAACGGAATAACGAACATAAAGTCCTCCAAGAACTACGAATATTATAACACTAACTATAAACCATTTCCAATGAATTATATATTTTTCTAATTCTTCCCGAATGTTAAAATTATCTTCGGAAGCTTTTTTTATATAATTTTTTTCCATAATTGCTACTTGTTATTTAGTAAGAGTAATTATACCAAGGGTTATAGAAGATACAATAGAAGCTATTGAAATTAAAATTGAAGCATTAGAACCTACGGCTGAAGAATTTCTTCTAGCATTATTTTGTTCTACATATATAACATCATTTTGAGTAAGGTAATAGTATGGAGAATTAACAAAATCTGAATTTGTAATATCTATTCGTTTTGTTTCTTTTTTACCATTTTCCTCTCTGATAACTAATATATTATTTCTTTTTCCGTATACATTTAAATCTCCAGCACCTGCAAGTGCTTCAAGTAGAGTTATTCTCTCTCTACTCAATGTATAAGTACCTGGTTTTGTAACTTCTCCCGTAACAGAGTATTTAAAGTTTGATAAACGAACACTTATAATTGGATCCTTAATATATTCGGAAACTTTCTTTTCTAATAATTCATGTAGCTGATTTCTTGTAAGTCCTTCTACCTTTATCTTACCTATTATAGGAAACTGAATGTATCCTTGTTGGTCAACTAAATATGTATTTTGTATTTGGTTTGATGGAGATTGATTTATAGATTGTATCTGAGGTGGATTAAATGCAATAGTAGCTTGTGGTTCTTCCGAATTAACAGTAATTACAAGTAAATCATCTGGTTTAAAATGAACTTCAAAAAAATAATTATTTGGATATTCCTTATTATTTTCAGCATCTTGAAGGTACACAAACTCCTCTGTAGAAACACAAGAAAAAAACACTGAACTAGAAACCAATAAGACTAAGAGCAAATTTTTAAAATTCATCTACATTAATTATTATAATTGCAGGCAAAGGTAAGGATTAAATTTAGTGGATACAAGAAAATTATGAATCTAAATATTTAGTAATTGTTCTTGTTATTCTATCTTTCTCATTACTCGAAAGATTTGATCCTGATGGTAGGCATAATCCTTTTTGAAATAAACTTTCTGCAATACTTCCTCCGTAATATAATTCATTTTTATATACAGGTTGTGTATGCATCGGTTTCCATAGTGGTCTACTTTCTATGTTTTCCTTTTCTAAAGCCAAACGTAGACCTTCACTTGTTTTATCTTCTTTATTCTTTCCAATTAAAATACAACTAAGCCAATGATTAGAATAAAAATCTACACTAGGTTCTTCCTGTATCGTTATATAATTATACCTACTAAAAATATTTTTATAGAAATTAAAAATACCTCTTCTATCTTCTAACCTATCATCAATTTTATTCATTTGAACACACCCAATACTTCCTGCAATTTTATTCATTCTAAAGTTGTATCCTACTTCTTTGTGACTATAGTAAATTTGATTTTCTTTAGCTTGAGTAGACAAATATAAGGCTCTTTTATAATTATCTAAATTATTAGAGATAAGCATTCCTCCACCATAGGTGGTAACTATTTTATTGGTATTAAAAGATAGTACCGAATAATCTCCAAATGTACCGCACTTTTCTCCTTTATACATACTTCCTAAAGCCTCTGCAGCATCTTCAATTACAGGAATTTCATACTTTTCTGCAACCAAAGAAATATCCTTTACTTGATAAGGCATTCCATAAATGTGAACTGGAATTATGGCTTTAGGTTTCTTTCCTGTTTTTACTATTCTATCCTTTATAGCATCTTCCAAAACATTAGGACAAATATTCCATGTATTAGGTTCGCTATCTATAAATACAGGTTTTGCATTTAAATATTTAATTGGATTTGACGAAGCCGAAAATGTATTACTTTGACATAACACTTCGTCATTAGGCTTAATTCCTAACATTATTAATGCTAAATGCACCGCTGATGTTCCTGAGTTTAAAGCTAAAGAATACTTTTCCTTACCTAGATACAAATTAATTTTTTTTTCTAACTCTAATAAACTTAAAGCTATCGGAGATTGTTTTTGCTGATTAATCCACTCTGTTACTTGACTTACAGCAACATAATCCATATAAGGAGATGACAAGTATATTCTCTCGTTTTTCATATATCGCTAGCAAAATTACTTATTTTCCTCTAATGCTAAAATACGATTATTTACTTTTTTTCTAATCATAACATATACAACTAAAAGAACTAATAGAAAGGCAATTGTTACTAGTTGTAAATCAAAATAATTATAGTTAGATAACAGATACAATGCAATTATATTAATTATTGCTTGAATAATAGCATAAAGGAAAGAAATTTTAAGATGGCTATACTTTAACTCATTTGCTAAGAGTTGATATAAATGTGTTCTATGAGCTGAAAAAATATTCTCTTTTTTGAGTAATCTTAAAAAAATCGTTACCGAAGCATCAATTCCAAAAACACTAATAAACAACAAATAAACTATACTATTGTCAATTAAAATAAATTTAGTGAGGAAATATCCTAAAATAATTGCCAAAGAAATACTACCAATATCTCCTGAGAATGTTTTAGCTTTTTTTCTAACATTAAAAAATGCAAATATTAAACTCGCTATTCCTGAAATAATCAATAAATTTACGTCGGAAGCATCTTGACTTAAAAAGTAAAATGTTATGATATTTACAAAAGAATAAAGAACCATTATCCCATTGATTCCATCCATGAAGTTAAATATATTAATCCAACCTATAAATAAAATATAAAGAATAGGGATTAATAGCAAGTACTGGTCTTCGAAAATATTAAGTCCAAAAAAGACCAATGTTGTAGACAAAACATGAACAGCAAATCTAGGAGCACTTGGTATGGTGACTATATCATCAATAAAGCTTACAATACCAGATAAAAGTACTGCCAATACCAAATAAAAGGACAAGCTCGAGTTCGTTATATAAGCAATTATAACACCTAAAACAAAAATAATTCCTCCTCCACGAAGCGTAATTGTACTATGAGAACTTCTATGATTGGGTTTATCAATTATATTGTATTTGTCTGCAATTTTAAAATAGATTAACTCAAGAATAAATAAAACAATAAAAATTATTGCGTAATTTATATAATTCATACATCAAAATTTATATTCCACATTTTCTCATCATACCTAAAATAATCTCCTTCTGTATCTTCTAATTTTAATTTAGAAAATGTAATCAGTTTAGAGTCTTCTTCTAAGGATAAAATTGCATTTGCATATCCTGAAGGCAAATAAAATACTTGGCTTCTTTCTTGATTTAATTCAACACATTTTACCGTTAAATTAGACGAAGGTTGCTCCCAATTATCAACTTTCACATAAAAAATTTTAAAACTTCCATTAACACAATAAAAGTATTTATGGTCGTACCTGTGTCCTTGCCAAGCTCGTAACGGTTTTTCTTTACTATTAGAAACGATATAAAATCTAGAAACATCAGAAAAGTCAAAATCATTTACAAAAGATAATTCTCCACGATTATCTGAATGATTTCCTCCTGCTATTAATTTTGGTTCACTCATTATTTAAAACTTTTTATCGTTTTATACAATCCTTCTCTGGTTGAAGTCGGTAATTGGTCAATTCCTATTGCCTCCTTAATTTTCTTATTGGAAACAACATAATTTTCAGTTAGCTTTTTTAATCTTTCAGAATTTAGAGGTAATTTAACTCTATCTCCTATCCTAGCAACCAAAGTAATTGGTTTTTTAGATACGAAATATAATTTTGCTTTTTTATTTAAAACAGTAGATATAATTTTTACCAACTTATTAGTGGAAATAGCATGATCATCTGCAAGATTGTATACTCCAGATTCTATGTTAGAGTTAATGACGAGCTGATGAATTAAAAAACTTAAGTTATCAATACTTAAAAAAGAACGCTTATTTATATACGAAGCCAATGGATAAGGAACTCCTTTTTTCACTATATTATACAAAAGATTTAAATTTCCTTTGTTTCCTGGTCCGTGAATCATACATGGTCTTACTATAAAGACACGCTTTCCATCGGGAAGTTTTTTTGATAATATGTATTCTTCTGCCTTCCTTTTTGAAATCCCATAGTGTGTTTTAGGATTAGGAGTTCTTTCTTCTGTTAATACACCATGAACTCTATCCGCTGATGCTTTTACGCTACTAAAAAAAATAAAATCTTTAATATTACTATTCAAAAAAGCATCAAATACTTCTTTTGTTAAATCCGTATTTACTTTATAATACTCAGAGTCATCTTTGCTATTTTGTGTATCATGTGCAATTCCTGCTAAATGAACTAAAGCATCTGAGTCATAATCCATCACATTTCTCCAAGATTCATCTCTAAGTCCCAGTTTCTGAACCTCATATCCTTGAGATAAAAAATAAGATGATAGATTTTTTCCTACAAATCCTGAATATCCTGTTATCGTGATTTTACTCATAAAGCTATTCTAATCCTGCAAATATAAAGAATTATAAATTTCTAAGTGTTTTTTTACTCTTTATCTTTTAATAGATTTAACATTGATTCTATCATATCGTTATTAATTTTATTTCTTTTAAACTCTCTTTTAAACTCTCTTCTTTCAATTTTTTTATACTCATATTTATCCAATAATTCGACTAACTGTTTATCATTACAAGGATTAAAAATAATAGTATTTTTTAAATTTTTCAGAATAAAATCTCTTGCATATCCTTTCACTCCTGCAATTATCGGCACATCAAATGTACCATACTCAAAGAGTTTTGAAGGAAGAACTTTTTCAAACGCTTTAAAATCATTAAGATGTAAGAATAGAAAATCAGCTTGATTATAAACTTCTATTAATTGACTTCTATTGACTGGTTTTTTTAAAATTACATTTTTAACCTCTAACCTATTTATTTCTTCAACTAATTGTTTTTTTGCTCCACCATCACCATAAATTTCAAAAAGATATTTTCCTTCTAATTCTTTTGCTAAATTAGGGATAATTTTATCTAAACCTTGACCTTGACCTATATTTCCAGCATAAACAATTTTCTTAATGCTACTACTATTGATTTCTCTATTGCTTTTCTCTTGAAGAAAAACATCATCTATACCATTAGAGTAAAAAGAATATGTAGACTTTTTAAACTTAGAATCAAAATAATGATGAAATCCCTCAGAGATTAAATTAATATGATTTGCATTCTTAAAAGTTTTAGACTCGATTATTTTTAAGATAGGAATGGTAAACATCTTTAGCATCTTATTGGTTAAGATATTCTCCATTGTATCTACAAAAATATCTCGAACATCGACATAATAAGGTACTCTGTGTTTTTTTGCAACTTTCATTCCTAAATAAGCTGTAAATAAACGACTGCTTGAAGCATACACTAAATCAAATTTATATTGCTTAGTGATTTTCAAAGCATTAGTGTAAAAACTATAAAATGATTTAATTTGATCTACCATTCCACTTTTATGTGTTGGTATTTTTATTCTATGAATCTTTAAGTTCCCTCTTTCTTCAAACTCAGGAGCTTCGATTTTATACGTACTATATCTATTGGGTTGAGTTGTAATCACAACAATTTCATCATTCTCTTTTAATTTGGAAGACAGGACTTTTGCCAAAGGAGTATTCCTAAATGATCCTGCACATAAATCTGGTTCAAAATAAAAAGTTAGAAATGCTATTTTCATTTTTTTTCTACTATTTGATGATATAGACTTTTGTAATGTTTCGCAATTTTACTCCAATCAAATCTACTCATATCATCTCTATGTTTAATATAATTATGATAATTTTTTATTATTATTCTGATAGCGTTACTTAATGATGCCTCATTTGGTTCAATTGACTCTCCTAATTCAGAATCAAAAACACCATCTATGCCGTCATTTTTTACATATATTATTGGTAAATTTTGAGATATCGCTTCTACATATACCAATCCAAATGTTTCATTTATAGCAGGAAGTACAAAGATATCACAATCTTCATATACTTTTTTTAAAAGTTTTTTATCTGAAATTCTACCGTGATAAACTATATTATGATTGTTTTTAATTATGGTCATTATTCCATCGAACTCATCACCTATTAAGCCTCTACCTCCAACAATATGTAAATTAATATTGTATTTATTTTGTAATTCTAGAAATGAATTAATTAGTAACTTTAAATTTTTATTTTTGTTAAATGCACCTACAAATAATAAATTTATGGGATTGTTTATTTGTATTTTTGTAGACCGATTTTCAACCCAAAAATCATCCACACCATTTAAAATAACTTCTGATTTAGAACAAATTAATTCTACTACTGGTAACATTAAATAATGGTTTAGAAATTTATTTTTTATTGATGGAGAAATAAAAATAATTTTTTTTGCACTTTTTAATATTTTATAGGCTAAAAAAATCAAATCTTTCCTAAATCTAAGGAAAATAAAAAAATCCGTCATCCTTACTGTTACTATATAAGGAATATTATATTTTTTATATAAACGATAAGCAATCGCTCCATCACTAAATAGTGTAGTGGCATGAGATATTTCAATTCTATCAATGGGAATTTCTTTTATCAGAGCATCATACAAATAATTTATTTTAGAACGAAATAGTACTTTATGATACTTTCTTAAGAATTTGGAATAATAGATTTCTGATTCTTTATTTTGAAAATCTACTTCATTAGAATAATTATCTCGTCCTTTACGTTGAACTGCAAAAATATGTTGTTCTATCCCCAATTCATCTAACTTTGTATAGAGTTGATTGTATACCTTTGAACCTAAGAAATCATTGCAAATATGGAGAACTTTCATAATTAATTTCTATAAATGTTATTTATTTTTTTTACAATTTTATTCCATTTAAATTTTTCTGCAAGCTGTATGGCATACTCAGAATTTGTTTTTAGGATTTTAGGGTTTTCAAATATTTTATTCAATATAGAATATAATGACCCTTCTCGATCCCAATCTACTAAGTAACCTTCTTTTTCATTTTCTATAAATCCATCGATTCCTACATTCTTGGTTGCAATTACAGGTAAACCGCACGCCATAGCTTCTAAGTAAACTCTCCCAAATGTTTCAGGTAAACTAGGCATTACAAATAAATCATAATTAGATAAAAGATTGGGAATCTCATAATGATTTACATAACCCTTAATAAAAATTTTATTTTGTAATCTATGTTTTGTAATCAATTCTAATAAAGTATTATACTCAGGACCTTTCCCATAAATATCGAAAATATATTCGTTATTGAATTTAGCTAATTCTATAATTACTTTATCTATATTTTTTCTTTTCAAAAACTTACAAATAGTGATTATTCTTAATGTCTTATTTTTTATCTTGCCATTTCTGTTACTAAAAAATAAATCTGATACACCATGAGGAATAAGTAAACTCTCCTTATCGAATCTATTTTTTATTATTTTTTGACTAGAAGAATTTAAACTAATAACTGATTCTGACGATTTAATATTTTTAAATACTTCTGAACTATATTTACTAGACAACCCTCTTACAGTAATTATATAAGGTATTTTATATTCTTCAAATATTTTTCTAGCTAAAAACGCTTCACTATTCACTGTGTGTGCATGAACAACTGTAGGTTTAAATTCACTAATAATTGCTCTAATTCTTCTTCTTTGTAAAAAATAATTAAAATAATTAAAAATCTTAGTTGCTATATCTTTTTTAGGCAATAAATACAACCCAATTACATGAATTAATCTTCCGTGTGAAGTTGTTTGCTTTCTTTTACTTAATTCATAGTATTCTTTCCACTTAATAGACATATAAGATAATAACTTATTTGCTTTTGGAAAAGTAAAAATATATTTAAATTCTACATTGGGATACTCTTTTTTGAATTCGTCCTCAGTAACAAATAAAATATCGTTCTCATCTTTTTTATGACTTATCTCTTTTATAGGTAGAATACTACTAATTACCAATACTTTCATTATACACTCTGTTTTGTTTTAATAATAAGCCAAAAATTAGTCCATTTAACCACCAAAAAGGCAATCCAAAATACAATTCATACATAAAATAGAAGCCTACAGAAAAAATTAAATACCCTATTATTGAAGAAAATATAAACATAAAATAGTTTTTATTTACCTCTTTTAACTCATAGGATTTCTTAACTAATAAATAAAGCAATGAATATGTTAGAAAAACTCCAATAATACCATAACTTACCAATATAAAGAAAAAGTCAATCTCCATATATCCTCCTATCTTTTTTATAACTATGTCTCCAACACCAATAAAGTAGTTTACAGGATCTTCATTTAGGATGTTTAAATAGAAAGTAATTTGAGCACCTCTTCCTTCTGTGGTAAGTGCTTCTTCTGCTACATCAAACCTTCTAAAAATAAAATCTAATTGTTCTGGTAAGTATTCCTGTACCAAATAAAAACTTATTACAGATAACACAATTAAATAAATTAATATTTTAAATAAAGAAAAAAACTTTTTATCAACGATTACTGCCTTAAACAGTAATACCAAAATAAATGAACCTAACAGACCTGCAATACCAGCCCTACTTGCAGCCGCTAATATATTAATTACAGCAAAAGAACACCCTAAAAGTCTAATGTATCTATTTTCTATAACAAAATAAAACCAATAGAATACCATTATGCAAACACCTGCCCATGTAATAATTGCTGGAGCGACTCCAAATATTCGTCCAAACTTCATAAATGTATATTCTTGAACTCCTCCTTGTGGGACATATAATTTCAAACTTAAATCACGTACTCCACCTATATCAAAATACTGAAGTAATCCTATTAATAAACCCATAAAAAAAATAATAGAAATATAAAGACTTACAACTGTACCATTAGAAATCATATAGTATCCTACATAAAAAAAAAGAAAAAAGACAACAATTCTATTTAATATTAATAAAAAAGTAAATGGAAACGCAGGAGGAGAAGAATTAAGAATATAAATTGCACCAAAATAATTAGAAAAAAACATCACTAAAAATAATGCAAAGAGAATAAATAGATACTTCCTAGCAAAAGGAATTACCTTAATCTTATTCCACAAAAGTACTACAAAAGGAACACTTAATAATGTAAAAATAGTGTCTGGTTTCCAATACGTCGTAGCTCCTACTTTTACAATCGGAAAAAGAAATGAGGTAATTATTAGAATAGATAATATCTTTATTAGTAATTTCATATCCTAAAACGAAGGTTAAAAATAGACTTTACATAATCATACAAAGAAACAGAAATTAATGGATATATTATCAACTTCCAAAATGGAACAAATGACAAAATCATATAAAGTGTAACCATAGAAGCAACCATTTCAACAGAAAAATACGCACCTACAAGAATAAAAATTGGCATCAAAAGTAACATTATTATATTCCATTTAAACTCCAAATCTGTTCTTCCAGTTGCTACAACTAAACTCCCGACAGGATTTGCTATTGATCGTAAAAACATATAAATAGATAAAACTCTAAGTATAAAACTTAATTCTTTATATTCCTCTCCATACATTATTTCCAATATAATAGGAGCAAATAAAATCATAAGGGTATAAATAATAAAATTAACCTTGGATACAATACCTACTAACTTTAAATAATTTCCCTTCAATTGTTCTTTATTAAACTGAAATTTAGCCAAGGTAGGAGCTGCAACTTTAGATAATATAGGATTGATAATCATTGCTGGGCGGAAAACCAATTGTTTAACCAAGCTGTAACCTCCTAAAACCTCTGCTGAAAAAAATTTCCCTATAATTAATATATCTAAATCTCGATTAAAATAATTAGCTACCTGTCCTCCTACTTGATACATACCTATTCGTAAAAATGGTTTTGTTTCCTGATAATTATAATGAAACAACATTCCTTTTTCTTTTAAACCTATAAATAAAAATACCACATTAGATAATCCTATCTGAAATAAAGTAGAATAAATCAAAGAATAAATACCATAATCATTATAAGCTAACATAAAAGCTAAAACTAGTGATAACACAGCTGAAGATAATTCAACTATACTTATTCGTTTAAAGTTTAATTCCTTTTGATCTATAGTTTTGAACTGTCTTCCTAATCCTGAGAATAATAAACTTATACCTGAGATAGGAATCAAAATTATCAACATAGGAAAAGAATAAAAACGTGCTATAATTGGAGATACTAATAAAACTATGAAATACATCAAAATACTAATCCCAAAATTAAACCAATACAAACTAGCATATTGTTTTTTTGAAATATCCTGCTTGTGTAAAATTGCAGAAGTAACTCCCATATCATTAAATAAATTCAAAAAACCTAAAATTAAAGTTATAATTGCAACTAAACCAAAATCAGACTTTTCTAAAAAACGAGTAAGAATAGATATTTTTAAAATACCTGACAAAGCTACAACCACTGTGCTTATAGTAGTCCACTTCACACCTTTTTTAACTTGATCTTTTAAACTCATTTTAGAATTTAGCAATTAATTCTTTAACTTTTTGGTGCTGTCTTTCTCTACCAAATATTTCAATACACTTTTCTCTATTTATTCTCTTAGCCCCCTCAGAAAGAGAAACTAACTCTAAATTTGTAATTGATGATATTACAAACTCATTTTGTTTTAAATATTTATACAAATTAGATTTCTCATTTAAAAATAAATGTACTCCCTCATACAACGCTTGTATAATGTTACCTAACGCTTGTTGTCTTAAATGATTCATAATTACAATTTCACATGAGCGAACAATATCTTGATATTCTTCTAAACTCATAAATTGTTTAATACATTCAGAGTTGTTAGGTAGTTTTTTATTAGCATAACCTGAAATGTAATTAGCGTTTTCCTTATCTCCATAACTTAGAGGAATATATACCTTTCTATCACATAAATCCATTACTGATAATATATCCAATGCCTCAATATGATTATTTGTATATGCAGCAGAATTGCCTAACAAGATATTTTTCCCTTTACAAAAAGTGTCTTTATCAAAAATCGGACTTACATAATTTAAATGAAACATCTCAGAAGAGATTGCATATTTTTTCTTTAGAAGATTGTAATCTTGTGGAACAATGGGTACTATAAACTTTATTTTTTTAAAACTTTTTATAATTTCTTTATAGGAAGCGACAGAATCAATAGATTTTGGATTTATAGTCTTGTATATTACTTTTAATCCATATATAAAACTGTAATTGAATGCTAACCGAATTCTATTTATATTAGTTTTCTCCAAGAGAAATAAATTATAAAAACTACCTAAACAAAAAGCATCTGCACCCCAAAAAAACCAAATTATTGGTACACTAAAATTATTCTTATTTATAATTTTAGACTTTTCTATACTAAGCCCATGAAAGACTATTAGATCATACTTATTACTTCTTCCCTCTTCTACCAAATCTTCTGTCTTACATATAAAATTACAAACTTCCGATATGTTAAAAGTATTTACACAATAAATACGAAATTTTTCATCATCTAATACGTGTAAAATATTCTTTTTCATATTTTATATTTTTCTCATTATACGAGCAGGATTACCATATACCACAACATCATTAGGAATACATTTAGTTACAACAGAACCAGCCCCTACAATTACATTACTTCCAATACATATGTCAGGGAGAATCGTTGCGTTAGCTCCTATATGTGTGTAATCTCCAATTGTACATCTTCCTAAAATGATAGCATTTGGGGATAATTCTACAAAATCCCCAATTTTACAATCATGAGTAACAACTACATTATAATAAACCAGTCCACATTTACCTATGCTCGTATTACTTGAAAAAACAGCATTTGGAAGAATATTTGTACCCTCTCCAATACAAACTGAATAATTACCTATTCTTGCACAATCGCTTATTATAGATGTGATTTTCCCTCCTAAACTATTAAATTTTTCATATACTTTAAACCTCAAAAATGGATTCCCTAACCCAATTGTATATTCATTACTTTTATTACTTTCAAAGAATTTAAGTACTTCTCCTTCTGATTTTAAAATTGGGAATTTATTATAAATATAACCTTTAATATCAGAATTTACATCATCATAAAATGCTATATCAGTTGTTTTTTCTGAAACAACATCAAACAATTCAGTAGCAAAACCTCTCGCCCCAACAATAATCATAAATTATTATTTATAACTTCACAAATTCTTGTTACATCAGACAATTCTAAATCATAATAAAGTGGTAGACACATTATTCTAGACGATATATCCTCAGAAATAGGCATAAAGTTACCTTTAACATATTCTATTGTATTTAAAGATGGATAAAAATATCTTCTTGGAAAAATTTGATTCAAATTTAATTCTTCTTGAATACTTATTAAGTCAGATTCAGATTCAAATAAAATAGGGAAATACGAATAATTCCATTGAGTATTATCTCTTAATTTCATAGTATCAAGTTTTCTCCAATCTAACATTCTTAAATAGCTTTCTACTATTTGTTTTCTTTTGCTTATTATCTTACTCATATATGGTAAAACAGAAAGCCCCATAGCAGATTGTAATTCAGATATTTTTGCATTGATACCTAACCCATGGAATTTTACAGGTCCATCATGACCAAAATTATGTGAATAATAAATTTTATGAAACAACCCTTCATTCTTACAAAAAATTGCACCACCTTCTCCCGTATGAAAAAGTTTAGTCGCATGAAAACTACATGTGCTTACATCTCCATAATCAAATAATGACTTACCTTTATATCTTACATCAAAACAATGTGCTGCATCATATATTACATACAAGTTATATTTTCTTGCAATCCTTTCTATCTCTTCGATATTACATGGATTACCAAATACATGAGTAGCTAAAATTGCTGTAGTATTAGAGGTAATTGATTCTTCAATTTTTGACTCATCTATAGTCAGATAATTCGGATGAATATCAACATATACTGGTGTGCATCCTTCCCAAATAATTGACGAGGTAGTTGCAATATAACTAAAAGGGGTTGTGATTATTTCTCCTTGATTTCCTAAGAGTTTAAGTGCTATTTGTATAGGCAAAGTTCCGTTGCTTGTTATAAGTAAGTTATTTACTCCTAAATATTTTTTAATTTTATTCTCTAATTCTAATACTAATTCCCCCCTATTTGTAAGCCACTCATTAGACCAAATTCTTTTAATATTATCATTGTATTCATCTAACGGAGGAAAGAATGTTTTAGTAACATTTATCATGATATTAACTTTTATTTCTTAGAGTTGTTTCTATAATTCTAATCATTTCTTTACCCCACAAAAATCCAGCACTACTTTATCCTCAGAAAAAGGCAAATCTTTAAATTCATTATGTGCTACTAAAAATACGATTATATCTGCTTTTTCTACAGCTTCTTTATAGTTTGTTAATTTAAATACATGATGCTCCTCGATGTTTGGCTCAACAATGTAATATTCTTCATCTCTAGCATTTTGCATTATTTTTTGTGCAATATATTTTGCAGGAGATTCCCTTAAATCATCAATATTTGGTTTGAAAGCCAATCCCATAATCGCAATACTTGGTTTTCTTCCGTGCTTTAATTCAAATTCCAATTTTGCTGAATTTACTTTTTCTGCACACCAAAAAGACTTATAATTATTAATCTCACGTGCTTTCCCTATAATCTGAGATTCCATAGGAAATTCTGCAACAATAAAATAAGGATCTACTGCAATGCAATGTCCTCCCACGCCACAACCTGGTTGCAATATATTAACTCTTGGGTGTTTATTTGCTAAATTTATTAGTTCCCAAACATTGATATCTGCTTTATCACAAATCAATGATAACTCATTTGCAAATGCAATTTGAACATCTCTTGAAGAATTTTCTGTTAATTTACACATCTCTGCTGTTCTCGCATTAGTAGCATGTAAATCTCCTTTCACAAACTGACTATAAAACTCAATTGCTTTTTTAGTTGAAGTTTCATCTACTCCACCAATTACACGATCATTATGCACTAACTCATACATCACATTCCCAGGAAGTACACGCTCTGGGCAATACGCTATGTAAATTTTATCTTTTAATTCAGGTCTTTCTGAATTAATTAAATTCATCATTTTTTCTGTAGTCCCCACAGGAGAAGTAGATTCTATAATGTATAAATCTCCTTCTTTTAGAAGTGGTAATATTCCTTTAGTAGCAGATTCTACATAAGAAATATCTGGCTCATTTTTTTCTTTGAAAGGTGTTGGCACAACAACCAAATACACGTCTGACTCTTCAGCTTGAGTTGATGCTTTTAAATAACCTGCTTTCACAACTTCAGAAACAGCCTCATCTAAACTAGGTTCTACTATATGGATTTTACCTTTATTAATGGTGTCTACCACTTTTTGATTAATATCAACTCCCAACACTGATATCTTATTTTGAGCTATTAATGCAGAAGTTGGTAAACCTATATATCCTAATCCTATCGTTGTAACTTTAGTACTCATAGATTTTAATTTATATTTTTAATAATGTATTTATAACTCTCTCACATGCCTTTCCATCTCCGTATGGATTATGAAGTTTACTCATTTTTGAGTAAATATCTTTATTATCGAGTAAATTTTGAGTTTCTTTTACAATTTTATCTACATCTGTTCCTACAAGAATTACTGTTCCTGCCTCTACTGCTTCTGGCCTTTCTGTTGTATCTCGCATTACAAGTACAGGTTTTCCTAAACTAGGAGCTTCTTCTTGTATTCCTCCACTATCTGTAATAATTATTTTAGCTTTATTCATTAACCAAACAAAAGCAGGATATCCTAAAGGATTAATTAATTTAATATTTTCAATCTCTCCTAAAATCTCATATACTGGTCTTTTCACATTGGGATTTAAGTGTACAGGATAGATGATTTGTGTATTGGAATTTTTATTTGCTATTCTCTTCAATGCTTCACATATATTAATAAATCCTTGTCCATGATTTTCTCTTCGATGTCCCGTTACCAATATCAAGTCTTTATCTTCATCTAATACATTCTTAACATATCCTATCTCATCATTTTCAATATGTTGAACTTTATCTGAACTAAATAGCAGTGCATCTATTACTGTGTTTCCTGTAACAATAATTGAATCTTCTAGTATATTTTCATTAAGTAAATTTCGCTTAGATGTTAATGTTGGCGAAAAGTGAAAATCCGCAATCCGTCCTGTGATTTGGCGATTCATTTCTTCTGGAAAAGGAGATAATTTGTTATTAGTTCTTAATCCAGCTTCTATATGGCAAACCTTTGCACCTGCATAAAATGAAGCAATACTCGTTGCCATAGTTGTGGTGGTATCACCATGAACGAATACAAAATCAGGTTTAAAGTCCTCTAAAACACCCTTTAAATTTAATATAATATCAGAAGTAAGAGAATATAGATTTTGATTTTGCTTCATTATATCCAAATCATACTCTGGAACTATCTCGAAAAAATCTAAAACTTGATCTAGCATTTCTCTGTGCTGAGCCGTCACACACACTCTAGTTTCAAACTGATTTGGATTCTTTTGAAACTCTTTTACCAAAGGTGCCATTTTAATTGCCTCTGGTCTTGTCCCAAACACTAACAATACCTTTCTCATTTATTCAAATTTTGACTGTGCAAAGATATGTTTAATAATTTATTTTAGAGAATATGTTAATATTAAATTTTCGAAATATACTTACATCTTGTTCCTTCTCGTGTATAACCAAGCAGTTATAATTGCAAAAAACACATTCGGAAAAGTTACTGCAAAAAGTGGTGTAATCTCTCCACTTCCTGCAAATCTTTTCATAATTTCAAAAGAAAATATATACACAAATGCCAAAAGCATACCTAACGCTAAATTGAGTCCTATTCCTCCTCTTCGCTTTTCCGAAGAGATCGATAATGCTAAAATCGTTAATATCAACACAGAAAAAGGCAAACTTGTACGTTGATACAACTCAACATAATACGTATTTATATCTCCTGAACCTTTTTGCTTCTCTCTCGCTATAAAGTTCATAAGCTCAATTGAATTCATTGTTTCTGCAACATATTCCTCAGGTAGTAATTCATCTGGTGTGAAGGCAAATTTCTGTTTTAATTGACTTCCGTTATTTAATTCATCATTTTTCCCTTCATGTACAATTCTTTCAAAATAATTGTACAAAGCATAAGTAGTATCTATTTCACTCCACGATAAATCCGAAGCAATTAACTCGTATTTAAGTCTATTTAAACTGTCAAACCGTTGGAAATGAAAACCCATACCACGCTTATTTTTTCTTGAGTATGAATTAATAAAAAGATATTCAGTAGAAGACATTTTTGCAGCAATCGTCCTATCTCTATTGTATTCATTGGAATCTCCTCCCGATTGAATGCTGTATAGGAATTCATTTTTCTTTATATTTCCCCAAGGTAGTATAAAGTGATTAACTAGTAGAGATGCCAACATTATTCCTATTGCTACTATAAAATACGGACGAGCAAATCGATTAAAACTAACTCCCGCACTGTTTATAGCTACAACTTCTGTATTGTTAGTGATTTGCGAAGTAAAGAAAATCACCGTAATGAATACCAAAATCCCACTAAATGTATTGACTATCCAAAGTAAAAAGTAAGGAAAATATTCTTTTATTGCATAGCCAACAGTATACCCATTATCCGTTATACGTGAATACTTTTCATTCAAGTCGATTAAAAGAATAATAACCGAAAGAATCATCACCATAAAAACAAGTGTCGTTAAAAACTTACGAATAATATATTTGTCTATTATTTTCAATCAATTATTTTTTTTGTAAAACTTATCATTCATAACTTATAATTATTACAAAACTACCTCCTTTGTTTTAATTCAGGAATAATACTTGTTTTCCATGAATAAAAACTTCCATCTAAAATTCGCTTTCTAGCTTCTTTTACCAAGTCAAGATAAAATGCTAAATTATGTATCGATGCAATCTGCTTTGCTAAATATTCCTTAGAAATAAATAAATGACGTAAATATGCTTTGGAATATTCTCGATCTACAAAACTAGAACCGTATTCATCTAGTGGCGAAAAATCATCTTTCCACTTTTCATTTTTCATGTTCATTACTCCTTTCCATGTAAATAACATTCCATTTCTGGCATTTCGAGTTGGCATTACACAATCAAACATATCAATTCCCAATCCTATACTCTCTATAATGTTCCATGGAGTTCCCACTCCCATTAAATACCTTGGTTTATCTTTTGGTAAAACATCAGTAACTTCATTCGTCATTTCATACATATCCTCTTCTGGCTCCCCAACACTCAAACCTCCTATCGCATTTCCTTCTGCATTTACAGAACTGATAAATTCCGCCGATTCTTTTCGTAAATCACTATATGTACTTCCTTGAACTATTGGGAATAAAAACTGTTTATGATTGTATATTTCTTTATTCTCGTCACACCAGTCTACGCATCTTTTAAGCCAGCGATGCGTTAAATCCATTGATTTTTTTGCTTGTTTTTTATCGCAAGGATAAGGCGTACATTCATCGAATGCCATAAAAATATCTGCACCTATTTCTCGTTGAATTCGCATAGAATCTTCAGGAGAAATAAAATGATACGAACCGTCAATATGAGACTTGAACCTAACTCCTTCTTCTGTTAGCTTTCTACTATCTCCCAATGAATATACTTGGTATCCTCCACTATCCGTAAGAATAGGACGTTCCCAATTCATAAATTTATGCAATCCTCCTGCTTTTTTCATAATTTCCATACCAGGACGTAAATACAAATGATACGTATTTCCTAAAATTATCTGTGCATCTATATCATCTCGTAATTCTCTCTGATGAACTGACTTAACACTTGCAACAGTTCCTACTGGCATAAAAATAGGCGTTTCTATTTTTCCATGATTCGTAGTAAGCATTCCTGCTCGTGCTTTACCTTCTTGTAACGATTTTTCTATCTCAAAAAACATACTTGCAAAGGTAGAAATAATTTTCTCATTTTATTTTTAAAATTAAATCACTCACAAATTAACATATCATCAAAAAACAATGACACTTTTTAAGAAATAATCAATAATAACATTAAATTAACATATATTAATCAATTTATAGCTAAATTTAATACATAATTCACAACACTACAATTATGGAAATTAAGAAAAATAAAAAAATCGACACAAGACGCAAAAGTTTAACTTTCCTCCTACTTGGATTAAACATTCCTCTATTAGGCGTGATTCTACTTTTTAATCACAAATCAGATAAAGAATATGCAGAAATAGTTGCATCTCCTGACATACCTACATATGATTATTCCCCACCCACCTACATTTACAATATGACACCACAAAACAAAGAAACAAACCCCACAACTCCTCCAAAATCCGAACCAATTATAGAAGATTTAGTAGATATTGAAACCACAACAGATATAAAAAATCCTGTTCCTAAAATTGAAACTAATTCTGACACTTCAGATAACAATCCCACTTCTCCCGATTATGATGTAGATCAAAATCCTGTAAAACAAACAACAACAATTTTACCTGCACCTACACCACCTAGTAAAAATGAATTTATAGACGAACCAGTACATACCGTTAAAACCATTCATTATTTCCCTATTTATCCTGGTTGTCAGAAGCACGAAGGAAACAACGAAAAACTTTTTGAATGCATGAGCGAAAAAATGTCAAAAGATTTATTTAATTACATTAACATTCCTAACGATATAGACACTGAAAACCAAATCATAAAAATAAATTGTGATTTCATCATCGATAAAAAAGGAAATATTACTTCCATTACTACTCGCTCAAATACAAAAAATAAAAATTTTGAAAGCTCAGCAATCGACGGTTTAGAAAAATTAAACAACAAACTAAATAAAAGAAATAACAGCATTTCTCCTGGCAAAAACGCCTTAAATAAACCTGTAAAAATGAAATATACCATTCCTGTTCGTTTTTCTCCTTCTAATTAGATAATTTATTTGTTTTTATTGATTTAAATAAGTATATTTGTGGGAATTAAGATGTATGCTTATGAATAAAAATATATTAGTTCTATTTTTTACTTTTCTACTACTCGGAACATTTAGCTTAAATGCTGGTGGAGGAATAGGGATAGAAAGTTCTAGCTCTTTATATCAAAGTTCTAAGGTAACTCTATATCCTAATCCTGCTGTGGATTATACCCGCGTTAAATCTTTAAATCCAGCGTTACAGATTAAGGAAATTCAATTAATCGATATTGTAGGAAATCCTATGAGTAGAATTACAACTCAAGGTTCTTCGCTGGTAGAAATAAATGTTTCCTCATTAAAGAAAGGTAAATATTTTGTGAAAGTTGATTTCACAAACGGAGAAAAGGAAATCACTCAATTAGTTAAACAATAGTAACAACTAATTACAGAACAAAAATTTAACAAACGTCTTAATTCTCAAAATTAAGACGTTTGTCTTTTTTAGAATGTTACAAAATAATTAATACCTAAAATTACAGTTTTCTTTCAAACTCAATCACATTTAGATTTTGAATTTCTTTTCCATTAATTTCAAACTGAAGCATTGTTCGCACTTTATGAAATCCATTTTTACCAATTGCTCCAGGATTCATGTGTAGTAGGTTTAATTTTTTATCGAACATTACTTTTAGAATATGTGAATGCCCGCAAATAAAGAGTTTTGGAGGATTCTTTTTTAAAGATTCTCTGATGTTGGAATTGTACCTATTAGGATATCCTCCTATATGCGTAATCCAAACATCTACTTGTTCACAAAAAAAACGATTATGAAGTGGAAATTCTTTTCTTATTTCAGTTCCGTCAATATTTCCATAAACTGCTCGCAAAAAAGATACTTCTTTAATTTTATCCGTCACTTCCCTACTTCCTACATCTCCTGCATGCCATACTTCATCTGCTTGGTTACAATACTCTAAAATCCGATCATCTATATACGAATGCGTATCGGAAAGTAAAAGGATTTTTTTCATTATTTAGCTTTATAGTTAAGTTAAACTTTTCTTATGCAAAGAACTCAAATATATCATAAATCCTTTGTATTTTTGCTAAAATTTAATTTTTGAGGTATTTTATCGAGTTTGCGTACGACGGAACAAATTACTTTGGTTATCAAATACAACCGAATCAAATTTCTGTACAAGAAGTTCTAGAATCCAAACTATCTACTTTACTCAGAAAAGAAATCAAAATTACAGGAGCAGGCAGAACGGATACAGGTGTTCACGCACATCAAATGTTTGCTCATTTTGATACTGAAAATCAAATCCCTAATGATTTAGGTCATAAATTAAACTCATTCTTACCGAAAGACATTGTTATTAACGATATTTTTCGTGTAAATGATGATGCTCATGCTCGGTTTGATGCAGAATTCAGAACCTATAAATACTATATTTCTACAAAAAGAAATCCTTTTGATTACCAATTTTCCTATCCTATCTTTCAAAATTTAGATGTGCAAGAAATGCAAAAATCAGCAAATAAGCTATTAAATCATTCTGATTTCAAAAGTTTTTCTAAATTGCATTCTGATAATAAAACTACTATTTGTAACGTTACCGAAGCATTCTTTGAAACCAATGAAAACCAAATCATTTTTACAATTACTGCAAATAGATTTCTTAGAAATATGGTACGTGCAGTAGTTGGAACTCTTATAGAAGTAGGAAAAGGAAAAATAAATACCAATGAGTTTAATGAAATTATAAATTCAAAAAAAAGATCAGAAGCAGGAACTTCCGCACCAGCAAATGCTCTTTTTTTATACAAAATAACGTATCCTAATTCCATTTTACAATTATGAAATCAAACCAAAATATATTAGTTCGTCTTTTTAAACTTGGTGCCGAAAAAACAGTTTGGTTTTATTCTTGTATTCTCATATCTATACTACTTTCTATCAGTTCCACCATAAAACCGCTTATCACATCAAAAGCTATTGACGTAGGTATTTTAGAAAAAAATGAATCATTTTTGATTCAAATGCTTGTATGGATTACAATTCTTACTTTTCTTGAAGTTGTTCTTCAGTATGTTCTAATCTTATTTTCAAATCTGATAGCACAAGATGTAATCTATGATTTGCGAATGAAATTATACAAAAAGCTCATTTATTTTAAAACTGCTTTTTTTGATAGAACCTCAAATGGAGTTTTAGTTACTCGCTCTGTTTCCGATATTGAAACCATTGCTACTGTTTACAAAGATGGTATATTAATGATGTTCGGAGACATTCTTAGAATTATTTTTGTTTTAATTGCTATGTTTTACGAAAACTGGATTTTAGCAATTATTTCGTTTATGATTCTTCCTGTGATGTATTTTATAACTCGTTTTTTTCAAAAAACACTAAAGAAAGTTTTTGCAGACGAACGAAATGCAACCGCTAGATTAAACTCTTTTGTACAAGAACGACTTTCTGGAATGTCCATAATTCAACTTTTTAATCGACAAAAAATAGAATTTAAAAAATTTGAATCCATTAATTCAGAAGTTACTAAAGCATACTTAAAAACAGTTTTTTACTTTTCATTATTTTTCCCAATAGTAGAACTTATTTCTTCTGTCGCTATTGGCTTTGTAATATTTACAGGAGCATTAATGTTAAATTACAAATTATCTGTTTCCGCAGGAGAAATTATTGCATTTGTGATGTTCATAAATATGCTTATGAGACCTATTCGCCAAATTGCGGATCGTTTTAATCAAATTCAAAGAGGTGTTGTTGGTGCAGAAAGAGTATTAAATCTTATAGATTCTCATGAAGAGTTAAATAATTCTGGTACGATTGAATGTAAAAAAATAGATGGAACCATTTCTTTTCAGAATGTTCATTTTTCATACATAGAAAATGAAGAAATACTAAAAGGAATTTCTTTTGATGTAAAAAAAGGTCAAACTATAGCTATTGTAGGAACTACAGGTGCTGGAAAATCAACAATTATAAATCTGCTTAGTAGATTTTATGACATTTCTTCAGGAAAAATACTTATTGATGGTATTTCTGTAAAAGAATATAAACTATCTGCAATACGAAGTCAAATTGCAGTTGTGCTTCAAGATGTATTTTTATTTAATTCAAGTATACTGGAAAATATAACTTTTGGAGATAAAAATATTTCTATAGAAGAAGTTATTCAAGCTGCTAAAGAAATAGAAGTTCATGATTTCATTATGAGTTTACCAGACGGATACAATCATAAAGTTTCGGAGCGAGGTAATTCTATGTCTCTCGGACAAAGGCAATTAATTTCTTTTTTACGTGCATATCTAGTTAATCCTTCTATTTTAGTTTTAGATGAGGCTACATCATCTGTAGATACTATTACCGAAGAATTTATACAAAAAGCTACTGAAAAACTAACTCAGAATAGAACTTCAATAATTATTGCACATCGATTGGCAACGGTACAACAGGCAGATAAAATCTTGGTTCTGAACAAAGGAAAAATTGTAGAACAAGGAACTCATACGGAACTACTTAAAAACAACTCAACGTATTTTAATCTTTACCAATCACAGTTTACCGAGGATAATGAACTCGTAAATTAAATATAAAAAATACTATCTTTGTGGAGCAAACTAGAAATATGGCAAAATATAATTTGGTACTTCCTTCTATGGGAGAAGGTGTGATGGAAGCAACAATTACAGGTTGGTTAAAGCAAAAAGGAGATTATGTAGAAGAAAATGAATCAATAGTTGAAGTAGCTACTGACAAGGTAGATTCTGATGTCCCTTCGGAAGTTAGCGGTACTATAATTGAAATTAAAAAAGATATAAACGATGTGGTTCAAGTTGGTGAAGTAATTGCTGTATTGGAAGTTGAAGGAAATGAAGAAGAAAATAATCTAACTGAAGATACTAATACAGAAGAAATTTCTGAAGAAACACTGCAAGAAATTCCATCTATAAATCAGCTAAACGATAAAAAAGAAGATATAAAATACTCTTCAGAAGAAAATAACTCTTTCCTCTCTCCTCTTGTAAAAACAATCATAAAAGAAGAAAAAATTTCTAATGAAGAGCTAAACTCAATCCAAGGAAGTGGATTAGATGGAAGAATCACCAAAGAAGACATTAAACAATATCTACAAAATAGAAATAGTAAACAAGTAAGTGCTTCAAATACAGAGTTAAAAAAAGAATCAAATACAAAATCTACCGAAGAACCTAAATCTTCCAAAATCATTGTTTCTCCTAACGATGAAATTATAGAAATGGACAGAATGAGAAGTCTTATTTCTAATTATATGGTAGAGAGCAAGAAAATTTCTCCTCATGTTACTTCTTTTATAGAAGCAGATGTTACCAATCTAGTACTATGGAGGAATAAAAACAAAGATAATTTTGAAAAAAGAACAGGAGAAAAACTTACTTTCACACCACTGTTTGTTCAGGCAATTGTAAAAGCAATCCAAGATTTTCCGATGATAAATATTTCGGTAGTAGAAAATAAAATCATTAAGAAAAAAAATATAAACATTGGTATTGCAACAGCTCTTCCTAGCGGAAATCTAATCGTTCCTGTGGTAAAAAATGCCGATGAATTAAGCATTTCAGGATTAGCAAAAGCAATTAATTCTTTGGTTTACAAAGCAAGAAATAATAAACTAAGTCCTAGCGATATTACCGAAGGAACGTATACTGTTACCAACATCGGAACCTTTGGGAATACCATGGGAACACCAATTATCAATCAACCTCAAGTAGCAATTATGGCAGTTGGAACCATTCAAAAGAAAGTTTCAGTAATCGAAACACCTACAGGAGATACGATTGGGATTCGAAGCAAAATGCATCTTTCTCACACCTATGACCACAGAGTTGTTGACGGTTCTCTTGGTGGAATGTTTCTAAAAAGAGTAAGTGATTATTTGGAAAGTTTTGATATTAATTCTGAGGTGTAAAATAAACTTTCTACATTTCTTATCAATCTATATTTTTTGTTTATAGCGATATACTATTTTGTTTCGTTAGAATTTTTATATTCGCTTAAAACAAAAAAAATGTATATATGAGTGTGAAAAGTATGTTTTCTAATGTTAAAAGCGATATTCCTGCTAGTATAGTAGTATTTTTTGTTGCATTGCCTTTGTGTTTAGGTATTGCTTTAGCAAGTGGAGCTCCTCTTTTTTCTGGATTAATTGCTGGAATCATAGGAGGTGTAGTCGTTGGAGCATTAAGTGGTTCTAATATTGGAGTAAGTGGTCCCGCAGCAGGTTTAGCAGCAATTGTATTGGTTGCCATTGATGATTTAGGCGGATATCAGAATTTTTTGGTAGCAGTTGTTTTAGCAGGAATTATACAGCTTATTTTTGGAGTACTGCGAGCTGGAATTATAGGATATTACTTCCCATCTTCTGTTATAAAAGGAATGCTTACAGGAATTGGAATCATAATTATATTGAAACAAATCCCACACTTTATTGGGTATGATACTGACCCTGAAGGAGATTGGGCATTTATGCAACCTGATAATCATAATACATTTTCTGAAATTTTCTATTCTCTGAGTTATATAGTTCCCGGAGCTTTTCTTATTGGGATTATTAGTTTATTGGTTTTATTAGTTTGGGATACAGTTCTTGCAAAAAAATCTAAGTTTTTCCGTTTGATTCAAGGTCCTTTGGTTGTAGTTGTATTAGGTATTTTGTTTTATCTTTTCACAAAATCCAATACTGTTTTATCTATTGATGCTTCTCATTTAGTAAGTGTTCCTGTTCCCGATGGAATAGATTCTTTTCTTGGTCAGTTTAGTTTCCCTAATTTTAGTGCAATTGGAAATCCTGCTGTTTGGTTGACTGCATTTACAATTGCTTTGGTAGCGAGTTTAGAAACATTACTTTGCGTAGAAGCTACAGATAAACTCGATCCTGATAAGAATGTAACACCTACAAATCGCGAATTATTAGCACAAGGTACAGGAAATATTATTTCAGGATTAATTGGAGGATTACCTATAACGCAAGTAATCGTTAGAAGTTCTGCCAATATTCAATCGGAAGGAAAAACAAAACTTTCTACCATACTTCATGGTTTGTTACTGTTACTATCCGTGATTATTATACCTAATCTTTTAAATATGATTCCACTATCCGTACTAGCATCAATACTTCTAGTGGTAGGATATAAACTAGCGAAACCAGCACTTTTTAAAACAATGTATAAATTAGGATGGAAACAATTCATACCATTTATAGTTACGGTAGTAGGACTAATTTTCACTGATTTACTTACAGGTATACTACTTGGTTTATTAGTTGGTGTAATCGTTATTCTAATTAAAAGTTTTCAGAACTCTCACTTCCTTCATATAGAAAATAAAAACCCTGAGCATACAAAAATTAAAATGACTCTTGCAGAAGAAGTTACGTTTTTTAATAAAGGTGCTATTCTAAAGGAATTAGATAGAATCCCAAAAAACTCTCATTTGGAATTAGATGTTAGAAATACAAAATATTTAGATTACGATATTGTAGAAATTTTAGAAGATTTCACACACAAAGCAGAACTTAAAAATATCTCTATTACACTTATTTCCGAGCGAGGAACAGTTATAAATCCTCCTAGCTATATCGATTTTTTTAATTTGAAAAAATAGAAGAAATTTTATTACCTTGAGCTAAAATTTCCATGCGGAATGGGATAGATATATTAACAGTAGTTCGTTTATAACAAATACTAAAAAAAACGAAACTCATAAAAGAATTACATTATAAGATAAGTTGTGAAGCAAAAAATGATACTAAAATCTGACTTTATATTTTTGAGAACTTTTCTTATTACTCTCATTTTTATATCTACTTCTTGCTCAAATAAACAAAAATTTGATAAAAAAAAATGGACTAGTAATTATACTGATGATATCATTACTTATGAAAATAGAAATGAAATGCTTGATGATTTGCTTAAAAATTATACATTAAAAGGAAAAAAAATTAATGAAATTGAAAATATTTTAGGAAAAATTAATGACATGAATGGAGCTTTTAATGACTCAACGAACAATGTAATAACATTTTCTGTTCTCGTAGAATGGAGCGGAATAGAGCCTTATAATTATAAACACCTACATTTACATTATAACGAACAAACTATTATTGACAGCATATATATCACTGAATATAGTAACAACTAAAAAACTCTACTTAGCACTTGGAAAATCAATCGTGAGTTTAATGAAAAAATTATCTTCAAATTTTGCTTTTTGATATGCTCCAATTCTATAATACATTCCAATACCTAGCATTTTATTAAGTACTAATTTAGGTAATTCTACACCTACTTCTTGGTAGATATTTTTAGGAGAATCAAAAGAAAAAGTATTGTTGTTAATTTTATTTTCGTTGGAAATAGTTCCTAAAAGAGCTCTATACAAAAGATGAATTGAATAGTTTTTTCTCCCTAATCTGAATGAATTAAACCTATGATTCATATCTAAGCTCACGTATTTATCCGAGAAAAATCTTCCTGGAATCATGGTTTCAAAAACTTCTACGCCTGCAACTCCCCAACGTTGTATCACTGAATTTCCATTTCTTGACGTTCCTAATCCTTCATACAAATGCGTAAGTGGAGCATTTCCTAAAATATATCCTGCACGTAAACTTCCTTTGGTATTTCCTTTGAATGTTTTGGTTTCGTAAATAGCTTTAAAATTAAATTTAGTAAAATCAAAATCAGCATCAAATGCTTTCCAATGTTTATCTATTTGAAATTTAAAAAACGGATAATCTTCTTTTATGGTAACTTTTCCGTAATCAGTATGTATGTATTTGGAATTTGGCATCCAAAAAAAATCAAATTTAGAAGATAAAGTAGTAAACTCTTGGAATGAATTATCATTTTTATAAACATAATTAAACTTTGGTTCTATCATTTTATAGCTTAATTCTACCTTGGTTTTTAATTTATCAAAGTATTCCGTTCTAAATCCTGCAAAGAAATTCTGAAATTTATAATACGTATCGTAATTAAAATTATTTACTTGAGAAAACATAGTATTAAAGTTTCTCTTTTCATTGCTAGTAGTTCTTCCTGCAGGATTCACATCATTGATGTATCCGAACTGAAAAATAGAGTTGTATTTTTTATTTGCCGTATAATCAAAAAATCCTCCGAATTTAAATTTCTTATCTTTAAATCCATAAGCTAAATACCTGCTAAATTTTAATGACTCGGAAAGCTTATTGCTTGTTCCTCCTCCTACTTGTACTCGAAATCCTTCGTATCCATTGAAACTCACTAATTCAAACGGATTTATTTCAAATTTTCCTAAATCTATTTTTTGTTTTTTTACTAAATTATCAGAAAACGTCACTATTTTTTCTCTTGTAATTAATGCATCTTCTAGTTTGTACGTTTGTTCTTCTATTTCTGAAAGAGGATATTTTCTATACGTACTTATTTTTTGATTCCATTTTTTCAGTTTGGAATCGCTGTAGTTTACTTTCTTTTTTGTTTTAATTTCCTCTACCTTTTCTATCAATGAAATCTGTATCTGAATTTGCTTATTTTTTTCTACCGAATTATAAACTATCTCTTTTGGAATATTATTTTTATCGTAATTAGAAAATTCTAGTGCAAATGAACTCGTTGAAGTTGTTTTCTGAATTTGTAATTTATCAATCTTTCCAAAGGAATCTAAAAGTACAATTCCTTTTTGATTTTTAAATTGAAAAGAATAATTTCTTTTATCTAATTCCTTAAACTCTATATTCTGCTTTGCATACTGAGAAAACGGATTTATAAAATAGGTATTTCCTATGTAAATGGAATCGTTTTTTAAACTTTGTATCGAGAAATTAGAATTATAAAAATCATCAAAACTGGATTTATTTATTCCTGCTTTCTTTTCTAAGTATACTTTTTTATTTCCTAAACTATCCAAAAAATACACTTGTTCCTGCAAATAATCCAAGTACTTTTCTTTTTGTTTTTCTAAGTTATATAAAATGGAATCTTGTTTAGTTTCAGGAGTTGTAATGAAATTAAAATTCAAAAAATCATATTTATACTTTTCGTAATAAATATAATCAGATTCAACTTCAGAAGAAAACTTAGTTAATGGAAATACTGTGTTCTGAGCTAAACAACATGTAGATATAAGAACAAAAACTATTCGTATTAGTGAATTCATCGGTTGCCAAAGTTAAGGTATTTTCATGCAGTTTTGAAATAAGATTGTAGAGATACTAGATAAATTGTATTTTTGTTTAGCGTTTAAAATACCTCTAAGTATAATTAATGAATCAAAACAGTATAAAAGTAGCGGAATTATTTGCAGGAGTTGGAGGTTTCCGCCTTGGACTTGAGAAAAGTAATTATAAAATTATTTGGAGCAATCAATGGGAACCTTCAACAAAGATACAACACGCTTCAATGGTTTACGAAACAAGATTTGGTAAGGAAAATCATTCCAATCAAGATATTACAACTGTTCCAACAGATGAAATTCCTGACCATGATTTACTATGCGGTGGATTTCCTTGTCAAGATTATTCAGTTGCGACCACATTACATAATTCTAAAGGCTTAAAAGGTAAAAAAGGAGTTCTTTGGTGGTCAATCCATAGAATTTTAGAAGAAAAAAAGAATAAACCAAAATATCTATTTTTAGAAAACGTAGATAGACTTTTAAAATCCCCAGCAAAACAAAGAGGTCGTGATTTTGCGGTTATGTTGCAAAGTTTAAATGAACTTGATTATGCTGTAGAATGGAGAGTAATAAATGCAGCTGAATATGGAATGCCACAAAGAAGGAGAAGGGTTTTCTTTATTGGTTATCATAAATCCACCGAAATCTACAAAAGACTTCAAAAATCAAACAAAATTGATTGGTTAACTGAAGAGGGAACAATTGTAAATGCTTTTCCTGTTGTTAAAACAAAATCAATACAAGAAATAGAACTAAAAGGAGATTTAGTTAAAATAACAAATAACTTCAATAAAACAGGAAAATTATCGCCTTTTCAAAATACAGGGTTACTGATTAACGGAAAAGTTTACACAACTAAAACAGAACCTAATTACGATGGAGATTTTAAGGTTTTGGGAGACGTTCTGCAAAATGGAGAAGTTACGAAAGACTTTTTCATAGATGATAAAGACAAGGACAAATGGGAATACTTAAAAGGATCTAAAACTATTGAGAGAGTTTCTACCGAAGGACATAAATACAAATATTCAGAAGGTGGAATGATTTATCCAGACGCTTTAGATAATGCTTCAAGAACTATAATTACAGGAGAAGGAGGAAAATCACCTTCAAGATTCAAACACGTAGTTGTTACTGACAGAGGATTGAGAAGACTAACACCTATAGAATTGGAAAGATTAAATATGTTTCCTGATAACCACACCAAACTCGAAGGAATTACAGATACAAAACGAGCCTTTTTTATGGGAAACGCCTTAGTAGTTGGAATAATTGAAAAAATTGGAGAAGAACTTTACAAACAAATAAACCAATTTGAATATGCTTGATGTAACTTCAGCAGATTCAATAATTGAGTTTGCTAAAAAATTAAAAGGACAAACATTACGAGAAGCTTGTGGCGAGGAAATAGAAAAACACGATTATAAAGGAAAAGGCAATTATGGACAAATTTTAGAAAAGTTCTATTTTGGTTACGAGCCAAATTCAGATGCTGAACCAGACTTTAAAGAAGCAGGAATAGAACTTAAATCAAGTCCGTTAAAAATATTAAAAAATGGAGAATTTCGTTCAAAAGAAAGACTTGTATTAAATATTATCAACTATTTAGAAGTACATAAAGAAGACTTTGAAAACAGCTCGTTTTGGAAGAAAAATGCTCATTTACTTTTAGTTTTTTATCTGCACAACAAAGATTTAGATTTACTCGATTACCTAATTAAGTTAGTAGACGATTGGCAATATCCAAATGAAGATTTGAAAATTATCCAACATGATTGGGAAACAATAAACCAAAAAATAAAAGACGGAAAAGCACACGAACTATCTGAAGGAGACACTTTTTATCTTGGTGCTTGTACAAAAGGTTCAACAGCTTTAAAGTCCTATCGCGACCAACCTTTCAACGATAAAAAAGCAAAACAAAGAGCATATTCACTTAAACAAGGTTATGTAAATCACATAATTGCAAACATTGCTCAGAAAGAAACTGCGGTTTATGGAAAAATAATTGAACGACCTGAAATTTTAGACAAAGTTCACTCAATTGAAGAAATTGTTATTTCAAAATTCCAACCATTTTATGGAAAATCAGCAGAACAAATTGAACAAGAATTAGGCCTGGAATTAAACCAAAAAGCTAAAAATTATTTCGCCAATTTGACAAACACAATCCTCGGACTTGAACTCGGACAAAAAATTGAAGAGTTTGAAAAAGCTGATATTCAAGTAAAAACTATTCGTTTAAAAGAAAACAACTTACCAAAAGAAGATATTTCGTTTCCAACTTTTGAGTACCAAGAATTAATCGAAACTGATTGGGAAGATTCGGATTTTAAAAACATATTGGAAAGCAAATTTTTCTTTGTTTTCTACCAGTTTGAAGGAGAAAATTTAATCTTACGAAAGGTTAAGTTTTGGAATATGTCGCATTCAGACATTTTAGAAGCTAAATCTGTTTGGGACAAAATGAAAACAACTGTTTCTAAAGGAGAAATTGTAAAAGAAGTAACCGACAATGGTTTCCGAAAGACCTATTTCCCAAAGAAAACGGAGAATAGAATTAGCCACGTTAGACCACACGCAAGAAATGCAAATGATACTTATAATTTGCCTGTTGCAGACAAACTAACGGGATTGACTGAGTTTACCAAACATTGTTTTTGGTTTAATGCGAGTTATGTTAGAGATGAAATTTATAAGATATAAAATTTGCGATATACAATGAAAAATCCCAATACTAGCACACTTTTCAAAAAAAATAGAGTAAAATTCACAGATAAATTACTGCCAAATTCAATTGCGTTTTTTAATTCTAATGACGTATATCCTTTAAGTTCCGATTCGGTTTTACCATTTAAACAACATTCCGATATTTTTTATCTTTCAGGAATTAATCAAGAAGAAAGTATTTTGGTTTTGTATCCTGATGCTTTAGAAAAAGAAAATCAAGAAATTTTATTCGTACAAGAAACCAATGAACACATTAAAATTTGGGAAGGAGAAAAACTAACCAAAGAACAAGCAACTGAAATTTCAGGAATAAAAAATATCCAATGGATTCAAAATTTTGATTCTGTTGTAAACTCACTACTTATTCAATCAGAAAATATTTATATCAACTTAAATGAAAATCCGCGTGCTAATACAGAAGTACAAACACGTGAAGATCGATTTATAGAAAAAATTAAACGTAAATATCCTGCACATACGTACAAAAGAAGTAATCCTATACTGCAAAACATTCGTTCCATAAAAGAACCTGAAGAAATTGAACTGATTCAAAAAGCATGTAACATCACCGAAAAAACATTTTGCAGAATTCTAAAATTTGCAAAACCCAATGTTTGGGAATACGAAATAGAAGCAGAAATGATTCACGAGTTTACACGTAGTAAGACTCAAGGACATGCCTTCTCTCCTATTATTGCTTCTGGAAAAAACGCAACTATACTTCATTACTTACAAAACAATAAACAATGTAAAGATGGAGAACTTGTACTCTTGGATTTTGGTTGTCAATACAATAATTATAATTCTGACATGACTCGTGTGATTCCTGTTAATGGAAAATTTAATCCTAGACAAAAAGAAGTATATCAAGCAGTTTTAAATGTAAAAAATTACGCAACGTCTTTATTAGTTGACGGATTAACTTTTAAAGAATACAATAAGGAAGTAGGAAATTTCATGACTTCCGAACTTATAAAGTTAAAACTTTTAGATAAAGTTGATATTCAAAATCAAAATGAAAAAAATCCTGCTTATAAAAAATACTTTATGCATGGAACTTCTCATTTTCTAGGATTGGACACTCATGATTATGGAAATTACAATAATCCAATAAAAGAAAACATGGTACTTACTGTAGAACCAGGAATTTACATTCCTAACGAAAAAATTGGAATTCGATTGGAAGACGATGTAGTAGTACAAAAAGATAAAAAACCCATAAATTTGCTTACCAATTCACCAATTGAAATTGAAGAAATTGAAGAATTGATGAATAATAATTAAATTTTAGAACAAAAGTAATAATGAAATATACGTTATATTCTAAGTATAAAATTAAATCTCCATTAAATTATATTGGTGGAAAAGCGAGAATATTAGACCAATTATTGCCATTATTTCCGAAAGAAATTGATAATTTTATTGACTTATTTGCAGGTGGTTGTAATGTTGGCATTAATATGAATGCCAACAAAATATATTTCAATGATAATCTAATTTACTTAATTGAAATGTATAAGGCTTTTCAAGAATACGAACTCGAAGAAACTATTTCATATATTGAAACTAGAATAAATGAATTTAAACTCACACTTACAAATAGTGATGGTTATAAAAGAATGAGACAAAAATATAATCAACAAAAACATCCTTTAGATTTATTTGTTCTCATTGCATACTCGTTTAATCATCAAATTCGTTTTAACAGTAAGCACGAATTCAATAATCCTTTTGGGAAAGATAGAAGTAGTTTTAATAGCACAATGAAGCAAAATTTAGAACGTTTTATTATAAAGCTAAAAGAGACAGATACTTGCTTCACAGATTCTTGTTTTAATAATTTTAATTTTGATAATAATGATTTTGTGTATTGCGATCCTCCTTATTTAATTACCACAGGAACTTATAACGATGGAAAAAGAGGATTTAAAGGTTGGTCAGAAAAAGAAGAAAATCAACTCTTATGCTTGCTTGATAACCTAAATAAAAGAAATATAAAATTTGGACTTTCAAACGTTTTAGAACATAAAGGGAAATCGAATGATATTTTAAAAAATTGGTTAAAAACCAACCCAAATTATAAAATTAATTTTATTGATTTCAACTATTCAAATTCAAACTATCAAACGATGGTAAGAGATAAAAAAGCAAGTGTTGAAGTGCGTAAATCTAATAATTATACTTTCAATATATGACTGAATTAAAAGAACCAACTTGGTCAGATGCTATTGAAAGAGCAATAATTCAACTTGGATATTTTGCAACGTTGAAACAGATTTATGAAGTTACTCCTTTATTCAAAAATTTTGAAGGATTAACACCTAACAAAACAATTAACGAAAGAGTTCAACGCGATAAACGATTTTACAAAATATTACCTGGACTTTACGGTTTGCAAAATCATTTAGATAAAATTCCTTTGGAATATCAACCAAATGACTTTTTAGAAAAAGAGATTTTAATAAATCCGTTTCAAAATGAAATTAAAAATACTTCAAAAATAATCCAGCAAACTATTAGAGTTGGTCAAGAAAAATTTAGAAGAAGTCTTTTAGATGAAATCTCATTTTGTCCAATTACAGGCATAACAGATAAACGAATACTTACGGCAAGTCATATAAAACCTTGGCGTGTTTCAAATAATGTTGAAAGATTAGACAAATATAATGGTTTTATTTTTAGTCCAACAATTGATAAAATTTTTGATATTGGCTTGATTTCATTTGAAAATGATAAATCATTATTGGTTTCAAAATCACTAGATAAATTAAATATTGTTTCCATTGGAATTGAACCAAAAAGAATTTATGAAAAACTACCTCTTGATAACAGAGTGCAATATTTAGAATATCATCGTAATTTTATTTTTCTTGATTGATTATGAAAAAAGAAATATACATTCAAAAATTAGATGCTAAAAGACAAAACTCATTTTGGTATAAAGGATTTGGAAAAATTGCCAAATTTTCAAAAGAAGATAGAGAAATTATTATTTCAAGTTGCGGTTTAATAAGAATTAAATTCCCAAATGAAATTTTTTATAGAAAAAATATACAAGCTGTTGATATTGCTTTAAGTCAAAATTTATATGATGAAGATTTAGAAAATTTAGAATTTGAAGACTGTAATTGGTTTGATTATGCATATAAAACTTCCAATATGAGTAATTATATTGAAATAGATGGAGATGAGGAGTTTAATTATTCAATAGCAATAAAATCAGCAAAAGAAACATTAAATGATGATGAGTTTTGGAAACAGTTTTTGCGTTAGGGATAGAAGCGTAAATCCTTTTTTGTCCTATAGAGCAAAAAAGATTGTAGCGAATAGCCCGACCCGAAGGGGAACGCCCAAATTAAAAGAAAATAAATTTACTTTCACTTATGAAGTTACTGGTTTTAACTGTACAAAAGTTGATAAAGTCTATATTAAAACTGTGTCGGGGAACTCTAGCTTTACAGATTTCTTGATATTTTATCAAGAAAACGAACCTACTTTAAATGACACTCCAATTTATGCCATAGAAGAAACAAAAACAGACGACAAAGAAAGTAGAAATACAGGGGTTTACCAACGTTGTAGTAAGTTTGTTTTTATAGAAAGTTATTACCCTGAAACTAAAAAAATAATGCTCTACAATTTGCAAATAGAGCAGAAAAAACAACCCACAGAAACCTATATTTTTGGCACAAGATTGCTTCTAACTTTAGGTGTAGAAATTCTAGGAAAACAGTTAGATTCAGAAATATTTACGCCATTTGAGAACATTGATGAAGTGATTACACTCAAAGAAAAAATGCGTAAACCACCTAAAGGAAATGTACCAATTTTAATTACAAAATTTAACGATAAAATAGAAGTTTCTGGCAGACTTTTTAAAAACAATAGTCTTTCACATGACCCAAATATTGGAGCATTGAGCATTATTAGTGCTGTTTTAAGAAATTTAGGTTGGAAAAAAGAAATTATAATAACACAACACGGTTTAAAGCAAAACCACGTAGGAAGAACCAATAAGTTTATTCAAATTGCAAACAAGATAAATATTAAACTTGATGGCTTAAAAATTCCAGTAGTTGAAATGAATAAAAACTATTGGAAATATGACAAAAACGGAGAAAAAATTGGGACTATATTTATCCATTTGGTTGTAGAAGAGTTTACAAACGGGTTTTCTATTTTTGAAAATCATGCTGGCTCAGAAAAAGGTTATTTCTTTCCTTTAAACGGAGAACCTGTTCCATTAAAAAAGTACAAGGATAGAATAAAATATAAAGGTGGAGATAAGACTCAAATAATTGAAATTCCCGATTTAATTTTAGTAGATAATATAGAAAAAGAGGTTATCAATATTGAGGGAGAAAAATACAGTAATCGTAACAATGGTATTTTGCAAATAAAAACCTTTGACTTTATTGAAGATGTTTACATTAAACCCGATTATCCAAACTATAAAATTATAAGAACTGTTGTTTTGTTTGGCAGTAAAGAGACTTCTATTGTAGAGATTGAAGTAGGTTTTTTACTCAATACAAATGGACAATTAAGTTTAGGTATTAAAGCACCAAAGTTATTTCAAGAAGCGATAAAAAACTTATTAGATTTTTGGAATTAATTAAATAAAAAACTAATATTAGTAAAATGAAAATAGGAATTGTATGTTATCCTACGTATGGAGGAAGTGGAATTGTAGCAACAGAACTGGGAATGGAACTTGCCATGCAAGGACATTGTATACACTTTATAAGCTCTAGTATTCCTGCTAGGCTCGATGTTACGTTACCTAATGTTTATTTTCATCAAGTACAAGCAAAAAACTATCCTCTATTTGAATATATTCCCTATGGAATTGCTCTTTCTACACTTATAGTTGATATTACCAAAAGATATAAACTTGACGTTATTCATGCTCACTACGCGATTCCTCATGCGTACCATTCATTTATGGCTCAGCAAATATTAAAAGAACAAGGAATTAAACTTCCTATAGTTACCACTTTACACGGAACAGATATTACTTTGGTAGGAAAACATCCAACATATAAATCAGGTGTTGAATTCTCTATAAATAAATCAGATATTGTTACTTCTGTTTCCGAAGATTTGAAAAAAGTAACCGAAGATACATTCAATATCAAAAAAGAAATAATTACGATTCCCAACTTCATAGACAATAAACTATACGAAGAAGAAACGCCTTGCATTAGAAAAAACTTTGCTAATGATGATGAAAAAATTCTCATTCATGTTTCTAATTTACGTCCTGTAAAACGTGTAAGCGATGTAATTGAAATCTTTAATTTAGTTCAAAAAGAAATTAAATCTAAACTAATTATAGTAGGAGAAGGTCCTGAAATAGAAAATATAGAATACTTGATTGAAAAATACAATCTTCACGAGAAAGTGCATCTTTTAGGAAAGGTAAATCAATTGCAAAAAATCCTTTGTTTGAGTGATGTTTTCTTACTTCCCTCCGAATTGGAAAGTTTTGGTTTGGCTGCTCTAGAAGCAATGGCAAGTTCTACGCCTGTAATTACTAGTAACGCAGGAGGATTAGCCGAAGTAAATGAAAATAATTTTTCTGGCTTTATAGAACAAATAGGCGATGTACAGGCAATGGCAAATCGAGCAATTGAATTATTATCAGATGAAAACAAACTAAATAAATTTAAACAACAAGCTAAACAACAAGCTCTAAAGTTTGATAAGGATAAAATAATCCCTTTGTATGTAAAAGTATATAAAAAAGTTATTCATTAATTTATAATTATTATATAAATTTGCACCGTAAAAACGTAATAAATTATTCTATCATGAAAACATCTATTTTACTTTTATTTGTGTTAAGTTTTTTTTGTATTAATTCTGTAAACGCCCAATCTGTAGAGGAAAAAATCAACCAAAAAGAAACTGAAGTAAAAGAACTTAAAGACCTAGAAAGTAACATAAAAAAATTCAATAAATACGAAGATAAAATTTCTGACGAAGAAAATGCTCACAAAAAATTAGAAGAAAATTTAGCTTCAAAAAAGGGAGAATTAGAAAAAGTTACTAAAACATACGAAGAAAAAAAAGCAAAATACGACGATGCAAAACAAGAATTAGATAAAGCAAAATCTGAATTATCTGATGTAGAAAGTGACATAAAAAGCATTGAACGCGACATAGAAAAAAGTCTAAAGAAAAATTCCAAGTATTTTGACAAAAAAGCAGAACTAGAAGATCAAATAAAAACAACCAAAGAAAAATATCAACTTAACGGTTAGTATTTTGTTTGTAATAAAACAAAAAAACGACTCAACACTATTTGAGTCGTTTTTTTTAATCCTCTAAATGCCCGAACTTACCTGAATTAAAATCATCGAATGCTTGAATCAATTCTTCTCTGGTATTCATAACAAAAGGACCATGAGCTGCAATTGGTTCGTTTATAGGTTCTCCACTTAACACCAAAACAACACTATCTTGACTTGCTTTAATAGTGAAATTTTCTCCATCATTTTCCATTAATACCAAGTGATCGGTAGGAGCATTTACATCATCATTTATCGTAATTTCTCCTTCTATTACTAATAATGCTGTATTATAATCAGATGGAAAATTTAACATTACTTCTGCTCCTTTTTTTAACTTTGCGTTATACATATTTATAGGTGTAAAAGTAGATGCTGTTCCTTCTATATTCTCATATCTACCTGCAATTACTTCTATCTCACTGCCTCTTTCATCTAACTTAAATTTATTAATATCTTGATTTTTAATTGCTTGGTATTTTGGTTTACTCATTTTATCCTTTGCAGGAAGGTTTATCCACAGTTGTACCATTTGAAACTCGCCACCTGTTTTGCTCCATTCTTTCTCGTGGTATTCTTTGTGTAATACTCCGCTAGCTGCAGTCATCCATTGTACATCTCCTTCGGAAATGATACCTCCTCCTCCACTGCTATCATGATGTTGTACTTTTCCTTGATATGCAATTGTAACTGTTTCAAATCCACGATGAGGATGTACACTTACTCCTTTAGGTTTATCTGATGGAGGAAAATTATACTTAGAATTATAATCCAACATAATAAAAGGATTCATTCTTTGCATATCTAAACGGTAACCACTTGGAATAAAGTTGTGGACTCTAAATCCATCTCCTACAAAATGAGGTTCTCTAGGCTTTGCTACTAATTCTACTGTACGTGTTTTCATATCATTTTACTTTAATTGTAACACAAAGTTAGCTCAATTTTTAGGCGATTGAATTGATTTACGATAAGAAGTAATACCTCTTTTGACTATTTAAATGGTCAAAAAAAGAACATTATTACATCACTTAGAATTACTTACCAATGCTTTACGAACTCTACTCAAACTTTCTGGTGTAATCCCCAAATAAGAAGCAATCATTATCTGTGGAACTCTGAGTGGTATATCTGGATACGTCTTTATAAACTGTAAATAACGTTCCTCTGCTGTTTGGCTCATGAGCATCATCACTCTGTTTTGTAGTGTTCGTATTTGATTGTGCAATAAACGTGTATTAAAGTCTCTAAATTCGCTATAATTACATTCTATTTTTTTGATAAACTCATCGTCAATTAACCTTACTTTAGTATTTTCCAATGCTTGAATATAATACTTTGACGGTTCGTTAAAATAAAGACTTTCACGATCAGCTACAAACCAACCTTCGGGAGCAAATAGCAATACATGTTCCTTTCCTTTTTCATCTATTGCATACTGACGAAGTAAACCTTGCTCTACAAAAAGTATATGCTGACAAAACTCTCCCATTTCTAATATATAATCCCCTTTATTATATTCTCTTTCAAAATAATTATCTTCACTAAAAAAAATTTCGCTGATATCAACTCCCAAATTAGAAGTAAGATACGTTTTTAAATTAAAATGATTCATGCTAAGCAATTCTGAGGTTAAAAATAGAAAATTCCTAATAAACTATACGTAGATAAAGGTATTTTTAATTGTCTATACATAATATTTAGTTAAATTTGTTCAAATTAATTTAATATATTATCTATGAAAAATTTACTAAGTACATTTTTACAAGCAGATGTAATTGAAACAGCAACAACGCCTATTCAAACGCTAATTAACTCTTTGATGGTTGCTATTGGAGAATGGGCACCAAAAATCTTGGGTGCATTATTAGCATTAATTGTTGGGTTATGGATTGTTGGAAAGTTGACTCATTTATTAAGAAAAGGTTTAGATAAATCTAAGTTTGACGAAACTTTAAAGCCTTTCTTAACAACAGTTATCAACTTCTCTCTTAAAGTATTGTTATTCATAATTATAGCTGGTCAAATTGGAGTAGAAACCACCTCTTTTGCAGCTGTTTTAGTAGGTGTGAGTATGGCAATAGGAGCTGCATTTAATGGTTCTTTAGGTCATATGGCATCAGGAGTTATGCTTCTTATTTTTAAACCTTTTAAAGTAGGAGATTTGATAGAAAGCAATGGAACTTTAGGTTTTGTAAGAGAGATTTCAGTATTTGTAACTATACTAGAAACTTTTCAGAATAAAACGGAAATTATCCCTAATGGCTCTATAACATCAAATAAAATTACCAATTATTCTACTATTGGAAATTTGCGTATAGACATGCCTTTTGGCATTCGTTATGGTGCTGATATAGAAAAAGCAAAAGAAATTGCACTTACTGTTTTACAAAATGATGCAAATGTTTTAAAAAATCCTGCTCCACGCATAGCGGTAAATAATTTAGGCGAAAACGGTGTAGAATTATTGGCATTACCTTATGTTACTATAGATGGATACTGGGACGTTTACTGGGATACTCGCCAAAAAATAGTAGAAGAATTAGGGAAAGCTGGTTATGAAGCTCCACTTCCTCAACGAGTAGTAAATATCAAAAATCAAGCTTAATTAAATCCTAATAAAAACCTTTAAAAAGCAAAAAAGTGTTCCAAAAATTTGGAACACTTTTTCTATTATACTAACCGCTTCAAATGATTATGAAGTAAAATTTATTAATGCTTCTGATGAGTAAAAGAATTCTGCAAACATAGACTCATTAAAATCCTTATCTAAACTCATTCTCAACATTTCTGAAAGTTTAGTTTTTAATGAATAATTTAGTTCGATTAAATCATACAAGATTTGTTTTTCTTGTGCAGATAAATAATCTGATTTCATTCCGCTTACAGGGAAAAATATTTTTAATTCTGCATTGTTTTTTCTTAAATCTTTAACTGATTTTTCTTGTGGTTCATACGCAATAGGATTTAAAGTTCCTATCAACTCATTTTTAATAATTTCATTTTGCTTATTTAGAATTTCTATCTGCTTGGTAATGATATTATTAATCTTTTTACCTTTATTTGCATCATGTAATCTTCTAAGAGTTGTTAGCTGAGAATCTTCTACAATATCATTAAAGTCATTGTAATCAGTAACGTTATCTACATTGTATTTTTTCTTGCTTTCTACTGTAAATTCATCTACTACTACTTCTGTTTCTTTGATTTTATTTTTCTCTAACCATCTTCTTTTCTCAATGATTTCACGAGCTTTTTCTAACTTTTCTTTTTCTAATGCAAGCTGATTTGCTTTTCTTTGGATTTTTTCTACATCAGATAGCTCATCATAACTTTTTGTTTCTTCTTTAGATCCAAAGTTTTCTAAACTTACCTTTTTTACATCTCCTTTGTATTCTTTAGTTTCCGCATATTCAGGATTATCTAAATAAACGACTGTAGTATATAACTGCTTATTATTTAATTTTTGAGAATTATATACTTGAGAAACCAACGTTCCATTTTGTGCAATACTAAAACTGAACTGTAATACCAAACCTAAAAATAATAAAGTACTTTTCATATCAATTCGTTTTTAAATTATTTATATCGCAAATGTACATACAGGAAAGTGTTTCTCATACAATTACCTATTAAAAAGATACAAAAGGCTTTATTTTTAATTAAAAATTGATCAAACCTTATATTATTCTCAATTTTAAGTATATATAAATATTAAATTCATAATTAAATACGTAAAAATGACCTATTTTTTGATGATTTAATAATTAACAGAATGACGTAAAATAAGAACAAATAAAAAATACAAGTAAAATACTGATTAAAAGAAACATAAATATATTTTGGTGTAGTAAAAACACTTAGATTAAATCCTTTTATACAAAGGAATAGAGGGGAATTTAAATTTATAATTCTTTATTTTTTCGCTTAAAAATGAAAAACAAGCATTCTGACGATGCAAAATGCTTGTTTTTATTCGTTTATTTAAAGAATGAAACTTAATGAAGAAAATGTCTCATACCAGTAAATACCATAGGTATATCGTATTCATTGCACGCCTCAATACTTTCTTCATCTCTCATAGAACCTCCTGGTTGTATAATTGCTTTTATACCATACTGTTTTGCTGTATCTACCACATCTCTAAAAGGGAAAAATGCATCAGACGCCATTACTAAATCTCCATCAAACTTTTTACGAGCTTCTTTAAGTGCATGTTCTGCTGCCCAAATTCTATTTACTTTTCCTCCACCAATTCCTAATGCTTGATTTTCATTCGCCACAACTATAGCATTAGACTTCACATATTTGCATACTTTCTGTGCAAAAATTAGTGTTTCCAACTGCTTTTCTGATGGTTTACTCTCGGTAACGGTTTTAAACTCATGCGAAAACTGATTATCTACCGATTGTACTACCAATCCTCCATCTACTTTTACAAGAGTAGTTCTGTCCAGTAAATCTACTTTTGTTTTAATGATACGTAGATTCTTTTTCTTTTTTAATACTTTAAGAGCATCATCATCGAAATCAACAGCAACTACTATTTCTAAGAATGTTTTTACTAATTCATCTGCTGTTTCTTTATCTACTTTATAGTTCATTGCTACAATCCCTCCAAATATTGAAACAGGATCGCACTCATGTGCTTTGGTATACGTTTCTACTGGTGTTTCACCAATAGCTACGCCACAAGGTGTTGAATGTTTTACTGCACAGCAAGCAAGATTGCTTTTAAATTCACAAACCACTTTCCAAGCTAAATCCATATCACGGATATTATTAAATGAAAGCTCTTTTCCTCCTAATTGTTCAAAATCTTTCATTGCACCTTCTTGAACCGTATCTACATAATAACTTGCTTTTTGATGTGGATTTTCTCCGTATCTTAAATCTGATACTTTTTTGTAGGAAGCAACAAAATAGTCTGGAAAATCTTGTTCTAATAAAATTCTAGAAATTGCAGCATCGTAAGCAGCTGTTAAGTTAAATACTTTTCCTGCAAGCATTTTTCTTGTTTCCAACGTGGTGTTTCCTTGCTCTTCTATTTCTGATTGAATCAACTGATAATCAGAAGCATTACATACCACAGTTACATCAAAAAAAGATTTTGCTGCAGAACGAAGCATCGAAGGACCTCCTATATCTATAAATTCTACTTTTTGTTCTAAATCCATTTCTTTCCCTGCATTTTCAAAGAATGGATATAAATTCACAGCAACCAAATCTATAGTATCTATACCATGTTTTTGTATGGTTTCCATATGCTCTGGCGTGTTCCTTTTTGCTAAAATACCACCATGAATAGAGGGATGTAAAGATTTAACTCTTCCGTCTAATATTTCAGGAAAATTAGTAATATCTTTTACTTCCACTGGATTTAATCCATTATCTTTTAAATACTTGAAAGTACCTCCTGTTGATAAAAGACGATACTCTTTTGATACTAAAAACTGAGCAAATTCTAAAATTCCTGTTTTATCTGATACTGATAGTAATGCCGTTTTCATTTAGCTAATTTCGTTTTTAATTTAATATGCAAATATAGCACTTTTAAAACATACTGTTAATTTAACCTAAAGCCAATATTAACAATTTATTAAGAGGAAATTATAGATTTTCAATTATAATGGAGCTAGCTCCTCCTCCTCCGTTGCATATTCCTATTGCTCCGTATTTTCCATTGTTTTGCTTTAGCACATTTATTAAAGTAACTAAAATACGAGAACCACTGCTTCCTAGAGGATGTCCCAAAGAAACTGCTCCTCCATTTACGTTGACTTTTTCAGGATTCAAATCAAGGATTTTCATGTTTGCCAAACCAACTACAGAGAATGCTTCATTAAGTTCAAAATAATCAATATCATCTAACGTTAAACCTGCTTTTTCTACTGCTTTTGGTAACGACAAAGATGGTGCTGTGGTAAAGAACATTGGTTCATGAGCTGCATCTGCGTAAGAAACAATTCTAGCTAGTGGTTTTATATTTAATTCTTCCGCTTTTTTCGCTGACATTAAAATTAAAGCAGAAGCTCCGTCATTAAGTGTTGACGCGTTTGCTGGAGTTATTGTTCCGTCTTTTTTGAATACTGTTGGTAATTTTGAAACTTTATCGAAATTCACATTTTTATATTCCTCATCTTCTGAAACAATAATAGGCTCTCCTTTTCTTTGTGGAACTGAAACAGGAATTACTTCCTCATTGAATTTTCCATCTTCCCAAGCTTTTGCTGACTTTTTATATGAATTGATTGCAAACTCATCTTGTTCTTCGCGAGAAATAGAGTACTTGCTTGCACATTCTTCTGCACAAACTCCCATGTGTTGATTGTTATAAACATCTGTTAATCCATCATAAACTAATCCATCTACCAAGGTTTGATTCCCTAATTTCTGACCAGTTCTCGCCGTTTTTAAATAGGAAGGAACTTGTGACATATTTTCTGTTCCTCCTACCACTACTATATCGTTATCTCCACATTTTATACTTTGTGCTCCTATAATAATTGACTTAGAACCTGATGCACAAACTTTATTTATAGTTGTACATGGAACATTATCAGCAATTCCTGCTTTTATAGCAACTTGACGAGCAGGTGCCTGACCTAATCCTGCTTGAAGAACATTTCCAAAAAATACTTCATCTACCAAATTAGGTTTGAGGTTAATTTTTTCCAATGCTCCTTTTACAGCTGTAGCACCCAAATCGGTTGCCGAAACTGAGGATAAACTTCCCATAAAACTTCCCATTGGAGTTCGTACTGCGGAAACAATTACTACGTCGTTCATATCTATTTTATTTTATTGCGAAGGTAACTATTTTTAATTAAATCGTAGAGCTTGTCTTACTCTATATTTTATTAGAATGAACCTTATACAAATTAATTTCCTTTGTCTACCTTTGTAAAAATCAAAATACTTTTAAAACAAATAACTATGGATACGTTTCCGTTATTATATTTCCCTCCTATTTCTTATTTCATTTACTGGAAGAAATCTATAAATTCGTGTTTAGAAAAATTTGAAAACCTTCCAAAACAAACCTACAGAAATCGAATGTCTATACTTACACCTAATGGTAAAAAAGACATCACTATTCCCATCAACCATAACGGAACAAGACTTTATAAAGATGTAAAAATTAGCTTTGCTGAAAATTGGCAACGCAATCACTGGAGAACACTACAAATGTCTTATCAAAGCTCTCCTTATTTTGAATACTTTGAAGACGAACTCAAAGAACTTATTTTCTTTGAAACCGAAAACCTTTTTGAGTATAACCTCAATGCATTTAATTGGTTGCTTAAAAAATTAAACCTAAACTCAGATTATACTTTTACTGATGAATACCAAAAAGATGTAAATCAAGATTACCGAAACTTCTTTAATCCTAAAAAAGAAAGTCAGACTCAACTAGAACCTTACATACAAGTTTTTTCCGACCGATTTGACTTTATAAATGATTTATCCATCTTTGATTTCCTTTGCAATAACGGACCTAAATTCTAGTAATTTGAATCGACTTTATATTTCTTTTGATGAATCTTGAATTAATTCATAAAGTTGAGTGAGTTCTTTCTTGGTAAACTTTCTATACTTTCCCGTAGGAATATCCAAATTGATGTGCATAATTCGGATTCGTTGTAAATCTTTTACGTTGTAGTTTAAATATTCACACATTCTACGAATTTGTCGATTCATTCCTTCGGTAAGAACAATAAGAAACTCATAATCATTCAATTTAGTTAGTTTGCATTTCTTTGTCATTTTTCCTAAAATTGGAATTCCACTAGACATTCTAGAAATAAACCTTTCATCTATCTTTTTATCAACTCGAACTTTGTATTCTTTTTCGTGGTTGTTTTTGGAACGTAAAACTTTGTTTACTAAATCTCCATCAGAAGTCATAAAAATAAGTCCATGAGAATTTTTATCTAATCTTCCTACGGGAAAAATTCGTTTCGGATAATTGATAAAACTAATAATGTTTCCTCTTTTCCGAACATCTGTAGTACATTCAATTCCTTTTGGTTTATTAAAAATTAAATACTCAAATTTTTCTTCTTTCCGTGAAACTACTTTTCCTTGTACTTTTACTTCATCAGATTCGTCTACTTGTGAACCAAGTTCGGCAAGAGTTCCGTTTATGAAAACCTCTTTATCTTGAATGAATTTATCTGCTTTTCTCCTAGAACAAAAACCAATCTCACTTAAATATTTATTTATTCTCATTCTCCATTATAATTCATAATTAACAATTCATAATTCTAATGTGCTTCCAACCAATTTTTTCCTGCTCCGATTTCTACTACAAGAGGAACTTCGGTTTTGTACGCATTTTCCATTTCTGATTTTATAATTGGCTTTATGATTTCTAATTCTTCTTTTGGAACTTCAAAAATTAATTCATCATGAACTTGCAAAAGCATTTTGGTTTTTAATTTTTCTGCATTTAATCTATCAAAAAGTTTTATCATCGCTATTTTTATAATATCAGCTGCCGTTCCTTGCACAGGAGCATTTACTGCATTCCTTTCTGCGTGCGAACGAACAATTGCATTTGCTGAATGAATATCTTGCAAATAACGTCTTCTTCCGAGTAATGTTTCTACATATCCATGTTCTCTTGCAAACTCTACTTGTTTTTCCATAAACAACTTCAAATTTGGGTATGTTTCAAAATACGCATCAATAAGTTCTTTAGATTCTTTTCTAGAAAGTCCTGTTTGTTCGGAAAGTCCAAAAGAAGAAACACCATAAATAATTCCAAAATTAACCGTTTTTGCTTGACTTCTCTGCTCGCGAGTAACCTCATCTATAGAAACATCAAAAAGTTTAGATGCAGTTGAGCTATGAATATCCATACCATTTATGAAATCATTTTTCATTGCGATTTCGTTACTCATTTCGGCAATTAATCGAAGTTCTATTTGAGAATAATCTGCTGCAACAAGTACATGATTTTCATCTTTTGCAATAAACGCTTTTCTAATTTCTCTTCCTCTTTCGGTTTTAATTGGAATATTTTGCAAATTGGGATTATTCGATGCAAGTCGTCCTGTTTGTGCAACTGCTTGAGCAAAAGTGGTATGCACTCTGTTTGTTGTAGGATTAATTTCTTTTGGTAACGAATCCACATAGGTAGATTTGAGTTTTTGAATTTGCCTGTATTGTAAAATTAAATCAATAATCGGATGTTTGGATTGTAATTTCAGAAGAACTGATTCAGAAGTTTGGTATTGTCCTGTTTTGGTTTTCTTTGCTTTACTGTCAATTTTTAAGTCCTCAAAGAGAATATCTCCAAGCTGTTTTGGCGAATTAAGATTAAATTCTTTTCCTGTAATCTCAAATATTTGTTTTTCTAGATTAATTAAATCCTCATTTAGTTCACTCGACATTAAATCCAAAACACTTGTATCTAAAGCAATTCCTTGGTATTCCATATCTGCAAGAACAGACATAAGCGGAGACTCTATTTCCTTAAAAATGGAATAGGTATTAGTTTCTTTTAATTTAATGGAAAAAATTTCTTTAAGCTGTAAAGTGATGTCCGTATCTTCTACAGCATATTCTTTTTGCTTTTCGAGTTCTATATTTTTAAAGTTTTGATTCTTTTTAGGAATTCCTTCAAATAAATCATCAAATTTAATTGTAGAATAGTTTAAATAATTTTCCGCCAATACATCTAATCCGTGTCTAGAATTCGGTTGAATAAGATAATGAGCGAGCATGGTATCAAATAACTCTCCTTTGGGCTCTAAATCATACTTTTTCAAAACTTTAGTATCAAATTTCAAATTATGTCCTATTTTTTTTATATTTTCATTATGGAATAATTCTTTTAATGAATCAATTTTAACTTTATTTTCCTCATTATTTTCAGAAAAAGGAACATAATATCCTTTATTTTTTTCATACGAAAATGCAATTCCTACCAATTTTGCATTGATTTCATCTAAAGAATCCGTTTCGGTATCAAAACAAATCCACGGTTTGCTTTGTAAAGTTTTAATCATCAATGAAAGAGCAAATTCATCATTTACTAATTGGTATAAATGTGGAGTTTTTTCTAAATTTTGAATTGTTTCTGCTTGTTCGGTAGTACTTTCTTCTGAAACAGCATCAAAAAGAGAAAGTTGAGCATTAGAGGCGTCTTTTTTTTCTATTTTTTTGGCACTTTCAGTTGTTTCTTGTAAAAATATTTTCTGTATATTTTCATACGTTCTTCTGAATTCCAATTCTTGAAAAAGAGATTGAATTTCTTCCCAATTTGGAGAATCCAACGTCAGCTTTTCTGGTTCGAAATCAATAGGGACTTCGGTATTTATAGTCGCTAGCTTTTTAGATAAAAGACCTAACTCTTTATTTTCTTCTACTTTTTCTTTCATTTTTCCTTTTAGTTGATTGGTATTTTCTAAAAGGTTTTCAAGCGAACCAAACTCTTTAATGAACTTTTTAGCGGTCTTCTCTCCTACTCCTGGTAATCCTGGAATGTTATCTACAGAATCCCCCATCATTCCCAATAAATCAATTACCTGACTGGGATTTTCTACTTCGTATTTCTGTTTTACTTCATTTACACCTAAAATTTCTATATCATTTCCTCTACTAGAAGGTTTATACATAAAAATATTCTCGGAAACCAATTGAGCAAAATCCTTATCAGGAGTTACCATATAGGTTTTGTATCCGTTTTGTTCTGCTTTTTTTGCCAGCGTTCCTATTACATCATCTGCTTCGTATCCTTCCATTCCTATAATTGGAATATGCATAGCTTTAATGATTTGCTGAATATAAGGAACGGCAACTTTTATCGCTTCTGGAGTTTCTTCTCTATTTGCTTTGTATTCTGTATAATCTTCATGTCGGAAAGTTTTTCCTCCAACATCAAAACAAACGGCAATATGCGTAGGTTTTTCTTTTTTTATAAGTTCTAAAAGGGAATTAGTAAATCCAAAAATAGCGGAAGTATTTAAGTTTTTAGAATTAATTCTAGGATTTTTTATAAATGCATAGTATGCACGAAAAATTAAAGCGTATGCATCTAGTAAAAATAGGCGATTATCGTTGTTCATGAGTTTTATATTTAGTAAAACGGAAAAAGAAGAACTAAAAGTTCAATCTCTACCAAGGGTAACCAATATTTTTTCGGTTAGGCTAAATTATGAAAAAAAGTAGAATAGTTCAACTCCGAATTTCATCAATACACTGTTAGCGGTAGTCTTTATTAATAAATTCTATCCAAATATTTTTTAAGTCAAATTTATCAATAGATATTTTTTTAGTTTTAATTTTTGATTCTTCGGGCATTTTCAGAAAAACCAGATTAACGCTATCTCCTTTTCCTAAGAATAGATATTTAATTTGATATAAATATTCTTGTTTTAGTTCTTTTATCACAAACAAATTAGATTCATATAAATCTCTATCATAGTCATCAAAAAAAAATCTTTTCTCTTTATTTATCATTTCAAAGTTACCATTACCAATTCTAATCGATTTTGTTTCAAATTTTTTAGAATTCGGATTGAAAAGATAAACAATTCTACTCCTTAAAAGCATACTTGATAAATCATTATATCCATCATCATTATAATCATTTGAATAAGAAATCCCTCCATTTGGTATTTCAAAAACAAATAAATTATTTATCCATTTTTTTTTTATCAAAACGTTGAACCACAATGTTACTTGAGTCTGTTTTAAACTTGTAATATCTAAAATGCTGTTTATTTACTTCAAAAGAAGTGTAAAAATCATTTTTCTTTTCATTTTTAATTTTGTTACAACTATACATCAAAATGCTCCCAATGATAATGAATAGGATATTTTTCATAAGATTACCGATTATACAAATATAAACTTATAAAAACAAAAAAAGCTATCTAAAAAATAGATAGCTTTTGAGATATTATAGGTGAAAAATCTTATAAACTAAGCTCATTATTCATATTACGAACTGCTTCTGCTGATTTAGCAAATTTCGCTTTTTCTTCGTCGTTTAAGTCTAACTCAATTACTTTTTCCCATCCGTTTTTACCAAGAACTACAGGAACTCCGATACAAATATCAGATTGTCCGTATTCTCCTTCTAAATAAACAGAACAAGGAATTACTTTCTTTTCGTCACGTATAATAGCTTCTACAACTGCAGCTCCTGCAGCTCCTGGAGCATACCAAGCAGAAGTTCCTAAAAGTTTAGTAAGTGTTGCTCCTCCTACCATAGTATCAGCAGCTACTTTTTCTAATTCTTCTTGACTTAATACATCAGAAACAGGAACATTTTGCCAAGTAGCTAAACGAGTAAGTGGAATCATAGTGGTGTCTCCGTGACCACCAATAACATTCGCTTGTAAATCTCCTTGAGAAACTCCCATTGCTAAAGATAAATACGTTTTGAATCTAGAAGAATCCAAAGCTCCTCCCATACCAATAATTTTATTTTTAGGTAAACCTGTAGATTTCAGTGCTAAATACGTCATGGTATCCATAGGATTAGAAATAACAACGATAATTGCATTTGGAGAATACTTTAAGATTTGTTCTGCAACATCTTTTACGATTCCTGCATTTATTCCTATAAGTTCTTCTCTTGTCATTCCTGGTTTTCTAGGAACTCCAGAAGTGATTACAGCAACATCTGTACCTGCAGTTACAGAATAATCTCCTGTAGAACCTGTTATCTTGGTATCAAACCCTAATAGAGAGGTTGTTTGTGTAAGATCCAATGCTTTTCCTTGTGCATATCCATCTTTGATGTCTACAATTACTAATTCCTCACAAAGTTCTTTTCTAGCGATATTATCTGCACAGGTAGTTCCTACTGCTCCTGCACCTACAACGGTTACTTTCATATCTAATTAATTTTTGTAATTTTTAAATTCGTAGCAAATTTAAGTAATTAATTCTGATTAGGGAATATGTTTTATGTCATTTCTACATTAAAAAACACATATACATTAAATAAAAAATCCCTAATTTTGGAGATTATTAACTTTTAATTTCAAAAATGAAATACATACTTGTCATACTTATTTTTTTATTGATTCGTTCTTTTTTAAAAAGTTATTTTCGAGGGCAAACACCAACGGAAAAACCTACAATAAAAAAACAAAACTCAAACATCAAAAAAAACAAACAATGGGATGCAGAAACCATTGATTTCGAAGAAATAAAAGACAATTAAAATCGTTTATAACTTAAACTTTATCATGAAAAAAATAACACCTTATATTTATATAGGAATATGCGTTGTTGCATTTGCTCTTATTTCTATCTCTTATTTTACACCTGTTCTTTCATCAAAAAGCATCATACAACCAGATATTGTAAATTATCGTGGTGGTGCTGAAGAACTCATAAAATACAGAGATTCTCACGGAGAAGATACGTACTGGACGAATTCTATGTTTGGAGGAATGCCTACGTACCAAGCAGGTGCTCAATATCCTATGGATATACTTAAATCAGTAGATGGATTTATTCGTTCATTTTTACCTCGCCCTGCGGATTATCTTTTTCTTTGTTTAGCAGGTTTCTTTTTTTTAGGAATGGTTCTTACTCGCAACTGGAAATACGCTCTTTTGGGAGCTACCATGTTTGGGTTCTCTTCATACTTTTTTATTATTTTGGAAGCAGGACATAATGCAAAAGCTCATACCATTGCCTATTTTGCTCCTTTGCTTGCAGGAGTTTATCTCCTATTTAATAAAAAATACATTTGGGGATTCATAACTACTGTTCTCTTTTTTGGGTTAGAGCTTATGGCAAACCATCCGCAAATGACGTATTATCTTTTTTTTGCTATAGGTGCTTTCATTCTAGTTCAGTTTTTTTATTCAATTAAAGATAGAGAATTAAAGTCTTATTTCACTTCCATTTTTCTATTTGTTATTGCTACGTTCTTAGCAATTGGAATGAATTCTTCTCGAATACTATCTACCTATGAATATTCCAAAGAAACCACAAGAGGAAAGTCAGAATTGGTAAAACAAGGAGAAGAAAATCCAAAATCAGGACTCAATAAAGATTACATTACCAACTGGAGTTATGGAAAATTAGAAACACTTAACTTATTCATACCAAACTTTATGGGAGGTTCTAGTTCCGATGCAAACTTTCAACCCAAAGAACTGGAAAAAGCGATTCAAAAAAACATTAAATCACAAGAACAATACAACAAAATAACTCCTTACCTTTCTGGGAGTCCATATTGGGGAGAACAACCAGGAACCTCGCCTGCATACCAAGGTGCAATTGTTTGTTTTTTAACCATTATTGGTTTATTTTTTATTCCTTTTAAGCATAGAATTTGGCTTTTGGCATCAATCGTAATATCTATTTTACTTGCTTGGGGAAAGAACTTCATGTTTCTGACTGACTTATTTATAGATTACGTTCCTTTTTATGATAAGTTTCGTGCAGTTTCTTCATTTATGGTAGTTCCAGAACTGCTTTTTCCTATTGTGGCAATGTTAGGAATGTATCATTACTTTACTTCTAGAAAATTAACCGCGAAATACAAAAGAAATATCCTAACTTATGTAGGAGGAGGAGTCTTAGCATTATTAGCGTTATTTTATCTTTTAGGAAGGTATCTTTTTCCCTTTGCAAACGAAATGGAACTTGCAAATCTTCCTGATGTAATTTTAGAAGGAATTAAATCCGATAGAATCACACTTTTTGATTCCGATGTTTTACGAACATTTATCTTCTGTGGAATTACACTTATTGTACTGTTTTTCTATGAAAATAGAAAATTGAAAGTTGATTACGTACTATACATAATTATAGCATTATCTTTAATTGACTTATGGAGTGTTGATAAACGCTTTTTAAACGATGAAAACTTTGTTTCTTCTAAATACATGAATAATTTATTTCCTACAGAAATAAATGAAAGTATGATAAAAGATGCGGAAGAAAATCCTGAATTACAACGAATTGTATACTTTGCTGGAATGAATAATGTTCTAAATCAAATCAAAGAAAGAGATACAACTAACTATAGAGTTTTTAATACCACATACAGTCCTTTTAATGAGAATAACACTTCCTATTTTCATCATTCTATAGGTGGATATCATGGAGCAAAATTAAGACGATACCAAGAACTAGTAGATAGATACTTTAATTTTTCGAGTGGAAATGTAAATATAGATGTGCTCAATATGCTCAATACAAAGTATATTCTACTTGGAAATCCTGCTGAGCCAGAAGTTGCACCCAATCCCGATGCAAATGGAAATGCTTGGTTTGTTTCAAAATTAAAATTTGCAAAGAATGCAAACGAAGAACTGGATTTAATTGACAGCTTAGATTCCAAAAAAGAAGTAATCATTAGAAATGATAATTTGCCGTCTAATACACAGTACAAAAGTGATACCTTGGCTTTAATTAAATTAGAAAAATACGAACCTAATCATCTTACCTACAAATCACAAAGTTTAACCAAGCAGTTTGGTGTATTTTCTGAAATATACTATCCTTATGGTTGGAAAGCATACATTGACGGAGAATTAACTCCGCATTATCGTGTAAACTATGTACTGCGAGGAATGGAAATCCCAAAAGGTATTCATAAAATTGAATTTGTATTTAATCCAAAAGTGGTGTATCAAGGAAAATTGATTACCGTTTCGTGTTTTATTTTATTCCTAATTCTTTCTATACTTGGAATCATCTGGAAAAACAAGGAACGAATCATTCCTGCTAAAAATGAAACAACTAAAAAAGCTGATGAATTATAACATCAGCTTTTAGTTATTTACATTAACTTTCTAAACAACGTATTAAATAGAAATGCTTCTACTGAAAATGTTGTAAAATATATCCATAGGTTTTTCCTAGAATGTAACCTAATACAATAATGAATAGAATCAAATACCAAAATTTGCTTGTTTTCATTTTAAATTATTTTGTTTAATCTATTGTAAATCAATACTTATCTTTTTTCCAATTTCCTCCAGAAATAAAATTCGTAAGTTTAATACCAAAAGTAATTCCTTGGTTTCCAAAATTTTCAGAATTATGAAAATCCGTAAAATCTTTCTTTACAAATACTTCCCAGTTATTATACTTTAAAGCTAATTTTCCTCCAAAAATAAAGTCATTAAATCCATAATCTCCTCTGTTTTTACTTGTAATTGAGTTTCCGCTATCGTCGTATTTTAGTTTTCTCATTTCGCCTATTTTTAAGCCTCCATACAAACCAAATGCAAGTCGTAATTTCCCTACTTCTTTGTAATCTAATAGGTTTTCTTTTGTATTTTTCTTTCCAAAATCGTATTCTAATTCCAACGGAATTGTAAGATACGTAAGACGCATTTTTGATTTATCTAAATTAAATGGAGAAGTGGCAACCGAAAGCTCATTATTTGCATTTTTAGTAAATTCTAAGTTATCGCCAAGATGCAAATCTCTAAACATAACTCCTAAACCAAAAGAATAAATAAACGGAGAAGTAAAGTCGTTCATTCTTCGAGTATGTTTAAACTCAAAAGTATGTTCCAAGGAGCTTGAAAACCGAAGTGGAGAATCCGAAATGCTCCCGAGATTAAATTCATCGACAAAGTTAGAAAATCCCACATAATAGTTTAGATTCCACCAAGGAACATATCGGTATTGGTTTTTGAGTTCTCTTAATCGTTCTTCTTCTGTCTTTTCATAAAAACTTTTACGTACGGTTTTATTTATTTTTTGTTGTAACAGTTCACTGAAATCTCCTTCTATTTGAGCTACGTTTTCATTGATTTTAGTTGCATATTTTTCTGATAATTTCATTTTTATGCTATCAAATTCCGCATCAGAAAGTTCTTGTTTCTTTAACTTTTCTTCAGCAATACCAATTTCCATTTTCATAGAATCTTTGTAGCTATTGATAAGAGTTTCGGATTTATCTACAAATTTTTTAACTTTTTGGTCAAAAGAATCAGATTTACCACGCATATTTTCATACCATTCATCTCGTCTTTCTTGTTTAGTCATTTTTCGCTTCGATGCTTTCACCTCTACAATGCTGACCGAATCATTTTCTTGTTTTTCTTGTGCGTTAATGTTCATTACAAAAGCACATGTTACTAAAATTAAAATTACTTTTTTCATTGTTTTTACTTTTAAATTATTCATTTCTTTTGCTGTTCCTTTTGTATGAAAAGGAATAAATTAGTTGTTTATTTAAGTGGAGTTATTTACTTAGTTGCTTATTAATTTCATCATAAATGATGTACGCAATTTTTGTTGTTTTTTGGTTTGGATTTCTTTCGTGGTACACTTCATTTTCTACCGAGAATAAAAGTAAATCAGGGTTTACATAGGATTTTGGTTTTTCTTTTGCTTTGTTTTCTGCAAGTTGAATTTCCTTAAAATCTTTAAATCCCGCATCGTCTAGTACTAGAGAATCTTGAGAAATAAATTCATCTTCCTTAAGCAATGCTATTTCTGTATTTTTGTTTTTTACTTCTTCAATTTTAGTAGTTTTTGCAACAAACTGAGTCTTTGTTACTTTTGGATTTTGGATTTCTTGTTTTACTATTTCATTCTTTTCAATGTCATCTATGTTTCCCAAATTAGTCTCAACTATTTTTTCAACTTGTTTGTCAACGATTTCTACTTTTTCATTGTTCTTATCTAAATCAGAATCTATTTCTACATTTTGTTTATTTTCTTTTACAATTTGTGGTTTTTGAGCATCAAAATTAATTAAGTACATTACCGAAGAAAACAAAAGTAACGACGCTGCAATCCAAAACCATTTTCTAAAGTTCACAACTTTGTTTTTGTTTTCTGCTACAGATTCTTTATCTAACATACTTTCTAAACGATTCCAAGCATTTTCTGATGGAACAATTTTTCTATTAGATAATTTATCTTGAATTTTATTTTTAATTGTATCTTTTTTCATTTTGGTAGTTTTTTTGTTCACGAAAAAGATTTACTAACATTTTTTTTGCTTTCATCAGCTGAGTTTTCGATGTACTCTCAGAAATAGATAACATTTCTGCTATTTCTTTATGTTTATATTCCTCGATTACATATAAATTAAAAACTGCTCTATATCCGCTTGGCAACTTATCCAGTAAACTTTGAATATCAAAATCAAGTTCTTGAATTTCTTCTAAATCGTCTTCTTCCTCATCAGGAATTAGTTCGTCTTTGTATTCTATTTCTTCTTTTTGTGTTCTAATGAAATCAATCGACTCATTAATCATTGCTCTCTTTGTATATGCTTGAATATTATCTACAACAATTCCTTGTTTTAATTTTTGAAAAATTTTGAAGAATGCTTTTATCATCACATCTTCTGCATAATGCAAATCCTTTATATAGGTTCTGCATACAGACAACATAGACGGAGAAAGCAAATCAAACAATTCTTTTTGTGCGAATCTGTTATCCTTTTTAGCTTTTTCTACTAAATCTTTCAATTTTGTTTTATTATTCAGTGGAATTATTTTCACTTTATTTTGTCTTTCTAACCATAAGACGAATAAAATAAAAAAAGGTTGTCTATTGTATTACTTTTTTTTGGAATCGTTCAAAATTTCGGAAGTTTCGCAACCGCACTTAGAACTGCATTTGGATTCTTTTTTAGAAGAAAAGCTATCTACAAATACATTTATAATGTTGTAGATAGAAAAAATAATTAAAGCCAAACAAAGCAAGTATTGTATCCAAATATACATATCTTTAAAATAAATTATATACTAAAAGTGCTGAAATATAAGCAATTAAAGTCATTCCTACAAATTGAATAATCGTCCATTTCCATGAATTTGTTTCCTGTTTAACAACTGCTATGGTGCTTATACACTGCATGGCAAAAGCATAAAAGAACATAATGGAAAGTCCCGAAGCTAATGTAAACACCTTCTCTCCTGTATCAGAAAAGGATTCTTTTTTCATTCTTTTTACTAGTGATTGATCTGAGTCTTCTTCCGAGAAATCAAATATATAATTGTACATTTTTTTCATAAAATCTTGTATTCCAGTAAAGGTAAAACTATCCTGCTCTTGATTTCCTTCTAGGTTGTAAATAACTTTCATAGTTCCTACAAAAACTTCTCTTGCGGCAACAGAAGAAACAATTCCTATTCCTATTTTCCAATCGTATCCTAACGGACGAATTGCTGGTTCTATTGACTTTCCTATTTTGCCTAAAAAAGATTCTTCTATTTTAGGAGGTTCCCAGTTTGCAAAAGATGAATCAAAAGAAAAAGATGCCAATCCCCAAAGTAAAACACTTACGGCAACAATTATTTTTCCTGCTCCTAAAAGGAATTCATTAGATTTAGAAATAACTTCTTTTAAAACTACTCTCAAATCTGGAACTTGATAATCTGGAATTTCTACAACTAAAAAACCTTTGTATTTTTCTCTAACTACTTTCTTTAAAACCCAAGAAGATACAAGAGCTGTAACGATTCCTAAAAGATACATTCCCATAAGCACTATTCCTCTTAGATTTAAACCTAAAAATTGCATCTTGGGAATTACCAAAGCAATTAAGACCGAATAAACAGGGAGTCTTGCTGAACAAGTAATAAAAGGCGTAACCAAAATAGTTAATAATCTCTCTTTTTTACTTTCAATATTTCTAGCAGACATAATTGCAGGAATCGCACAAGCAGCACCTGAGATAAACGGAATGATGCTTTTTCCATTTAATCCAAAGGGTTTCATAAACCGATCCATCAAAAATACCACACGAGACATGTATCCGCTTTGTTCCATTAACATAATGAAAAAAAATAAAAGAGCTATTTGCGGAACAAATACAACTACGCCTCCTATTCCAGGAATAATTCCATCGGAAATAAGAGAAAATAAAGGACCAGAAGGTAAGCTTTGTTTTGCAACAAGAGAAAGAAAATTAAATGTATTCTCAATTATAATCATCGGATATTCCGCTAGCGAAAATAATAATTGAAAAATAATAAACATTAAACCAAAAAAGATTAAATATCCAAAAATAGGATGCATTAATACCTTGTCTAATTTGTGTGTTATGCTTTTTTTTGAGTTTGACTCGTTTTCACTCTGAATCTTGTCTAGCAATTCTTCTGAAGTATTGTATCGTTGAAGCGTTTCTGCTACCTGCAATCGTTTAGGAATAATTTTATGCTCTCGTTTTATTCTTTTTAACTCTTCGGAATCAGTAGGATAATTCACTTGTGCTAATTCCAACCAACACTTATAGATGTTGTCGTCATTATTATTCAACTCCTTTTCTAGATAACTGTATGATTGTGGTATTTGAAAATGAGAGGAAGTAGTTATAATCTTTTGCTCTTTTATATACTGAATCAAAGTATCTATTCCTATTTTCCTTTTCGTACTTAAAAAGAACACCTCTTGACTAAAATCTTCTTGTAATATTCGTTTAAAAGAATCCTGAAACTGTACAAAATCTTGAATTTTATCAACTTTGTTTAATACCAACAGTACTGGAATATCTAAATCTCTTATTTGCTGATATAAAAAAAAACCTCTCTTTAGGGAAGTATAATCAATTACTAAAATAACACAATCAGGAAAGTCAATATGGTCTTTATCTTTAAGCACATCGTATACTAACTTTTCATCTATACTTTCTGGATACAAGCTATAAATACCTGGAAAATCAATTATTTCAACATCTTTTGAGTCTTTAAGTTTTCCAACAACTTTTTCTACCGTAATTCCAGGATAATTACCTGTTCTTTGCACAGAATCCGTTAGTTGATTAAATAAAGAAGTTTTTCCTACGTTGGGATTTCCTATTAGAGCGAGTTTCATACCATTTAATGATAGCTTTTTATAGCTATTTGACTAGCTTGTTCACTACGAATTGCTACTCTATTCTTTTCCTTACCAAACTCTATCAATAAAGGTCCTCCAAAAGGTGCTTTCTGAATGATTTTTACAACAGTATCGGGAAGCAAACCTATTTCCAACAACTTCATTGGAATTTCCTCTGTAAGGAAAGCATCTATAATTGCCTTGTGGCGTATACCTAATTGATTTAAATTCATCTTTGTAAATAAAGTGTACAAATATACGTATTTTAGATTAATTCTAAATAACATTTATCATAAAAAATAAAAAAAAACTTGTTTTCGATTCTAAAAAATAAGTTTATATTTGCAAACTCAAATGGCGAGGTAGCTCAGATGGTTAGAGCGCAGGATTCATAACCCTGAGGTCGGCGGTTCGATTCCGCTCTTCGCTACAAAAAAGGTAGAAGCCGACTCAAATTAATTTTGAATCGGCTTCTTGTTTTTTTAATAATTAACTCTAAACTACTATTTTTCTAGCTGACCAACTTTTTCTAAATCTGAATTAGGTTGTAATGCAACTGTTACATAAATGTTATTTCCTTTTGAGTTAAATGCGGTTTCATTTTCTAATTCTGCATTCACTTATTTTGGAGTTAATTTATTATATAGATCCAGTCATAGGATCTACAATTAAACCTATCAATCCTCCAAACCCTATATTTCCTATATACCAAGCATTGATTTTTTTTTCTAATCTTATCTCATACGGTTTATAACCATCTAATTCGATAACAGCTATGTATTTCTAAAACAATATCCTATACATATCTTCCACTTTTGAAACCAATTCTATGCGAATGGAAAAATCACTTTGAGTTACTTTGTTGTATTTAGAAATAAAAATAACATCGTATCCAAGTTTTTCTGTTTGGATATATTTAAAAATAAAAGTACATTTGCATACTATTAATAGCATACACAAAGTGTAAAATATGTTAAAAATTGGAAGTTTATATGCAGGAGTTGGTGGAATTTGTTTAGGGTTTAGTAATGCAGGTTTTTGTGTTGATTGGGCAAATGAATTTGATAAAAATGCTTGTATAACATATAGAACAAATTTTTCTCACGAATTAATAGAAGGAGATATTATGAAAATCAATATTTCTTCATTAAGAAATATTGATATACTAGCTGGTGGTTTTCCATGTCAACCTTTTTCTATTGCAGGATATAGAAAAGGATTTGATGATAATAGAGGAAATCACTTTTTTAAAATGTTAGATTTTGTTGACAAAATGCGTCCAAAAATTTTATTCTTTGAAAATGTTAAAAATTTAATTGGACACGACAAAGGAAATACTTATAAAGTTATTAAAAATGAAATTATAAAACGTAACTACTCATTTCATGCAAAAGTTTTAAATACTAAAGATTATGGTAACATCCCTCATAATAGAGAGAGAATTTATATAGTCGCATTTGATAAAAATGTTTTTAAACACGAATACAAACTATTTGATTTTCCTAAACCGGAAAAATTAACAAAAAAGGTTAATGATATTTTTATTAACGATAAAGTAGACGAAATTTTTTACTACAAAGAAGATAAGTATATGTACGAAATGCTTCAAAATGAAATGAAGAGATATGATACAGTTTACCAATTTAGAAGACAATATGTAAGAGAAAATAAATCAAATGTTTGTCCAACCTTAACTGCAAATATGGGAACAGGAGGTCATAATGTTCCGTTGATAAAAACTAAATATGGTATAAGAAAATTAACACCTAGAGAATGTTTTGATTTCCAAGGATTTCCTAAAAGTTTTATATTGCCAAAAATTGCAAAATCTCACTTATACAAACAGGCAGGTAACTCAGTTAGTATTCCTGTAATTGAGCGAATAGCAGAAAATATAAATAAATCTATTAATGGCTTAGATTGTAAAATACAAAAAGAGCTTTTTTCTGAAGTTGTTATTTAAAACAAACCGTTTTTAATGGTTTTATTCCATTTTCTAAGATAATATCAGAATAGATTGAAAATCTTGGCCTTTTTCCTTGCATTTGCATCTCTTTTAAAGTTTGAAGTTTATTAACTTTCTGATTGTAGATTAAATCATTAGGAATTAAATAAATATCAAAAGTATAATCCCATTTTCCATTTCTATAAAAGTCTTGAAAGTATATCTCGTCCCATTGTGATTTAGGTCCAAAAGAAGTTAAATCAGGTAAAACACTACATGATTTTATTTGAATTCTTTTATTTCTTTCTAGTGAATATGCGTCAAATGAAGTATTTACACCTTTCCCAATTTTAGGATTATTCAATCTAATACAATTCATAAAATAACAAAAAGCAACTTCGGATAAACCTTCCGGTAAGTTTACAGCTCTAGAATTTAGTGATTTTAATTGTTCTGACAACGTTCTCCAATTATCATATATTTCAATTAAAATACTTAAATCATTCCTATCAAAAAAATCAGCTTCTGTTTGAAATTCACCTTCAGGAAGTTTTAATATTATCGTTTTTGTTTTCATTGAAAAAATAATTAATGTTAACATTTAAAGCATTAGCAATTTTTTCGATATTTAAAAGCGTAATATTTTTTTCTGCTCTTTCAATCATTCCAATATAAGTTCGGTGTAATCCTGCTCTGAAAGCCAATTCCTCTTGAGAATAGTGACTATTCTTTCTTGCTTGTTTAACTCTTTCTCCAAACTTTACTAATATGTTATCTTCTAAATCCATTGCTAATCAAAGTATGCAATTATACGTGAAGAACAAACACCAAACAACATACTATAATTAGCATATTTTAATCTTTTACAGTTATTAAAAAAATAATTCAATTGATTAAAACAATATCCTATACATATCTTCTACTTTTGAAACCAATTCTATGCGAATGGAAAAATCACTTTGAGTTACTTTGTTGTATTTAGAAATAAAAATAACGTCGTATCCAAGTTTTTCAGCTTCAGATATACGCTGTTCTATACGAGTAACAGGACGAATCTCTCCACTCAAACCGACTTCTCCTGCAAAACAACAATTATCTGGTAAAGACACATCTTCATTAGAGGATAGAACAGCACAAATCACTGCCAAATCAATAGCCGGATCTTCTATTTTTATTCCACCTGTAATGTTTAAAAATACATCTTTACTTCCTAAGTGAAAACCGCTTCTTTTTTCTAAAACGGCAAGCAACATATTCAGACGGCGAGCGTCAAAACCAGTGGAAGAACGCTGTGGAGTTCCGTAAACTGCCGAACTAACGAGTGCTTGAACTTCAATTAAAATCGGACGCATTCCTTCGAGAGTACACGCAACAGCATTCCCTGAAAGGGATTCTTCTTTTTTAGAAATGAGCAATTCCGACGGATTTAAAACTTCTCGTAATCCATTTTGATTCATTTCATAAATCCCAAGTTCAGAAGTAGAACCATAGCGATTTTTATGTGAACGAAGCAATCTAAAAAGATGATTTCTATCTCCTTCGAACTGCAAAACAACATCTACCATGTGTTCCAAAATTTTTGGTCCTGCAATGGTTCCGTCTTTGGTAATATGTCCTACAATTAAAATTGGAGTTGAGGTTTCTTTTGCGTATCGAATCAATTCTGAAGTACACTCACGAATCTGAGAAACACTTCCTGGTGTGGATTCTATAAATGAAGAATGCAATGTTTGAATGGAATCAATCACAATAATGGTAGGATTTAATTTCTGAGCATTCTTAATGATTTTCTGCGTGTTGGTTTCGGTAAGTATATAACAATCAGGGTTTACGTTTTTTAATCTTTCGGAACGAAGTTTTATTTGATTTACACTTTCTTCTCCCGAAACATAAAGTACACTTTCTTTGTTTAATGTCAAAGCAACTTGTAAAAGTAACGTTGACTTCCCAATTCCTGGTTCTCCTCCAATCAAAACTACACTTCCTGCTACCAAACCTCCACCAAGAACTCTATCGAATTCTCCATCTTGGGTAGAAATTCTTCTTTCGTCTACCGTATTAATTTCTTGAATGTTATGTAGTTTTAACTGATTGTTGGAATACGTTTCTTTTTGAGTGTTTTTTGTTTCCTTTTCTATTACTTCCTCCACTATTGTCCCCCACTCTTTACAACTGTTGCATTGCCCTAACCATTGAGCATAATTAGTACCACAATTTTGACAAGTGTAAACAACTTTAGATTTTGGCATTTATTTCTTTTTAAAAATAAACGGAACAGAAATAATTCCCATTACAATCATGATTACCATTTGTAAGGTATGTGATAAAAATGCATAGGATAATCCAACATCTGCACCTTCTAATTCAGACTTACCTAAACTGATAAACATTGCCATAAAACCAAATTTTACAGCTGCATGATACGCTCCTATTCCACCTGATGCAGGAACCATCATTCCTAATGTTCCGATTGCAACTAAGAAAAATCCATCTTTCAACGTAAGAAAAGAAGTTTCAGGAAGTGAATACACCACAAAAAATGCGGCAAAGTAATAGCAAATCCAAATTCCAAAGGATAATATAATAAATTTTCCTGTTTGCTTTAATCTAAATATGGAAACAACTCCAATAATAAAATTTTTGAACAGTTCTACTATTTTTTTTGTAATTCCAAGACTCATTATTTTCTTTTTAAATACAAAAAACAAAACAAGAACCACCAACATAATTGCAATCGCTATATAGTATAGTAAATAACTTTTTTCTTCCGTTGGATTATTGTCTGCTCCAATTAATTCAAAGAAACCTAACAAAGCAGGGTACGAAAAAATTGCAGTAAGTAGAAGAAACAAAAGCATAAAAAGCATATCTACAATTCTTTCAGTAATAATGGTACCGAAAGAAGTAGCAAACGGAACATTCTCGGTCTTTTGTAATACAGATGCTCGTGCAACTTCCCCACTTCTAGGAATACCTAAATTCATAAAATAACCAAAAGATAAACTCCATAGAGCATTCCAATTAGAAATTTTATAGTTCATAGGTTCTAGTAATAAGTTCCAACGAACTGCACGAATCCAATATGCTAATAAACCAAATCCTGCTGAAAGAAATATCCATGAATAATCCGCACGAATAAAAGCATCTTTTATTTTTTCTATCGTTTGAGCATCAGGCACAGCTAAATAGAGTAATCCTACGGCGATAACTAACGAAACTACCACCGTAAGTATATTCTTTATTTTTTTATTCATAAGTGAAAATTAGATAAGTAAATTGGTTTCTTCATTTGGAAAGATAACCGTTGGCTCAAATGCCTTTGCTTCTTCTGGAGTAAGAAAAGCATAGGAAATAACAATAACAATGTCACCTTTATGCACTTTTCTAGCTGCAGGACCATTAAGCGTAATTTCTCCGCTTCCTCTAGGAGCTTTTATTACATACGTTTCAAAACGTTCGCCATTATTTATATTTACTACCGTTACTTTCTCTCCTACAATAAGATTAGACGCATCAATTAAATCTTCGTCAATAGAAATACTACCTATATAATTCAAATCAGCATCGGTTACTTTTACTCGATGGATTTTGGACTTTAAAACCTCAATAAACATAGTGCAAAATTATAAAAATTTATTTTAGAAAACCAGCTAAGTGTTCTTGATTTAACTTTACCTTAAACGAATCTAATCTATCTTTTAGTTCATCAACGGTTATAGATAGTTCACGTTCTTTGTATTGTTTTCTATTTTTTCTATCTTCAATCATCTGAATACTTCTTAAATACCTACGAACATCTTTTTCCGATTCCAATATTAATCCTGGAACTTGATCAGGATTTCCATTTTCATCTTTGGCTACCATAGTAAAGTACGATGAATTGCAATGTTTCTCTTCTCCTGTTTGAATATTTTCTGAAACGACGCGTATACCAACAATCATAGAAGTTCGTCCAGCAAAATTAATGGACGCTTTCATGGTTACCAACTCTCCTATTTCTATAGGATTTAAAAAATTAACTGTATCTACGGAGGCAGTAACACAATACGTACCAGAATGTCTTGATGCACAAGCAAAGGCAATCTCATCTAACATAGAAAGGATATATCCTCCATGTATTTTTCCTCGAAAATTAGAATACGACGGAAGCATTAACTTAGAAATAGTTACTTGCGACTCACGAACTTTTTTGAATTTCTCCACAAATGAATATTTAATTAACTTTGCAAATATAAAAAATTATCTCTGTGCGAATTGATATCATAAGCGTTGTTCCCGAATTAATGACAAGTCCATTTGATGCATCTATTGTAAAACGTGCTCAAGAAAAAAAACTTGTAGAAATTCATTTTCATAATTTACGCGATTATGCCAAAAACAAATACAATCAAATAGATGACTATCAGTATGGTGGAGGTTCTGGAATGGTAATGATGATAGAACCAATATCTAAATGTATAAACAAATTAAAATCTGAAAGAGAATACGATGAAATAATTTATATGACTCCCGATGGAGAGACATTAAATCAAAAAATGTGTAATTCTCTCTCATTAAAAGGAAATATAATTATTTTGTGTGGACACTACAAAGGAGTTGATCAGCGAGTGCGAGATTTATACATTACAAAAGAAATTTCTATTGGGGATTACGTGTTGAGTGGTGGCGAAATAGGTGCTATTGTTCTGGTAGATGCTATTTGTCGTTTAATTCCAAGTGTTTTGGGAGACGAAACGTCTGCACTTACCGATAGTTTTCAAGATGATTTGCTTGCACCTCCTGTTTACACAAGACCAGAAGAGTTTGAAGGAAAAAAAGTTCCTGAAATTTTACTGAGTGGAAACTTAAAAAAAATTGATGTTTGGAGAGAAGAACAAGCACTAGAAAGAACACAAAAACTACGTCCTGACCTGCTTAAATAAACAAATATGAAATTCCTAAACATAACAATAACTTTCGATGATTCTCTAATTAAAATACTAATTATTTTAGCTGTTTTACTCGCTGTGTATTTTTTCTTTAGAAAATCATCAAAAGTTAAAAAAAGTAATCGTGAATCTTTTCGTAGTCGATATTTAGACAAGAAGAAAAATAGGAAAAATTAACTCAACTTATAAATTTTCATAATTTGTTCTAATTCTTTCTTGAAGTCTATTTTTAAATCAATTAGCTTTCCTGATTTTACATCTAATACCCAACCATGAACCTGAACGCCTCTTTCGTTGAATGCTTTCTGAAAAGCAGCAGTTTTAATCACGTTTATGCATTGTTCTTTTACATTTAACTCTATCAGTCTGTTGTATCTATCATTTTCATTTTCAATCGCTTCTAGTTCTTCTTGATACATTCTATATACATCTCGAATATTTCTAAGCCAAGGATTTAAAATACCTAAATCATCAGCTTGCATTGCTGCTTTTACACCACCACAAAAGTAATGTCCGCAAACTACTATATGATTCACTTTTAAGTGTGAAACTGCATAATTAAGCACTGACATTACGTTTAAATCAATGGAAATAACCATATTAGCAATATTTCTATGTACAAAAACCTCGCCTGGTTGAGCTCCCATCATTTCCTCTGCCGTCACTCTACTATCAGAACAACCAATATACAGAATTTCAGGACTTTGACCTTCAGACAACTTATTGAAATAATCCTTGTCTAAACTTAGTTTTTCATTAATCCATTTCTGATTATTTTCGAAAATCTTATTTACTTCCATGTTAATTTGTTTTTTGTCTATACAAATATATTTTTTTTCAACTTTATTAAAAATCTTTTTTTGACTTTTCTCATATCCTACATTAGCATATAATTTTGTAACTTTGCAAGCAAATTATCACTCAGAATTTAATCCAATGAAAAAAACAGCACTTATAATTTTAGACGGTTGGGGAATTGCTAAAGATAAATCAGTTTCAGCTATTGATTTGGCTAATACTCCAAATATGGATTCTTACTTAAAAAACTATCCTAATGCAACACTTTCTACCTCTGGTCTTGATGTAGGTTTACCTGATGGACAAATGGGGAATTCCGAAGTAGGACACATGAATTTAGGTGCAGGACGTGTAGTTTATCAAAACTTAGCAAAAATAAACATAGCAATCGAAAAAAATACTTTTTCTAAAGAAGAAGAAATCCAAAAAACATTTCAGTTTGCTAAAGATAACAATAAAAAAGTACACTTTATAGGATTAGTATCTGATGGTGGTGTTCATTCTCATATCAATCATTTAAAAGCATTGATTGCCGCTGCTGATGAATATGGTTTAGATAATGTATTTGTTCATGCGTTTACTGATGGACGTGACTGTGACCCTAAATCAGGAAAAGAATTCATTCAAGAAATCGTAGATTATTCTGCTGATAAATCAGCTAAACTAGCAAGCATAGTAGGAAGATATTATGCAATGGATAGAGATAAGCGTTGGGCAAGAGTAAAACTTGCGTATGACGTAATGGTAAATGCCGTAGGTGTACAAACTGAAAATCCTGTTGAAGCGATTCAAAATTCATATAATGAAGATGTAACCGATGAGTTCATAAAACCAATTGTAGTTACCGAAAAAGGAAATCCTGTTGCTAAAATTGAAGAAGGAGATGTTGTAATTTGCTTTAATTTCCGTACCGACAGAGGAAGAGAGATTACAGAAGTTCTTTCTCAAAAAGATTTCGAAGAGTTTGGAATGAAAAAGCTAGACTTGTATTACGTTACCATGACAGAATACGATGAAACATTTAAAAACGTACATGTAATCTACAAAGAAGATCTTCTACACAACACTATGGGAGAAGTCTTGGAAACTAACAATAAGACGCAAGTTAGAATTGCTGAAACAGAAAAATATCCTCACGTTACATTTTTCTTCTCAGGAGGAAACGAAAAAGAATACAAAGGAGAAAGAAGAATTATGTGTCCTTCTCCACAAGATGTTGCTACTTATGATTTAAAACCTGAAATGGCAGCATACGATATAAAAAATGCAATTGTAAAAGATATAAAAGAAAACCCAGCTGACTTTATTTGTCTGAACTTTGCTAATGCTGACATGGTAGGACATACAGGTTCTATGGAAGCTGCTATAAAAGCATGCGAAGTGGTAGACGAATGTTTAGGAGAAGTTGTAAATGCAGGATTGGAGCAAGATTACGCTTTATTTGTAATTGCTGATCATGGAAATTCTGATATGATGAAAAATCCTGATGGAACACCAAACACACAACACACTACAAATCCTGTACCTTTTGTAGTTATAGATAAAAATAAAAAATATGAAGTTTCCGATGGAAAATTAGGAGATATTGCACCAAGCATATTAAATGTCATGGGAATTGATATTCCTAAAGAAATGACAGGAAATATAATTGTAAAATAAAAAAAAGTGTAACTTTGGCTTTAAACAGGGAAAAATTAGGGAATAACGACTACTCTATTTAAAAATTAAACTGTTTTAAAGACCTATATGAATAACAAAATTATTGCCGTTGATTTTGACGGAACTATTGTTGATGATGCATATCCTAAAATTGGAAAACCAAAGTTATATGCTTTTGACACCTTAAAAAGACTAGAAAGCCAAGGATATAGACTTATTCTTTGGACGTATCGTTATGGAAAAAGATTAGACGAAGCCGTTGAATTTTGCAAAGAAAACGGGATTGAGTTTTATGCTGTGAATAGCAGTTACGCCGAAGAAGAGTTTAATCCTAATGAACAAAGCCGAAAAATCCATGCTGATTATTTCATTGACGATAGAAACTTAGGTGGTTTTCCTGGTTGGGGAGAAATCTATGAAATCATAAATAAGAAAATTGAATTTACTATAGAAAATGGCATTGTTTATGCAACTTCTAGAAGAAAAAGCAGTAGTAGCAATAAACAAAAAAAGAGTTTTTTACAAAAATTATTTGGAAGATGATACATTTAAAAAATGCAGAAGAAATTGAATTGATGTACCAAAGTGCTCAATTGGTTTCTAAAACATTAGGCGAAATCGCAAAACATATACAACCTGGAATAACTACAAAAAAAATTGATGCTGTTGCAGAAGAGTTTATTCGTGATAATGGAGGAATTCCTGGTTTTTTAGGTTTGTATAATTTTCCAAATACTCTTTGTGTTTCTCCTAACGAACAAGTAGTTCATGGAATACCAAATGATACTCCTCTAGAAAATGGAGATATAATCTCTGTTGATTGTGGTGTTTTAATGAATAATTATTACGGAGACCATGCCTATACTTTCGAAATCGGAGAAGTAAAATCCGAAGTAAAAAAACTACTCAAAATTACCAAAGAAAGTCTTTACGAAGGAATAAAAGCTTGCAATACTTCCAACAGAATTGGTGATATTGGATATGCAATTCAGACCTATTGTGAAAAAGAAGGTTATGGTGTTGTAAAAGAATTAGTAGGACATGGATTAGGAAAAAAAATGCACGAAGATCCACAAGTACCTAATTATGGAAGAAGAGGAAATGGAAAAAGAATCAAAAATGGTATGACTCTCGCCATAGAACCCATGATAAACCTTGGTACCGACAAAGTAAAATTCCATAAAGACGGTTGGACAGTTACCAGTAGAGATAATTCTTTTTCTGCTCACTTTGAACACAATGTTGCTGTAATTAATGATAAACCTGTTTTACTTTCCACTTTTGATTACGTACACAACGTATTGGGAATTAAATCGAGTGAAGAAGATGAGTTTAGGTATAAAGAAAATACGGTTTCTTTATAATCTTTTTATAACTTTGTATCAGAATTTTTAAATATGAGAATCCAGTTAAAAACATGAAAGAGAGAAACTTTCAGATGATGAAAAGAAGACTTTCAATCGCAATTAAAATATTATTTACAATACTAATCTCAATAATGATAATTATTGGAATTTATAATATTCTAATCAAGCCTTTAACTAAGATAAATCCAAATTATATAATATTAGAAGATGGAAGACGAGGTTATGTTATGAATACCGAAAACATTTTATATTCTTCTATGATTAGTTTAATAATCGTTATTTTACTTTTAATTATATTTAGAAAGAAAATATATAAATGGGTAAAAATACTGTAAACAACAAGAGATAAGTAATTCGAATTGAATTAATTAAATCAAAAACTGCGTTTTTTTTCAACTTTTAACATAAGTCAAAACTCTCAACTACCTCACAAAACTCATAATCAGAAATTATTTACAAAAAAATTAGATGATTCAAAAACTGCTTAATTTATTTCCTCGTCCTTTTCTTATCAAGCTGAGTTATGTACTTCGTCCACTTGTTGTTTGGTTTTATAGAGGCAATAATCTTATAGATCCTATTGACGGAAAAAGTTATAGAAAATTTCTTCCCTATGGTTATGGAAAACAAAGGCAGAATGCACTTTCTCCAGGTACTTTATCTTTAGAAAGACATCGACTGATGTGGTTGTTTTTACAAAATGAAACCAACTTCTTTAAAGATGATTTAAAAGTGCTTCATATTGCTCCTGAACAGTGCTTTATAGATAGGTTTAAAAATTTAAACAATCTAACTTATGTTACAGCTGATTTGTACTCTCCTATTGTAGATGTAAAAGCAGATATACTCGACTTACCTTTTTCTGATAATGAATTTGATGTTGTCATTTGTAACCATGTACTTGAACATATAGAAGACGATAAAAAAGCAATGTCTGAACTCTACCGAGTAATGAAAAAAGGAAGTTGGGGGATTTTCCAAGTTCCTATGAAAAACAATCTAGGAAAAACCTACGAAGATTTCTCTATTACTTCTCCCGAAGAAAGAAAAAAGCATTTCGGACAGTACGACCATGTGCGTTGGTATGGAATGGATTATTTTAAACGTCTAGAAGATGTAGGTTTTACTACCTATCCCGTTAAATACTACAATAAAATAGGGAAAGAAAAAACGGAATTATACGCCCTTAGCTCTACTGAAATTCTACCATACGTAGAAAAAGGTTAATACTATGTTAAAATTCACTATCTTGTTTTATTATTAAAACAATTATGAATACATTTGCACAGTATTTTTTTAGAGTATGAAAGCAGTATTGTATCTTTTCTTTATCTCTATCCTCTTTTTTCAAGGGGGAAATACTCACTCAAAAGATAATTTGAAAGACAGTACGGTCATTTCCCATGACTCTATTTCTAAAAAAGATACTTCTAATTCTCATAAAGCATTCTCAGAAACTTTCTTCGAAATTCGAGAAAGTGAAGAATTAGACTCTTTTCATAGAACTGCAGATAACGATTACACAAGTAATGAAGATTATCTCACTCATTACATTTCTATACTCAATAGACTTATTTTTGAAAACAACACTAAAAAAAGTCTAGAATTGCAAAAAACACTTTTTTGCATACAAAACAAATCCCCTTTATACCTTAAAAATCAAACAATTAGAATTTAAAATTCTAACTTTTTAATAGAAGAGCAAGACGTATACTTCTGTTAAAACATCAATCCTATAGTACTTATTCTAAAAAAGAAAAGTGTATTAGGTGGAGTTTTTTTGCTATTCTAAATCAAATAAGCTTTCTATAAAATATAAATTTTAAATTATTATAAATGAAAAAACTATTTTTTTCTGTAGGTCTACTAGCCTTAACTTTTGCAGTATTTAGCTGTAAATCCGAACACCAAAAAGAAGAAGAAAAACGAGAATTCGAAGTTACGCAACCCTTAATTAAAGATACATTGGTAACTAAAGACTATGTAGCTCAGATTCATGCATTTCAACATATTGAGTTAAGAGCCTTAGAGCAAGGATATTTACAAAATATTTATGTAGATGAAGGGCAAATAGTAAACAAAGGACAACGAATGTTTAAAATTATGCCTAATGTTTATGATGCAGATGTTCAAAAAATGAGAGCAGAGGTAAATTTAGCTCAAATTGAATATAATAACACCAAATTATTAGCTGATAAAGATGTCGTTTCTAAAAATGAATTAGCACTACAAAAGGCTAAATTAGATAAGACTAAAGCAGAGCTTACATTAGCTCAAACCCATCTGAATTTTACCAATATCAATGCTCCTTTTAGTGGGATTATGGATCGTTTACACACAAGAGAGGGGAGTTTATTAGAAGAAGGAGAATTGCTTACAACGCTTTCAAATAATAGTAAAATGTGGGTATATTTTAATGTTCCTGAAGCTGAATATTTAGATTTTGTTACTCAAAGTAAAGATTTAAAATCGGAACATGTTAAATTAATTATGGCTAATGGAAAGTATTTTAATCAAGACGGAATAGTAGATGCTATAGAAGGAGAATTTAATAACGAAACAGGAAATATTGAGTTTAGAGCAACTTTCCAAAATCCTCAAGGAATACTAAGACACGGAGAAACAGGAAGTATCGAAGTTACTAAAGGATTAAAAAATGCCGTCATAATTCCTCAAAAATCAACTTTTGAAGTTTTAGAGAAAAAATTTGTTTTTGTTGTTGATAAAAATAACGTGATTAAATCAAAACCAATAGAAATTATTGCAGAATTACCACATGTTTTTATAGTGAAAGGATTATCTAAAAATGATAAATTTTTACTTGAAGGATTACGTCTGGTAAAAGAAAATGACAAAATAGAATACAAATTAGTAAAACCTGAGAAAGCTCTTTCTGACTTAGAATTATACGCAGAATAGTTATCTAAAACCTTAAATCAAATAAACTTATGTTTAGTAAATTCATACACAGACCTGTTTTTGCAATTGTAATCTCAATTATGATTGTATTCGTTGGGTCGTTAGCCATAAAAAAATTACCAATTTCTCAGTTTCCTAATATTGCACCTACTACTGTAAGTATTTTCATAGCTTACCCTGGAGCAAGTGCAGATGTATTGGTCAAATCCACCTTAATTACCTTGGAGAACTCACTCAATGGAGTCCAAGACATGAGATACATGACAACGGATGCTACCAGTGCGGGGGAAGCAACAGTTACTTTAGTCTTTGAACCTGGAACAGACCCCAATCAGGCGGTTATTCGTGTAAAAACAAGAGTAGATCAAGTAATGCCTTTATTGCCCGAGTTAGTACAACGTGAAGGCGTAGTTATTATGCCAATTCAGCCGAGTATGTTGATGTACGTTAACCTTTATTCGAAGAATAAGAGTATGGATGAAAAATTCTTATTCAATTATGCCACAGTAAAAATGATACCTGAAATTCAACGTACAAAAGGTATTGCAAGAGCTCAAATTTTGGGTAGCCGAAGATATGCAATGCGTGTTTGGTTGAATCCAGAGCGTATGCGAGCTTATAATATTTCTGTTGAAGATGTGATGGATGCTATTGGAGAACAAAGTATTATTGGACGTCCAGGAAGAATAGGACAAAGTTCAGGAATTGCTGCACAGTCTTTAGAGTATGTTTTAACCTATAAAGGTAGATATAATGAACCCGAGCAATATGGAAATGTTATCTTACGAGCAAACCCTGACGGAGAAAGTATCCACCTAAAAAGATGTAGCAAAAATTGAGTTAGGAAGTGAATTTTTGATATTTATTCTAATCTTGATGGACATCCATCTGCTGCTATCGTTTTAAAACAAAATTATGGTAGTAATGCAAGCGATGTAATTAAGGAAGTTAAAGAGAAACTCGATGAGATGAAAAAAGACTTTCCTCCCGGTATGGATTATAAAATCAGTTATGATGTATCACAATTCTTAGATGCGTCAATAGAGCAGGTTCTGGAAACTTTAAGAGATGCATTTATTTTAGTAGCATTGGTTGTTTTTGTGTTTTTAGGCGATTGGCGTTCTACATTAATCCCAATTCTTGCAGTGCCAGTATCTCTAGTTGGTGCATTTTTTGTGATTCAATTTTTTGGACTTACAATTAACTTGGTTACACTCTTTGCATTGGTATTAGCAATTGGTATAGTTGTAGATAATGCAATAGTAGTGGTCGAGGCAGTGCATGCTAAGATGGAAGAAGACCCAGAAATTTCTTCCTATAAAGCAGTTAAAAAAGTACTTGCTGAAATTGGAGGAGCAATTATTGCAATCACTATGGTAATGGTTTCTGTATTTATTCCTATTTCATTTATGTCTGGTCCGGTTGGAACATTTTATCGACAATTTTCGATTACAATGGCGAGTTCTATTGTTATTTCAGCAATTACGGCACTTACACTTACGCCTGTATTGTGTGCAATGCTCTTGAAAAACCAACATGGAAAAGAGAAGAAAAGTAACGTTTTAACTCGTGCGTTTGATAAGTTTAATAGTTTATTTGATAAACTTACAGGAAAATATGTAGGAGTTTTACGTAAAATAGTAAATAGAAGATGGTTGACTTTTGGAATTTTACTAGCCTTTTGTAAATTTTCTTTGAAAGTGAAATATTACCTTCTGGATTTATTCCAAATGAAGACCAAGGTACTATTTATGCTATTATTCAGACACCTCCAGGTTCGACATTGGAACAAACCAACCAAGTATCTCAGAGACTTCAAAAAATCTGTGAAAAAGTAGAAGGTGTTGAGTCGGTATCTTCTTTAGCTGGATATGAGATTATGACCGAAGGACGTGGCTCTAACGCAGGTACTTGTTTGATTAATCTAAAATCATGGTCAGAACGTTCTCATACTGTGAAAGAGATTATGGAAGAATTAGAAGAGAAATCAAAAGGTATTGGTGCAATTATTGAATTTTTTGAACCACCTGCAATTCCAGGCTTCGGAGCATCAGGTGGTTTTTCAATGCGTTTATTAAATAAAACGACCAATACAGATTACCATGATTTTGATAAAGTAAATAAAGAATTTATGGCAAATTTAGGTAAGCGAAAAGAATTGACGGGCTTGTTTACTTTCTTTGCTGCAAATTATCCACAGTATGAATTAGAAATAGATAATAAAATGGCGATGCAAAAAGGCGTAACTATTGGGAAAGCAATGGAAAATCTCAATATTATGATAGGTAGTACTTATGAGCAAGGTTTTATTAAGTACAACCAATTTTTCAAAGTGTATGTGCAATCGGATCCACAATTTAGAAGACTTCCATCTGATATTTTAAATCTATTTGTTAAAAATGAAGCTGGAGAAATGGTTCCTTATTCTGCTTTTATGAAACTGAAAAAAGGTCAGGGCCCAAATGAAATTACACGTTTTAATATGTACAATTCTGCTGCTATACAAGGTCTTCCTGCAAAAGGATATACAACAGCAGATGCTATCGCAGCGATAAGAGAAGTGGCCAAGACGACACTGCCAAATGGTTATGATATCGCCTTTGATGGATTATCTTATGATGAAGCTATGAGAGGTAATGAATCGCTTTATATATTCCTTATTGTATTGTTGTTTGTATATTTTGTATTAGCTGCTCAATATGAAAGTTTCTCCATTCCTATGGCGATAATACTCTCTTTGCCAGTGGGTATTTTTGGTTCATTTTTAGTGTTAAAATTGATGGGATTAGAAAATAATATTTATGCTCAAGTGGGTATGATTATGTTAGTAGGATTATTGGGTAAAAATGCGGTATTGATTGTAGAATTTGCAGTTCAGAAAAGAACTCAAGGTGCAACTATATTTGATGCCGCAGTTGAAGGAGCTAAAGTTCGTTTTCGTCCAATTTTGATGACTTCTTTTGCCTTTATTGCAGGATTAATTCCTTTGATTCTTGCTTCTGGTGCAGGAGCTATCGGAAACCATACCATTGGAGGATCTGCTCTTGGTGGAATGCTTTTCGGAACAATTTTCGGAGTGATTGTTGTTCCTGGATTATATGTGATTTTCGGAACCTTAGCCGATGGAAAAAAATTAATTAAAAATGAAGACCTCAACCCATTATCAGAAGACTATAACTATGCAGACAACAATGAAGATAAATAATTACATCTACGCATCAATTTTAACACTACTTACCTTTGGTTCTTGTAGTATACCAAAAATAGTTTCAAAAGACACTAACGTAACACTTCCTTCGGATTACACACAAAATTCGAAGGAAGCACAAGATACCGTAAGTGTTGCGAAAATGAACTGGAAAAGCTTTTTTAAAGATCAATATTTAAACCAGTTGATTGATTCTGCTTTGGTGAACAATAAGGAATTAAATATTTTACTTCAGAAAATAAATCTAGCTCAAAACGAGATTCAAGTACGAAAAGGAGAATATTTGCCATTTGTTAATGCAGGAATTAATGCTGATTTAGAAAAGGTGGGAGAATTTACCCGCAACGGAGCTGTAGAAAAAAATCTTGCAATTGATGAAGATAAAAAATTCCCAGATCCTTTAGGAAATCTTCAACTTGGATTATATGCTTCTTGGGAATTAGATGTTTGGCATAAACTAAGAAATGCTCAAAAAGTTGCTACTATGGAATACCTTTCAAGTATTGAAGGTAGAAACTTTGTAATCACAAACTTAGTAGCTGAAATAGCAAATTCATATTACGAACTTATTTCTTATGATAATCAATTAAAGAATTTAGAAAGTAATATTAAAATTCAGAAAAATGCATTAGAAGTTGTTCAACTATTGAAACAATCGGCTAAAACAAATTCTCTTGCCGTAAAAAGATTTGAAGCTGAGGTGTTGAAAAATCAAAGTCATATTTATGAAGTAAAACAGCAAATCGTGGAAGCAGAAAATAAAATTAATTTCTTGATAGGACGAACACCTCAACCCATAAAAAGAGATTCAGATAATTTTATGAACCTTACTCCTACGATTATTCAGTCTGGAATACCTTCTCAATTGCTGGAAAATCGACCAGATATAAGACAAGCAGAACTAGAGTTAGCAGCATCTAATTTAAACATCCAAGTTGCAAAGGCTAATTTTTATCCTTCGTTTAGTATAAAAGCAGGACTAGGATATCAGGCATTTAATCCAGAATTTTTATTGAAAACGCCACAATCTTTGTTGTATTCTATTGCAGGAGATGCTTTGGCTCCGTTAGTAAATAAAAATGCCATTATTGCACAATACAAAAATGCAAATGCTAAACAAATTCAGGCAGCATATGAATATGAGCAAACCATATTAAATGCTTATAAAGAAGTTCAAAATCAATTATCTAATATTGAAAACCTAAAAAGTAATTTTCAGTTAAAGGAAGAACAAGTAAAAGCTCTTACAGAGTCAGTAGAAATCTCAAACCTTTTGTTTCAATCAGCAAAAGCAGATTATATGGAAGTTTTACTTACCCAAAGAGATGTTCTTGAAGCTAAAGTTGATTTAATTGAAATTAAAAAAGATCAAATGAGTGCAGTGGTAAATATCTACAAAGCACTTGGTGGCGGTTGGAGATAAACTTTTTTCATGTTATTTTTTTTTATTCGCAAATCAGGTTTTATTTAAGCCTGATTTGTTTTTTTATCTAAAATCCTAAGTACTATATGTATTTTTAAAACATAAAAAACTATATATGTATAAAAATCATAGCAATCACTTATAAAAATCACATTTTAATCTAGCATACATCAAATTCTACTTACTACATTTGCATAGTAAAAAAATTAAAGATGATTTCTAGACTTTATCTATTATTTAACTTTGTAATTAGTACTCTCGCTTTTTCTCAAGAATCCGAATCTACAGAGCACTTGATGCACGATGAGGAAAAATCTTGGGAATTGGGTTTATCAAACCTGTATGTAGATGTTGGACATCCCGAAGAGAAAGTATATGGTGTTGATATTCATGCAATAAAATCATTATCTAAACATTTTGGAGTTGGACTCGGATATGCTGTAATTTTTGAAAAACACAACTCTCATGAAATCATACCTTTATTAAGTTACAAACCGATAAAAAGACTTCTAATTAATGCGGGTCCTAACTTTATAATAGAAAACCATACAGGAGAATCTGAAATTTCCGCTCACTTTGAACTGGAGTATTTATTTCGAATTTTTAAGAAATTTAAAATAGGTCCTACTATAGAAACTGATTTAGGAAAAAGAAATCATTATGGCGGTGGACTTCATCTTGCATTGGAGCTATAGTTTAAATGGTTTAAGGAGAATTTAATTGTATATATTTTGTAAAGAAAATACAACTATTTTTCAGATTTATCCGTACCTTTGAGCCATGATTTTTTCGACTAAAAACAGGTTCTCATTACTGTATAATTTTATTGTTATTGTTCTATCTTTTTCTTTTCTAACAAGGCTTTTATTATTTCTTTTCAGTTTTCAATACTTAGACTTTTCTTTTATTTCCACTTTAAAAATATTTGGATTAGGTCTGTATTTTGATTTTGCTGTTGCTATCTTTTTTTCAACGATATACTGCCTTTATTTGGTAACAATGCCTACAAAGTATATAGGAAAAAAAGCAGATAAAATAATTACATACATTATGGTATCTCTAATGTTGTTCTTATTTTTATTCGGTATTGCAGGAGAGTTTCCTTTTTGGGAAGAATTTAGCGTTAGGTATAATTTTATAGCAGTAGATTATCTTATTTATACGTATGAAGTTGTACAAAATATTAATCAATCCTATCCTATACCTCTTATACTTATTGTTTTATTCTCACTTATATTTGCAATTTGGTATTTCTTTAAAAAGAAAGGAGTTTTATCCGCAACTTTTTCCACAAAAACACCTTTTAAAAAACGGTTGATGTCTGCTATTGTAATCCTAGGTATTGGATTTTTATTTATTTTATTTGCTAAAAATGAACAAGCAGAATGGTCTGACAATACATACAAAAACGAATTAAGTAAAAACGGAATATTTTCTCTTTTTGCAGCATATTTATCCAATGAGCTTGACTATGATAAGTTTTACAAAACCATTCCTCAACAAGAAGCATATTCTATTCTCAAAAAAAATTTAATCCAACCTAATCAAAAATACATAAGCTCGGATAACACAAACATTACAAGGCAAATACAAAATGACTCTGAGCAGAAACCTAATATCATTCTAATTACAATAGAAAGTTTAAGTGCTGAATTTTTAGGAACTTTTGGAAATAAAGAACACCTAACTCCTTTTATTGATAGCTTAGCAAATGAAAGCATATTATTCACTCAAATGTATGCAACAGGTACACGTACTGTTAGGGGAATGGAAGCTCTCACTCTTTCTATTCCTCCTACTCCAGGGAATAGTATTGTAAGAAGACCCAATAACGAAAATTTATGCTCTATTGCCTCTATTATGAAACAAAAGAAATACCAACTTAATTTTATTTATGGTGGCGATGGATACTTCGACAATATGAATTATTTCTTTGGTAATCAAGGATTTGATATTATAGATAGAGATAGAAATAATCCACTATCCGAAACTATAACTACCGAGAGAATTCCTATAAAAGACAGTGAGGTAACCTTTGAAAACGCGTGGGGAATTTGTGATGAAGATTTGTATAATCAAGCATTAAAACGAGCAAACTTACAGTCAAAAAACAATCGTCCTTTTTTTCAGTTTATAATGACAACATCAAATCATCGTCCATATTCATTTCCTGAAAACTCTATCGATATGCCACAAGGAAAAAGAGAAAGTGCTGTGCGATATACCGATTACGCTTTAGAAAAATTTATACGTAAAGCACAAAAATCAGAATGGTTTGCGAATACCGTCTTTGTTATCGTTGCCGACCATTGTGCTAGTAGTGCTGGAAAGTGGGAACTCAATGTAGATAAACATCATATACCTGCTTTAATTTACAATTTGAATCAGAAAAAAGAACACGTCAATAAATTAGTTTCTCAGATTGATTTAATGCCTACTCTTTTTGGATTACTGAACTGGAACTATGAAAGCCAATTGTACGGCAAAAACATATACTTAATGAAACAAAACGAACAAAGAGCTTTAATTGGAAACTACAGAACTCTTGGTTTACTCAAAAATAACATTCTTACACAATTAAATGAACGAAAGATGTCCGAACAATTTGTATGGAATAATAATGACAAAACACTAACTCAAGTAAAAAACAATGTAGATAGTTTGATTTCGGAAACAATTTCCTACTACCAAACAGCTAGCGAGCGTTTTAAAAATGGAAAAATGAAAACGAAATAAAAAACTGTAAAATGCACTAATAATAAATTATAACTATGACTCTACTTATATTACTCATTGCATTAATTGGTTATATTCTTATAATCTTCGAATCTCAACTTCACATAAGTAAAACTGTAATTTCTTTAATCACAGCTTCCTTATGTTGGATTGTGTTTTCTTTTTATTTTACAGGAACTCACGAAGAACTCTACGAGACATTAATAAGTCATTTTGGTTCTATTTCGGGATTATTAATTTTCCTTTTAGGAGCAATGACAGTGGTAGAGTTGATTGATTTACACAAAGGTTTTTCCGTAATTACCAATAGAATACGAACGAGATCTATCTATAAACTCATTTGGATTGTAGGAATTTTAACTTTTTTCCTTTCTTCTTTTTTGGATAATTTAGCTACTACTATAGTTATGATTCTATTGATGAGAAAAATACTACCAAAAGGAAAAGTCCGCATGACACTTGCAGGGATTATTGTTCTTGCTGCCAATGCTGGTGGAGCTTTTAGTCCGATTGGAGATGTTACCACTACATTATTATGGATTGGAGGACAAGTAAGTGCTTTTAATATTGTTACAAAATTATTTATACCTTCTCTAGTAAGTATTGTTGTACCTCTTTTTATTCTCAGTTTCACATTAAAAGGATTTACTGTACTCAGAACTCAAGTATCTATGGCAGAAGCATTACGAGAAGAGAAAATACGCGGAAGTAAAGAAATCCTATTCACGGGAATATTTGCCTTACTTATGGTTCCTGTCATTAAATCTGCGACAGGTCTTCCTCCTTTCATAGGGATTCTATTTGGTCTTAGCTTGGTTTCTTTAGTTTCTGTTATGTTTAATCGTTCTAATTCCGAAGAAGAAAAAAAACATAAATCCATGCAAAACGCATTCTCAAAAGTAGATGTAAACTCCATTTTCTACTTTATGGGAATTTTACTTTTAGTTACTTTACTAGAGGAAATTCATGTTTTAGCAGATGTTGCTAATTATCTAAATCATGTTTTTCCAGCGAAAGAATACATGGTCATTTCTATCGGATTTTTATCTTCTATCATAGATAACGGAAGTTTAGTTGCTGCAACTCAAGGAATGTTTCCTCTTAGCGAGTATCCTATGGACAATGAGTTATGGGAATTTATAGCATTATGTTCTGGAATTGGAGGAAGTATGCTTATAATTGGTTCTGCTGCAGGGATTGTTGCAATGGAGAAAGAAAAAATCACATTTAATTGGTACCTTAAAAACATAACACCACTTGCAGTAATCGGATATATAGTAGGAATAATTACTTTTCTTTTAATGTATTAAAAATTAATTGTGAAGAATAATAACAATACACATAAAGAAAAATTAGTTTCTGCAAAAAAACACCTAGGACAGCATTTCCTTACTGATTTAAACATCTCTAAAAAAATTGCTGAATCTCTTATATCTAACACAAAAAACATACTGGAAATCGGACCAGGAATGGGAGTTCTCACTCAATTTCTACTTGAATCTAAAGCCAATGTACAAGTATGTGAAATTGATTCAGAATCAGTAGAATACCTTCAAAATAATTTTCCTCAATTAAATGGAAAAATAATTCAAGGAGATTTTTTAAAACTAGAATTAGAAAAATTATTTACCGAACAGGTTTCCATAATTGGTAATTTCCCTTACAATATTTCTTCTCAGATACTTTTCAAAGCTCTTGATTATAAAGAATTAATTCCCGAACTAGTAGGAATGTTCCAAAAAGAAGTTGCAGAACGTGTAGTTGCAGAACATGGCAATAAAACATATGGAATTCTTTCTGTTCTTTTACAAGCATATTACGATGCCGAATATTTATTTACTGTTCACGAAAACGTATTTAATCCTCCTCCAAAAGTAAAATCTGCTGTAATTCGCCTCACACGAAAAGAAAATACCGATTTTATAAATAGAAAACTACTTTTTTCCATCGTAAAAACTGCTTTTAACCAAAGAAGAAAAAAATTGAGTAATGCTCTTAAAAGTTTAACAATTCCTAAATCTTTAGAGTCTCATAATTTTCTTAACTTGCGAGCCGAGCAATTATCTGTAAACGATTTTATAGAACTAACGAAAATCTGGGAAGATGGAAAAACAAAATCAGATTGACATACAAGAACTTATAGAATTTATATCACAAAAAAATTACCTAAAAGTAAAAGACTTTTTTGTTGATATACATCCCGCAGATATTGCTGAAATTGTAGAAAATCTAAACTTAGAAGAACAAGTTTTCATAATTTCTGTTCTCGATAACGATATTTCTGCTTCTGTTCTTTTAGAATTAGACGAAGATACTCGTAAAGAAATACTGGAACAATTCACATCAAAAGAAATTGCCGAAGAAGTAATCGACGAAATTGATTCTGATGATGCCGCCGATTTAATTGCCGAACTGACACACGATAAAAAAGTTGAAGTAATTTCTCAACTAGAAGATGAAGAGCACGCAAAAAGCATTGTAGACTTACTTAAATACGACGAAGATAGTGCTGGTGGATTAATGGCAAAAGAGCTTGTAAAAGTCAATAAAAATTGGTCGATTATACAAGCTGTTCGTGAAATGAGAAGGCAAGCAGAAGAAATGGACGAAGTTTTTTCCATTTATGTGGTTGACGATAAAGAGAGACTCATTGGTCTTTTAAGTTTAAAAAAGTTGCTTACTACTTCTGCAAATGCAAAAGTAGAGGATATTTACAAACCCAATGTACACTCTGTAAAAGCTGATGAAGATTTAGAAATAGTAGGAAATTTAATGCGTAAATACGACTTGGTAGAGCTCCCTGTTACCGATGAATTAAATGTTCTAATTGGTAGAATTACCATTGATGACATTATGGACGTAATTAAGGAAGAAGCAGAAAAAGACTACCAATTGGCTTCTGGTATCTCCTCTGATGTGGATTCACAAGATAAAATAATAGATATACTCAAAGCTCGTCTTCCTTGGCTTTTTATTGGAATGATAGGAGGATTGCTTGGCAGTGTTGTGATTCGTTCCAACCAAGGTTTTAGCTCACAGTTTCCACTATTACTTGCATTTATTCCTCTTATTGCTGCAACTGCAGGAAACGTAGGAGTTCAAGCTTCTGCAATTGTGGTTCAAGGTTTGGCAAACGGAACATTAAAGAAATCCATTTCTAAAAACTTATTCAAAGAAGTTGCTGTTGCATTATTCACAGGATTGGCTCTTTCTATGATTATCTTTCTTTATAATTTTATTGTAAACGACCAGTATTTAGTTTCCTTTACTATATCTTTATCCTTATTGGTTATCATTATTTTTTCTGCAAGCGTTGGTACGTTAATTCCCTTGCTTTTAAATAAATACAACATAGATCCTGCAGTTGCTACAGGACCTTTTATTACCACCAGTAATGATGTACTTGGAATTCTTATTTATTTTCTAATCGCAAAGTCTATTTTAGGATTTTAAAGTTCTAACTACTCTACTCCTTATGATGATAGTAAAAGTGGTCTTTTAGTACTTTATCTATAAACTCTTTACTTGAAATATTCCCTTTTTTAGTTCCAGTAGTTTCTATTATCTTTTGTGAAAGTTTATTTATTAATTTATAATTCTTTTTGCTTACCGCTTCGTGAAATGCTTTTTTTATGATATTGATATCTTTATCCGTTAACTTAACTACTTCGGGATACGTAGGAATATACTCTTCTTCTTTTATTTCCTCTAAAACGGTTTGTTTGATGTCTATTTTTGACTTTAAACTAATCACACTTGTTCCTGCTGCAATATCGCCTAATCGTTGTGATTTTTTTGTAAATATAATCGAAAGTAAACCTATACAACCTGAAAGCATATAAACATCTACCATACTCAAAACCCAACGAATAAAATACTCATAAACCGTTGCTCTAGAACCATCAATTTTTATTACTTTGGTTTTCACTATCATTTTCCCAACAGTTTGTCCGCTATAAAGAATCTCCATAAAAAGCGGATAAAAAAATCCAGGAAGAAGAATTAACGATACTACTCCCATAATCATCCAACCATCGTTAGAATAAAAAAGTCCTGCATAAAATAAAATTAAATACATGATAAACCAATAAACAAGAACTATAAAATAATCAATCAACACAGCAAGAACCCTACTACCTACCGAAGCCAAACGATACTCTATATTTACATTTTGTGGAGTTTGTATCAGGAGTTTTTCCATCTAGTAATAAAAAAGTTGTAATTGCAAACCTAAGAAATATATACCAAATTAATACCACGAATAAAAGAACGTAGATTCAACAGAATAAACATTCTCAAGATTAAACAAAACCTAACTTCTTCTACAACAAATCTTATTGGCATTATTATTGACTATCTATAAGATTATTAAAAGTCATTATCTTTATTACTCTTGATTATCAATAGTTTGACTTAATTGATAATTAATTATTTATAATCAAAAATGACTTTATGACCTATTTTATGGTACAATATTTAATTTTAATTGTATGAACTTAGACAATTTGTCATTTGAAACAATAGTATCCGACGAAGACGCTGATTTTATTCCTATTCTCAGTCAAGAAGATGAAAATAGAATTTTAAGTGAAGAATATCCAGAAGATATGTCGATACTTCCACTTAGGAATGCAGTTCTTTTTCCTGGTGTTGTATTGCCTATAACTGCAGGAAGAGATATGTCAATTTCACTTCTTCAAGAAGCAAATAATAACAAAAAATCCATTGCTGTTTTTACACAAAAAGATACTTCTATAGAAAACCCAACCACCAAAGATTTACACGAAATTGGAACCGTTGCACGCATTCTTAAACTACTAAAAATGCCCGATGGAAGTACAATGGCGGTTTTGCAAGGTACTCGAAAATGTAAATGGAACGAAATCACTCAAACAGAACCTTATTTCAAAGGAAAAATTGAGATGATTGACGATCCAAAAATAAAACGAAAAACCAAAGAATTCTCCGCTCTAATGGAAAGTATTAGAGATACGTCCATAAAAATCATTCATGAGAATCCAGCAATTCCAAGCGAAGCGACATTTGCAATCAAAAACATAGAAGGAGATTCTTTTATGGTAAACTTTGCTGCTTCTAACTTACAACTTTCCACGGGAGAAAAGCAAAAACTACTTGAAATAAATACCTTGCAAAAAAGAGCAATGGAAATTTTACGATTGCTTGACGTTGAACTTCAAAAATTACAATTAAAGAACAATATTCAATCAAAAGTTCGTAATGATTTAGATCAACAGCAACGTGAGTATTTTTTACATCAACAAATGAAAACCATTCAAGAGGAATTAGGTGGAGTTTCTTATGAAGCAGATGTAGAAGAAATGCAAGAACGTGCAAAAAAGAAAAAGTGGAATCCTGATACAAAAAAACATTTCGATAAAGAAATCACTCGACTTCTTCGCCTAAATCCACAAGCTCCTGACTATTCGGTTCAGAGGAATTATTTAGAACTAATGCTTGAACTTCCTTGGGAAAAATTCTCAAAAGATAATTTTGATTTAAAACACGCAGAGAAAGTCTTAAATAAAGACCACTATGGTATGGAAGATGTAAAGGAACGCATCTTGGAATACCTTGCCGTTTTAAAACTAAAAGGAAATATGAAGTCGCCTATTATCTGTTTGCATGGACCTCCTGGAGTAGGAAAAACATCATTAGGAAAATCAATCGCGGAAGCTCTTGGGCGAGAATACATTCGAATTTCTTTGGGTGGTTTGCATGATGAATCAGAAATACGAGGACATAGAAAAACATACATTGGCTCTATGCCAGGAAGAATTATTAATTCTGTAAAAAAAGCAGGAACCTCAAATCCTGTGTTTGTTCTAGATGAAATTGATAAACTTGGTAGAAGTTCGCATGGAGATCCTTCTTCTGCTCTATTAGAAGTTCTTGATCCTGAACAAAATAATAATTTCCACGATAATTATTTAGAAATCGGATATGATTTGTCTAAAGTTTTATTTGTAGCTACTACCAACTCATTAAACACAATCCAACCTGCACTATTAGATAGAATGGAAATCATCAATCTTTCGGGTTATACAATAGAAGAAAAAGTAGAAATTGCAAAAAAACACTTGATTCCAAAACAAATAAAAGAACATGGATTAAATCGAAATGATATATCCATAGGGAAAAAAGAAATTGAATTTGTGGTTTCAGGATATACACGTGAATCAGGTGTTCGTTCACTAGATAAAAAAATAGCAAAAATCATTCGTCATTATGCTCTTTTTATTGCAAAAGAAGAGGAATACACAAAAAAAGTAACCGAAGAAAAAATTATAGAAATTCTTGGTGCTTCTAGACCAAATGATAAAGCAGAAAAATTCTCTACATCAGGTGTAGTTACAGGATTAGCTTGGACACAAGTTGGTGGAGATATTTTATTTATAGAAAGTGTATTGAGTGATGGCGATGGAAAACTTTCGATTACAGGAAATTTAGGAACTGTAATGAAAGAATCTGCTACAATTGCTTTAGAGTACATTAAATCCAATTATACTCAATTTGGAATTGATTTAGAAAAGGTAAAAAAATCAAATATTCATATTCACGTACCAGAAGGTGCGACTCCTAAAGATGGACCTTCTGCAGGAATTACGATGCTCACTTCTATGGTTTCTAGCTTTACCAATAAAATCGTTCGTTCTGATATTGCTATGACAGGAGAAATTACCTTGCGAGGAAAAGTCCTTCCTGTTGGTGGCATAAAAGAAAAAATACTTGCTGCAAAACGTGCTGGAATTAAAGAAATTATTCTTTGTGAAGAAAACAAAAAAGACATCGATGAAATTAAAGAAGAATACCTAAAAGGTTTAAAATTTCATTATGTTTCAAAAATGGAAGAGGTAATAAAAATTGCTTTGAGGTAATTTCAACTTAAAGCAAAAAAAAAGGTAATGCTTGTGAGGAGCATTACCTTTTTTAATTCTGAAATATACATTATTTTTTAACTCGTAGTAATCACACTTTTTTCTTCTGAAATTCTCTTGAATGTGTCAATAAATTTATAACTAATATTTACTACATTTTTAGTTTCTAATAGAATAGCAAACATCAAGTTTGAGTTTTTATATCCAAATTTCTTTTCAGAAATTCCATCGGCTTGCAAATCTATTGCACTTTCTACGATGGTAAGAATTTTATCCTTTAACTCAGTGATTGCTTCAGTTGTTTCAAACTCTTGAGAAGATACAATATGTTTTAACTCTTTAAAGTAATGATGCATTAATTCTTCCAACTCTTTAGTTATCTCTATCTGAGGAACAATAAGTGGTTTATGTGAGTTTTCTACATGTAAAATTATAGGATGTACCAATAAATCAAGTGATTGTATATTATCCGTCATTATATCATTCAAAACGATATATATCTGAGCTGATTTATCTTTCTGATATTTGGATTTTTTTAGAATTTTAAAAACATTAGAACGTGTATTAGAATAGGTTCCTTTTAAGTCTTTGAGTATTTTTTTCGATTTATTTAAAAGGTTTAAGTCCTCGTTTAAAAGACCATTTAAAGATAAATCATAAACTGTAGAAATATCGAATATGGTATCTGAAATCTGAACCGAACTTTTGTTAATGACATCTGCTTTTATAAAAGAAACTTCTTCAATTTTGGCTTTACTTTCTTCTCTTTCTTTTATTTTGTTTTTATTTTGAATTGATGTTTTTGCAATTATAAACACAACAACAGCTATCATAAAAAGCAATCCATAAATTCCAAAAGATATAATGATAAGAGCTGTAATTCCTCCACCAACAAATGCTCCTAATCCCGTTAAAAACCAACTACTAATTACGTTTATAACTCCTGCTATTCTATATACTGCGGTTTCTCTTCCCCACGCTCTATCTGCAAGCGAGGTTCCCATTGCTACCATAAAAGTAACGTATGTGGTAGATAATGGAAGTTTTAAATCGGTTCCTATAGCAATAAGTATACTGGCAATCGTTAAGTTGGCAGATGCACGTACCAAATCAAAATGGACATCTTCTTTTGCATCTACTAGTGGTATAAATCTAGATTTTATTCTATTATTAAGTGATGTAGGAATCAATACACCTATTTTCTCATTGATAAAAATACTTGTTTTTACGATTCCTTTAGATAATTTATTTGCAGCGAAACGCTCCTCTCCTTCTCCTTGTGATGCTAGTTTTAATTCTGTTTCTGTCACATTTCTTGCTTTCTTAGAAAACCATAAGGTAGCTGTCATTAGAATCCCTGCAATTACTAAAAATGTATATGGTGTTTGCATCGGAAACTTAAGTCCTATCATGGAAAATGTTTCAGGGTTTTGACCTCCCATTAAATCGTATATTTCCATCGACTGAATAGCAGTAACAGGAATACCAATAAAGTTAATCAAATCGTTACCAGCAAATGCCATCGCCATACAAAATGTTCCTGCGAAAATCACTAAACGTAGTATATTTATCTTTAATGAATTCAAGATAGAAAATACGATAATCCAAAATAATAATAAACCTCCCAGTACAGGAAGTATGTTTGATTTTACATAATCAACAAATTCTTTTATTTTTTTGGAACCATAGAAAGTAGCATAAACCATCTCATTTTTATCTTTTTTTGATGGTTTTAATTCATAAACAGTCGTTTTATCTTCCTTAGTTATTGCTACTGTATTCTCGTTAGCTCTATCAACTTTATATACATCAGAATTGATATTATCCAAGTAATACTTCATTTCTGATTTAGTTACTTCTACAGAAGAATAAGACGACTTTAAACCTTTATAAACAAGATAATACGACATAGAAGTTACCGCAAGAGCTGCCCAAATAACTCCTACTACTTTCATATTTCTTTGGTAATTAAATGTAAATAATATCCTAGAAATATACTGAACTACTGCTCCAATAATAAAAGCAATAAGAACGGAAATAAATATACTAAATATAATTTCTGTCGTTTTATCCCAATTCAAATACGACTTCATATCTGAATTAAGCAGATAATTAAGCGGTTCATTATTCTGAATTACCTTGTATGCAGAAATAATAAATGCAGCTCCTAGCATTTCAAATACCAACGAAACTGTTGTTGAAGTAGGAATTCCTATGGTATTAAAAAAATCCAGTAAAATTACGTCGGTAATCATTACTGCTACAAAGATAATGACCACTTCATAGAGCGAGAAATAATCTGGATTTATGATTCCTTTTCTAGCAATTTCCATCATTCCCGCAGAAGAAAGTGCTCCTACAAAAATCCCCACAGATGCAACTGTCATTATGGTTCTAAAGCTTGCAACTTGCGAACCAATAGCAGAGTTTAAAAAATTAACTGCATCGTTACTAACACCTACTATTATATCTCCAACTGCCAATACTACCAGTACTATTATCGCTATAAGTAAAAAAGTTTCTATTCCCATAGTGTAAAAATTCAGTACAAAAGTCCTTTTTTTAATGTTAATACAGTATTAAATCTAACTTAGTGATTTTTATCATTTTTTCTCTTTAGTAAGGAAAAGATTCCTAAATAAAATAAAGTAAATAATGCTCCAAAAAGAATATTTAAAAAACCTAAATCAAAATCATGATGATTTTTCATGTATTCCACTAAAAAATACGTTGTAATTGGTGCCAATACACAAGCGAATGGAGTTGAAATATCCCATATTTTCACTTTCGTTAGAATTCCTAAAAAGAAAAGTGCCAGTAAAGGAGAATAGGTATATCCTGCTGTACTAAAAATTAAATTAATTACGTTGCTTCCTGCAAAAGAAAATACAAATACAATAAAAAATAGAAAAATACTAAATCCGATATGTACTTTGTGACGAACTTTTACATTTAATTCTTTTTTATCCATTCCTAAAAAATCGTAACAAAAAGAAGTTGTAAGAGAAGCCAAAGCAGAATCTGCACTCGAAAAAGCTGCCGCTAAAATCCCAAGCACAAAAAGTACTGTTGTTGTTGCTCCAAACTGAGCATGAGTTACTGCCAAGAACGGGAAAACTCTATCTGTTATTACTTTTCCATCTCTCATTGGTAAACTTTCTGATATTCCTGCATAGTCAATATATAAAAACAGCATCATTCCTAGAAACAAAAAGAAAAACTGAGCAATCGCTACAGAAATACTAAACATTAACGTGTTTTTCTGTGCGTCTTTTACATTTTTAATCGTTAAACTTTTCTGCATCATGTTTTGGTCGAGTCCCATCATTGCTATTGCAATTAATATTCCTGATAAAAACTTCTTACCGAAATAATCCCCTGACGCAAAATCTAAATTGATAAACTTAGTATATCCTTTTTCTGCACCTAATGAAAATGCTTCTGCTACCGAAATATCCATTTTATTAAAAATAGTATAAATCACAAAAATTGCCGTTAAAAGCAAAAACGTCGTTTGAAACATATCTGTCCAAACTATTGTTTTAATCCCTGATTTATAGGTATATAGAAAAATTAAAGCTATAAAAATAAACGCTAAAATCCAAAGAGGAACAAGCGAATCATCAGAAAAATACATTCCTACTTCTCCACTAAAAAGTTCTCGCAAAACAATTACAGCTAAAAGCATTCTAAGTGCTGCTCCAAACGATTGAGAAAGTATAAAAACCAAAGCTCCTGTTTTATACGAATAAAATCCAAATCTTCGTTCGAGATAAGAATATATAGAAACTAAATTATATCTGTAATACAAAGGGATTAATACAAAAGTAATAATTAAATATCCTACAATATTCCCTAAAATAAACTGTCCGAAATAAAATCCATTGGAATATACATTCCCAGGTAAAGATACAAAAGTGACTCCTGAAAGAGCTGCACCTATCATTCCATAAGCTACTACTAACCAAGGAGATTTTTTGTTTCCTGTAAAAAAAGTACTCGAATCCGATTGCTTAGAAGTGAGATAAGAAATTAATAATAGAACTAGAAAATATACTATTATAATGGAAAGTATCGTAAAGAAGCTCATAAAAGTTGCATAATTGGTTGCAAATATAGTAATTTTGTAAGAATGAATTCACCAAGCAAAGTCTTAGATCATGCCGTTGATAATATTGCACAACTCCCTGGAATAGGAAGACGAAGTGCATTACGTTTAGCTCTTCATTTATTGCATACTCCAAAATCTAAAGGCGAAAATCTTGCAGAATCAATCAAAAATTTAGTTCAAAATATAAAGTATTGTAAAAAATGTCATTCCATTTCAGATAAAGAAATATGTTCTGTTTGTGTTAATCCTAATAGAAATAAATCAATTATTTGCGTGGTAGAAGACATTAGAGATGTTATGGCGATAGAAAATACCAATCATTTCAATGGAGTTTATCATGTCTTAGGTGGAATCATCTCTCCTATCGAAGGCGTTTCTCCTACTGATTTAAACATAGATTCGCTTATCAATCGAGTGGAAAAAGATAATGTAGAAGAAATAATATTTGCTCTAAGTGCCACAATGGAAGGAGATACAACTACTTTTTACATTCATAAAAAACTCAAAGATAAGAACTTAAAAATATCTTCGATAGCAAGAGGAATTGGTATTGGGGAAGAAATTGAATACATAGACGAATTAACACTTGCTCGTTCCATTATTAATCGTGTGCCATATTCTGTAGTATAATGAAGCTATCTATAATCATAGTTCATTATCGTGTAAAAAAACTTCTAGAAGAATGTTTAACTAGTATTCTAGCAAATAAAACATCTTTTGATTACGAAATCATAGTCATTGATAATGATTCTAATGATAACAGTCAAAACTATATTACTTCACAATTCCCAACGGTAAATTGGATTCAAAATAAAGAAAATATTGGTTTTTCTAAAGCAAACAATAAGGCTTCTGAGATTGCAAACGGAGAATTTATTTTATTTCTAAATCCTGACACTTTATTACCTAATACTATTTTGCAAGAAATAATTGATTTTGCAGAAAAACAAAAAAAAATTGGTTGCCTTGGAGTTCGCATGACAAATAAAAATGGGATTTTTCATCAAGAGTCAAAAAGAAATATTCCTAATCCTTACAATACATTCAAAAAATTATACACTACTATACTTAGAAAAAACGTTCCTCCTACCAAAGGATATTATTTTACAGAATTAGATGAATTTTCCGTAGGAAAAGTTCCAATCCTTACAGGAGCTTTTTTATTAATGAAGAAAGAAGATTTTTATAAAGTTGGAGAATTTGATTCCAACTATTTTATGTATGGAGAAGACATAGATTTATGCTATTCCTTCATTAGAAACGGGTATACTAATTTCTACTACGGAAAACAAACAATTATACATTACAAAGGAGAAAGTACATTAAAGGACAAAACCTACTACAAAAACTTCTTTAAAGCAATGGAAATTTTCGTTAGAAAATATTATTCTCACAAAAATATCTTTATTTATCTACTTCTACAGCTAGGACTTAAAGTTAGGTATTGGATTGCTCTGCTTTTATATTACCTAAAAAAATAACTTGGTTATTATCTAATTCAAAAACATCAATTTGATAATGGTTTAATTATTCTCTACAATCTTATACAATTTATCAGACGGACGAACTCTAAAATCAATAGGAAAAGTTAATACATCTCCTTTTTTTGCTGTTTTTGCTTCTACATCATCTACCATCATACTTTCTAAGATAATCTCTTGCGAACCTGTGGTCGGACCTTGAATTAAAATCCTGTCGTTTACATTTACGTCGTATGCTTCTACCTCGAATTCAGCAATTTGTGTTTTAGGATAATAATGTCTTCCTTTTGCCACGTATACCTTCTTCTGTTTCGCATTATTTCCAGGATTATCTGACCACTCTCCCAACTTCTGACCTAAATAATATCCGCTCCAAAAACCTCGATTATAAACCGTTTCCAAGCACTTCATCCAATCATCAATTTTCTCTTTAGTATACGTTCCTTCTGCAACCGAATCAATTGCTTCTCTGTAACACTTTACTACAGTTGCTACATATTCAGGAGCTCTACCTCTACCTTCTATTTTTAGTACTTTTACTCCCGCATTGATTACTTGATCCAAAAAATTAATGGTACACAAATCTTTAGGCGACATCATGTACTCATTGTCAAGTTCTATTTCAAAACCAGACTCTTGGTCTATTACCGTATACTTTTTTCTACAATTTTGTTTACAAGCACCTCTATTTGCAGAAGAATTATGAGAATGTAAGCTTAAATAACATTTTCCAGAAACCGCCATACACAAGGCTCCATGTCCAAAAATTTCGAGCTCTACCAATCTTCCAGAAGGTCCTTTTATTTCGTCTTTTTCTATTTGTTTAGAAATTTTTTCAACTTGACTTAAACTTAATTCCCTACTCAAAACCATAGTATCCGCAAACATGGAATAAAATTCTACCGTTTCTATATTCGTAATGTTAATTTGTGTTGAGATATGAATTTCTACTCCAACTTTTCGAGCATAATTTATAACTGCCTGATCCATAGCTATAACTGCCGTTATATCATGTTTTTTCGCTTCATCAATCAAACTTCTAATGATTGATAAATCGTGATCGTAGATAATGGTATTTAACGTTAAATAAGTTCTAACATTTTTCTCCTTACATCTTCTTGAAATTTCTTCTAAATCATTGATTGTGAAATTTATACTCGCTCTAGCTCGCATATTTAATTGTTCTACACCAAAATAAACGGAATCACACCCGTTATCTAATGCAGCTTGTAATGATTCAAAATTCCCCGCAGGAGCCATTAATTCTATCTTTCCACTTTGAGTCATAAACTCTAATTTTATTTAAAATCTTTACTAAATTCAGCTTTAATCTCGTCTACCTTATCTAATTTTTCCCAAGTAAATAATTCCACTTCTTTGGTTATGGTTTCCTCGTAAGGAGAAGTAAATACTTTTTTCACTATTTTATTTTCTCTTCCCATATGACCATACGCTGCCGTTTCAGAATAAATAGGATTTCTTAATTTCAGTCGTTGCTCTATATGGTAAGGCGTCATCGGAAATATGCTTTGGATTCTTTTAGCAATTTCTCCGTCTGTTAGGTTTACTTTAGACGTACCATAGGTATTGATGTATAAACCTGTTGGTTCTGCTACACCAATTGCATAAGACACTTGAACTAATACTTCGTCAGCAATTCCCGATGCTACTAAGTTTTTGGCAATATGTCTTGTTGCATAAGCTGCACTTCTATCTACTTTACTTGGATCTTTACCCGAGAAAGCTCCTCCTCCATGTGCTCCTTTCCCACCGTATGTATCTACTATAATTTTTCTTCCTGTCAATCCTGCATCTCCATGAGGTCCTCCAATTACAAATTTCCCTGTAGGATTTATGTGGTATTTTATATTATCATTAAAAAAATCTTTATACTCAGGATATTTAACCACTATTCGAGGAATTAATATACCTTTAATGTCCGACTTAATTTTTTCTAGCATCACTTGCTCAGAAGCAAAATCATCATGTTGGGTAGATAAAACAATAGAATCTATGCGAATAGGTTTATTATTGTCATCGTATTCCAATGTCACTTGTGCTTTTGCATCAGGGCGTAAATACTGAATCTCATTATTCTCTTTTCTTAATTCCGCTAATTCTTGCAATAACGCATGAGATAAATCAAGAGCCAAAGGCATATAATTTTTTGTTTCATTAGTTGCGTAACCAAACATCATTCCTTGATCTCCAGCACCTTGTTCCTCTTTATTTATTTTATCTACTCCTTGATTTATATCTGGTGATTGTTCATGAATTGCAGACAATATACCGCATGAGTTTGCATCAAACATATACTCACTTTTGGTATATCCTATTTTTGCAATTACTTCGCGAGCTATTTTTTGTACATCAAGGTATGTTTTTGACTTTACCTCTCCTGCCAAAACAACTTGTCCTGTTGTTACTAAAGTTTCACATGCAACTTTAGATTCTGGGTCGAATGCTAAAAAATAATCTATTAATGCATCGGAAATTTGATCTGCGATTTTATCTGGATGTCCCTCAGAAACTGACTCAGAAGTGAAATAATAAGACATATTAGGTTTTATATTTAAGTATGATTAATTAATAATTTACGCAAAAGTAAAATTTTTTTTTCGATTCTTTTGTTTTTTTGCAATTAATGTATAAATTTGTACTCCTTAATTAAACGCGGAAGTAGCTCAGTTGGTAGAGCGTCAGCCTTCCAAGCTGAATGTCGCGAGTTCGACCCTCGTCTTCCGCTCTATTTATAAAAAAATCATCAATAACTTGTTTTATTGATGATTTTTTTTATATTTGTTATATAACTTAAAAGTGAGAAAATTGAAACTTGATTATACTTATATCAATGAAGTTTGTGGAGATGAGTTAGAGTTCAAACAGAACCTACTCTCTACATTTGTTTCTGAATTAGAAAAAGACAGACAACAAATAAACTCTGCTTTTAAAGACAATAATGATGACGAGTTAAAAAAAGTGCTTCACAAGTTAAAATATAAAATCAATTTATTTAAAGCAAATGAATTACTTAAAACTGTTGAAAGATTAGAAAAAAATATAACTATTGAGAAACACGATAAAGATATTTTTCTAGATTTGTTTGGGGAATTTACAGATCAAATTTCAAAACAATTAAAATGAACTGCATTATTATTGACGATGACATAATCGCAAGAGAGATTATAAAGAAACAATTAAAAGAACTGAAATCAGTAGAAGTTATTGCTGACTTTTCAGAGCCGTTGATTGCTATTAAGTTCTTGAATGAGAATTCTGTTGACTTTATACTGCTTGATATTCATATGCCAAATTTCAATGGATTTGATTTCATAAACAGTATGAAAAATCCTATTCCCATTATTCTTATTACTTCCGATAAAGACTATGCCGTAAAAGCCTTTGAATACGATAACGTAATCGACTACTTACTAAAACCAGTAGAAACTTCTCGTATAGAAAAAGCAATGGATAAAGCTGAAAAACTAATCTCTGTTTTTAAACAAAATGAATCTGGAAAAATTATTCCAATAAACGAACCCGATGAGCTTTATGTTGGTGTTGGGAAAAGACTTGTAAAACTTAATTTTAATAACATTGCTCTTATAGAAGCTACAGGCGACTATATAACTATAAATACAAAAACAGAAAGACACATCGTCCATTCTACATTAAAAAAAATAGAGGAAAAACTTCCTTCATACTTTTTTAAAATTCACCGATCTTATGTTGTAAATCTCAATTACATAATAGACATAGAGGACAACTCAGTACTCATTGACAACAAAGTTGTACCTATTAGCAGAACCAACAAACAAGAACTAATCAACAAGTTGAATTTATTGTAATTCAACTTATTGACGTAGTATATAATTTTTAATTTTAGATTATTTGGATTAGAAGTCCTTTTCTCCTGAAGGACTACCTTTAGTACATACAAAAGAACTTTTCTTTCCTGCAATATTAAATGATACAAAATTCTGTTGATTTGGAGTATTAGAAAAGAACAATGTATTTTTAACTCCTATAGACTTTATAGACTCTATATCTGATATCTGATAATACACCCAAAGAATATCTCCACTTTCTTGTTTTCCTGTGTATTCATATCTCGTAGGCTTCCCGTTTATGGTTACAGATATATTTTCATTTAAATATGATTTTAATGAATTTTCAAAACCTGAGTCTGAAAGTTTACCTGGGATTGTTTTCTCTAACTGAGATACATCTATTTTTGATGCAAATTTTAATAACTTCGTTCCCGGACTGTATTCTACTTTTGTCATAGATGTATAAAAATCATGCATTACACCAAAAGAGAAAAATAAAATACCAAATGCAACTACTGATAAAAATAATACTTTTTTCATAACAATTTATTCTCTGTGTTATTCTTTTATTAAAACAAATTCTATGCCAATATAGCAATAATCTTGTTCTTACCCAAAAATTAAACGTTGTGTAAAGTAGATTTTCAAAGATAAAGACAACTTTTTAACTCAAAAATTATAGATAATTGGGATTACTAATTCAATAGATGTACATTTGAATTAAATTTACACTTACAATCATGTCTGATTTAAAAATAATAGCTGTAATTCCTGCGAGGTATGCTGCAACTCGATTTCCTGCAAAACTTATGGGAATGCTTGGCGACAAAACTGTGATTCGTACTACCTATGAAAACACCTTAAAAACCAATCTTTTTGATGATGTTTTTGTGGTTACTGATTCCGATATAATCCATAATGATATTACTCGGCACGGAGGAAAAGCAATTATGAGTATAAAAGAACACGAAACAGGAAGCGATAGAATTGCTGAAGCTATAGAAAAACTAGATTGTGATATTGTAATTAATGTTCAAGGAGATGAGCCATTTGTTCAAAAAGAACCATTGGAAAAACTAATTTCTGTTTTTAAAGAAGATTCAACTATAGATGTAGCAACTTTAATGCAAAAACTAGAAAATTGGGAACAAATACAAGACCCTAATTATGTAAAAGTTTTATTTGATAAAGACTATAATGCTCTTTATTTTTCTCGCTCTCCTATTCCTTATCCTCGTGAAAAAGAATTCAATGCAGATTACTACGAACATATAGGTGTTTATGCCTTCAAAAAAGATGCATTACTTAATTTTTCTAAACTACCTATGCTTCAGAACGAAAAAGCAGAAAAAATAGAATGTATTCGCTACCTAGAATACGGAATGAAAATTAAGCTAATTCAAACCGAATACATGGGAGTTGAAATTGACACAGAAGAAGATTTAATTCAAGCAAATAAATTACTTTCTAAAAACCGTCAATAGCTTCTTGCTCTTGTTTCAAAGTATCTATAACTGCAGGTTCTAACGAATCCAATTTTGATGAAACATAAGTGGAATCAACATCGATTAATACAGAAAATATAGGCGAATAGTGTTTTTTAACTAAACTCGTTATGCTCATCAATCGGTTTTTATTATTGAGTTCTTTCTTGTATCTGTCATCTATTGGCTTCATTGCTGTAGAAATATACTTTTTAGCTTTTTCTTCTTGTCCTGATTCTTTGTATCCGTCAATGATACTTTCTACCAACATTGCATACTGATACCTTAAACGAACACTTTCTTGACGAACTGTATTTCTAAATTCTGGTTTTAATTCATCATAATAATCCAACTCTTCAAAAATATTTTTCTTGTATTCGTTCGCAATTTTCATTGCTTTTTTCTCATCTCCCAATACCAAATAAGAATAAACAATATTGGTGATTGATGTGTTTGAAGGATATAGTTCTACGGGAATTTCGGTATTTGCTAGATTTAATATTTCTCTAGCTTTTTCTTTTTCTCCTGCATCTACTAATGCTTCTGCAGCACGGGAAACCGAATTTCTGTATATAATTAAGTTTTGTTTTGCTGTTTCTCCGTAATGCACATTTGGATTTTTAAAATTCCCCCATTTGTAATTTTTAATTATGTTGTATAACACATCTGGATTTACTCTTCCTAATTCTCCATTTTCTTTTTTAGGTGTTTTGATTGGAACTAATTTGTACGAAAATCCTTCAAACTGCATATAATCTTTTAAAAAGAATACATTAGCATCTGAATACGTCCCTCCTGAACTGAAATAAATAGAACGATTCCAATCGTAATTTGCAAACATATCGAGCATTGCAAATAATTCTTTACGTAGATTTCCTGTTTTTAAATCAACTGTGATATAATCTACCATTTGGTCTGCATCTTCTTTCTGAACAATTCCATATTTTATTGCATTCTCTTTATTTACAGGAATTACAATCTTTTTAACAGGAAGTAAATTCACATCTCCACCTTTTACGTCATACATCATGCTCAGGAATTCATCTTTAATTGGATTTTTAGTTAGAATGTAATCCATCGCTTCTTTTGCCGTCATCGAATCCTTTTGGGCAACTTTCATTAGCGGTTCAAAACGTGTAGTATCTATGTCATTTTCTTGTAGGTACTCAAACATTTCTTTCATTTCAGCGACATCCATTGCACGAATTAAATCGTTTTTTCCATCTCTGTATTGGTCGTGTTTTAATTTACCAGGAATTGGATCTGCTTTGTATGTTTTTCGTTTTACTTGGTCGATATTCCAAGCAGTTCCCAAAAGAGTATAGTTTACTATTTTTACATCGGTTCTAAATCCAGAAGTTTCTTGAATCGCCCAAAGTGGATAGGTATCGTTATCTCCGTACGTAAACAAGATTGAATCATCATCTAAATTTACCAAATACGAATATGCTTGATCGTATGCTGCTGTTCTGTTGCTTCTGTCGTGATCGTCCCAGTTTTCTGAAGCCAAAACGATAGGAGATGCTAACATTAAAACAAATCCGATAGGTGCAACCTTTTTAAAGTTATTTTTAGAAATTAAATTTAATAAAAACGAAGCTCCCAATCCAATCCAAATAGCAAAAACATAGAAAGAACTAACTAAGGCATAATCTCGTTCTCTTGGTTCAAACGGTTTTACACTCGTGTATAAAATAATTCCAACACTAGTAAGTAAAAATAGTGAAAGTAACGCATAAAAACGTCCAGTATCTGAATTTAAATGAAAAAACAAACCTATTAAACCTAAAATTAATGGTAATAAATAATAATAATTCGTAGACTTATTTTTGTAGGTTGATGGTAAATCTTGTTGGTTTCCTAATCTTGGATTATCTATAAATGAAAATCCAGAAACCCAGTTTCCTTTATTAATTTCATAATGACCTTCAAAGTCATTTTGTCTTCCTGCAAAGTTCCAAAGGAAGTACCTCACAAACATATATCCATTCTGAAAATCAAAAAAATACTTCATATTTTGTAAAAAAGTAGGTTTTTTGATATCCAAAAGCGGAGCATATTCTTGATAATCAGAAATTGAAATTTCTCCTGTTTCTTTTAAATATTGTAAATCGCTTACAATTTTCTGTGCTTGAGGATAATCTTTATACTCTTTTGATATTTCAAATTCAGGATAACCTGTAAACAATGCGTATTGTTCCATTACATCAGGACTAGGATTGTACATTCTTGGCAAAATACTTTCATACTTTGGATTGTACACATAATCAAACTTTTCTCCTGTTTCTATATAGGCATTTCTAGATTCATTTTTTTCATAGGTTTTTCCTTTAATTACTTTTTTCGCACTTCCGTCTTCTTCTCTTAAAATTCCGTCACTTGCCAAGTGTGCTGTATAATTTGCACCATAACCAACTGGCCAATCTCCGTATTGTTCTCTATTGTAATAATCTAGCATACCAATGGCATTATCAGGATTATTAAGGTTCATCGGTGGATTTGCATTTGCTCTAATAGGAATTACCATCCAACTTGAAAATCCAATTAGCATAAATAGTACAGATAAAACAATTGTATTTAGTTTTGGGTGATTGCCTTTTATGGTAAACCTAATTAAAACAATAAATAGCAAAACGAGAACAATTAATGTAAAAATACTTCCTGAATTAAATGGAAGTCTTAAATCATTAACGAAGAAAATTTCAACATTACCAAACATCGACATTACAAAAGGAAAAATTCCTTTGAAGATGATTCCAAAAATTACAAGCGTAACTAAATTAGCGATAATAAATCCTTTGATTGAGAATTTATAATTCTTTACATAGTAAACAAAACATATCGCTGGAATTACTAATAAAACCATCATGTGAACACCAACAGAAAGTCCTATTACAAACGAAATTAAAAGCAACCAACGTGTCGACTTTTGAATATTATCTGTGTTTTCCCATTTGCAAATCATCCAAAAAAGCATTGCTGTAAAAAGAGATGCCATAGAGTATACTTCTCCTTCTACTGCAGAAAACCAAAACGTATCGGTAAACGTAAAACTCAAAGCTCCTATTAATCCTCCTGCTAATGCTACAAACTTTGTTTTAAAATCAAGTTCCTCATTTACATTTTTCTTTAGAGCTTTTAATGTAATATGCGTAATTGTCCAAAATAAAAATAAAATAGTAAGTGCTGAAAATAATGCTGACATTGCATTAATTACCATTCCGTATTTACTACCGTCGCCAAATGCTAATATAGAAAAGAAAGCTCCAACAATCTGAAAGAGGGCAGCTCCTGGTGAATGCGTAACTTCTAATTTAGCAGCCGAAGCGATGTATTCTCCACAATCCCAAAAACTAAAATCGGGTTCTATGGTTAAAAGATATGTTATAAAAGCTATAATAAAAGAAAACCAACCTAAAATGGTATTCCATTTTTTATAATTAAAATCCATAGGAATTATTTTGTGCAAATATAGAAATTAATACAACAAATAGTCCTACTTTATAGACACAAAAAAATCCCATCTTTACATGGGATTTTTTGTTTATTATAATTTCTTTTTTTTAGAACGGATACTCATATATTTCACTTTCATGGAATAATGGATTTCCTTTTGGTTCTAACTTCATTTTTGAAAGCTCTTTCGTTACCACAAATATAAATAATCCTGCAACAAATAATAATGCTCCTATTTCATAAGCTCCTATTCCCCAGAAAGGTCCTACTGTTCCTGGCATTATCGCTAAGAAGAAATCCCACCAATGTCCAAGGATTATAATTACCGCCATAATTGGAACCACTACAAAATTTCGTTTCATAGAGCTACTTACCAATACCAGTAGAGGTAATAAGAAGTTAGGGATTAACATTGGTAAAAAGATATCTTTATACATATCGAATCTTCCTAAAAAGTACATTGCTTCTTCTGGAATGTTTGCATACCAATACAACATAAACTGAGCATACCATAAATATGTCCAAAGTAAACTAAATCCAAACATATACTTAGTTAAATCATGTAAATGATTATCATTAAACAATGGTAAATATCCTGCCTTTTTAAGGTAAATTGCAAAAAGAATAATACATGAAATAGCAGATACTAAATGAGAAATCATTAAATACCAACCAAATAAAGTAGAATACCAGTGAGGGTCTAAAGACATAATGAAATCCCAAGCGTATGCCATAGAAAAGAATCCAAAGAATACTATTGCAATAACACTCCTTTTATACATTCTCCAATAATTCTTATCATTAGATTGCTCATCTAATTTTCTAGTTCCTTTCTTCACATAATTTAAAAAGAAAGTGAATCCAACTACATAAAATATAACTCTAGCAGTAAAAAATGGTTTATTTAAGAAATCTTCTTTTAGAGAAATTAATAAATCATAATTATCACTTCCTACAGTAGTGATTCCATCTTCCATCCAATGGAAAAGATGATTCCAATGAAGTACTCCTCCTAAAGCAACTATCAATACTAAAATCCCTCCGTAAGGAATAAATGATGCTACTGCTTCCATTACTCTAGAAACTACTACAGACCAACCTGACTGAGCTGCATTCTGAACTGATAAAAAGAAAAGTGCCGTTGTAGAAATTCCAAAAAATAAATAAGCCGAAACATAAAACGCACTCCAAGGTCTATTATGATTTTGATGTTTTGCATGTTCTATATGTTCAGCATGCGATTGATGTTCTGGATTATCATGCGAACTGGAAACATGTTCTCCTGAGTATAATTCAGGATTTTCTTCCATAAAATTAACGATGTAAGACTCTAGTTCTGAATCTGACTGATGATTTAATGCATAACCAATTGCAAACAATAAAACACCAGCAATCATCATTCCGAACGATAACATCTTTATTTTTCCTGATACTTGATACATTTTTCCCTATTTTATTTTTTAAAACTCATTACATATTCTGCCACTCTCCATCTGTCATCTGGTGTTAAATGAAAAGCATACGATCCCATAGCATTTTTACCATACGTAAGCACATAATGAACAGAACCTACAGAAATTTGTCTATCTGCATAATTAGGTACTCCATTGAAAGCTCCGCTTTGAACAATAGAACCTTGTCCATCTCCATTTACGCCATGACAAGCTGCACAATTTTGTTCATATAGTTTTTTTCCTCTTGCTAAAACTTCTTCTTTTACATACGTTGAATCTTTTTGTAACGGAGATTCAACTATCATTTTTGATTTGGCATAATCTTCTGGCGTATTGGTAAGCTCTGTAGGTAACACTCCATATTTATTTCTAGGAACTGTTCCCTTTACAGGAGGCATAGCTGTTTGTCCATTATGATTTTTAAAGAATGGTATAGTTGTTTCTTCATCTGAATAAGCCAACACAGATTCTTGATATGGATCATACGCCACTGGATAGTACATATCGGGAAAGAATACATTACTAGGAGTATCCTTACTGCACGAGGCAAATAAAATTACTATTAACGATACTGTAAAAATTTTATACATATTTTTCATACTCAAAAATGAATATTTATTTTTTATTCTCTTCTAACTCTTTTATCGAAATCTCTTCAACTCCTGTATTTACTAAAACCTCTTTTACATTATCTACGTCATCAGACTCAATCTCTACTAAAAACTTATCATCTGTAGTTCTAGGATCTGGATTCTGAGCTTTTGCTCCTGGGAACATTTTATTTCTGAATAAAAATGTAATTGACATCAAGTGAGCTGTACAAAAAACCGTTAACTCAAACATTACAGGTATAAATGCAGGTACATTTAAATACCAAGCAAAACTAGGTTTACCTCCTATATTTTGTGGCCAATCTCTAATCATAATATACCAAGTAAGCGTACTTGCAAAGAAAAAACCATATACTCCATAAGCAAATGCTATATCAGAAATCCTTGTCTTTTTCAGTTTTAACGCTTTATCTAAGCCGTGAACAGGAAAAGGAGTATATACTTCTTTTATATCAATTCCTTTATTCTGAAGTTCATTTACTCCATGAAGTAAATCATCATCATCACCGTATAATCCGTATATTGTCTTAGTGCTCATTATGTTCAGCATTTTTCTTTTTATAACTCTCTCCTGATATTTTCAAAATGGATTTTAATTCCGCTTGTGCAATTACAGGGAATGTTCTTGCATATAATAAGAATAATACAAAGAAGAATCCATTGGTTCCTATAAATACTCCCACATCTACAAATGTAGGCATAAACATCGTCCATGATGAAGGCAAATAATCTCTACTCAAGTTGATAACAATAATATCAAAACGCTCAAACCACATTCCTATATTAACTACCAACGCAACTATAAATGTCCATAGTATGTTTCTTCTCAATTTTCTAACCCAAAGTGATGCAGGAACTATAACATTACATATAATCAGTAACCAAAAAGCCCACCAATAAGGTCCTACTGCAGCACCTGGAGAAAAATATGTGAAATCTTCATATCTAGACCCTGAATACCACCCAACAAAGAACTCAGTTGCATAAGCCACAGAAACCATACCTCCTGTTAGAACTATCACTATATTCATATACTCTATGTGTTTTAGAGTAATGTAATCTTCTAAGTGTACTACTTTTCTTGCGATTATTAATAGTGTTTGTACCATTGCAAACCCTGAGAAAATTGCTCCTGCAACGAAATAAGGAGGATAAATTGTAGAGTGCCAACCTTTAATTACCGAAGTAGCAAAGTCAAAGGATACAATAGTATGTACCGAGAATACAAGTGGAGTACAAAGTCCTGCTAAAACCAATGAAACTTCCTCAAATCTTTGCCAATGCTTTGCTCTTCCTCCCCAACCAAAACTAAGTATAGAGTATATTCTTTTTGTAACTGGTTTTTTAGCTCTATCTCTTACCATTGCAAAGTCAGGAATTAATCCAATATACCAAAACACAACAGATACAGAGAAATAAGTTGATATTGCAAAAACGTCCCACAAAAGTGGCGAGTTAAAGTTTACCCATAAAGAACCAAACTGGTTCGGAATAGGAAAAACCCAATATCCTAGCCAAGGACGTCCCATGTGAATTAATGGAAATAAAGCAGCTTGAATTACCGCAAAAATAGTCATCGCCTCTGCGGATCTATTAATAGACATTCTCCATCTTTGTCTGAATAAAAGTAATACAGCCGAAATAAGCGTTCCTGCGTGACCAATACCTACCCACCATACAAAGTTGGTAATATCCCATCCCCAGTTAACTGTTCTGTTTAATCCCCATACACCAATTCCTGTCCCGATGGTATAAGCAATACAACCAAAACCATAAAGAAACGCTATCAATGCGGAAATAAATGCTGTCCACCATATTTTTCCTGCTTTAGACTCTATAGGTCTTGCAATATCTTCCGTGATGTCATGATAGGTTTTATGACCTACAATTAACGGTTCTCTTAAAGGTGATTCGTAATGTCCTGACATAATTCTATAGTATGAATATTCGTTTTATTATTTTCTATTTCTTACTTTATAATGATAAAATACATTTGGCTTTGTTCCAATATCTTCTAACAGAACGTATTTTCTCTTATCATTTAATAACTCATTTATCTTAGATGACTTATCATTTATATCTCCAAACTGAATAGCTCCTGTAGAACAAGCTTCTGAACAAGCTGTTTGGAATTCTCCATCTTTCACTCTTCTTCCTTCTTTTTTAGCTTCTAGTATTGTTTTTTGAGTCATTTGAATACACATAGAACACTTCTCCATAACTCCTCTTGAACGAGTAACCACATCTGGATTCAATACCATTCTTCCTAAATCGTTATTCATATGATAATCAAACTTATCATTAAGAGCATAATTAAACCAGTTAAATCTACGCACTTTATAAGGACAGTTGTTTGCACAATAACGAGTACCTACACATCTGTTGTATGCCATATGATTTTGTCCTTGCTTACCATGAGAAGTAGCTGCCACAGGACAAACTGTTTCACATGGAGCATGATTACAATGCTGACACATTACTGGTTGGAAAATCACATCAGGATTCTCAGTAGCAGGATTTATTAATTTTTCGTACTGTTGTTTTTCATTTAAACCATCAGTTAAAGAATCTTGTAACGTGATTTTTTCATCTGCCGAATAGTATCTATCTATTCTAAGCCAATACATATCTCTAGATCTACGTATTTCATCTTTACCAACTACAGGTACGTTATTTTCAGCTTGACAAGCAATTACACAAGCACCACAACCTGTACAAGAGTTCATATCTATAGATAAATTAAATTTAGGTCCATCAGAACTATCATGTTCGTCCCATAAATCTACTTTACCTATCGGCATTTCTTTGGTATACGAATGCATTGCAAGCGGTTCATTCCACTCTTTAGAATCCTTATTGATATAATCAAAGTTTGAAACTTCTCTAGCTATTTCGTAACGTCCCATTAAAGTATTCTGCATTTGAATACACGCAAATTCATGCCATTCTCCTGTAGTAGAAATCGCTACATTTTTTTGAGATTTTAAACCTCCTTTAAGTAACTTATATGCATTTATTCCTGTTTCTGCTACCTTACCAGAGCCTTTTTGTCCGTATCCTAAAGCTAATCCTATACTACCAACAGCTTGTCCTGGTTGTATAAAAGCAGGAACGTTGGTTAATTCAACTCCTCCAACTGTTAGGTTTATCAAACTTCCGTCTATAGACATTTTCCCATCAAACTTGTTCTCTATTCCTAATTTTTCTGCATCTACAGGATTTATTGTAATGTAATTATCCCAAGAAGTTCTTGTTATCGGGTCAGGAAGCTCTTGCAACCAAGGATTATTCGCTTGACTTCCGTCTCCTACAGAAGTTTTTGTATATAACTGTAATTCAATCTCACTTGCCTTATCAGTTAACAATTTTGCTACATGAACAGCAGCATTACCTGAAACGTAAGATAATGAATCCGTTTCCGAAGTTACATTTACACCATTAAATAATGCTTGATTAAAGGAATATCCTAACTTAGGTAAAATAGTACTTTCCCAATTTTTCTTCAATGCATCATAATGAGTTTCCTCAGAACCTATCCATTTTAATAAAGAATCTTGGAAAGAACGAGTATTAAATACTTTTTGAATTGTTGGTTGAGAAAGTCCATAAACTTTTGTACTCAATCTATAATCTCCCCAACTTTCTAACCAGTTTGCCATAGGTGCAATAGCACTAAATAAACTGTTGGTTTCATTTTCTTTTTCTGCAATTGCAACAGAAAAATCTACCTTAGAAAAAGCCTTTTCTATGTTTTTAATGCTAGATGAATATACTGGGTTTGTATTAAAGTTTATTACTACACCTACTTTAGAAGCATTAGCATCTTCTATAAATTTTGACAACTTTGCATCATCAGAATTTCTTGTGTAAAGAACTTGATCTTTTAGTACAACTTCTGAGTTTAATTTTTGATTAATCAAATGTCCTAAAACATATGCATCTTCATTTCCATCAACTAAAACAACAGACTTCCCTCCTACACTCTTTAATTCTTTAGAAATAGAAATTGCGTTTTTATCTGTAGAATTTCCATCTAGAGCTTTGTATACTTCTGCTAATAATTTATTAACATCAGTAGGTTTCAATGGTATTCTTACATCAGCATTAGCACCTGTCATACTCATGTTAGACTCTACTTGAATATGCTTTAACATATCCTTACCTGGAGTCTTTGCTTTTGCATAACCTACGTCCATGTGACCTCCATTCCAATTATTTAAGAAATCAGCTTGAAAAGACACTACTAATTTAGCTTTAGAAAGGTCGTACATAGGAAGGACTCTCCTACCAAATACTTCCTCTGACGCATTTAATGCCACAGAGTCAGATAATAAATCTTGTACTACAACTTCTGTATTTGCATACTTAGATTTAAAATCTTCTATGATTTTTTCGGTGGTAGGACTCGGATAAGATGGCATTAAAATCACTATCTTTTTACCTTCTTGCTGAGCTTTATTGAGAGCTTGAACAGTTCGTTTATCTAACTCTCCCCAACTCGTAGAAACAAAACCTCCTTCACTATTAAGTTTTGGTTCTTTTACTTTATCGTTATCATACAAAGAAAGTACTGATGCTTGAGCTCTTGCATTAGCATCTCCAAAAAACACATCTTCCTTGTTTGGTTCTATTTTTATTGGTCTTCCTTCTCTAGTTTTCACCAAAACATTTGCAAAATCACTTCCTGAGAAAAAAGTAGATGCGTAATAATTTGGGACACCAGGAATAGCAGGAACAATTCCATTATCAGGGTTTACCAAATAAGGAATCGATTTAGTAATAGGAGCTTCGCAGGAAGCTAAGGTAACAGCAGCTGTACTAAATCCTAATATTTTTAAGAAATCTCGTCTGCTACTTGTTCCTTCATTCATAAGCTTGTTATCGCCTACAAAATCTTCCACAGGAATTGGCTCACTAAATTCATTTGCTAGCTTTTCACTTAAAGTATTGTCTTTAAGCTCTTCTATACTTCTAAATTTTATTTTGTTTGAAGTCATATTTACTTCCATAATTTAGTTTAGTTCTTTCTTAATAATGACATTTTCCACACTCCATTCCTCCAATCGCATCAACAGTAACTTCTACATCTTCTCCTTTATACTTTTTGAGTTTATCATGGATTTTATTAAAGTACTCGGCGTTGTAACCATTAGAAAGGTCAACCTTAGTCGTACGGTGACACTCTATACACCAACCCATAGTAAAGTCATTTGCCATTTGAACTACGTTCATAGTATCTATCTTTCCATGACATGCTTTACATACTACATCTATTGGTTCTTCTGGATGCTTCTTGTTATGTGATTCCATTATAGCTTTCTCTCCTACAACCACGTGCTGAGAATGATTAAAATACACAAAGTCTGGCATATTATGGATGCGAGTCCACTTAATTGGCTTTTGAGGATTTGAATATGATTGTGTTTCCTCATTCCAACCAACATGAGAATATATCTTTTTAATTTCTCCTGTGTAAAACTCTCTTGTTTTACCTGATTCTAAATATTCTCCTTTGTATTCAGATATATTTCTATGACAATTCATACAAGTATTAAGAGTAGGAATTCCCGATACCTTACCATATTTAGCTCCTGTATGACACAATTGACAGTCAATACCATTTATACCTGCGTGTATTTTATGTGAAAAATATATTGGTTGTTCTGGCTTGTATCCTTTATCCACACCTAAACCAAATAGCATTGCCCAACCACCATACAATGCTAATATGCTTACAATTGTAAGTATTCCGTATGCTAGTTTTTGATTTTTCTCGTAAAAATCAGCAAATGATTTAATTTTTTCTTCATCTAATTCAGATATACCTTCCTCTTGCTGAGTAAGTTTCACTAAACTATTTAATTTAAATGCTATCCATATAAGTAATGCTACAAGAACCGCAAAAGAAACCATTAATAATTGATTTGTAGCACCACTTGCATTGTCTTCAGACGCTACAACTGGAGCTTTTACTTCTTTTACTTCTTCCTTTACAGGAGGATTTTCTACGTATGCAAGAACATCATCTATATCTTGTTCCGAAAGATTAGGGAATTGTTGCATTTCAGACTTACCAAACTCTTCAAAAATTTGATTTGCATACTTATCTCCCGAAGCTCTTAAAGCAACATTGTCTTTAATCCACTTTTGAAACCATTCTCTTCCTAAACCTTGATCTTGCTGAAGTCTAGAAACAACACCTTTCAATGCAGGACCTACAAGTTTCTTATCTAAAGCATGGCATGCTGTACAATTCTTAGTAAAAAGTTGTTCTCCCTTTGTTGCATCTCCATTTATTCCCTCTGCTTGAGAATATGAAAATGCAGAAACAAAAAGCAAAACTAATGATATTCTAAGAGTATGTATAAAACTACTTTTCATAAAAGCTTCTCTATATGGTTCGTAAAATTATTCCGCAAAAATAGAAAACAAATGCATATATCAAAATAAAATAGTACACAAAAAAATAACAATTTGTTTAATTTAAACTCATTCTAAATAATAAATAATACTTTAAATAACCTATGCATACTTCAATTTTAAAAAAATAGTAATAAATTTGTCGAAAAAAGTACATGAAATACTTCCTACTGGTGTGTATCGCTTTCGTATCGCAACTAAACCTTGCTCAAAACTCACAAGAAAAAGCAAAGGATACATTAAGCATAAATAGTATCGAAATTATATTAGACTCCGATATTGACTCTTTATTAACAAAAACAGAAGAGAGATGTGACGTCATAAAAGTAGCAAATGCTAAAAAAACTTCTCAGCAATTAAAAAAAGAACAAGAAGCTCAAAAAATAGATAATATTCGAAAAAATGTAGACTTATGCTACATGAGAGATAAAGTAGATGGTGTAAAGATAAAAGTAGGTATTACCAAAGACATTCAACAAGCTAAGGAAATGAGAGAACAAGTAATGAAACTATTCCCTCATCTAACAACTCCTGAAATAAAAGACGTAAGACCTCACTATTACGTTATGATAGGTGATTATTTTACTAGGGAGGCAGCGAAAAATGATTTAAGAAAAGTTCGTGAGAAGTTCCCGAATGCTGTACTTACCAATTGGCGAGTATACTGTAGAAAAGCAGCTTTAAACGGAAAATAACACTAAATTATGATTAAATTTTTATCAACACTTCAAGTAATATTCATTATACTAACTGCTTTTTATCTATACAACGTAAATTATAGATTGCCTTTGTTTCGCGATTCCAATCAAGTTTTAATGATTTCTTTATTTGCATCAGTTCTAGCTTTTTTTCTAGCAACTATCATTAAACTTTTTCTAAAATTAAAACAGTATAAAAATAAATAAATTACATAATTATGGCTCTACAAAAACAAAATCCAACGAAAACAGAATCTTGGAAAAATCTACAAAGTCATTACAACTCTATAAAAAATAAAACACTAACTGAATTATTTAGCGAAAATGAAAATCGTTTCGATGAGTTTAGTATTTCATTTAACAACATATTGTTCGATTATTCAAAAAACAGAATTAGTGAAGAGACATTACAATTACTAATTTCTCTAGCTAATGAATGTAGACTTCGCAAATCGATAGAACAACAATTTAATGGAGATTTTATCAACGAAACTGAAAATAGAGCAGTTCTTCACACCGCATTACGAAATAGAAGCAATACTCCTGTTATAGTTGATGGAAAAAATATAATGGAGGACATAAACCGTGTTTTGGAACAAGTAAAAGAATTTTCTAATGAAGTTATTTCTGGTAATTGGAAAGGATATACAGGAAAATCAATTACAGATGTAGTAAACATAGGAATTGGTGGTTCTGATTTGGGTCCTGTAATGGTAACGGAAGCCTTGAAACATTACAAAAATCATTTAAATATCCACTTTGTTTCTAATGTAGATGGAACTCATATTGCTGAAACGTTAAAAGGTTTAAATCCTGAAACTACTTTATTTATAATTGCTTCAAAAACATTTACCACACAGGAAACCATGACTAATGCGTCTTCTGCAAAAGACTGGTTTTTGAAAGATGCAAAACTTGAAGATGTAGCGAAACATTTCGTAGCATTATCTACCAATGCAAAATCGGTTTCTGAATTTGGAATTGACACCAAAAATATGTTTGAGTTTTGGGATTGGGTAGGTGGAAGATATTCACTTTGGAGTGCAATTGGGTTAAGTATCTCTTTAGCCGTTGGTTTCGATAAGTTTGAAGAACTTTTGGAAGGTGCTCATGAAATGGATTTACACTTTAAAGAAGAAAATTTCTCAAATAATATTCCTGTATTGCTTGGTTTATTAGGAATTTGGTACAACAACTTTTTTGGAGCAGAATCGGTTGCTATTCTTCCTTATGAGCAATATTTACATCGATTTGCCGCCTATTTCCAGCAAGGAGATATGGAATCTAATGGAAAGTATGTTGATAGAAACGGCGAAGAAGTGGATTACCAAACGGGACCAATTATTTGGGGAGAACCTGGAACTAATGGACAACATGCTTTTTATCAGTTAATTCATCAAGGAACTAAACTTATTCCTAGTGATTTCTTTGCTGCTGCAAATTCACTGAATCCTATTTCTGACCATCAACCAAAATTACTTTCTAACTTTTTTGCACAAACAGAAGCTCTAGCATTCGGAAAGTCAAAAGAAGTGGTAATTGAAGAACTTAAAAATCAAGGAAAATCTGAGCAAGAAATTGAATTTTTAACTCCTTTTAAAGTATTCAAAGGAAATATTCCTACTAATTCTTTCTTGTATAAAGAACTAACGCCTAAAGTTTTAGGAAGTTTGATTGCTATGTACGAACACAAAATATTTGTACAAGGTGTAATTTGGAATATTTATTCTTACGACCAATGGGGAGTTGAACTTGGAAAACAATTAGCTAATAAAATTCTTCCTGAATTAAACTCTAAAGAAGAAATCACTTCTCATGATTCTTCTACCAATGGATTGATAAATGCATATAAATCAATGAGAAATTAATTAAAATTATAAATTAACACTGGTTTGTTATCGGTATTTTTTTGAACTTGCCAAACAATTCACTACATTTGAATAGAAAAACACAACTATTATGATTGGTACTATAAAAAAAATAATAGAAAATAAGATAACAATAATAAAGCTTAATGCAATAGATAAGATGTCTAAAAATGCAAGCAGTACTGTTCATTCGGTATTGCTTGTTTTGATGTTAATCATGTTTGTTGTTTTTTTAAACGTATCTGCTTTGTTCGTAATTGATTACTTTATGCATAGTTTGATGTATTCAAGTTTAATTATTACTGGTTTTTACTTGCTGTTAATTCTAATTCTTGTTTTTGCAAAGAAATCAATTGTTGGAATGTTTCAAGATATATTTATTCCTATTTTCTCAAAAAAAATACTAAAAGATGAATCAAAGAAAAAAACTAAAACTGCATAAAGAACAACTAAGTATCGAAAATCAAAAATTAATAGAATCTCTTCCTAATTGGAGTAAAGATTCTATCACAAAGGCATTACCTGCTGTTTTTCCTTTTGTGTTGGACTTTTTTATTCTTAGACTTCCTATCAAAAATAAACTCTTGAAATACATAGGCGGATATATTCTTCGTTCTTCAGCATTAACTATTCAAAATTACAGCAAAAAATAAATAACACTTAAATATAAATATGCAACCTAAAGAAGACTTTTTACTTAAAGCATTTCATCTTGGCATCATCAAATTTGGAACATTTACCTTAAAAAGCGGAATTGAATCTCCATTTTATGTAGACTTACGTCCTCTTGCTTCGAGTCCTGAATTACTTAAAACACTTGCTAATTTCTTGTTAGAACTCGAAGAAGAATCATCTTATGAGCTTATTTGTGGTGTTCCTTATGCTGCACTTCCCATGGCAACAGTAATGTCTATAGCAAGTGGAATTCCTCTTATCATTAAACGAAAAGAAAATAAAGGATACGGAACAAAACGTATGCTAGAAGGAGTTTTTAGCGATGGACAAAAATGTCTTTTAGTAGAAGATGTAATTACCAGTGGAAAAAGTTTAGTTGAAACCATTGCCGAAGTAGAAAGAGAAGGTTTAAAAGTTCAGGATATTGTTGTAGTACTTGATAGAGAGCAAGGAGGAATTGAAAAGCTTAAAAAACAAGGATATCACGTACGCACCTTATTTACTATTAATGAAGTGATAAATATATTGTTTAAATACAATAAACTGGATAAAAGAGAAGTTACCAAAATACGTGAATTTTTAAACTCAGATATTTCTGCACCAAAGATTAAGCGTCTTTCTTATGAAGAAAAATTAAAAATAAATACACACGAAACTGCTCAAAAAATACTTTCTATAGCAACTGAAAAAAAATCTAACCTAATCTGCTCTGCTGACGTTAATACTACCAAAGAACTAATTGAATTAGCTGAAAAAGTAGGTAATCACATTGTAGCATTAAAGACTCACATTGATATAATTACTGATTTTAATGATGATACCATTAAACAGTTGCAAAAAGTAGCACAGGAAAAAAACTTCTTATTATTTGAAGATAGAAAATTTGCAGATATAGGAAATACACAAGAAAATCAATACAAAAAAGGAATCTATAAGATTTCTTCTTGGGCAGATATGATTACTTCTCATGTAATTGCAGGAGAAACCTCATTAAAAGCATTTGACTCTTCTGGAGTTGTTGCCATTGTAGAAATGTCTTCTAAAGGAACGTTAACAGATAGTTACTACGTGAGTAAAGCATTGGAAGTTGCTGAAAAATCTCCTAATGTATTTGCAGCGGTTGCTCAAAGTTCTGTTCCTAAAAGTTTACTGTTATTCACACCTGGTGTAAATCTTGTAACAGAAGGAGATAATAAAGGACAACAATACAATACACCTGAAAGAGTGTTTCACGAATACCATACCGACTTTATAATTGTAGGAAGAGGAATTTATGCCGATGAAAATCCTAAAGAACAAGCAGAAAAGTACCAAAAGATTGGTTGGGAATCGTATTTGAATAGCTTGTGAGTGTAGATGTTAGATGTTAGACTTTAGAAGTTAGAGAAAAGAGAATAGAATATAGACACTAGACTTTACGGTTATAAGAAAATAGAATGAAGTAAATTCATGCAAGAAAAAATTATTTTGGGAATTGACCCTGGAACTACCGTAATGGGATTTGGCCTTATTGAGGTAGTTTCTAAAAAGATGAAGTTGATTCGTATGGACGAATTAATCCTAAAAAAATATTCCTCTCATGAATTGAAGCTAAAAAAGATATTTGAAAGAACACTCTCCTTGATAGAAGAATACAAGCCAGACGAATTAGCAATAGAAGCTCCTTTTTTTGGGAAAAATGTACAATCTATGCTAAAACTTGGTCGTGCTCAAGGAGTTGCCATGGCAGCAGGACTTTACAGAGATATTCCCATAACAGAATATTCTCCTAAAAAAATAAAGATGGCAATTACAGGGAATGGAAACGCATCGAAAGAACAAGTAGCTGGAATGCTGAAAACACTTCTGAATTTAAAAGAATTTCCCACACAGTACTTAGATGCATCTGATGGATTGGCTGTTGCGGTTTGTCATTTTTATAACTCAAACACCGTAACTCAAGAAAAAAAATATTCCGGTTGGGAAAGTTTTGTGAAAGAAAATGAAAGCAGAATAAATAAAAGATAAATTACAAGTCGAAATCGAGAACAGGTTTTGGGTTCCAATCTAGCTCTTTTCTTGCTTTCTCGTCTGAAAATGTGTAGGTACACGTAATTTTATCTATGGTTTTGCTATTTATTGGTAAGAATGAAAGGTAATCTCCTAGTTGTCCTATCCATATAGCTAATTGATATGAAATTCTTCTTACATGTGTATTGTACTGTTTTGCAATATGTTCTTCTAATTGAAAAAATGTTGGGTGAACACCATCAGTAAGGTTATAAATTCCTGAAACTGGATTTTCTTTTTGAACCCAGTCATCTACTAAATTCACTACATCGCAAGCTCTTACCATACTTTTTTGAGCTCTTCCTTTCGCAATTCTAGCATACTTTCCTGATTTAATTCCTTCTATCATTTTGCCAAGATTTCCTGGAGGATTTTTACCTACCAATAATGGTAAACGAAGAATTAAGTAATTAATATTGTTTTCTTTACAGAATTTTTCTATTTCTTTTTCTGCATAAATTTTACTTAATGCATAAGCCGTATCTCCTTCTAATGGAGTTGTTTCATCTATATTTTCCCCTGAGGTTAATCCGTATACGGATACACTGGATATATACACAAAATAAGAAGGTTTATTTTTCTCTAGTGCTTTAATTAAGTTTTTAGTTCCTTTGTGATTTACATCAAAGAAGGCTTGTACTTCTTGGGTATTCTTTGGGTAAATATGTGCCTTTCCTGCACAATGAACTACACAATCAAAATGAGTAGAAAATTCAGGTACTTGTTTATCTAGCGAACACACTACATCTGATTGCGAGTTCATTCCTAGATTCACAACATTATAATTCTTTGAAAAAACATCTACAAAATGCTTTCCAAAGAAACCACTACCTCCTGTAATTAGTATATTTTTCATTCTAATCTTCTCACCAAGTTGTTACTTTCTAGTATATACCTTTGTTTTGTTTCTTCACAAATAGCAATACCATCATTATCGAATGCTAATTTAGTACCATTTTTTGAAATCCAAGCAATTTGTTTTGCAGGATTTCCTACAAAAAGTGCAAAATCTGGTATATTTTTAGTTACTACACTTCCCGCTCCTATCATAGCATATTTACCTATCGTAACTCCACAAATTATTGTAGAATTTGCACCAATAGTTGCTCCTTTTTTTATACTAGTTGGTTTGAACTCTTCTTTTCGTTCTATAAAACTTCTGGGATTAATAACATTGGTAAATACTACTGATGGACCAATAAAAACGTCATCTTCACAAAATACACCTTTGTATAAACTTACATTATTCTGAACTTTTACACCATTTCCTATTTCAACATCAGATGCTATAAACACATTCTGACCAATAATGCACTCCTCTCCTATTTTAACATTTTTCATAATATGGGAAAAGTGCCAAATTTTAGTATCTTTTCCTATTTGTGTAGGTACATCAAGGATTGATGATTCGTGTATAAAATAGTCTTTTTGCATCTCTTATTTAAAGGTTTATTCTGCGTTCGTGATTGAACGGAAATCCTTTTGAACAAAACGTAGATTTTTGGTTTTCAAAAAAAAGTGGAACGATAGTAAACTCTTTTTTTGAAAATACCAAAAACAAGTTTTGGAGAAAGATTGGAGTAAAAGCACGAGTAAACGCCATAAAATCACAAAAACGGATGTCGAGTTAATGGTAATTTTGCAAAAGGATGATACTCTCCTACCAATCCTAGCGGATTTAGATTTCTGATTTGATAGGTAATATCTACCGATTTTTCGGTTTCTTTGAGTTTAAATCCGTTTCCTTTTAGAATTTCTTGATAACTCAAGGTATGTAAGTTTTCAAATCCATCGCTGAACTCCAACTCCTCTCCTTCTATTTTAATGGAACGATAAGTCGTTTTAATCTCCTTAATATCTTCGGGTAGTGTTTCTGAATTGATGCTTAAAAACCAACGTACATTTGCATTTTTTAGCTGTAAAAAACCTGCAACTCTATCGTGTGTACGAATGTGAACCGTATTCTTTTCAACATCTCCAAAAATCCAAGTAAGAATATCAAAAAAATGAATTCCTATATTGGTGGCAATTCCACCTGATTTTTCTATATCTCCTTTCCAAGAAGTATAATACCAACTTCCTCTTGAAGTAATATACGTTAAATCTACATCGTAAATTTTATCTTTGTTTTGCTTGGAAATTTTATTTTTAAGTTCGATGATTTTTGGGTGTAATCGAAGCTGTAAAATGGAAAAAACCTGCTTTCCATATTCTTCTTCTGATTTTTCTAATGCTTTGTAATTCCAAGGATTAAGAACAGTAGGCTTTTCACAAATAACATCAGAATTATTCTTTAATGCGTAACGAATGTGAAAATCATGCAGAAAATTAGGCGAACAAATGGTAAAAAAATCGATTCTTTGATTGTCTAGTTTTAATTTTTCGATGTGTCTATCGAAACGTTCTAGGTTGGTAAAGAAGTATGACTTAGGAAAATATTTATCTAAAATTCCCACATTATCTGATACATCAATAGATGCTAAAAGGTTGCCTTCTGTTTCTTTTATCGCTTGTAAATGGCGTGGTGCAATATAACCTGCAGTTCCTATAAGGGCAAAGTTTTTCAATTTTGTAATTCTAAAATTTTATTTAAGTATTTTTCTGCAAGAATATCTCTATTAAATTCAGTTTCTGCAAGTCTTTTGGCATTTTTAGCCATTTGATTTCGTAATTCTATGTCATCAGTAATTTTAACAATTGCATCTGCTAATTCTTTAGGATTATCGGGAGGTACATTAATTCCGCATTTTTCTTTTTCAACTAAATCTTTAATCCAACCTGTGGTATTTTGAATTACAGGAGTTCCTGATGCAAAAGAATCAAATAATTTATTTGGGGAGCTTGTCTGTAAAACAGGATAATTTTTAAACATAACAAAAGACACTATAGATGAGTTCAGCCATAAAATAACTTCATTCTTGGGAATCAATCCAATAAATGATATATTATCCAAAGAATATAACTTTACTAATCTTTCTAATTGTGCTCTTTCTGACCCTTCTCCTATAAATACCAAGTGAATTTGTACTTTATTAATAAACCTCATAGCTTCAATTAAGTATTCGCAATTGTCCATTTGTCCAAGAGAGCCAGCATATAAAACAATCTCTTTTCCTTTAAAATAATCAGGTAACTTCGGACTACTCTTGCTAGAAAATAACTCAACATCACATGCATTAGGAATAACCAAAGTAGGTGTTTGGTAAAATCTAGTAACTATACTTTTTTCCATTCCTTTTGAACATGGAACAACAAACTCCGAATTCTTATAACACGTTTTTTCGAACCATAATGCTAACTTAATGATGTATTTATTCGTAATCTTTTTCATTTCTATCCCACCACTTGGCCAAAGATCTCGGACTTCAAAAATCATTTTCTTTCGTCTAAACCATTTAGCAAAAAGAGCAGGCAAACCTACAGTTATAGGACCTGATGAAGCAATTACCACATCAAATTTTTCCGTTAATGCAAACCAAATTGAAACCAACGAATAAATAAGAGCTTTAAACGCACGTTTAATTACAGCATCTCTATTGGAATCTGCAGAATTTATAATGATTAAATTTATTCCATCAATAGTTCTTCTAGTTATAAATTTAGATACTCTTATATCTGACTTTTCGTAAGGAGAAGTAACTACGGTAACCTTATGACCTTTTTCTACCCAACGTTTAGTGAGTTCGTATATCCTAGTACTCCAACTTCCTTTAGGAGTTCCAAAATATTGATAAAAAATTAGAATTTTCATTTAATTTATTCTACTGAATTCTACTTTTTTCTTTCTTTAAAAAGTAATAATTAAGATATATTCCTGCTAGTAACAAAATTATTGGTCTAGTAGGAAATACATATCTTGCTTCTGAATGAAATACAGACACATACAATATAGACCATGCCCAAAACGACGCCAAACATAACAGCATATATATCTTTTTATCTACATATAATCTATAAATACCACAAAAAGCTAAAAATATGATACAATAATTTATTACATTTATGTATATGTGTGGAATTATTTTTATAGTAGTACTTTTATTTGATTGTATTAAAGGCGAAATCATAAAAGTCTGACTTTGAAAAAACTTAAGAAAATACTGTCTTAAGGTTAATATAGGGTTTTCAATAATATCATTCGCAACCCAATTTAAATAATATTTGGTAGGTTCTAGATTATCCGAAGCACAAATAGAATCTAACTCACGTCTTTTCTTAAGATTATTTACATAATCAATTGACTTGTATTTATTTTTATGACCATGCTGTGGAACCCAATTAAAGGGTTCATCTCTAAGTTCATACCTTCCCCACAAAATCTGTCTTCTAAAAATAATTTCTTTAAAGTCTTTATTTTCAATATTAATTTTTTTTTCAAAAGTATAAATCCCACCTCCTAAAATAAAAAATGTAAGTATAAATAGAATTTTATGTTTTAAATTGTGCTTAAATAACACAGTATATAATACGACCAATAATGATAGTGGTATTAAATTAGGGCGAACTCCCATTACTATAACAATCGATAAAGCTAGTAAAAAATACGATTTTGATACAGGCTTTAAATTAACTAATACTAATGCATACACAAATAAACAGCTTCCAAAAAATATAAAACTACCTGAAGCAACTCCGAAAGCATAATAAATCTGTATTGGAAATGCAAATGTTAAAATAAGAAGTATAAACTGTGTTTTAGTATTTAGACCTAAAATACGAAAACTCTTAAATAACAATTTTATAGCGTATGAAACCACTAGTACATTAAAAATAATAGCTGAATAATAATACAATTGCTCACTTTTAAAGTAATGAACTAAAGAATAAGGAACTGCATAATATACTACAGTCAAAATACCTTTTTGAACGTTAACATCTCCTGAAAAACCGTTCAAAAAAAAGTCTAATAGCTGTCTTGCTCCTTCATCATATTCTCCATCTCCAAAAGTTTTTGGTTTAAACGGTAAAAAATAGAAAATAAAGCATACTAATAATGATAGCCAAAATATATTATTAATCAAATATGAAACAAACTTATTTCTATGCATACAAATAATCATATTTAATGTTACTAACTCAAATCTTCTTTAATTATATAAAGAGGCCTTTTTCTTGTTTCATCATAAGTCCTCCATAAATACTCTCCTATTATACCCAACATAATCATAATCATACCTGTTGTGATTAATATAATAATCATAATAGGAGCCCAACCTTTAAAGGGAATATTATTAATTAATTTATTATAAATTATAATAAACGCATATACAAAACCTAATAACGAATTAATAAAACCCAATAAAGATATAAAACGAATAGGGATATAAGAAGTATTCAAAATTCCATCAATAAAGTATTTGAGCTTTTTAGAAATCGTCCATTGAGATTTTCCTATAGTTCTTTTTTGTCTACTATAAGGTATAAATACAGTTTCAAATCCTAACCATAATATATCTCCTTGAATAAATCTATTCCTCTCATCAATTAGATTTAACTGATTAATTACTTTTCTATCCATTAACATAAAATCAAAACCACCTTTAGGCATCTTGGGATTAGCAAACTTAATTAAATTATAAAAAATTGATGATGAAACTCTTGATACAAAGCTATCCTCTCGTTCAACTCTATTGCAAATAACTATCTCTTTTCCGCCAATCCAATTATCAATCATTTTCTCGATAAGGCTTACTGGTTCTTGCAAATCTGCTGCCATTGAAATCACACAATCCCCTGTTGCTTTTTTATACCCTGCAATTAAAGCTGGAACTTGTCCAAAATTCCTAGAAAAAGAAAGAACCTTAACTAAATTATCTTCTTCTCTTAATTTAATTAGTTCAACATATGAATTATCATCAGAACCATCATTCACAAATACAAACTCATAGTTAAGATTAAGACTTTGTACCAGTTTTATTATCTTATCGTATGTTATCTTTATGGATCCTTGATTTCTAAACACAGGAATAACAAAGGATATTTTTTTCATTTCTAAAACTTTTTATTTCTTTTAACTACCACTGCAGGGTTTCCGTATGCAATTGAATCACTAGGTATATCTTTAGTTACTACAGAACCAGCTCCAATTATTACATTATCTCCTATTTCAACTTTTGGTAATATAGTTGCATTTGCTCCTATATGAGTATAATCGCCTACTTTTACGCCTCCTAGTAAAGTTGCATTAGGTGATAACTCAACAAAGTCTCCTATTTTACAGTCGTGAGTAATTACAACATTATAGTATACGATTGGACATTTACCTATTTCTACACAACTAGATATCACAGAATTTGGGAGTATATTTGCACCTTCTCCTAATTTAATGTCGTACATTCCAAATTGAGATTTTGAACTGATAGCAGATGATATACTACCTCCTAAACCATTAAATTTATTATATAACATATATCTCAATCTTGGAGAACCTATTCCAATAGTATACTGGTTTCCTTTTTCAATAAAAAAACTCCTTACCTTATCCTCGTTATCAAGTATTGGAATTCTATTATACACTAGATTTTTATCATACTTATTAACATCATCATAGAAAGCTATATCTTCAATTTCTAAATGCTCTACAAGCACATCAAAAACTTCTCTTGCAAATCCTCTAGCTCCAAGTATTAGCATAAACTTGTATTAATTATATCTACTATTAACTTTAAATCTTCGTTCTCTAAACCTTTATAAAGTGGCAAACATAATACTGTTTTCGATAAGCCTTCGCTTACTTCACATTTTTGATATTTTACATAATTTAACGTATTTAAGCTCGGATAAAAATACCTTCTAGGATATATATTATTTTGGTTTAATTTACTTTGTACTCGTAGTAGTATTTCTTCCGAATCAAAAAATATTGGATAGTAACTGTAATTCCATTTAAGGTTATCTCTTAACCTAATTTTTCTTAGGTTATTCCAATTTAAATTATCATCATAAAATTCTACAGCTTTTTTTCTAGATTGTACGATATTATCAAAATGAGGAAGCACACTTAATCCCATAGCTGCTTGTAATTCAGATATTTTTGCATTTATTCCTAAACCATGAAAATCTAATGGTCCGTTGTGTCCAAAATTATGACTGTAATATACACGATGTCTTAATTCTTCATCACTACAAAAGATTGCACCACCTTCTCCTGTATGAAAAACTTTGGTTGCGTGAAAACTACACGTACTTATATCTCCATATTTAAAAATAGATTTATTATTGTATTCTACTCCAAAACAATGAGCTGCATCATAAATAACTTTTAACGAATGCTTCTTAGCTATTTTTTCAATTTCATCAACATTACACGGATTTCCAAAAACGTGTGTAGCGAGAATACATTTTGTCTTTGTGGTTATTGCTTTTTCTATTTTTGTTTCGTCAATAGTTAGGTATTCTGGGTGAATATCTACAAAAATAGGAGTACAATTCTGCCAAATAACTGATGATGTTGTAGCAACATAACTAAATGGTGTCGTTATTACTTCTCCTTCATCAACTAGTAGCTTCAAAGCTATTTGTATTGGTAAAGTACCGTTAGTTGTTAATAAAATATTATCTATTTTTAATTTCTTTTGTAGTTTCTTTTCTAGATTAATAACCATCTCACCACGATTGGTTAACCATTCATTTTTCCATACTTTTTCTAAATAAGTATTATACTCTTCTAAAGGTGGAAAGAAAGTTTTAGTAACATTTATCATTATATAATAAATCTCTTTTTTTAATTTTTAGAAAAATATTCCCCCATTTCTAAATCTTGCTCAATACTTAAAAAAGGCTCAAAACCTCCGCCAGGATACAATGTAAGCTCTCCAAAAAATACTTTATTCTCATACACATATAAATCCACTCTTACAAAATCAAAATCCTTAGATAAAACTTTTGAAACCTCAATCATTTCTTGTAATTGTGCTGGTTTTTCAATCTTTTTATTAAATAGTGGATAATTAATTCCAAACCCCTGTAAATTCCATTCTAAATCATAGAAATTCCTTGTATGATTAGTAAACCTATCGATATCTACCTGAATAAATATAGGTTGTCCCTTGAAACAAAAAAACTTGTAGTCAAAGATTTCATATTTTAGCAACTTTTCACAGATAATAAGAGGTTGTATATCTTTATATTGCCATTCCCTACTCAAGTAATATGCATTGTATTTGAGCCATTTACTAAATTTATTCTTTGTAGCTTGTATATCTAATTTTTCCTTGTCTTGACATATAACATTCCAACCCGATCCATGATTGGTTTTTAATGCAAAACCCTTTGGAAGTTCTTTAAAATTAACTTCATCTGCACTAGAATAAATTCCGTGAATTGGAATTAAATATTTCTCTCCTATTTTTTCTTTTATATAGGTACGTACCTTTACTTTATCCGCTACGATAGTACCTAATGGGTAATTCTCTTTTAATTTTTTATAATTAAGATGCTCATTAAATGTTTTTGGATTACTTAAATTTAGTTTATATGGTTTATACTTTAATCTTATGTGAGTGAGTATACACATTAATTGATAAAAATATTTATTTGGAATTATGATGATAATATTCTTGCAGATAAAGTACCAAATTCTAAAAATAATATCTTTCATTTTAATTTAATAATATATTCTTCCAACTCTGTTTTACATTTTCCCATGCAAATGTTTCTGCTTTTTTTCTAGCATTTAAGGATAAAGTATTAGCTAAATTATTATCTTTTAATATAGATTTTACTTCACTCACAAGCTGTTTTTCATTGTTAGATTCAACTAATACAACTTCATTTTCATCAACTAAAAAAGGAACGCCTCCTACTTTTGTAGAAATCACACACATTCCTAATGCCATTCCCTCAATAATGCTTACAGGTGTATTGTCTATTACAGGGTTAGAAATCATAATATCATACTCTTCCGACAATTTAATCCAATCTTGTTTAGGCATTTTATTTAGAACTGTTACACTACTTTTCAGTTTGTACTTATTGATGTAATCAATAACTTGATTATAGTAGTACTCATCAGGATTTCCTAGCATCAAAAGCTCAACCTCTGGAATCTCTTGTCGTAATTCATTTACTGCTTTTAATGTCATAATAGGATTGTATGGTTTTCCAAATCCTCGTAAAGCAAGTAATTTAGGTTTTATATTTTTCCTTTCCTTAAATTGATAATCTGCTAATTCTATAATATTCGGGATGTACTGTACATCAAAATTATATTTTTCAAAAAAAGATTTTAGATAATGAGAAGGGGCGATGATTTTGTGAGATTTTCTAAATAAAAAAGAAGTTAATTTCGGATTAGTCTTATAGCGATTGGGTAAGTTTCCTCCATGAAGAAAAAGAATGTATTTTTTATTAAATAAAAAACTTAAAAATCCTAAAATCCACGCAAAATAAAAAGCCGAAGTAGAATAAACATCAATAATTATCTTATTAGAAAAAATTCCTTGAGAAAAAAAATGCAAAACCATATCGAATAATTTTGCAAGTTTTCCTTGTTTAGAAGAATAGGATTTAACATCTACAAAATCAGACAATAAAGGTTCTAAAGTTTCCATCACTGCTGTGGAACTTTTATAGGAAGAAAATTTATTTCCGAAATAAATGATTTTAATAAACTTATTCTTTTTTTTCATTAAAAAGAAGTTTGAAACTTTACTCTTTCTTATTATACTTAAAAATAATATATTTTAGAATATATAACCTGTTGTGTATTTAGCATAAATTAATTTTAATTTTGTTTAAATGCCTATTGAAGACAAAGAAATTGAGATATTGAATCATGGTAAAAGCTGTTATTTTCGAGGCAACTCTTGTCACTAAACCTTTAAAGGTTTTTGCCAAATTGATGTGAATATTAAATTGTCCATTTAGTTGAGAAATTGCCGTTTATTCACAGGATTTTATTATTTTTTTTATTAGTGTTCATGATATGCTTCGCAATTCAATTCTTTTTCTGATTCTTGATTTTGTTTTTGAAAATACCACAAAATCCTGTTGATTTTTTCTCATTGGAACGGATAAATTAATGTTGGAATAATTGAATAAATCAACTTGTAATTCTTTGCTAATATATCCTCTGTCTCCGATTAGTAAACAGTTTTCAAAATCGTGTTTAATATCTTTTAGGTAATTTACATCATGAACATTTGCGGGAGTAAAATCGTAAGAATGAAAAATTCCATTCTTATCACAAACGGCATGAAGTTTATAACCAAAGTATCTTGATTTCTGTGCTGCACAATATCCAAAAGCAGGTTTTATTTCTGACGTTGAACAAATCTCGGAACGATTGAATCTGCTAAGTTTGCAAATTTTTATCAGAGTCGAATCTACGATAAAAACGTCCGTAAAATCAGAAAATTTACCACTCAAATGCTCACGTATTTTTTCAATATAGGAAAATAAATTCCTTTTTCTTCTATTGTAAACACTACATTCAATTCGATTATCTAAACGAGTACCTTGAATAGACCTAAATAATTGTAATTCAGAATAAATAGACATATATTCAGCCGTAATATTAAGAGCTACAAGCTCCAAATCAGAAAGTTTAGGTAGCCTAATTTGATGTTTTGACTCTATATGACCACAAGTATTTTTCAATTCTTTTAAAATAATTTCGTAATTTTGAAGGAGATTGTTCATATATTTAATGACTTGGTAATCAATTAAATATACGATTTTAATCAAATGAACAATCTTTTTCTTAAATGCACAACAGGTAATATATAAACTTTTTACACTCTTATATTTGAAATACTCTCTATATGTTACTTTTTATATTAACTTTGAGTTCTTATATATAAACCTATTTCAAAAGTAAAAATCAATTTATATAATTCTTAATTGATTTATCAATAATCAAAACAGTACTCAAACCAACTAATAAAGGTGGGACATAAGTACGAGTGGCCGCATGAAAACTAGTATAAATCCCTATAATAAAAAAAGAAAGTAATATTCCTTTTATTAATGGATTTGAATTTAACTTATACACTACAAATCCAATATAAATTAAACAAAAAATATAAAGCCCCCCTAAAAGCCCATGCTCTGCCAATAATCTACTAAACTCAACATGACTTAATAAACCTTTGTGTTTAGTACGTATATATTTTGAGGCACCAGCACCTACTCCCATAACATGATCAGTAAATAGTTTTAAATCACCCATGATAATATCTGTTCTTCCAGAGGTTATGGTGTTTAAATTTTTTTCTTTAACTCCCTTTAATGTTCCTAACGTTTCTCCTTGATATCTTAATAAGATTGTACCTCCTGTTATATAATCTGCAAATTGAAAAGTTATGAATACAACAAGTATAGAAAAAAATAAATTTTTACCAATTTTAGGTAGATTATAGATCCTTTTTTTACTTACCGAACTAAAGAAAATCACTCCTAATGTTATTAATATTCCTATACCTCCTCCCAACATACCACCTCTTGAAAAACTTAATAAACCTTGTAATAAAAATATAAATAATAAAATAATATCTAACCATCTTTTACCTGAAAAAATCCATTTATTTAAGATGAATAATACCAATAAAAAACTTGCTAAACCAAAAATTGTAGATACCTGATTACTTCCAAACCCTCCTGTTGTATAAGTACTTGCTCCTAATAAAAAATCAACTTCATCAAAAGTTGGGATTTTTACTAATGTATAAGATAAGCAAGATAGTAATGGGTAAAGTAATAATCTAAGTATTGCTTTAAAACCATTTATAGTGAATTTTTGTTTATAAAAGAATGCTACCGAAAGACATAAAGCTAATGCACCTAGCAAATTAAATATAATATCTTTTATCATTACCATTCCTGATAAATCATAAAATAATGCAGGTATTAATAAAAAAAACATCAATATCCCTACAACTCCATTATTATAACCTATTATTATTCCATAAAAACAACTTACAAAAATAAAATACTTACTTAATTCATATGGAATTATAGGATATGCGTTTGACATTCGCCCTAAAATTTCAAATGAAACTAAATATATAATTACTAAAGATAATATTGAGTTAATATTTTGTCTTTTGTAAATAAATTCTAATGAACTAAATAAAACTAAATAAAACCAAATAATTAATGGATATTTTGTATACACACAGAGCACACCTAAAAAAAGATGAAATACTACCCAAACAAGCGGATTTTTATTTATTAATAGATTTTTTATCATAGATTTTCTACAGGATTACAAATTACTTTGTCGAATTTATAATATGTTCTAATTATACAATATTTTATATTAGGACTAACTAAGCTTTTTCAATAAACTCTAAATAGTCATATTTCAGTCAATGCAAAATATTTAGCTCGAGCTAACCTACAAAACCGTCAATCGTGAAATTTTTATTTTTTAAAATAATTTTCAATAAATAAATCAGTAAACTCTATTGCTCCTTTATTGTTGAGATGAATATTATCTTTAAAACTATTTTTATTTTTAATAGAATTACTCAAATCAGTATAATTTGGCAAGTATTTATTTAATAATGTATTATCTCCTGAAAATCTATAAATAGGCGATGTAAAAAAATGTAAACTAACGTTATTATTTTTACTTAACTGGATAATTTCATTAAAATTAATGTTATTAGTATCCCTAAGTGTATAGGAATAGTTTTTGTCATTCTGAATAATTTCTCCTGAATCAATTGGGACATACCCCATCTGATTAATGGTTTTATATTCTTTATTTAAAATCGAAAATATTAAATTTCTAACTCCGAGTTTACCTTCTTTAATCATAAATCGATACATAGGCACATACCTATAATATAAATATTTAGAATTATAATTTATAAATTGAGAATAAATATAAGGTTCTTTCAAATATGGAAGCCAAATAGTTGATGATAATTCTTCTGGTGCAACTGTACTCCAATTATAATCCACTTGAATATATACATCTTTTACTTTGTGATTTTTTAATAATTCTTTAAACATTAAGTTTATTTCAAAAGATTCAGCTGCAGAATAAGCTAAATTTATACCTTTTTTTTCCTGTTTTTTTTTCAATTAAATTTGGAATTATAGAGTGGTTTACTCTTGAAGACCCCAATAATGCATAGTCAAAATTTTGTTTTTTAAGTGTTTTAATCCAATGAACCTTACTCCTTGGAGAAAAATGATAATACACATAGGTATAAATAGTATCCAAGACATATAATGTAATTATAAAGATTAGAATTATTTTTAATAGGTATTTATAAAATTCTTTCATAAATTAAAACTGAAAATAAATAAAGCTATTCAAATTTGAAAAACTTCCGAATAATACTATACAAATAATTACAAAGCTAGTCAATATAATGTTATTATCTTTCAGAGGAAATTCTTTCTTTCTACTAAACCATTCAATTAAAATAAGTAAAAAAATTGCAGGTAAAAATTCAAATGAATATCTCTCCAAACCTAAATAATCTATTTTAAACTTTAATTGAATTATTTTTTTTATATACTCAATTGCTTTCTCTACATTCTCAGCTCTAAAAAATATCCAACTAAAACAAACCAAAGAAAAAGTCATTATTATTTGAAATAATTCCTTTAAAGATGGTAATAGGGTATCTTTTGCTACAATATCCATATTATTTCTATTATTTTTTAATAATAATAAAGGAATAAAATATAATGCATTAAGTCCTCCCCACACTATAAAAGTCCAATTTGCTCCATGCCAAAATCCACTAACTATAAATATAATAATTACATTTCTAATAACTTTATAATTACTACCTCTACTACCTCCTAGGGGAATATATAAATAATCTCTAAACCATGTATTCAAAGATATATGCCAACGTCTCCAAAATTCGGCAATATCTCTAGAGAAATATGGTAAATCAAAATTTTTCATTAAATCAAATCCGAATAATTTTGAAACCCCTATAGCTATATCTGAATATCCTGAAAAATCACCATATATTTGAAAAGCAAAATATATAGCCCCTATTATTAATGATACAGAGCTATAGTTATCATAGTTATTAAAAATCTCATTAGCATATTGAGCCGCTCCATCGGCTATTACTATTTTTTTAAATAACCCCCATATTATCTGATTAAATCCCTCAATTGCTAATTTATTATTAAACTCTCTTTTTTTATAAAATTGAGGTAACAAATGAGTAGCTCTCTCTATTGGACCTGCGACTAACTGTGGAAAAAAACTTACAAAAGCAGAAAATGCAATAAAATCATCCGTAGGTTCTAATTTTCTTTTATAAACATCTATAGAATAACTAAGTGTCTGAAAAGTGTAAAAACTTATTCCTACTGGTAATAGTATATTTAATAATCCAATATTGATATCTTGTCCGAAAAATGAAAATGCTGTCTTAAAATTGTCAATAAAAAAATTGAAATACTTAAAAAATCCTAAAAATCCTAAATTTATTATTATGCTTATCCATAAGTATAATTTTCTTCTAGTTTCTTTTTGTTCATTTTTTAGCAATTTACCAATGGTAAAATCTAATATTGTACTAAAAAATATCAATGTAAGAAATCTCCAATCCCACCAACCATAAAAAACATAACTTGCTAATACAATTAATAAATTTTGAGATTTTAATTGTTTAAATACATACCAATATAGTATAAAAACAATTGGTAAAAATATTGCAAAATCTAACGAATTAAATAGCACTTTCTATAATTAAAATTAATCCTACTATATTATTTTAAAAAAATAATATGATTCCCTTTATATTTTCTTTTAAAAATTTCTTTTAGTAAAAACGCCTCCATCTTATAAATTTTATCCCTACAATGATAAATTAATTTAATTATTTTATCTTTTTCCAGTTTTATATAAAGTATTTTATATCAGATACTATACATAAAAAATTACAGGTTATAATTTCCCAATATATTATTAATTATTCTTTCAAATAATTATCAATGAAAAATTGATGAAATTTTTCAACTGCGTTTTGATTCAAATGATCTTTATCTACAAAATCTAAACTATCATTTAATGCTTTTTAAATATCTTTTTTACTAACTCTTCCCCGAGTAACTACTTTGAAATCTTTATGGTTAAAACGATCACAGGTTGCAATTACAGCTACTTGCTCTTCACTAATTCCTAATTTTGAAGCATCTGTTCTTTTTTGTCGTGTAGGACGTTCTAAATTCCGATTTCCCTTTTCTAAATGAAGAAAAAATAAATCATCACTTTCTACAATTCCCTCAAACTCTTCAGAAAATACCGAAGAAAAACTTATTAATAGCTTATGTCTCCAATCAAAGGAGGTCTATATTGATACTCCCCATCTCTTTTGCACTTTTACGCATGCTAGAACCTGAAATAAACAGTACAAATACTTCTTTACTTCTTCTTTCTTCTTTAATTCGCACCAAAATTGCCTGTACTTTCACTAAAATTCTTGTTACAATCTTTACATACATAACGTTGAACTCCTTTGAGTATTCCATTGCCTTTAACTGATTTACTTTGACAATGAGGATAAGATACGGATTAACATTCTGATGATAAACTTACCTCTTTTTGTTCCGTAGAAAGACGTAATAGTTCTTCTACTATTGGCTCTTGTTGTGATGAATCACAACTCCTAATAATAACCACTAAACTCGGATGGTATTATTTTTTAGCTAATATAAAATATCTTATTTAGAACTATTTTTATACAAATTAAAATGAGTAAGCCTTAAAATTTTATTTATGAAACTACTAATTATTTATTATTTTTTTTATTAAATCTATTTGAGTTGCAGTAGAAGCAAAAGACATCAAATCAGAATTAATAAGTGGCCATTTAATTAAACCTACTCTTCCTTTTAATAACTTAATAGCTCTACTTTCTTCGGATAAAAATCTATTATCTAAAGATGAAAAATAGCTTTTATATGTAGAAATCACATGAGGTTCTTGGTATACCCTAACCCAATTTTGGGACTTTAAAAGCCTGTATCGCATTTGAGGATTTTTATTCTTCATTAATCTTCTAATCAAAAATTGATCAATATTAGATCTTATCCCCTGTGATAAAAATATTAAAGAACTTGAATAACTACGTTTAACAAAAGGAGATTGACTTGTCGGTATTGAATTAAGTTTCTTTAATTCTTCAATATTATGAAATAATGCATTAAAAAAGCGATAGTTCATTCTGTATTTAGGGTGAATACTTGAAGATATTCTCAAAATATTTAAAGACATAGGAGGACAGACAGCTTTAAATTTAGATCTACAGGTTAAAACTTGTTGTCCCATTGGAATTCTTGCATGTGTATACCATTCAAGAAGTTCTCCAAAAAGTTCTTCAAAACCTATATTATGACTATCAATTCTCGCAAAAAGTTCATCATAATCTTTCGTAATTTCTTTTATAATCTGATCATAAGGAAGGTTTATTTTTAACTTTTTAATTTTATCTTTATCATAGACCTTTAATAAGTCTATTATTTTTTTATTTTTCCACTTTTCAAGACTATTTACATCTGTTTTTGTAAAGTCATGATAATATCTTAAGATATTATATTTAAAAAAATTTTTTATTCTAGATTTTCTTGATGAAAATGTTTTTATGTTTCTTGCTGGTAAGACCTCACACATATCTCCAAGTAATATCATTGAATCTTTTTTTTGATGAGTATTCTCTAAAATTTGAAGCCAAGATGTAATATTTAATGATTCATTTTTCTTTACATAATCTGTAAGAATATCACAAGGTGGAAAAAATAATTTGTAATCCCCATAATTTTTAAAAGTCGCATTTTTCTTCTTAGCTAACCTAGCGACAAATCTTTCTTCCATACTCATCAGCCCCCATAAGTCAAACAACAAGTTAAGTTTATATCACTTGGAATTGCCCCTAATAATATACGGCTATCCATTCCTCCACTTGTTGCTAAAAAAGATTTACCTTTTTTAGGAATTAGTATTTCTATTTCTGTTTGGTATTTCTTCCAGTATTCAATAAGACTTTTTTTATTACAATTATACTTTTCATTTATCCTAAATAATGTGTTATCATAAAATTTAGTCAGCTTAATATTTAATTTATTTTCTATTTAAATTAACTCACCTAGAAGTAATCTTTTAACTCCTTTTAGTATAGTTCTAGCTCCGATATTGACTCTTTCTCTTCCGAATAATTTTTGTATGATGCCCACTTCATCAAATTCTACGACTTCATTTAAAGCATAAGCCATCCAATGAATATCTGTTGAAATAATGTATGTATCACCTTGTATATAGTAATATAGCGGATAAATACCAATACAGTGATTACAAAACCTAATACTTGTATTACTGATAACTGTTATTGAAAATGAACCTGTAATCTCATCTGATAATGGCCATTGTGTTGACACTTCTCTAAGAGCCAAAATTTCTCTATTGCTTTTAGAAAATATATCCTTCAGTTAAGGCTATACTATTATCAAACTCAACCATATTAGCTGAATCATAGTAAATAGTTGTTAATCCTTTAGTTTTTTCTAAAACTCTATGATTTGCTTCTACATGGGGGAAATCTTGTTTTTGAAGTTGCTTATTTGTTAATAAATATTTCATTCTATTTTAATCTATATCTAATTTAAAATTATATTAATAAATTTTCGCATAACTACTTCTTCACTATGATTTTTTTCTAAATAAATCCTATTTTTAAGTAACTGCTCTTTATCTATTAGATTGCTTTTAATATTATGAACTAAACTTTGTAAATCATTATTTTTAGTTAACATTCCTTTTTTAATCCACTCGTCTAAACCTTGATGATATAATGCTAAAATAGGCGTACCACAAGCCATTGCTTCAAGCATTACATTTGGAGTCCCCTCGTGAGATGAAGTTGAAATTAAATAATTTGATTCATATAAATATAGACGAACATCATCTTTTATACCTAAAAATTCAACTGGTAAATCTGCATAATCCCTTTTCAATGAATACTCTAAATTTCCTTTTCCTATGAGAAGTCCTTTAACATTATGCTTCTTTCTTACTAGCTCTTTTATTAACTTTAAAAATAACTCAGGTTGTTTAATTTTTTTTAAACTACCTATAAATAAGAGTTTTAATGGTATATTTTGTTTTTTTTCTTTATATGTAAAAAAGTCCAAATCAATAATATTTGGTAATAATTTAATACTTCTATTATAAAAAGCACTTTTCACATTCTTTACCCCATGAGGCGAATTAGCTACAATAATATGTGGAAAAATATAGTGAAGCCAAGAAAAAAAACCATTTGCTTTTTTTTCTGAAAAACCGTCACTACGTATAGAACCAAAGGACTTAATCCCTAGAAGTCTACCAATAATCCCAACATAAAAGTTCGTATAAAAATGAAAACTATATAAAACAGTAGGTTTATCTTTTTTCACATATTTAAAAATCTTATATAGTCTAATCAATTGAGACTCGCTTTCACCTATATGCACTACTTCTACACCTATTTTTTTAATCTCACCTTCATAATACTCATCTTTAGTTAAACATAGTACCTTAACTGAAAACAAAGTATTTTGCAACATTTTACATATATAATATAATTGCCTCTCCGCTCCTCCTTTGCCTAAAGTTCCAGCAATAAATATTATCCTCATTAAATATTTTGATTAAGTTTTACATTCCACCCTTTTTCCAAATGATTTCGTATTTCTATTACCCAATTCTCTAATGTATATTTCTTGGAAGCATTTCTTGCATTATAACAAATCTTATCAAATGTAGACTTATCTGATATTAATTTTTTAATAGTATTAGCAATATTTTCAGGGGAAGAATCATATAAAATAATCCCGCTTTCATTTTCAGTAATTAAACTTTCTAAAACTGATACTGGCGTTGTGATAATTGCTAAACCTTGACTCATAGCTTCCAAAATCACCTTGGGGAAACCTTCAGAAGCAGAAGTAGGATAACAAAAAATATGTGAATCTGATAATATTTCCATAACTCCCTCATGATTCAATTTACCATAAAATTTAACTAAATGATTTATTTTAAAATCATTCGTTAGTTTTTTTAAATATTCTAAATAAGGTCCCTCTCCTACTACATTTAATTTTATATCTATACCTGTTTTGTATAAAATACTTAATGATTTAATAACTAAGTCAGTTCCTTTTTCTTTTACTTGTCTTGAAACAATACATAATTTAAAATCACTTGGTTTTATTTTAAATGATTGATTTTCAATCTCATTAATAGAAAGACTACTAGAAAATATCCATTTTATGTTTTTATTTTTTTCGGATGGGGAGTTATCTCCACCACCAGTGGTAAGAAAAACTTTATTACCTCCAGCAAATTTTTCCATATACCACTTCCAAAACTTCTCCGAAACTGTTTTTTGTTTATACCAATTCCCACAATGTCTTATGTATAAAGGTTTGTTAAATAAGTGAGCTAAAATAAATCCTATAGTTCCTATATTACTAGGAATAGGTGTATGTACTGCATCACACTTATATAAAGCTATTAAAAATTTAGGTAAATTAAAAACAAACCATAATGGAATGAATATTTTGGTCCATATACCCTTAAAAAAAGGGGGTAATAACGGGTTTATTTTAACAGTAGAATTAGTAAAATAAACTTCTCCTCTGATTCTTGGTTTTACTTCTGGTACTAATATTTCTGTTGATTTAAATATTTTAGCTAAGTAATCCATATGCATAGCAAAACCACCATCTGTGGCCCACCCAATAGGTGAATCTTCGCTTTTCCAACACTCTTTATGCGAGAATACTAATAATCTCATTATTTTTAACTTATTAATTTGTGATACAACCTCAGATACCTCCCTTGCATTCCTTTCCAAGTTAACTCTTCAAGTGTATATTCAATTAAATTTTGCTTTATTTTCATTTTATTTTGTAAATAATAACTAATAAATTCATCTAAATTATCAGAAAATCTAAAATCTTCAATAATGATTCCAAACTTTTTCTCTTTGACTATTCTACTATAATCACCTACATCTTTAGAAATAATTGTTGGAACTCCTGCCAAAGAGTATTCTGCAAATTTTGTAGGTGAAGCCACGTTATTTATAGGTAAATTATCTCTTAATAAAAAGCCAAAATCACATACGCACAAGTAATCATGTACCTTGCTTTGTGGTAAAGTCATAATTTTATAATCGAGTTTAGAAATATTTAATTTATCAATCCTACTTTGAAACTCTTTTATATGTCCTGTTAAAATTAATAGAAATGCTTCTGAATATTTTTCTTTAATCTCTTTAAAGATACTTATTGTTTCTTTAGCTTTTTGATATTTTCTATATGAACCTGCATAAACAAAAATTATTCTGTTTTTCGTCGTAATTTTTTTTCTTAATTCATTTAATTCTATACTTTTTAGATACATTTTAGTTTCAGAAAGACACGGAATAACATAAAAATTATCCTTAGAATATCCCCTTTCTTTATAATATTCTAACATTACATTTGAAACAAAAAAAACAAAATCAGACTTTTGAATTAAATTAACTTCTTTTCTAATAGAATTTAAATAATCTTTATTTTCTTTACTAAGATTTTCTGAATAATATCTTTCTTCTGTAGAGACTCCATGAACATCAGTTAAAACCTTAATATCTAACAACTTAAACAATTTTGAATTAGAAACTAGTGAAGCCCCAAAACCATGACAATGATGCACTTTAAACTTATTAAATAAACAAAAAATAAATAAACTTATTTTTTTCCAATATATACTTAATATAATTAGAAATTTAATTTTAAATGTTGGAATCTTTGGGATATAAGTAACCTTTGACTTTGAGTCGTTTTCTAATACTTTTTTTGATTTTATGAGATTAGTAGGGCTTAAAAGTTTAAATGCTTGACAAAAAGTAACAATATGAACCTTAACTCCATTTTCTTGTAATAATTTAGCTTGAGCTATTATTCTAGTTCTTCCTCCAGACCCTGGATTATCATGAGCTGATTCAGCCACAAATAATACTTTTTTTATCATTTTTACTTTTAAATTCTTGTATTTATTTAAATTATAATCTTATTTAATTATAATATTCTTCAACTACTTTTAAAATTTGTTTTGATGTAGTTCCATCTCCATAAGGATTATGAATATTTGCAATTTTTTGATAGTATTCTTTGTTTTCAAGTAATTTAATTGTTTCTGTTATAATTAAATTTTTATTTGTCCCCACTAATCGAGCCGTTCCCGCATCAATTCCTTCTGACCTTTCTGTTACCTCTCTTAAAACTAAAACAGGCTTTCCTAAACTTGGAGCTTCCTCTTGAATTCCTCCTGAATCAGTTAGAACTAAGTATGATTTATTCATTATCCAAATTAAATAAGGATAATCTAAAGGTTCAATCAAATGAATATTAGGTGTATTTAAGTATTTATGTGCGTTATTTTTTATATTAGGATTTAAATGTACTGGATATACAATTTGAACCTTTTCTGAATATTTTTTTGCAATTTCTTGAATAGATTCACAAATTTCAACGAATGGTTCTCCAAAATTTTCTCTTCTGTGTGCAGTAATTAAAATAATTTTTTTAGAAAAATCAACATTAGGAAATTTCTCCTCAAACAATTGTTGATTTAAACTATTTATTTTTTCAACCCCCAATAGTAAAGCATCGATAACAGTGTTTCCTACTTCGAAAATATTTTCTTTGATGTTTTCAATTTTTATATTATTCGCTGACTTGGGAGTTGGGCAAAAATGAAACTTACTAATTCTTGACACCAAGACTCTATTCATCTCTTCTGGAAAAGGAGAATAAATATCTTGACTCCTTAAACCTGCTTCTAAATGAGCAATATCAATTTTTTGATAAAATGACGCTAAGGCTCCTGCTAAAACAGTTGTCGTATCACCTTGAATAAAAACCAAGTCAAATTTTTCTTTTAATAAAATTTCTTTGGTAATCCGGCTAATCAAATCAGCTGTAAGTTGATGTAAAGTTTGATTAGGATGCATAATGTTTAAGTCATAATCAGGTTGAATATCAAAAAAACATAAAACTTGATCTAACATTTGTCTATGCTGAGCCGTAACTCCAACTTTTACAATAAATTTTTTAGAACCTTTAAATGTTTTTATAAGTGGTGCCATTTTTATGGCTTCTGGTCTTGTTCCAAATAAAAAAAGAATTTTTTTCATTATTTTTTCAATATTATAAAATATTTATTTAGATTTTAATTGTTGCATGAAATTATTTATCACATCTTTCCATTTTATATTTTCAAAAAAATCTGCTATTAATTGTTTTCTTTCTTTTTCAAGTTTACTAGGATTTATCAATGCCTCTCTTAGCAAATCTTCTATTTCATTTTCATCTTTTGCTACTTGAACTGCTCCACTGTCAACTATTGGTTTATAATGGTCAAAACTATAAAAACGAGTATAATTATATGGGTAAATGTTTTTATTAGGTGGGTTATATCCTACATTAATTGCAGGTTTGTTTAACATACATAATTCTAATGAGATTGTAGAGGCTACATTTATACCTGCAATGCAGTTTTTCATTAACGCTATAAAAAACTCTTGATCTTCTATCAAAGGTGTTTGGTATTTTTTTTCCCAAGCAACTTTAGGAATTATAATATCTTTTCTTTTTTCTTTAAGCTCGTCAAAAACATCCAATCTATCTTTAGCATATGTTCTTACCACTAACTTTAATTTTGGATTTATCTTATAAATTATATCTGCTATCCTTTCAACTACATAAGGCTCATAAGGCATATGATTACTCATTCCTGAAGAGTATAAAAAATACTTATCCTCTAGTTTTAACCCTAATTTATAATATAACTCCTCTTTAGTTAGTTGTTGTTTAATATTAAAATGATTGATAAATTGAGGCGTACCCGTAACTACTACTTGATTTTTGTCAATATGAGGATATATGTTATGGAAATCTTCTTTTATCTTTGAATTCCACGAAAAATACTTCTCATAACGAGGTAGTACTCTACCTTGAGAAGTTAAATTATCCCAAGAAAATAAAAAAGTACACGTTTTAATATTTAATTGATTTGCAGCATAAACAACTGGTAAAGCGTTTTTTGCATGCGAATGAGATGTATTAAAAACCAATTTATATTTTTTACTTTTTAATATATCTTTCCAATAATTAGTGTTTTTTTCTTTACTTGCTAACCAGTTATCAATTTTTTCAAGAGTTACCATTGAATGTTGATTTGCAAGAGATTGTGCAATACTTTTTTTTAAAAATCTTTTTACCTTTTTAATTGTAGTATCTGCTTCAACATCTCGCATATTCCAACGAACTTTTGCAGCCTCAGACCATACATATCGATTATGTGCTAAATCAAAAATTTCTATAAAAAATTTATACTTGTATGAATTAGCAATATGTTTTAATTCAATAAGCTCATCTGAATTTTCTTTTAATAAGCTCCAAATCTCTTCATTAGGTTTAACTGAGATAAGAGTAACCAAATGCTCTTTTCTTAAATTAGCTATTATTCCAGAATATAGAAAATTTCTAATAGTCTCTCCTCGTGGAAGAAGTATTAGGAGTCGGTTTGATTTTTTCAATTTATATAAAAAATATACTAATTAATGTACTCTTTTTAATTTTGCTCTTAAGTCATTAAAATATTTTTCAAAATAATTGAACGACAAATAAGAAACCAAATAAATCAATACTATACAAACAAAAATAATAGCAACTTGAACTTCAATTTTTGAATGATCAAAATTCTTAAATATTCTATTTATTACTATATCTAACAATATTATATGGTAAACATAAATACCAAAAGATATTTTCCCATTCAATTCTATAAATCTAAAATTCGTGATTTTATTATTATTAATTATTGATTCGAAAATCAATATAATAATTGCAAATCCGTAGATATAATGATTTAATAATTTATGAATGTAAAAACTATTACAATAAACAAGAAGAATTATAATTAATGATATTAAAAGTAAAATATTTTTTATAATTCGAAACTTACTTAAAATAATTTTAAACCTATCATTATTAACTAAAAACGCAATTATACCTCCTATAGCCATAAAATCAAATTTTGAAGCAAAGAAAAAATCAAATAATATTTTATTATGAGAAAAATAATACAAATAGAATTTTATTAAAAACAGTATAAGAATGAAACATATTGACATTGTAAAGAATCTTTTATAAAAAAAGATTAAGAAAAAAGGCCAAAAAACATAAAATTGTTCTTCAACCGCTAAACTCCAGTAATGATTTGTTAATGGAATCATTAAATCATTTACTGAAGCCCAATTTGCAATCATAAAAACATAATACCAAATAAATTCTATTTTTTCAAAATTTATATATATTAAACAAATAAAAAGATAAAAAAAATAAAGAGGCCAAATCCTAAGAATTCTTCTTTTATAAAAAGAAACTAAATCAATTGAATTATTTTGTTTGATTTCTTTGATTAAAAGATGTGTAATGACAAAACCACTTAAAAATAAAAAATCCAGTAACAGAATATACACCTATAGACAAATTAATAATTCCTAAGTCTTTAAATAAATGTGCGATAACAACACTCCATGCTAAAAAAGCTCTTAAGTAATCAAGACGGATAAAATAATTCATTAATTCATTTTTTTTAAAATACTTTGCGCTAATTTTTTACCAGAATTTCCTCATTAGGTTTTACTGCAAATAAAGTAACTTCAAATTTATCTTTAAGTGCTTTAACAATATCGGAATAAACAAAATTTCTAATGGTTTCACCACGAGGTAAAATAATTGCTATTTTTTTTTCTCTTGTCATAATTCTAAAATTTCTTTCACCCTTTCTACTCTTTTACTATCGTTCAACTCTCTTGCTGTAATTATAGCTTGTTCTGAAATTTTATTTCTTCTTTCATTGTCTAGTACTAAATTATTAATAGCTTGAGCAAACTCCATTTCAGTTTCTACCAAAATACAATTCACATTATTTATTAATTCTGGAATTATTTTTCCTAAAACACTATATGATACAATTACACAACCATAAGAAAGTGATTCAAAAACTCTTGTTCTTTGACCTGTGTCATATTTCCATGGAATAATCGAAATTGTTCCTTTTTTGAGATAATTTGAAAGCTTTTCAACAAAACCGAACCCTTTTACGTTTAGAGAACTAACTTCACATGTACCTTGACCTATGAGTTCTACATTAATTTCATTTGATACAAATGGAAGTATTGTTTTATAAAAATGTTCAAATCCTAATTTACTTGCAGTAGTATTGAATGAACCTAAATGGACTACTCTTTTAGAATTATCAAAATTACTAATAAAAATTTTTTCAATTGAAATAGGTAAATAGTATGCTTTAGTTTTTAGAATTTCGTTACAAAAATCGATTTCTAATTTATTACCGCCAATAACAGCTTTACATTTTGTAATTGTAGTAGTTTCCTCTTCATATAGTTTATTTTTGGACTTATTATCTTTTAAACCTTTTATTTTATAGAGAAAATCGTGTTGCGAGTAAATAATTTTCTTAAAAATAAATTTTGGTGTTAATTTATAGGAAGGTAATGCGTAAAAATGTTCTACCCAAAATATTTCGTATTTATAAACAAGTTTTAAATAACATATTAATTTTAAAAATAAATTTTGGTATTTACTGCTTAAAAAATTCATTTTAAAAAAAATTTCGCCTTGATATAAATTACCCTCTTTAAAAACAAAACTATTTACTTCTTTTTTGTAAAAATTAAATGAATATATATTTACTTGTCCGTAAATAGCTTCTAAAGTTTTTAAATTATTCCTAAAAACTTGGCCACCACCAGCATTGTTTTCCAAAAAGTCAGATGTAATTATGTAAGCTAATTTTTTCAAGGTTCTATAATTTATTTAAGAAATTGATATAATTTGATGTAGCAACATTCTCGTAACTATTGCAAATATCCTTAATTAATTCTTTTCTACTTTCACTTTTATTATCGCCATTATTTATTAATTCTAAAATTAAATTATTTATATCAACAAATGAGTTTGCGATATAAAGCACATCATGATTGATAATTGGCACAAAATGTTCCCATACTGTTTGCACTGCTTTTATGTGTTTTTCACTTTTAAAATTAGGTGAAGAATCATAATTTATATTAATAACTGATTTATTAAAAAAAGAGAAATCTAACGATAAAGTTGATGACGTATTAATTAACAAATCAGAATAATGAATAGTATTAATCCAATTTTCTATTGACTTCGTACTTTGATAATCATTTTCAATTAAATCGTTATTTGGATCTTGATAGTATATCGGAAATTGAAAATTATTTAAACTATTTTTAATATCAGCACTTTTAAAAGCTGGGTGAGGTCTTACAATTAATTGTATTTTATTTATTAAATTTTCATCAATGTTCTTTAACCATTCAAACAACATATACTCTTCTTGAAAAAGATTTGGGGAACCTAAACCGAAAGTAATTGTAAATTTATTTTCATGAAAATTAATACCTTCTAGAAACTCTTTTTTAGAAATTTGAAATCTTTTATTATTTAAAATGTCAAATTGAATATTCCCAATTTCCTCTAAAATAACATTATCATATTCAGGATATAATCTTTTAATATCATTATTCATTCTTTTAGACCAAGTTATTATGCCATTTGGTTTAAAAATAAATCTAGGTTTTGTAGTTATATTATCAAAACCTTGAATATGATAATAAAATGGTATTTTTTGTTTTACACAATATGACGCAATTGATTGATTGTGTAAATTATAAGACCAGTTTAATATTACTACATCTGTTACTTTTAAAATTTCTTCAAGCTCAACGTTTTTTTTAATCGCATAAAGATGAATAATTCTATTAAATTCTCTAATTAAAAAACGAAAAAAACGACAATTAAAAAAAATAAAAAAAGAATACAGAAAACCTATAACACCTTTTTCCTTATTGTGCATGTATTTAATAAAATACTTTCTAGTTTTTGAACCAAAACTTGAAGCATCATGTAATTTATCATTAAGTCGTCTTGTAAAAAAAGTAGCTTTATAATAAAACAAATCTTTTAACTTGTAGTGTTTAAAGTTTAAATTTGGATGGTTATTGTATTTGTTATTAAATTCTTTACAATTATTTTTAACGCTTGTATAAATTGTAATATCAACATCTTGATTCTTTATTAACTCCGGAAAATCGGAATATATAAAGTATCTATCTGAATAAATTAAACCTGAAAAAATAGCTATTTTTTTTCTCATTTAATATGCTTTTTTACAATTGTTTTAAAATAATTACTTATAAGTTTTTTAAAATCTTTTAAACTAAAAAATAAGTAATGAAACAATACGCTAAATATAAAATAAAAATCTTTTTTAAAATTTTTAACTATTTGATTATTAATTCTATTGTAAATAAATCTTTTTTGTGTATCGTTAAAAAAATTTATGTTTTTAAGCAAATGTAAGTAGTATTTTTTTTCTGCTTTAAAATGTTGCTTCATATCGATTGAATGCCCTGAAACATTATCGGTTGAAATTCTAACAAATACATTTGCTTCATTTAAAGTAAAAATAGTAGCGTAATTTGAAAATTCTAATACTGCAACAATATCTGAAAACAAAGCAGAAGGAAAGTCTTTAAAACCAATTTTTAGTATTTGTTCTTTTTTAAAAACATATTCGCTTAATGAAGTTTTTCTTCTACGAATTATAAAATCTGTTGATTTTTCAAATTTTGGATGAATATAGGGTTTCGTTAACTTATTATTTTTATCGTCAATTTTTATTAAAGAATACCTAATAACATTTATATTTTCTTGATCTACAGATTTTAAGTTATTATAAAATTCTTCAACTGCATTGTTGCTTAAATAGTCATCGTCTCCTAAAAAGAGAATCCATTTTTCATCTTCAACTAGAGCAAGGCATCTATTCCATTGATTAACTAAAGATTTACCTCCTAAATTATTTTCAAACCTTTTATATTTAAAGTTGAGTTTATTAGTAAACTCACTTAATAATTTTTCAGGACTTTCAGGACTTGCGTCATTTCCAATATATACCTTAAATCGTTTATCTGTTTGATTAGATAATGAGTCTAATGTTTCTTTAAAAAAAGCTATTTTATAATATGGGATAACAATAGCTAACATATGATTTTTTTATATAAATTTAATCTTTTTTCTAATAAAATTTTTGAGGAATAATGATTATTAAAAAAATTATAAGCATTGTGGATTATTTCATTAGTTTGTGATATATTTTTCTTCAACCAAAGAATATTTTCTCTAATTTCTTCAGGGGAATCACTAATAAAGATTTGTTTTTTATTTTCTACAGGAATTCCTTCTACGCCTAAAGTAGTTGTTATAATAGGTACTTTTAATTGAAACCCCGTTAATATTTTAGTTCTTATTCCATTACCTAATCTTATAGGGACAATCATTATTGAATTATTTATTAATGAATTTAAATCATCTACAAAACCATAATAATTAATTTGACCAATATTTGATTTGATTTGATTTTTTTTTTTCCAGTTTCCAATTATGTTTATAGGTATTGGTAAAACCTTATAAATCAATGGATAAACATTTTCTATAAACCATTTTAATCCTTCTATATTTGGGTAATGTCCATCAGATCCTAAAAAAAATAAACTATTTAATGAATTAAAAGATACGGATAATTCTTTTTCTTCTTCTTCAACGATAAACGGTGATACGTAAGTATTTTTTACTCCTATTTGTCTTAAGCGTTGAGCATCATTTTCACTAAATGTAACTACGGTATCATAAATATTCATAAGTGATACCTCTGTTTTCTGATGTAGTTTTAATAAATAATTTTTATAATTAATATCTTTATTAGAGTAATTAAATTCTGAAATTAGTTTTAACGAGTTAGATTCGTGAGAAATAAATATTTTTTTTGCATTCTTAGGGAAAATTATTCCTAAATCTAATGTACCATGAAATTCAGTTTGAATGATATCCCACCTATTTTCATTTAATAATATTTGTAACGAAGAAATATAATTTTGACTCTTAAAAGAAACTAAAGATAATATATTTTGTGAATCAAATTGATTATAAATTTGTTGTTTCTTATTATCTTTATTAATTATATATTTTTTTATTTTATATAATTTTGTTTTTATTTTACTTATATAATTATAATTAACTTTGTTATCGTGTTGTATTTTAGAATAAATATTTATAATATTTATTTTAGGTAATATTTTTTTTAAATCCTCTATTTCTGTAAAATTATTTGAATTAATGCAATAGTCAATAGTTATATAATCTTGTAAATACTTTAACATATTAAATTGAGCTACAGCACCACCATGTGATAATGGATATGGAATAAAGGGAGATATTATAAGTAATTTTATGTTTTCAGTCATTATATATTTTATATTGTTTTTTTATAAATTGTATTTTTGTTTCTAGTTTATCAATATTTTCTTTAAAAATAGTATCGGTTGATAAATTATATTTTTTTTGTTTATAAAAACTTTTAGCAATTAAAATTAGTTTGTAAGTATTAGAAATTGTATTAAGAAAATTACAGTTGGTAAAACTAAAATTAAAGTTAATAGTACGTATAGTATCAAAACCTATACTATTATACCAATCATACCATTTTAATTCAGTAGTTAAATGAGATTCAACTATATTAGTATTCATTCTACCCCTAACCCAGGGTATTCTATATATGTCGGCAACAATGGCTCCATGCATAGCGGTACTAATTATTTTTTTTGATTTTTTAATTTCATCTATTACTATATCTATTGGTTTATGTGGTAATATTACATGAATATTAGTTAATTTTTCAAATAAATCCCAATTAAATAAATTTACGTGTTTAAAATAGGGGATATAGGATAATTCATATTTTTTTTCAAAAATTTGAGTTTTGTCTAGTAACTTTAAAAGATATGCACTATCAGTTATGTAATCTACATTACCAATTACTTTTGCAGAAATAGGACCTCTCACAAACTGTATATCATAATTTTTTCGATTATCTATTTTAAAATGGAATTCACGTACTCCTGAACCAAAAATAATTTTTTTAGAATTAGGTCTAATTTTATTACATAAAAATTTTTCATCTAATATAGAGCCTATACCTATAAAATCAATATCTTCAGGGTAAGAATTAAAATCACCTAGTAAATTATAGAAAATATAGGGATTTAAATCATCACCAAAATTTCCTTTTTCATCTTTATAATAAATTAAATCCATTTTTTCTTATTTTATTATTTTATTCAAATCAAAATTTTCGGATAATTCATTTAAATTACAATTAAAAAATAATTGGTTTCTTTTTATTTTTAATTGCGACCAATACCACCATTGTAGTTCTAATAATTGTTTTATTATATTTTGGTTAAACCTATATTTAATAATTTTAGCAGGAATTCCAGCTACTACGGCATACGGTTCAACATTTTTTGTTACAATACTACCTGTAGCAATACAACAGCCATTGCCTATATTTACCCCAGATAAGATAGTTACATTATCACCTATCCAAACATCATTACCAATTATTACTTTACCTTTTGTTCGTTCTTTATTAGGTGGAAATTTAACTTCTCCAGGGTGTGATGATTTAAAAGAATATCTATATAAAAATCCTTGTGTGGCTGGGTAATTGGTATCATGATTGGAGGTAATAATACTTATATTTTTTCCAAAGCTACAATAAGAACCAATAGATACACTTTCATTACCTTTAATTATTAGATTTCCATTATGGAAACTATATTTACCTACTTTGAGTTTCTCTTTGGGTTTTATTAAATTAGATGTTTTTATGTTTTCATTAAATGAGTAAATATGTTTTATTCCATCTTCAATGCCTTTTGCATAAGATCTATAATCCCAAATAGGATTTTTAAGTATTTGAATAAGTTTGGGATTATCTTGTTCTACTTTTACTTTAACTCCACAACTTCGTGCTTCTAAAACTGCTCTTTCTCCTCCTCCTTGAAGTTCACAGGGAATATATACTAATTTGGATCTATTAATATATTTAACTAATTCTTCTTGCGAAACAAAATCAATAACTTCAATGTTATTTTTATTTAACATATTTTCTATTTCTAAAGAATCTTTTGCTGTTTTATCTCCTATTACAATTTTTTGTTCACCTGATAAATCTATTAATTTTTCAAATCTTTTATATTTTGTAACCGTTCCTATACTTAACACGTCGATGTCTTTTTCGATATTCATAGGTTTAAAGGTTTCTGAGTCAATTCCAAAAGCATGAAAAGTATTAGGGTGATAATCTATAAATTTTTTATAGATAAATGTTTGAAACCATAATACATCATAAAAGAACGCCCATTTTTTTGATTTAGGTGGTATTGAACAAGAAATTACAATTCCTCTAGGGACTTTTAACCCTTGCAAAGATTGTATGTATTTATCTACAATCCAATGCCAACAACTTTTAACAATTATAAAATCATATTGATTAAGTTCCTGTGCTGTTGGTTTACAATCTTCTAAATTTATCCACTTTATAGTATAATCTTCTTCTCCTAAAAGATGAATTCCTTGAGTAAAACCATCTTTCCAATTATTATATTTTTCTATTTGTATTTTAGGAATATAATATAGTACGACAAGGGTCAATTTTTTACTTGAGTTAATTTTCTTATCATAAGAATTAACTCTTTTTTTCAAATTAAAATAAAGCCATTTTAGGTATAAACCATTTATTTTTTTTAAAATAAAATTTTTAAATTTGTTCATAAATACTCCATTTTGCTTCATGAAAAATAATACTATTAGAGGATTTTTCTTTAGTTATTGGGTAATATATATCTGATTCAAAAGGAACTACTTCACAGGAAATTATATTTTGTAATATATCAAGAGGTTCTTTTCCATCGGAAAAAGCAATACTAAACTCATATATATCATTAAATAAATATAATTTTTCTACTTCTAACATTATATTAAACTCATTTTTTTCTTGTTTAAAATTAAAAAAAGGAGATTGAACATAATCATTACTTCTAAAAGTAACCACATTAATATTAGCGGAGTTACTTATTCTTATACTACAAATAGGATTTCTAATTTTAGATATATTATCTATAACAATATTAATAATCATGGATGCACCACTTTTAAATATGGCAGTGATTTCTTTTTTTTGATTTAGTAATGCTACTTGTTTGATTTTTGATTTTAAACTATTTTTTGTATCAAATTGTTTTAATGGATTTATAGTTTCCAATTGCTTTTTTCTGTATAAATTAATTGAATTTTCTATATTTCCAATATATTTAATTAACCCATTTTCTAAAACAATTCCTTGGTTACATAAATTTTGGACACTTGCCATATTATGACTCACAAAAAGCACCGTTCTCCCCTCGCCTTTTGAAACATCGTTCATCTTGCCAATGCATTTTTTCTGAAACTCCGCATCTCCTACAGCTAAAACTTCATCAACAATTAAAATTTCAGATTCTAAATGTGCAGCAACTGCAAATGCCAAACGAACATACATTCCTGAAGAATAACGTTTTACTGGAGTATCAATATAACGTTCTACTCCTGCAAAATCTACAATTTCATCAAACTTGCGTTTAATTTCTTGACGTCTCATCCCAAGAATTGCTCCATTTAGATATATATTTTCTCTACCTGATAATTCAGGGTGAAAACCTGTCCCTACTTCCAATAAAGAAGCTACTCTACCTTTTAATTTTATATTTCCTGTTGTTGGAGAAGTAACTCTACTTAACAGTTTTAAAAGTGTACTTTTTCCTGCTCCATTACGTCCGATAATTCCTACTGCCTCTCCTTGTTTTACTTCAAAATTAATATCTTTCAAACTCCATACAATATCACTACTTCCTTTAGAGGCTCGGTCGTTGGTTTCCCCTATTTTTAAAAATGGATCTTCTTTTCCTAAAACTTTTGTCACAAAAAAACGTTCAATATCCCTAGAAATAGTTCCTGTACCAATTTGCCCTAGCTGATATACCTTTGATAAGTTTGCTACCTTAATTACTGTATCTCCCATATTAAATAGTATCTACAAAGTTTTTTTCAACTTTATTAAACGTTATAACTCCTAATAAAAATAGTAAAATAGAGACAATGGTTGTATAAACCAATCCTTGAATGCTAAATTGTCCTGCACCTAAGAACGCATATCTAAAAGACTCTATGATAAAGGTCATTGGATTGTATTCAATAAACCCTGCATAATCTCCAAATTTATTCTTCACTTCTGAAAGAGGATAAATTACAGTAGTTCCATACATCAATAGCTGAACTCCAAAGGAAACTAAGAAGCTTAAGTCCTTATACTTAGTAGTCATAGCTGAAATTATCAATCCTAATCCTAATCCTAATAAAGCCATCAATAATAATAAATATGGAAATAATAAAGCAACCCAAGTAATTTGAAAGTTAGCTTCATTAATATAAAAATACAACATCATAAAGGCAAATAATAAAAACTGAACACTAAACTTTACTAAATTACTTACTACTATACTTAGTGGCATTATTAATCTCGGGAAATAAACTTTTCCAAAAATGGCTTTATTAGTATTAAAAACAGTACTAGTTTTATTAATACAATCAGCAAAGTAATTCCATGCAGTAATTCCTGCCATATAGAATAACGGCTGAGGTAACCCATCAGTTCCTAATCCTGCTAGATTTCCAAATACAAAAGTAAAAACTATAGTTGTAAATATTGGTTGTATAAAAAACCATGCTGGTCCTAAAATGGTTTGTTTATAAAAAGAAATAAAATCCCTCTTCACAAACATATAAAGCAAATCTCTATACCTCCATACATCTTTAAACTTTAAATCAAATAAGGAAGTCTTTCCTTCGATTACTAAATCCCAGTTCTCTGTTTTATTCATTTTATTTTACTATACTATCTCATTCAAATTAATCCATTGCCAAAGATAAAAACTATTATCTTGATTACCCTCTTGATATTCTTTCCAGATTTTGAGTATTTCTTTTTTATCTATAAAATCATTATTTGAAAAATTTTCTATTTTACAAGATATAAACTCTTTTAGCTGATTAGCAATCCATTCTCTTTGAGGAGTTTGTAGAGGTCTTTTTGGTGCCAAAGCAATAGTATCATCCAATAAATCCTTAACTAATTCTCTTAACATCCATTTACTTTTGCCTTCTTTTATTTTAATTTCCTCTTTTTGTGCAAATGCTAACTCTACAAGTCTATAATCTAAAAATGGTTCTCGCAATTCTGTGCTGTACATCATACTAATTCTATCATTAAACCTCAAGGCTCTAGGAATTTTAGTATAAAATAAGTCCCTATACTGCAAGTTTTGTAACTTATTATCAAATGGTTCTGGGTATTTTACTTTTTCTGCCAATACTTTAAATTCAGAAGTTAAAACCTCTGGTCGAACAGGAGAAGTTTTAGTTCCTTGAACTGTAAACCCTGTGTTAGTTTGATAGTAATCATATCCCGCCCAAGACTCATCCATTCCTTGTCCGTCTAACAAAACTATAATTCCTTTTTCTCTAGCTTCTTTAAATATATTACTATATGCAATCGTTGGAAATCCTCCAAAAGGTTCATCTTGATAAACTGAAACGTGATTAATTAAATCTTCTACCTTATCAACTTCAAGTAAACATTTATTTAAAGGATTATCTGTTTTAGAAATCATTTGTTCAACCCATGGGAGCTCATCATACTTATCGTCATTACTATAAAAAGTAAAAGCTTCGATTGAATGATTATTCGGAAAAATTTTATTTACCAAAGCTAACAAAGTAGATGAATCTAAACCTCCACTAATATTAAATCCTACTGGTACATCTGCTCTAAACCTTAGTTTAATACTATCTATTAAAAGTTCTAAATATTTTTCTTTAAGTTCTTTTTCTTCTAATTGTGGAGTATTTTTAATATTCTGAATAAAATCATACCATAAAACTGGCTGTATTTCTTTTTTATTTAAATCATATTCAAAATAATGTCCTGCTGATAATTGATAAATATTATTCCAAAATGTTTCATGAGGCAAACCATAAGACCCGTAAACTAAATAACTAGACCAAACTTTATCATTTTTTTCTTTCTTAACACCTACCTCCCAAATAGCTTTAATTTCACTCGCAAAATACAGTACACCATTTTGTAAGGAATAATAAAATGGTTTTACTCCAAAACGATCTCTTGCACAAAATAATTTATTTTCCTTTTTATCAAATATTACAAAAGAAAACATCCCATTTAAATATGATAACATATCTTTACCATATTTAATAAACATTGCGATTAGTACTTCTGTATCTGAATTAGTCTTAAAGTTATATTCTTTTAGATTACTTTTTAACTCCTTATAATTATAAATTTCTCCATTAAACACCACACCATATCTTCCATCATTAGAAAACATCGGTTGATTTGAGGATTCATTTAAATCAATAATAGCTAATCTATTATGCCCTAGACATACATTATCTTCAAGCCAATAGTTAGAATAATCAGGTCCTCTATGATGTTGAATTTTTAGCATCTTATTTATTAAAAATTCAACATTTGTATTATTTCCTATAATTCCAGAAATTCCACACATAATCTACAGTACTAAACTTTTCACTTTCTTTTCTGCAATTCCCCAATCTTCCAATGTATCTATATTACAATAAAACTCTGAATTACTTTCATAATACGATATTGAGTCTCCATAAAATGATTTTTCATTTAAAATAGTAGATGTTCTAGTAATATATATACTTCCATCTCTAAAGTAAGCATTGGGTAATTCTTGCCTTCTCTTAATTATTTCTTTCTCCCCTGTGGCAATTTTTAAGTTTCCTTCATTATTTTTTTCAAATACCCAATGAGGATTAAATTCATGAGGTACTTTCAATACAGAAATTAAAGAGTCTGTTTTTTGAGTATTAAATATTGTTATAGCCTTATCTATACTTCCATTTTCTCGGAAAGGAGAACTCGGCTGTAAAAGACAAATAGCATCGTAGTTTTTTCCTTGTTTTTCTAACTCTTTTACCGCATGAATCACAACATCAATCGACGAACTTATATCCTCCGAAAGTTCTTTTGGTCTAACAAAAGGTACTTCCAAACCTATTTTTTTTGCTACTTCTATAATTTCCTCATCCTCTGAACTGAGTATTATATCAGTAAGGGATTTTGATTCTTTTGCTGACTCAAAAGTGTATTGAATCAAAGGTTTTCCATCGAGAAGTTTAATATTTTTCCTTGGAACTCCTTTGCTTCCACCTCTTGCAGGAATAATTCCTAAAACTTTCATTAATAAGTAATCGTTTTATGAAATCGTAACGGTAGTGTAGATAATAAATCTGCTATTTTTTCTCCCGCATTTCCACCTCCATATACTTCAGATTTTTCTGGTTTGTCACTTTCTAACCAATAATTTATCGATTCTGTTATTTCAACTCTATTATAAGTTACATCAGTTACATTATTCCCTCGTTCTCTTTTATTTTGTCTACTACCAATATTCACGACAGGAACTCCAAGATATGCACATTCACGAATTCCTACACTTGAATTTCCTATTAAACACTTAGAATTGTACAAAACTTTTAAAAAATCTTTCCCTTCCATATTTTTAAAGAAGTGAATATTCTTTGGATTGTATTTTTCTCTAAATGACCTTATACCCGAAGAAGTACCGTCTGCTCCTGCATCTACATTTGGCCAAAACCAAAGCACAGGAATATTTAAATCTTTTACCGCAAAAAGTGTTTCATTTATATGGTTTCTACTATTTTCATATTCCGTTGTAACAGGATGTTGCATCACAACCACATAACCACTATCTAAATTAGGTTTAAAACCTACTCCTCCATACTTTTCATACGGATTAAAATCTAACTTTGGATTATCTAAAACTTGATTTGCTAAATCGATTGAAGGGCAACCAGTATTATAAACAGTTTCTTTTTCCTCACCTAATTTAAGAACTCTTTGTTTTGCTCCTTCAGATGCTACAAAATGATAATCTGCTAATTTTGTAATAGAATGACGAACTTTTTCGTCAATATTTCCTGTAACCTCCCCACCTTGAATATGTACCAATGGAATATTCATATAAGAAGCAGAGATTGCAGTTGCCATCGTTTCAAAACGATCTGCAACTGTAATTACCATATTTGGCTTTAGGTTATCCAAAACAGTAGAAAGTTCTAGTATGCCTATACCGGTAGTTTTTGCAGCTGCTGTTAAATTTTCTCCTTCCAACACATTAAAAACCTTTGCTGATATTTCAAATCCATCTTTTGTTATGTAATTTACAGCACTACCATACCTATCTAATAAAGCTGATGCCGCAACAACAAGCTGTAATTCTAAATTAGAGTGATTTTTAATTGCTTGTAATGCCGTCTTGATTCTACTATAACTAGGACGAGCAGTTACTACTACACATATTTTTCTTTTACTCATAAAATAAATTTATTCTAAATCGTCATAATTTAAAAATGACCATTTACTTAAGTTTTTATTTAACTTCTTTCCTATTATAAAATCAAACTCACTTGCAAGAATACCATATCCTTTTGGCTTTTTTGCTTCTAAATCATCAATTGTAAGGATATGACCTTTTTTTAAATCTTTATTTACAGCAAGTGACTTTTCAAATATTTTCTTTAAATCAGTATACTGTAAATTCTGATTCTTATTTATTGGATTTTGTATTGCTACACTTATATCATCTGTTGCTTCTACTAACTGTTTAATTTCATCTATTGTAAGTGATGATTTTGAATCAGGTCCAAATATGTCTCTATTAAAAACAGCATGAAACTCCAGTATTTCTGCACCAAAACATACTGCTGATACACCCGTAGAAATCTTTGCAGAATGATCGGAAAAACCAACTTTTACTTTGTATCTATCTTTTAATTCTTGTATTACATTAAACCCATACTGCTTTGGTTGAGTTGGATACGATGTAGTACACTGCAAGATAGAAAAATCAGCATTTCTTGACTTTAAAAAATATACTGTTTTATCTAACTCCTCATAGGAGCTCATTCCCGATGAAAGAATAATTGGTTTCTGTGTTTTACAAATCTTATCCAACAACAAAAAATTATTTACTTCTCCAGAACCAATTTTATAGTACTTTATACCTATTTCTTCTAACCAATCAACCGCTAAATTACTAAATGGAGAACACACGAAATCTAAGCCTACATCATCGCAATGTTTTTTTATTTCTTTCCACTGTTCTAATGTAAATTCCATTCGTTTCCAATACTCGTAACGAGTATCGTCCTCGTATGAGAATTTCACGCGAAAAGGTTCAAATTCACTGCTCTCCGCTTCTGCTATATGCATTTGAAACTTCACTGCTGTAACTCCTGTTTTAGACAATGCATCTATATATGAGTGTAGAATCCCCAAACTACCTTCATGTGCCTGTCCTATTTCCGCTATGGTATATATTAAATTACTCATTCAAATAAGGCTTCGCCGCTCTCAATCCCACCAAATGAAATCAAGTTGCTTTATTGTTGACGGCAAATATATAGATAAATTTACAAAAATAACCTTACTATAACTTAATAAAATAAAAGTAAAAGTTACTCTTTTTTATCTATCGGTTTAACTTTCAAGAACTCAGGAGATTGCTCTATCTCGTTCATTACTCTTTTTAATATATCTTCCGTCGATTCGTTATCATAATCAATAACCATTGCAGGTTTAAAAGTCATTGTTGGCTTTATTCCTTTCTTTTTCACCAATAATCCTTTCTTATCAAATGCTCTTCTAAATCCATTTATAACTACTGGTATTACAATTGGCTTAAAATCTTTAATAAGACGAGCTGTTCCTTTTCTTCCTGGAGCAAACGGCGTTGTAGTTCCTTGCGGAAAAGTAACAACCCAACCTGAATCCAAAGCTTTCTTTATATTATCAACTTCAGATAAATCTACCATTCTATTTACTGTTTTCCCTTCTGAACGCCATGTCCTTTTTACAGTAATTGCTCCTGCATACTTAAATAGCTTTGCCAATACACCTTTATTCATAGTTTCTTGAGCTGCTATATAGTAAAAGTCAATTTTAGGATTTAATAAATAAACAGGATTTTTTATGGTATCTATATATCCATTTTTAAAACTACAAAACACATGATACATAGCAGAAACATCAGCAAAATACGTTTGGTGATTAGAAATAAACAAAACTTTTTTGTCCGGTAATCCAGCTAAGTTTTTAGTACCAAATACCTTTAACTTATTAAATCCATTAAACCGATTATACGAAACAACTCCAAACGTAAATATGAGCATACGTTTTAGAAAGTACCAATTCCCAAAAGGATCTTTAAATATATTTTTCTTTTTCTGCTTTCCCATTTAGTGCAATATCCTTAAACTTCTGCAAAATCATCGCAGTTGTTTCTCAAATCAAATTCTCTTTTTATGTTATAACACGGTACAAATTTATTATATTTTTTTTAATACACACGCTCTTGTGTAATTTGTATTAAGTCAAACGCGTCAAATCTATGAAATATTTCATAGATTTTTTTTTATCTAGAGTATAGCTTGATTAGATGTAAAATTCTACCTTTGTCTAATTCATATACAAATAAAATGACTGAAAACGAAAAATTAAAAAAAGACGCTTTAGAATACCACTCAAAGAAACCAAAAGGAAAAATAGAAGTGATTCCTACAAAACCTCATGCAACTCAAAGAGATTTATCTTTGGCATACTCTCCTGGTGTGGCGGAACCATGTTTAGAAATAGCTAAAGACAAATCCAATGTATATAAATACACTTCTAAAGGAAATCTTGTAGCTGTAATTTCTAACGGAACAGCAGTATTAGGTCTTGGAGATATTGGTGCTGAAGCTTCTAAACCTGTAATGGAGGGAAAAGGTCTACTTTTTAAAATTTTTGCTGGAATAGATGTGTTTGATATAGAAATTGATGAAAAAGATCCAAAGAAATTTATAGATATAGTAAAAGCTATTGCACCTACTTTTGGAGGAATTAACTTAGAAGACATAAAAGCACCTGAAGCTTTTGAGATAGAACAAACACTAAAAAAAGAGCTTTCAATTCCCGTAATGCACGACGACCAACACGGAACTGCTATCATCTCTGCTGCTGCACTATTAAATGCATTGGAAATAGCAGAAAAGAAAATAGATGAAGTCATTTTTGTAGTGAATGGTGCAGGAGCTGCTGCAATTGCTTGTACAAAAATTTATATGCACTTAGGTGCAAAATTAGAAAATATTTATATGTGTGATTCAAAAGGAGTTATACATTCAGAAAGAAATGATTTAAACGAAGAAAAAAAAGAATTTGCTCTAAAAACAGATAAACGTACCTTAGAAGAAGTAATGAACAATGCTGATGTTTTCATCGGACTTTCTAAAGGAAATGTTGTTTCTCCTGAAATGCTAAAATCCATGAATGAGAATCCCATTGTTTTTGCTATGGCAAATCCAACACCAGAAATTGATTATAATCTTGCTGTAAAAACTAGAAAAGATGTAATCATGGCAACAGGACGAAGTGATTTCCCTAATCAAGTAAATAACGTGCTTGGTTTCCCTTATATATTTAGAGGAGCTTTAGATGTTCAAGCTACTTGCATCAATGAAGAAATGAAGCTCGCAGCCGTTCATGCACTCGCAGAACTAGCAAAAGAACCAGTACCTGAAATGGTACGCCTAGCTTATAATTCACAAAACTTGAACTTCGGAAAAGAATATATAATCCCTAAACCATTTGATAACAGATTAATTACAAAAATTTCTGAAGCAGTTGCTAAAGCTGCCATAGAAAGTGGAGTCGCTAAAAATCCTATTACCGATTGGAAATCATACGAAGACGAACTAATTGATAAAATGGGAGGAGAAGCCAAACTTATAAGAATGCTTCAAGACAAAGCTAAAAGCAATCCCAAAACAATCCTTCTAAATAATGCCGAAGAGTACAATATACTAAAAGCTGCTCAAATACTTCAAGAAGAAGGAATTGCTAAACCAATATTACTTGGTAACAAACAAAAAATCAAAGATAACAAAGAAGAGTTTGGTATAGATACGGAATTCAACATCATCGATTTACACGAAGAAGAAAATCACGAACAAGTTCAAAATTTCATTAATTTACTTGCAGAAAGTAGAAAACGAAAAGGAGTTTCACCACATGTAGCTAAAAGATTATTGCAATCAAGAGATTACTTTGGCTCTATGATGGTAAAAACAGGACAAGCAGACACCATGATTTCTGGTTTTTCTAAAAGTTTTGGATTAACACTTAGAAACTACTTGGAATGCATAAATACATCTAGCAAAAATAAAATTTCTGGAATGACCATAGTACTTACAGAGAAAGGTCCTCTTTTCTTTGCAGATACTTCCGTTATAACAGAACCTTCTACAGAAGATTTAATTAGAATTGCTAAAATGACTGCTGAGGTTGTAAAATCATTTGGAATAGAGCCTAGGATTGCGATGCTGTCTTTCGAAAACTTTTCTGCTAAATCTGAAACCTCCAAAACAATGGCAAATGCCGTATCATTCTTGCATACCAATCATCCTGATTTAATTGTAGATGGAGAAATTCAAGCTGATTTTGCATTAAAAGAGGAATTACTAAACAACTTTAAATTCAGCAAACTAGCAGAAGTACACAAAACAGCTAATATTTTAGTATTCCCAGATTTAACTTCTGCAAATATTTCCTATAAAATACTTAGAGGTTTAGATGCCGCTCAAACAGTTGGCCCTATACTTCTTGGTCTCGAAAAACCTATGCATATCACTCAAATGAGAGCGAGCGTAGATGAATTAGTTAACTTAGCTACTTATGCAGTAATCGATTGTCAAAACAGAGAAAATAAAAAAATATAATGATTTCTATTCTTCGAGGAAACATCATCGAGATTAATCCTAATAGTTTAATTATCGACTGTAATGGTATTGGTTATGAAGTATATGTTTCTCTAGAAACGTATTCTCAGTTTCAAGATAAAAAAGAAATACAACTATTCACTAAGCTTATCGTTAGAGAAGATGCACATATTTTATATGGTTTTTATTCTAAAACAGAGCGTGAAGTCTTTAACTTACTTATTAGCGTAAATGGTGTAGGTCCTTCATCTGCAATAGTAATGCTTTCTACTCTTTCCGTAGAAGAAATTGCAACTGCTATTACCAATGGAAATAATTCTTTACTGCAAAAAGTAAAAGGTATTGGTCTTAAAACAGCTCAAAGAATTATCATTGACTTGAAAGATAAAATGTTTACCTTTGCTGATTCGAATGGTTCTTTAATTTCTAATGACAATAAAAATAAAATAGAAGCGTTAAATGCATTGGAAGTACTTGGTATTCCACCTAGAATTGCAGAAAAACATATCAATGCAATCATTAAGGATAATCCAAGTTCCAACATAGAAGAAATAATAAAAACCGTTCTAAAAAGATTATAAAAAAACTAATAAAACTGTAAATGACTTTACTCAAGTATAGAAAACTATTGCAAATTTTGTTGCTTTTTTTGGGAATATTTACATACGCACAGGAAGAAGAGGAAGAGGAATTAAAAGCTGACTCTATAACTGCTCCATACAAGGTAAACAAAGATGATAGAAGTAAACTTACATTAGAGAACCCAATCCAAGAAGAAGCTATTTACGATATTGAAACAGGGAAATACATCATTTATAAAAAAATTGGAACTACAATTATAGGAGAACCTCTTTACCTAACTCCTAATGAGTATACCAAATACTTAGCAAAAAAGAAACAACAAAAATATTACCAAGAAAAACTTAAATCATTAGAACAAACAAATGAAAATGAGGAACTTGGTTTAGATTTCAAAAATTTACTTCCTTCCATAAAAGTAAATTCAAAATTATTTGAAACTATTTTTGGAGGAGATAAAATTGAATTTATTCCTCAAGGATATGCTTCTATAGATTTAGGAATTTTATACCAAAAAATAGATAATCCGCTTATAATTCCTCGCAATAGAACAAACTTTACTATTAATTTACAACAGAGAATTCAGTTAAGTTTACTCGGGAAAATAGGAAATAACCTACAACTAAAAGCCAATTATGACACACAAGCTGGTTTTGCTTTTGAAAACCGTTTAAACCTACAATGGAAACCCGCAGACCTTTTAAAAGCTCCTAACCTGCCTAGAGGTGTAAAGCAAGGAGAAGATAAAATCATTAGAAATATAGAATTCGGAAACATCAATATGCCTTTGAGTACTTCTTTAATCACTGGTGCTCAATCTCTTTTTGGTGTAAAAACAGATTTACAATTCGGAAAAACTGCTGTTTCTGCTGTTTTCTCAGAACAACAATCAGAAGCTAGAAACATCACGATTCAAGATGGTGGATTAGTTAATACATTCAAAGTAAACGTTTTAGATTACGAAGAAAATCAAAGTTATTTCTTGAGTCATTATTTTGAACAAAATTACGACTCTTGGCTTTCTAATTATCCTTTAATTACTTCCAAAATAAACGTTATTAGAATGGAAGTGTGGAAAATAGATTTGGGTAATGCGTACCTTCAAAATCAACGTTCTATAGTTGCAGTTAGAGATTTAGGAGAATCTACAGATTCATCGAATACGGCTCCAAACAATCCTTTAGGTAACCTATTCTCTACAGTATCAAATATTAGAAATAGTTCTGGTGGAAACTCTTCGTTAATAGAAAACCAGCTGACTTCACTAACTTCCAATATATCTCCTGTTGGTGATCAACAATACAGAAATGGAGAACACTTCATTGTAAACAGAAAGGTACGAAAGTTAAATCCTAGTGAATATTATTTCAATCCTCAACTTGGTTTTATTTCTCTTAATCAAAAATTAACCAACGATCAACTTTTAGCAGTTTCATTTCAGTATACTAAAAACGATAATCCTAATGTGGTATACAAGGTAGGGGAATTTTCTGAAGAGTCACAAGATGTTTTAGTAACCAAACTATTAAAACCAAATAATTCTGTAGACACCTCCTCTCCCATGTGGAATCTTATGATGAAAAACATCTATCAACTTCCTGCTAGTCAGTTTAGTCAAGAGAATTTTTTCTTAAATGTATTTTTTAGGGACGAATCAGGAGCAAAATTAAATTATCTACCTGATGTTTCTAAAGATCCTTTAATTCGATTTTTAAATTGGGATCGATTAAATTTAAATAACGATAGCACTCAAGGAGGAGATGGAGATGGAATTTTTGACTTTGTTCCTGGAATCACGGTATTCCCAGAAAGTGGAAAAATAATTCATACCAAAACAAAACCTTATTTTACCAATCTTCCTACAAAGTACCAATTCGAAGATTTATATACCAAGCTTAAATCAGAAGCTCAAAACAATGCCTTAGCATCACGATACAGCATAGAAGGTAGATACACAGGACAAACAGGAGATGGAATTCCTCTTGGTTCTATAAATGTACCTCGTGGTTCTGTAAAAGTAACTGCAAACGGACAACAACTTACCGAAGGTGTAGACTATACTGTTGACTATCAACTAGGAAGAGTTAAAATAATTAATCAAACTTTAAAAGATTCTGGTGTACCAATAAATGTAAGTTTAGAAAACCAATCTACATTCAATATACAAAAAAAGCGATTTTGGGGAATCAATGTAGAACATAAGTTTTCTGATAAATTTAATATCGGAGCAACATACCTCAACTATAAGGAAAGACCTCTTACTCAAAAAGCAAATTATGGAGTTGAACCTGTAAATAACTCTATAATTGGAATGAATTTACAATACCAAAACGATGCTCCTTTTTTAACTCGACTAACAGATAAGATTCCTGGAATACAAACAGATGCTCCATCATCTATCAATATTCAAGCAGAAGCTGCATACCTAATACCTGGTATAAATAGTGCTTCCCAAAATCAATCTTACATCGATGATTTCGAAGAAACCTCTTCCAAAATCAGCTTAAAAGACCCAAATTCATGGTCATTAGCTTCTAAACCAACCAACTTTGGTACTAGCGATAATACTAATGATTTAAACTATGGAAATTATAGAGCTTTATCTTCATGGTATTTTATAGATTCTCGATTTTATGGTGTTGGTGGAAGTGCTCCAAGTGGAATATCCAACAATTCCGTTTCTAAACACAGTACAAGACGTGTTGGTGTAAGTGAAATTTTTAATCGTCGTGATTTGATTGCAGGAGAACAACTGTACATGAACACACTTGACTACACAATGTATCCTCAAGAACGTGGACCTTATAATTTAAATACCATTTCAGAAAATCCTGCGGATAGATGGTCTGGTATTATGCGTTCTATAAATGTAACTAATTTTGTACAAGCAAATATAGAATACGTTGAATTTTGGTTGATGGATCCTTATGCAGACGGAAATTCCCTTGGTGCTAATCCCACCTTAAAATTACATCTAGGTAACGTTTCCGAAGACGTTCTGAAAGATGGAAACCAACAATATGAGAATGGTTTACCTGATGACGATAATCCAGCAATTGAAACCACCGAAACCAACTGGGGAAAACAACCTAAAAATCCAGCAATTGTATACTCATTTAGTTCTGATGGACAAAACAGAACACAACAAGATACTGGTCTCGATGGACTCAATAATGCTGAAGAGATTACAAAATATGGCGTATTTCCAGATAAACCTGATGACCCATCTGCCGATGACTTTGTATACTACTTAGATGATTCTTTTGATTCTGAGTCTGATGTTTTAAATCGTTATAGATACTTTAGAAATCCACAAGGAAACTCTCCTGCAGGAAGTCTAAATTCATCTACTCAAGCTCCTGATGTAGAAGATTTAAACAACGACTTCAATCTTGACACCTCAGAAACGTACAACGAATATGAAATCCCTCTTAAACCTTCTGATATTTCTCTAGGAGTTAACAATATAGTAGATGAGAAAGAAGTTGAAGTTACTTTTGAAAATGGAAACATTGGTAAAGTAAAATGGTATTTATATAGAATTCCTGTAAATAATTACACTACTACAGTACCTACAAATGCAAATGGAGAACAAATACTAAACAACGTACGATTCATTCGTATGATTACTCAAGGATTTGAAAACACTTCTACTCTGCGTTTTGGAACTCTTGACTTAGTTCGTGCCGATTGGAGAAGATACGATAGAGAAATAGCTAGCAATACCACTGGTTCAGAAGGATTTACAGAAATCAATAATTCAAACTTAGAAATTGGAGCTGTAAACTTAGAAGAAAACTCACTAGGAAGACCTCCTTATATGCTTCCTCCCGGAATTATACGAGAAGAATTATCTGGAACAGGTGGATTACAAAGCCAAAATGAAGCTTCATTATTCTTAAAAGTAAATAATTTAGAACAGAACAATCCTAGAGGTTTATTTAAATATATAAACATGGATATGAGGAGATACAAAAAACTAAAACTTTTTGTAAGTGCTCAAAACACCTCAGAACCTAATAGTAATCTATACGATGAAAATGCAAAATTCTTTATTCGTATAGGAAGTGACTTATCCGAAAATTATTACGAATATGAAATGTCACTAAAATATACCTCACAAAACGACAATTCTTCTTTTGCTATTTGGCCAGAAGAAAATACCGTAGATTTAGAATTACAAAAATTAGTAGATGCTAAAAAACAAAGAGATGCACAAGCATACACAATATCCGACCGATACGAATTTAATTTAAACGATACCAATAAAAAGATATTTGTAAAAGGTCGTCCTTCTATTGGTAACGTAACTTCCGTTATGATGGGAGTTCGTAACACGGGAAGCAGTTCAAAGAATTTAATCTTATGGATTAATGAATTGCGTCTAGGAGAAATCAATTCTAGCGATGGAGGATATGCTACAAATACAAACCTTACTTTTAATTTAGCTGACTTTGCTCAAATCAATGCAAATGCACAAATGAGTACTGCAGGATTTGGAGCATTAGATAGCAAACCTACTGAACGAAGTCAAGAAGATACCAAGCAATATGCTGTAAATGCAAATGTAAATTTAGATAAATTTATTCCTGAAAAAGTAGGTCTTAAAATACCTGTAACTGTAACCTACGGAGAAAAATTTGTTGACCCAAAATACGACCCAATCAATAACGATATAGAGTTTAAAGATGCTCCAAACAAAGACCAATTAAAACAAGCTGTTCGTACCTATTCAGAAACAAGAGCTATTGGAATCAACGGATTAAGAAAAGAAAAAACATCTAATAATCCCCAACGATTTTATGATATAGAAAACCTTACTGCGTCTTTCCAGTATTCAGACCTCTACTATAGAGATATTTATACCGTACAAAATATTACTCAAAACTTAAATGCTTCTTTAGATTATAATTACGCATTCAAACCATTAAACATAGAACCATTCAAAAAATCAAAACTTTTTGAAAAGAAATTTTCTAAAAAATATTTACAACTCATACAAAATTTAAACTTCAATCCTGCTCCTGCTCGTTTCTCTTTCAGAACAGATATTCAACGTCTGTACAATCAATTTGAGCTAAGAGATATAAATGCATTACTATCTGGGACAGAAGCTCAAAGTCAAAACATAATTTTTAATAATAATTTCTTTTTTGGTTGGCAATATAACTTAGGTTTTAATCTTACTAAATCCCTAAAACTAGATATTAATTCAAATACAAGAACTCTTGTAGACCAGCTAAATCCTAATGGAATTGCAAACAGTAAATTAATTTGGAATGATTTACTTACAGCAGGAAGACCTGTGTTGTACAATCATAAAATACAAGTAAATTACCACGTTCCTACACAGTACATTCCTTTCTTGGATTTCACAAACGTAGATTTAGGATATTCAGCAAATTACAATTGGCAGGCACGCTCTACCACACTTACACGAGGAAGTGAAAATTTAGGTAATATTGCACAAAACAGTAATACAAAAACTCTTAATGCTAGTCTTGATTTCAATCGCTTCTTCAAAAGATTTAGAGCTTTCAATAAAGTAGATTCCATTGCTAATGGAAGAAAACAACAAAGAGATTCTATACTGAAAGTCTACGAAACCAATTTTGAGAAAGGTATTCCTAATAAAAAATTCAACTTTAAATATAAATACAAGCTTAAACATTATCCTGTGCTTGTTTTAAAATCAATCAAAAGAGCTCAACTTAACTATAACGAAAACAACGGAACCATGCTTCCTGGATATTTAGCTAGACCAGACTTTTTTGGTCGTGGAACGCTATACGGACAGTCGTATGGACCTACAACAGGATTCTTATTTGGCTCTCAAGTAGACATTAGAAAAAAAGCAATCGAAAACGGCTGGATAACCTCTAGTGATTTGCTCAACGAACCTTTTGCTCAAACACACAATCAACAACTTTCTGGGAATATCCAAATCGAACCAAACTCTAACTTTAAAATTGACCTTAATTTTACACGTAATTTCCAACATACACTCAGCCAATCACAATACAACTTAAATACAGAAATAGCTCCTTTCGAAAACATTTCTGAAACGTATAGCACCAGTATAATTACACTACCTACTTCTTTTTCTGCACCAGAAGATATTTACAAAAGCCTAATTGATAACTCGTTTATTGTTTCTAGAAAACTAGGGAATTCCTTTATCGATAACGATGGAGATGGATACAACGACGGATACTCACTTACCAGTGCAGATGTTCTAATTCCATCTTTTATTTCCGCCTATACAGGAGAAAATGCAAACAATACAAAGCTAAACTACAAACGAAATATTCCTCTTCCAAACTGGAATATTACCTATTCAGGACTAAGTTCTATTCCATGGATTGCTAGAAAATTCCAACGAATCGACCTTACTCACTCTTATGTTTCAACTTATGCAGTTTCTGGAGTTCAAGCAAATTTAAATTACTATAACGCTCAACTGCCTACTTCACAACCAGACCCAACCAATCCAACTACTCTCAACCACCTAAAAGATCAAAACGGAAACTTTTATGTCAAAAACATATACGGAGCAATTACAATGTTAGAAGGTTTTAATCCTTTAATAGGAATAGACGTTACAATGAGAAACAGTATGCAACTTCGTTTTCAATACAATAGAGATAGATTAACTACCTTGAGTATGAGTAATTTTACATTAAATGAAGAGTTAGGTAATGAGTTTATTTTTGGTTTTGGTTATGTGTTAAAAGATCTTATTTTTAATATTAATTATAAAGGAAATCCACGAGAAATAAAAAGTGATTTAAATATACGTGCAGATATTTCTTTAAGAGATACACAAACAAGACTACGAAGAATCATCGAAGAAGATAATCAAATAACTGGTGGTCAAAATATTTTATCAGTACGTTTTTCTGCAGACTACAACTTTAGTAAAAATTTAAACTTAAAATTATTTTACGACCAAAACATGACAAAGTATAAAATATCTACTGCTTATCCGCTAAATACCGTTAGAGCAGGTATATCAGCAACGTTTAAATTTGGAAATTAATTTCCTTTTAGTAAATGATACACAACACAACTTAATAACATATGAACACAGAAAATTTAAAATACAGCAAAGACCACATTTGGGTTTCAATGCAAGATGACATTGCTACAATTGGAATTACCGATTATGCCCAAAGTGAATTAAGTGACATCGTATATATAGACATTACAGAGCTAGACGAAGAATTAGAAGTTGGAGATATCTTTGGTTCTATAGAAGCCGTAAAAACCGTTTCTGATTTATTCATGCCAATCAATGGAAAAATAATCGAATTTAATTCTGAACTCACAGATAAACCTGAGCTTGTAAACAACGAACCTTATAAAAAAGGTTGGATTGCTAAAATTGTACCTGCACAAAATGCTAACTTAAATACTCTGCTCAATGAAGAATCTTATAAAGAGTTTATTGCAGAATAAAAAGTATTCAAGCAGTACGTTTTGGATATTGGCTCTCCTATTTACTTATCTTTTTTTAAAACCTGGATTCGAAAATAACATCAATTTAGAATTCTTTACAAAAATCCCACCCGATAAGATTGTACATTTTTCTATATTTTTTATACTTACAATTTTTGCTCTCACAAGTTTTAAAACAAAAAATAATACACTTATAATTATTTCTCTAATTGTATATGGAGCTTTAATCGAGGTTGTACAACACCTAATGAAAGTAGGTAGATCTGCCGAATTATCTGACTTTATTGCAGATACATTAGGCGTTTTCGTCGCAACTATTTTTCATAAAAAGTTCATTAAAAAAATTTGTGCGGATAAATATTAATTTATAACTTGGTCGAAAATAAATCTGTTTTTCAAAATGGAAATCAAAAAAAGTAAAAACGCTGACGTTACTCGGAAAAGTACCACTTTCCTACTCATGGGAGTTAATATTATACTCTTAATTGTGATTGGTCTTTTTCAGATTAGAGATTACAAAGAAGAGGAAATAGTGGAAGTGGAAGAAGTTGCTTCTATAGTTACCAGTGATGAGCCTGTTATTGTAACTGTACGAGAGTTCGACCCACCACCACCGCCACCAACACCTGATGCTCCTCCTCCACCTCCTATTCCAACGGAAATAGAAGAGGTACCTGACGATAAAGTAATGCAAAAACAACCAGAGCTTGCAAAAACGGATGTAGAGCCAGCAGCACCTACACCAAATTATTCAAATACGGGACCTAAAAAAGTAGGACCTCCTGCACCTCCACCTCCACCTCCACCAGTAGAAAAAGAACCTGAGGAAAAAATATACAACAGAGCTAATATTGATGTTGTTGCACTATATCCTGGATGTGAAAAATATGCTAACGATAAAAATAAAGCATATTCATGTATGGGAGAAAAACTAGGGCAAGATATACAAAACTATATGAGTCCTCCAGAAAACGATAGTGGAAAAGCTTATACTGTTGCATGTCAGTTTGTTGTAGATGAAAAAGGAAATATTACAAAAATTCAATTAAATGATAGTGCTCCAAAAGAATTTGTTAATGCTGTTAAAGATGGTATAAGTTCCTTAGCAAACTATATGGAAAAACGATCTGATAAAGGAAAAGGGATAACTCCAGGTAAAAATGCACTAGGCAAGCCTGTAAAAATGAATTATGTAATTCCTATTAGGTTTGCTCCTAATGAATAAACAGTGAAACGATAAATCTAAAGCGATGAGAATATCATCGCTTTTTTTTGTGTTAAATAATTCAATTTTTAGTTAAAAAATTTAACTTTGTACTCTTAAAGTAGACAATATGAATATTCACGAATTTCAAGGAAAACAAATATTAGAATCTTTTGGCGTGCAAATACAACGCGGAATTGTTGCTACAACTCCAGAAGAAGCTGTAGACGCTGCAAAAAAACTTTCAGAACAAACAGGAACAAAATGGTGGGTTATAAAAGCTCAAGTTCATGCTGGTGGTAGAGGAAAAGGTGGCGGTGTAAAACTTGCCAAATCTTTAGATGAAGTAAAAGAAAAAGCTAATGAGATTATAGGTATGAATTTGGTAACTCCTCAAACTTCTGCCGAAGGGAAAAAAGTACATCAAGTACTTATTGCCGAAGATGTTTATTACCCTGGACCTTCTGAAACTGCAGAATATTATATTTCCGTGATGCTTAATAGAAAAAGTGGAAAAAATATGATTATGTATTCCCCGAAAGGAGGAATGGATATAGAAGCTGTTGCAGAGGAAACTCCTGAATTCATATTTACAGAAGAAATAGACCCAAAAGCTGGTTTATTACCTTTCCAAGCAAGAAAAATTGCCTTTAATTTTGGTCTTTCAGGGCAAGCTTTTAAAGAGATGACTAAATTTGTAACTGCTCTTTACAATGCATACGAAAAAAGTGATTCTTCGCTATTTGAAATCAATCCAGTATTAAAAACTTCTGATGACAGAATAATAGCAGTAGATGCAAAAGTTACCTTAGACGATAACTCTCTATTCAGACATAAAGATTATGTAGAAATGAGAGATGTACGTGAAGAAGATGCTACTGAAGTAGAAGCTGGAGAAGCTGGTTTAAACTTTGTGAAACTAGACGGAAACGTTGGTTGTATGGTAAACGGAGCTGGTCTTGCTATGGCAACTATGGATATGATTAAACTCCACGGTGGAAATCCTGCTAACTTCCTTGATGTTGGAGGAACTGCAGATGCAAAAAGAGTAGAAACTGCTTTTAGAATTATCTTAAAAGATAAAAATGTAAAAGCTATCCTTATCAATATCTTTGGAGGAATTGTTCGTTGCGATAGAGTTGCACAAGGTGTTCTCGATGCATATAAAGTAATGGGAGATTCTATAAACGTTCCTATTATTGTTAGACTTCAAGGAACCAATGCAGATATTGCTAAGAAAATGATTGACGATAGTGGATTAGCAGTTCATTCTGCAATTACATTAGAAGAAGCAGCGAAAAAAGTAGAAGCTGTGCTTTAAATAATTTTAAAAAAAACATAACATGAAGAAGGATTGAGTAGTATATTGCTTTTTCCTTCTTTGTTTTTTAGCATAATTTTTGAGTGTTTATTTGAAACGTTTTCCCATGAAACTAATCCTTTCAATTTGTCTTTTATGGATTTCTTTAGTTACTTTTTCTCAGAATATAAAAAGTAAAATGATTTTTAATCCACAAACCAACGACCAAACTCCTGTTATTCAGATGAATGAATATCTTATCTTCTCATTTGATGAGTTATCTAATAACCTAACTAACTACAATTTTACCGTTTACCATTGCGATAGAAACTGGAATAAATCAGACTTATTTCAAACCCAATATTTAAATGGATATTTTAGTGATATTATACGTAATCGTTCCTACTCATTTAACACTCTTCAGAAATATGCTCACTATGAACTTCAGTTCCCTAATCAAAATATAATTCCAAAATTATCAGGAAATTATAAACTCATTATTTATAAAGATTCTGAAGAAGAACCAGTTCTGACTTATAAATTTTCCATTCTAGAAAATCTTGCCAATTTATTCATTAAACCTGAAAGAAATAACAACGGAAATAATCCCGATTTAAATCAACGTCTAAATATAAAAGCTACTATTCACGGATTTAATCTTAATCAAGTACTCAATTCTCTGGAACTAATTACAATTCAAAACAACAACTGGAATCAAAACATATCTGAAATCAAACCTCAATTTACAAGCATAAACTCTGTTTCGTTTAATCCTTTGGATATCGTTTTTACAGGTGGAAATGAATTTCATTTTTTTGACACAAAAGAAAATACCATTAATGGTGCAAGCACACAAAAAATAGAAAGAAACGACTTCTACGAACATACGTTGTATTTTGACGAAGCTTTTCCTATGAATTATTATTATACTCCCGATGTGAATGGTGCATATTATTTTCGAAAATTTAACTTAGGTTCCGAAAGAGATGCGACTACCGAAGCTGATTATGTTTGGGTTTTATTCGGATTGAAATCGCCTAAACTAGAAAATAAAGACGTTTATGTGGTGGGAATGTTTAATGACTATACTATAAGTGACAATTATAAAATGCAATATCGAGAAGACGGTTTTTATGAGCTTCCTCTTTTCCTAAAACAAGGATACTACAACTACGAATATGCAACCAAAGATAACTTAGGAAATGTTAATTATTCTGAAATTGATGGTTCGTTTTGGCAAACAGAAAACTTGTACCAAGCGTTCCTTTATGTGAAACCTTGGGGATTTAGTTATGATGCACTTGTAGGATACGGAGAATATCGTCAACCAAGATAATGGCAGGAATTTATATACATATTCCTTACTGCAAGCAAAAATGCTCGTATTGTAATTTTCATTTTTCCACTCAAATTTCGTCCAAGAAAGAAATGGTAGAAGCAATGAAAAAAGAAATCGTTCTTAGAAAGAACGAACTAGAAAATGAGAAAATAGAAACCATTTACTTTGGAGGAGGAACTCCTTCTCTACTCGATTATAAAGAAATACAATCCATTTTAGAAATAATTAAACTCGAATTTGAAGTTGAAAAAAACGCCGAAATAACTTTAGAAGCAAATCCTGATGACTTAGGTATTGATTTTTTAAATCATCTGCATATCATTGGTATCAATAGACTTAGTATTGGTATTCAATCTTTTTTTGATGAAGATTTACAACTTATGAATCGAGCACATAATTCTAATCAAGCAGAAAAATGCATACTCGATGCACAAAAAGTTGGCTTTAAAAACATTAGTATAGATTTAATTTACGGAATTCAACATTCTAGCAATGAAAAATGGATTCAAAATGTACAAAAAGCAATCGATTTACAGGTTCCTCACGTTTCCTCCTATGCTCTTACTATCGAAGAAAAAACAGAACTGCATCATAAAATTAAAACCAATCAACTCCCAAATATTGATGATGAGAAACAAGTAGAACAGTTTCATATTCTGCAAAAACTACTAACTGAGAACAATTATCATCATTACGAAATTTCCAATTTTGGTAAAAAAGATTTTTATTCAAAACACAACACTTCCTACTGGAAAGGAAAAAAATATTTAGGAATCGGACCTTCTGCTCATAGTTTTGATGGAGATAAAATCAGAAAATGGAATATTGCAAACAATTACAAATACCTAAAAAAAATAAACGCTAACGAAAATGCATTTTCTCAAGAAATTTTAACCGAAAAAGAACAATACAACGAATACATAATGATTGGATTACGAACTGAATTTGGTATAAATTCCAATTACATTCAAGAAAAGTATTCTAGCGAAACTTATTCTCACTTTACAAAAAGCATACAAAAACATTTTGATTCTCTCGTTTTTAATCAAGGTTCAATTACTATAAAAAGAGAATTTTGGTTTCTTTCTGATGGAATTGCCAGTGATTTTTTTATAATCTAAATTTTATAAGCAACCTTTTTATTTTTTTCTCGTCATTAGTACAGAAAGAAGTAAAGTAACTATATTTATAAAAATTCAGTACTTTGTATTGCATATTACTATATTTTATTTACTTTTGCATTATAAAATAATATTTATGAAAAAAATAACCTTAATTATTCTCTCTCTTTTTAGCTGTTATGCCTTTTCTCAAGAAGAACAAATAGAAACTGATTCCGTGCAAGTTGAAGATGCTAAAATGCTGGAAACCGTAAATATTTTTGGCGTAAAAAAGGAATATATAAAAGTAGAACCTAATAAAACTACGGTAAGCATTAGCGACAATGATATGCTAAATACAAGCAGTAGCTACGATGCTATAAAAAAGCTTCCTGGTATTGTTGTTGCTCCCGACGGAAGTATTCAACTTAATGGAAAACCAGTACAAATTCAGATTGATGATGCACCTTCTTCTCTTTCGGGAAGTGATTTAGAAAATTTTCTTTCGGGTCTTCCTGCGGGAGGTTTAGAAAAGGTAGAAATAATCCATAATCCAGGAGCTTCGTACGATGCCAATGCAAGTGGTGCTGTACTCAATCTGGTTACGAATACTCAAAAACTTCGTGGAATATCTGGGAATTTTAATATTAATTACAACTTTAATAAATATCAAAAACCTAGTCCACAAATAATTCTAAGAGGAAAAGTAAAGAAAACCAGCTGGAATTTTACCACAGGATACAACTATATAGATGGTGAAAATAAAGGAAACTCTCTTCAAGAATTCTATGAAACAGGAGATTTTCTTAATCAAAAAACATTTTCACAAACCACAAACAGAAACTTTTATTTACGTACAGGAATCAATCATAAACTAAGTGAGCGTTCACGAATTTTATTTAATTACAACAACAATTTAGCAAACAATCACGATGATTTTAAAGCAAACACCTCTGGTTCTTATGTAGATGATTATTTTAATAAGGGATTATCTAAAGATAAAAACAATATGCATGAATTTATAGGACAGTTTAAATCTAAAATAGATAGTGCTGGTTCTACTGTAAATGTAATGGCTTTTACCTCGATTACCAATTCAAACTTTAATTCAAATGCATCGGATAATTTACTTAATAAAACAACGAGTGATAGAGATTTCCAACTCTTAAATTATTACGGAAAAGTAGATTTTAGTTTTCCTATAAAAAAGTGGGATTTTACAATCAACACAGGTTCTAAATATAACGTAATTGATGTAAAAAACGATGGAAATTATTTGATTTCAGATGCAAGTTCTACCATACTTTTTGATTATTTAGAGAAAAATCTTGCTTTCTATCTTGAATTAAATAAAAAGCTAAATAAGTTTAATTTTACTGCAGGTTTGCGATACGAAAACTTTGGCATTGAACGTTTTGCAGATAATAATGGAGATAAAAAATCAATCGACTTTACCAACAGTAATTTATTTCCTAATTTGAGTATCAACTATGCTCTTTCTGATGCGATAAATTTAAATACTTCGTACTCTAAAAAGATAAACCAACCCAACTATGGAATGTTAGATCCAAATAATGGAGGATATTTCGATAAATATTTCACCTCACAAGGGAATACTCTTTTAAATCCTACATTTACAAATAATTATGAGTTTAAAATAACCGCTTTTAATTATGTGAACTTAGGTGCTAATTATTCTAATGAAAAAGATTCAAACACTTGGATTGGAAGTACATCACAAAACAGTGACGGAGAAATAATTCCTAATCAAACATTTGAACAATTCAACAAAGAACGTTTCAACGCTTTTGCTTCTTTTCCTATTCCTGTAGATATGATTCTAAAAGGAAAAGAAGAATTCAAAATAAGACAACGAAATCCTGACAAAATGAACCTTTTATTTTTTAATGTAAATTACGGAAAAACAAAAATAGAGAACTATGATTTACCATACAAAAACAACGGATATTTGGTTTTCTCTGGAATGGGACAGATTGTACTTCCTTGGGAAATAAAGTCATCTCTTAATTTCTTTTACCTAACTAAAAATTCTCTTTGGGACGTTTATAAAATAGAAAAACCGATACAACAATTTGATATTTCATTTAATAAAAGTTTTATGAATAAAAATTTAAAACTAGGTTTTAAGGTAGAAGATGTATTTAATCAAAACAAGCTTAACATTGTATCTCCTTCTCTTGGTTTCAATACTAATTTTCAAAATAAAAGAGATTCAAGAGTATTTCAAATTTCACTTAGCTGGAACTTTGGTAAATTAAAATCGTATGAAAATTCTACCATAGAAGCAGAGAAAGTACAAAAAGAAAGTGGAGGACTTAATTTATAAATAACATTTAATTCATTCTGTATAAAAAATCCATTTGATGTGATGTCAAATGGATTTTTGTTTTTAAAACAAGCAGTTTATAGGTTTTATAGATATATATTCCTAATTTTGTATGATTGTAAATATACCCTCTTATTAAAATGAATCTCGGTTTAAATAGTTTTCGTTTTTTTGCTTTTTTATTGGTTTTTTTAACTCATTCTACTCATTTATTTCCTTTTGGTTATTTGGGAGTCCAAGCTTTTTTTGTATTATCTGGTTTTTTAATAACTCCAATACTGATTCAAACCAAAGAAAAATATCCATCTCTAAAAGATTTCCTTAAAAACTTTTTGACTAGAAGATTTTTAAGAATCTTTCCTTTATATTATTTTTATTTGCTAGTAATCACACTAGCTATACTTGTTTTCAATCTTGATAATTATGAATATTTTGCATCATTAAAAAGACAACTTATATATGCTTTTACATACACTTACAACTTTTATCACCAAACCAAGTTCTATGAGCATAATATGTTTATTTCTCACTTTTGGAGTCTTGCAGTTGAAGAACAATTTTATTTATTTTGGCCATTTCTAATCTTCTTTTTCACTAAAAATATAAAATCAATACTTATTTTTATTTGTTTTATAAACCCGATAGTTAGGTATTTTACAGGATACATCGTTGACCATGATTTAATTCCTATACTTCTTGATAGAAAAGATTTGGTAGTTTATGTATCGACTTTCTCTCATATAGATGCATTTGCTTTAGGAAGTTTATTTGGAATTTTACCTAAAATTCACTTAAAAAGTTATAAGATTATTACTGTCTGTTTGGCTACAGTTCTCCTTGGATTGAGTATTAACTTATTTGTAGAAAATAACCTTAATTTTAAATCATTAGGATATCCTCCATTTATGAAAGGAAGTTATAGATATGTATGGGGATATTCTCTGCTTAATTTATGCTTTGCACTTATCTTAGTTGGACTTAAAAACAGAACATTCTTTCCAAAACTATTTGAAAATAAGATGTTAGCTTCATTGGGTTTGGTTAGTTATGGATTGTATATATACCATACAGGAATACTTTGGTTGGTTAGTGAATTTATAACTAACAATTACATCCTAAACGTACTAGTTTCTTTTCTACTGACTATAGCTGTAAGTTATCTTTCATTTTATCTTTTTGAAAAAAGATTTATCGACTTAAAAGATAAAATTGCACCAAAAAAATAAGGCAATTTATTCTATATTAAATTGCCTTATCTTTACTTCTAAATACTTTTTAACTAATACTATCTGTTGCTGATTTCATTGCTTTAATGATTGCAGAACTAAATCCATTGTTCTCCAATTCGTTTAATCCTGTGATAGTAGAACCTCCAGGCGTGGTAACTCTATCTATCTCTGCTTCGGGATGATTTCCTGTTTGCTGAAGAAGTTCCATTGCTCCTTTTACCGTTTGAATTACCATTTTTCTACTTGATTTCTCATCTAATCCTAACTGAATTCCTGCTTGAATCATAGCACGAACATAACGAATTGCATATGCCGTTCCCGATGAAGCAAGAACCGTTGCCGGATTAATCAAACTTTCTGAAATAAGCAAGCTCTCTCCTATTTGATTGAATATATCCAAAATCAAACCTTCTTGTTCTGGCGTTGCGTTTTTGCTACAAATACTGTTAACTGACTCTCCTACCGAAGCTGCTGTGTTAGGAATCACTCGAAAAACAGGCATTCCCTTTATGGAATTGTTCTCCAAATCTGCCAATGTATTTTTGGTAGCAACTGATACAATAACGTGCTTGTCTTTTTTTAATTTAGGTTTCAACTCTTGTAAAACAGGTTGAATAAGATATGGTTTTAATGCAAGAATAACGATATCTGCTTTTTCTACTGCTTCTAGATTATCGTAAGTTGCATAAATTCCTTTTTCTTTTAAATCATCTAGTGATTCGTTTTTACCACGAGTAGCAATTAATTGTTCGGCTTTGTATTTTTCGCTTTGTAAGATTCCTGATACAATAGAACCTCCTATGTTTCCTACTCCGATTACTGCGATTTTTTTCATTGTTATTTTTGTTTTAAATTATGGATTATCATGTCGTTTCCGTAAAATCCGTCTGAAGACGAACTGTAAATGGATTTATATGTTTCTCTTGTTCTTGCATTGGTTTTAGGAATTGCCTGATAATAATTACTTCCTGTCATTAAATCTATCGCTTTGGCAAGAAGTGGTTCTGATGTGTAATCTCCAAGCGGATTGAGATTCAATAAATAATCATATTCACTTACTGTATAATTAGGATTGAATCCATCTGAATACTCTCCAAAACCTTGTGAGTTTTTTGATTTTAAGGCAATCAAACGAAGTGCATACTTGTGAGATTTATTAAGTAAATAATCTATGCTTTTATCGTATATAAAGTCATTATCGGGAATATCTTTTAATGCAACAGAACCAACGTTTTTACCTATTGTTTTGTCTCCGATTAAAATCACATTTATGTATGGACGCAAACCATTAATAATCAACTCACTTGCAGAAGCTGTATCATCTGAGGTAAGTATATAAATGGAGTTTAAAGTCGTTAATGCATTTACTTTTGGTTCTGAAATCACTTCATCATTGGCATCATACACAGGAATGCTAGATGAAAAATACGACGCATAATTGTACCTACTGTGCTTCTGATTAAAAGCATATTGAGTAAAAACATCTCCTTGATTTTGTCCTAAAATCATACTTGCTAAACTTTCTGCCGTTACTATATCTCCACCAGAATTGTATCGTAAATCTAGAATTAAATCAGTAATATTTTCAGCTTTAAACCGTCCGAAAACGTCATTCATTTCTTGATGATAATACCTACTAAATGAATTAAATACCAAATAACCAATTTTACTTCCTCCAACTTCTATTACTTTTTCTAAAAATATTGGATCTTCTGAAATTAATGATTTAGTAATGGTTATTGTTTTTCCGTTATCGTATAATTGCTCATTTTCATTATCTAAAATTGAGAATTTGAGGCTGTTTCCTGTTTCATACAAAAGCGAATGGTAATTAGTAGTTGTTATCTGCTTTCCATTAATTTTATGAAAAAACATTCCACGTTTAAATCCTTGTTGCTCTGCCGATGAACCTTGTACTACATAACGAATGAAACCTACAATTTCAGTTTCACTCACAAGAATAAGTTTAAAATTAATTCCAAAAGACTCGTATTCATCTCCTTTTGTAGAAAATGTAGTTTTATCTAGTTCATCGTAATTTTCAACTATCCGAGAAAACCTATCTCCTGAGTATAGCAATGAATTAAAAAACTGCTCAGGATTTGAGTATGAACTTATATAACTATCGTAATCTTGATTTAATTTAGAATCCGCTAGATTAGGAATATCTTCTTGCCAAAGATACCAACTGTTCATTGCTCTCCAAATAAAATCATTTGCATTTTTAGACTTTTTAGAAGTAGAATCATCATCTTTATTACAAGAAGAAAAAAGAATAGTTAATGATAATACAGAAAATAAAACTATTTTTGAGAAGAAATTAACTTTATATAGATTCATAATGAAAACAAATATATCAACCGCAAAGGTACTATTATTTTGCGTATTCACCGTTTTATTCTGTTTAACTGCGTGTAAATCTTCTGAAGAGAATAAAAAAATATCAGAAAAATCTCTAATGATTAAAAATGCAAGCTACCAAATAATTACTGAAAGGAAAGAACACGGATACAAAATTGCTGTAGAGTTTACAAAAAACAATAATCCTTCTATAAAAATTGAAAGTGTTGTATTTAATACTAAAAAATACAAAATATTAGAAACAATTCAAACTTTAAACTTTACACTTAATACCTATTTACCTGTAGATAGCCAAATTACATCTAAAGATTTTTATGAAACTGTGAATCAAGATAACGGTATTTATTATTCCGTTGAAAATGCTGTGTACTTTATGCCTGTTAAATTTCAGCTTAAATCAAATGACACAAAAAAAGAAAACCTAACTGATTTTCGTTTCAATTAGGTTTTTATATTCAATTAAATTTGAAGTTTTTTATGCTTTGAATAATGGTTTTGAATTCATTAAATCATTCACATTTGATTTAATTTTTGCAAGTTGTGCATCGTCTTCTTTGTTAAGTAATGCTAGTTCTACGAATTCTGCTATTTGTTCCATTTCTGATTCTACCAATCCACGTGTAGTTACTGCAGCAGTTCCAAAACGGATTCCAGAAGTTACAAATGGACTTTTATCATCAAAAGGAACCATATTTTTATTACAAGTAATGTCTACTTTACCAAGTACATTTTCTGCTTCTTTTCCTGAAATATCTTTACTTCTTAGGTCAATCAACATTAAATGATTATCACTTCCACCCGAAATAATATCAAATCCTCGAGCAATCATCGCTTGAGCTAATGTCTGTGTATTTTTGATTATTTGCTCAGTATATTTAGAATATGAATCAGAAAGAGCTTCGTTGAACGCAACTGCCTTTGCTCCGATTACGTGCTCTAAAGGTCCTCCTTGTGTTCCTGGGAATACTGCACCATCTAAAACTTGCGACATCATTTTGATTTGACCTTTCATGGTTTTATGTCCAAATGGATTTTCAAAATCTTGTCCCATTAAGATAACTCCTCCTCTTGGTCCACGAAGTGTTTTATGAGTAGTTGTAGTAACAATATGACAATGAGGCATTGGGTCATTTAATTTTTTTGTAGCTATAAGTCCTGCTGGGTGAGAAATATCTGCTAAAAGAATTGCACCTACTTCATCTGCAACAGCTCTAAAACGAGCATAATCTATATCTCTAGAATAAGCTGAGGCTCCACAAATAATTAGTTTTGGCTTTTCTGCTCTTGCAATTTCTTCCATTTTTTCATAGTCGATAGTACCTGTTTCTTTTTTAACTCCATAAAAAAATGGTTGATAGGTAATACCTGAAAAGTTAACAGGAGAACCGTGAGTAAGGTGTCCTCCGTGAGATAAATCAAAACCTAAAATTTTATCTCCTGCTTTTAAACACGCCAAGTAAACGGCAGCATTTGCTTGAGAACCAGAATGCGGTTGTACGTTTGCATATTCTGCTCCAAAAAGTTGCTTAATTCTATCAATAGCAAGTTGTTCTATTTCGTCTACCACTTCGCAACCTCCGTAATATCTTCTTTTTGGGTATCCTTCTGCATATTTATTGGTAAGTACAGATCCCATTGCATTCATAACGTCCTGAGAAACAAAGTTCTCTGAAGCAATTAATTCTATACCTTTCTGTTGTCTTGCCTTTTCTTTTTCAATTAAATCGAATATAATGTCTTGTGCCATTGAGATAATATTTTTTTGGAATTCGCAAATATACAATTTATTTTACAACTATTTTTCGTGAAAGTAGTAAGAAAATTTCAACGTAATCAATATCTTATTTACATCATTTTACAAATTATGATATGATGCCACTTTTTATTAATTTTGACTACTTACTTTTCTTTATGGAACAAAATCACGAATTTTCTACTGCTTTTCAATTTGCCTCATATACTTCTCAGAACTTATTCCTTACAGGAAAAGCAGGAACAGGAAAGACTACTTTTCTTCATCATCTAAAAGATAAAACACAAAAAAATTGTATTGTAATTGCTCCAACAGGTGTCGCAGCAATTAATGCTGGTGGTGTTACCATTCACTCTATGTTTAATCTTCCTCAGAAATCATTTGCTCCTACCACTTTTTTAGTGGATAATAATTACCTAATTAATGAGAGAGAATTAAAAAAACAACTTCGATTCAGAAAAGAAAAAAGAAAACTACTAAAGAGTATTCAACTCATCATAATTGATGAAGTTTCTATGGTTCGTTCAGATATACTAGATGCTATAGATGTAATTCTTCGTTTTGTTAGAAACAGTAATTTACCTTTCGGAGGAATACAAATGGTATTTATCGGAGATATGTTTCAGCTTCCTCCTGTTGTAAAAGAAACTGAATGGAATTACTTAAAAGATTTCTATAAAAGTCCTTATTTTTTTGATGCCAAAGTATTAAGCCAAATTCCACTGGTATCGATTGAATTAAAAAAAATATATCGTCAAAAAGACCAAAAATTCATATCGTTACTCAACTCTGTACGAAATGAAGAAATTACCGATTCAGAAATAAACTCATTAAATAAAAATTACATTCCCAACTTTTCTAACTTCTCCGATACAATTACCTTAACTACACACAACCGAATTGCAACGAACATCAACCAAAAAGAATTAGCTAAACTAAAAGCAAAATCATACTCTCTTAAAGCAGAAATACATAAAAACTTTAAACCCGGTATGTTTCCTACAGAAGAAATTCTTCATGTAAAAGAAGGTGCTCAAATTATGTTCATCAAAAATGATTCTGACGTTGAGAAAAATTATTACAACGGAAAAATTGCAAAAATAACCTCTATAACAGACGATACAGAAGAAGGTATTCAAATAGAAGTAGAATTCAATGATTCTAAAGAAAAATACATCTTAAAAAAAGAAGTTTGGAAAAACATAAAATACATTACCGATGAAAAAACGAATAAAACTAAAGAGGAAGTAATTGGAACTTTTACTCAATATCCTATTCGGCTTGCTTGGTCGGTTACCATCCATAAAAGTCAAGGTTTAACGTTTGATAAAGTAGTAATTGATGCTGAAAACGCCTTCGCAAACGGACAAGTATACGTGGCACTCAGTAGATGCAGAACCTTAGAAGGAATTACGCTTAATTCAAAAATTAGAATTGAAAACATAAAAACTGACGCTAGAATCAAGGAATTTCACACTACCATGTGGAACAACGAACAACTAGAATCAACGCTTGAAAAAGAAAAATACAACTACGCAATTCTAAACATAATTAATACTTTTGATTTCAACTCTATACAAATAAGTATTGATAATTGGAGAAAAGAAATCGAAAAAAATAAAAATATCGACTTCTTGGAGTGCAAAAAATTACACTCCGAAATTTTCTACGAATCAACTCAATGGATTCAAACCAGTAAAAAGTTTGCCAACATTCTTAAAATATACCTACAAAAATTCAAAAATAATGAACTAGAATGGAACGAAATAGAACAACGATGCATTAAAGCTACCGAATATTTTAAAACTACCTTAGAGGAAAAATTTCTAACTCCTTTCCTACTCCACTACAAAAAGTACAAATCCAATTCCGATGCAAAAGCATACAACGAAGAAGTCTCTATATGTATAGAAGAATTACAAATTAAGCGAAACAACATAAAAAACTTACGACTTATTGATACTCAACTTTATTCCATTTCAGAAAAAGAAATTGAAGAAGAAAAATTTACAACAAAATCAGAAAAAGTAAAAAAAACACCTAGCTATTTAAAAACCTATAATTTGTATCAGCAAAACAAAAGTATACACGAAATTGCAACCGAACTCAACCTTGCTACCACCACCATTACTACTCATTTAATTAGATGCTACGAAAACAATCTAGATATAAATATTTTAGACTTTATAGACAACGCTAAAATTGAGTATTTAGAACCGATTTATAAAACCTTAGAAACAGACAAACTCAAAGAGTTTTATGAAAAATGTGATGAAGAAACTACCTACAACGACCTTAAATTTTTTATAGCATATTACCAAAGAAATAACGTAAATTCGGATTCTTAATTCATTGTCACCTATGGAATTCATTTCAAAGACCATTCAAGATATTTGTAAAAACACTACGGATTTCACCAATAAAACATTCATTATTCCAGGGAAAAGACCTGCTTTATTCATTAAAAAAGAACTTAGAAAACACCTTCCTCAAAGTGCTTTTTTACCAAGAATTATAACCATTCAAGAATTCACAGAAGAAGTTTCTAATTGCATTACCGTTCAAGGAATCCAACTTTGGTTGCTTGCTAATGAAATCTATAAAAATCAAAATCCACAACAAACACTTAGTGATTTTTTGAAATGGATTCCTACCGTTCTTGATGATTTAAACGATTTAGAAATTTTTACCGAAAATCCTGAAAAAGTAATTGACTACCTTATTTCTATAGAGCGAATTCAAAATTGGGGAATTACCATCGGAGAATTAGAAAACTACGAATCTGCAAATAAAACCATCGAATTTTGGAAAAAAATAAAACCTTTTTATGCGGAATTCAAAGAATACCTAAATAAAAATAATCTTGCGACTTCTGGAATCAGCACCAAAAAAGCTCTTGAAAAAATTCTTTCGAACGAATTTAATAACAATCAATTTTATTATTTCATCGGATTTAATGCTTTTTCTCCTAAAGAAGAGCAAATTATAAAACATTTAGTAAAAAATAATCTTGCTCAAACTTATTTTGATGCAGATACGTATTACATAAATAAAAATCAAGAAGCAGGAAAATTTATAGAAAAATATCAAAAATGGAATACTAAGTATCCTTTCTCTTTTGTGGATTCCAACTTTGAAAAACCTAAAATAATCAAAGAATATCCCGCAGGAAATACCATTATTCAAGCTAAAATAGCAAGTCATATTCTAAATCAAATCCCAAAAGAAGAATTTGCAAATACTGCTGTTATTCTCTGCGATGAAAAAATGCTTCTTCCTACCATACAATCCATTTCAGAAGATATAGAAGACATCAACTTAACTATGGGATTCCCTGTTAATTCCACTTTTTACAGTTCTTTCTTTAATAAAATTTTGCGTTTAAAATCGAAAGCTGAAAAACAAAAATCAAAAAATAAATACTACATAAAAGAAATTCAAGAAATCCTAAATAATCCTGTAATTCCTACAAAATACAGAGCTAGTATAGATGAACTTTATACTATTGCACAAGATAACAATTGGTTTTTTCTCTCAGCGGACTTTTTAATCAATCATTTTGCTGATTCCGAGCTGTATTTTATTTTTAGAAACTACGAAAATCCAAAAGAAATTTTTACAGAATTTACTACTTTTATTGAAAATATAATTCCTGAATTAGAAGAAAAACAACACATTGCATCTGCTGTCTTAAAAGGAATGCATACCTTACTTACTACTTTTAACAGAACCATAGTTGACAATAAAAATATTACCGATTTCGAATCCATTTTATTCATATACAAACAAATAGAACAGCAACAAAAATTAGATTTCATAGGAGAACCACTTACTGGAATTCAAATTATGGGACTTTTGGAATCGCGTCTTTTAAGTTTTAAAAATATTATTTTAATTTCTGTAAACGAAGGAACAATTCCACTCGGGAGAACAGAAAATTCTTTTATTCCTTTTGATGTGAAAAAAGAATACGACATTCATACTTTTCTAGAAAAAGATTCCATTTATGCATATCATTTCTACCGAATTCTTCAACGTGCAGAAAATATTCATTTAATCTACGATAACTCCGAAGAGTCTGAACAAAGTCGTTTTCTACTTCAATTAAAACTAGAAAGTAATCACAAGATAGAAACCGTTCATTTTTCGTATCCACACAAAACCAATCCTAAAGAAATCAAAGAAATACAGAAAAATGACTTTATAAATTCTCAACTAAAAAATTGGTTCGAAAAAAGAATTTCTGCAAGTGCTCTCACTTCTTATTTATACAATCCTATTGATTTTTACTTAAAATACATCTTGGAACTCAAAGACGAAAAAGAACTGGATTTTGAAATTTCATCACAAGAAAACGGAACCTTAATTCATAATTCCTTAGAAAACTTGTATAAAAATTACTTAAATATAGAACTTACCGAAATTCATTTTTCTGAAATGAAATCAAGAATTAATGACGTAATTTCTAATCAAATAAAAGAACTTAAACTTCAAGAAGTTGACTCAGGAATCAATTATCTGCATCTAGAAATTGCAAAAAAAACAATTCAAAAAATCATTCAATACGACGAGAGTTTAGTGAAAAATGGAAATTCTCTAAAAATAATAGACTTAGAAAGAGAATTTAGCGTTCCTTATCAAATCAATGATAATCAAAATATTACTTTCTACGGATTCATTGACAGAATCGATGAGTTAAACGGAGCGATTCGTGTTATTGATTACAAATCCACCAGCAAAACAAGTTATAAATTTAATTCTACTGCAACAAAACCAATCAGTGAGATTGAACTTTCCTATAATCACAATCACCTAATTCAACTTGCCATCTATTCGTACTACATACTTTCACTTAATAAATATTCTTCCGTCCAATCAGGTGTTTTCGGATTTAATTCTGTTTCAAAAGGTGTGCAGTTACTAGAAATTGAAAAAGAACAAAAAATTACACTCAAAAATCTTCAACCAATTTTAGAAAAAATAAACGATTTAATTCTAGAAATTATAAATCCCGAGATTCCATTTACAGAAAAAGTATATAGCAGTTGGAATTAATCTCCTAAAACATTAAACTTATTTCCTTGTCGATTCGGATTTGAATTCAAATTCTGAGGTTCTTCTACTTTTCTACTAGGAATATTTTCTTTTGGTTTAAATTCATCTATTTGCGGAGAATTTATATCTTCTTGAGTTTGTTGCTCAGTTTCTTTTGGCGGATTTAATTTTAATAATACCTCTTTTGCTTTTTCTGCTTCTTTAGTTTCAGGAAATTCTTTTACTATACGATTTAAATCTGAAAGCAATGCTTCTTTATTTTCCAACTTTCCTTGGCAATATGCCGAAAGAAGTAGATACTTAGGTGTAATTACATCGCTTGGGAAACGAACCAAATCGGACTGTATTTTCGCTAAACTTTCTGTGTAATTTTTATCGTAATACAATTGATATGCTTTTTCGTATTCCGTTACAGCTTCACTAGACTTGGAAAGATGTCGTACCGATGGTGGATTTAGTATATTGTTTGCATATTTTGATTTCGGAAACTCGTTTAAAACTTTATTTTTATAGGTTTCAGCAAGAGATGAATTTATTTCTTGATTTATTTTATACAAATTATAGTACGCAACTACCTTTATATCATCTTCTTTTACAGGAGATTCCACAAGATGAAGTAGTGTTTTGGTTGCTAGTTTTTTATCATCAAATTTTTCATAATAATCAATACCAAGGTTTAATTCTGCTTCATCTCTGATTACTTTTATGCTATCTACCTCTTTTTCGGTTTGAGGAAGTTTCTCTAAATAATATTCCAATTCAAAACGTCTAGAATTTCCTTTTTCATCTATCCCTAGAAGTTCATTTTCTGTATCATCGGCAGTTGTAATTTCTTGCGTTACAGAAGTTCTCCAGTTATCTCCAAGCGGTCGATTTCCCCAAGTTTTTCTAAATTCTGTAATTCCTTTTGTTTTTGCAGTTTCGTTGTAAAAATAAAATTTAGTATTTACTTCTGCTGTACTTTGATCAAAAAATGCATCAAAATCTACATTAGAACGTTTTCTTTTTTCTTCTTCTTTTTTTAGTTGCTCTTCTTTTTCTTTTAATTCTGTAATGAAATCTTGGTAATATTCTGCTCGCTGTTCAGGAGTTTTTGCAACAACATTTAGTATACTATCGTTCTTTTTTACAATGTAGTAATTCTTAATTACTTCTTTCATCGATTTATTTATGTAATCAACTTTCTTTTTGTATTTCGGATCTTGAATCAATCGACTTGCCGAATCATAGTATGCTCCTGCGTGTACGTATTCCGAACGTTTAAAATACATTTCAGCAACAGAAAGATAGTTCATTGCTTTCATATTAGAATCAGTCGCTTGATTTTCTTTTAATGCTAACTTGTAATATTTTTCTGCTGATTCCTTATCTCCTTTTTTGTCGTACAACATTCCCATTGCATATAGAATCTCGTTCTTTTTAGATACAAATAATCCTTTTTTAGATAATTTTTTTAATCGAGATAATTCAGAATTTATATACTTCTCTGTGGAATCTATATTTCGCACCAATCCTATATGTGATTTTGTAATTAATTCCACTGAATTGGATTTACCAATTGCTTTTTCGTAGTATTCTGTTGCTTTATCTTCTTGTCCTAATTGCTCATAAATCTGTGCTTGAATAAAACGAATTCTATCTCTACTTTTTTTATTTTTTTTGTATGCTATTTCTAATGCTTCTACTGCTTTTTCATATTCTTTTTCATCTATAAGATACTGTGCATGTGCTTTTGAAACTAATTTTTTCGTCTTTTTTACTAGTTTCTGATTTTCTAATTCTTTGAATATTTCTTCCGCCTCAACATCATTTCCTAATGCATGATGAGCCAAAGCTAAATATACTTTTCCTTCTTGTTTAACTTTTTTCCTTCCATTTTTTAAATGGTCTTGAATGTAGTTTAATGCTTCTAATGATTCTATAAATTCCGAACTGTAGTATCGTGCTTTACCTAAAACTAAATATGCTTCTGCTATTACTTTGTTTCGTTCCTCTTCATCAATTTTTATAGAATGGTGTTTAATTGTAACAATTGCCTTCTCTTGTGCACGAGCAAAACTAGAATTATTAGTAGACAAACCATCTCCTAGTATATTTTCAAAACTTTCTATAGATTTATTTTTTTCTGGTTGTACTTGCTCTATAGAAAGTATTTCATAGTAACTATCTTTAGTACTTTGTTTTTTTTCTTCTATTCCTTGCTTTAATGCTTCTTTACCATTAAATAAGCTATTAAACCAACCAACTTTATTATTATAAAAACGATTCGTAAAACCATCTGATTTAGTTCCACAACCTACAAAACCAATTAAAACTATAAGTATATAAATTATTTTTTGCATTAAAATCTTCATTTGATTGATAAAACGGCAATTAAACAACTTTGTTGTATTTAAAAACCTAAAGGCAAAGTTACATTTTTTATAAGAAATATAAATTTTTTGAATGTACAATTAAACTTTTTAATCTTTCGTAAGTCTTAGAGGTATAATCATTAAAATTAAACACATTATGAAACACTTATTTTTACTCAGCTTATTTATGATTGGAATCATAAGCTATGCACAACCTAATCCTGAAAAATTTGAGCAAAGAAAAGAACAATTCAAGAAAAAACTTGCCGAAGACCTTAACTTAACTCCTGATCAAATAAAGAAAGTAGAAGCTATAGATGCAAAATACAGTAACGAAGAAAAAGCATTATTGGAACAAAGAAAAAATACCAACGAAAAGCTGAAAGCTATACACCAAAAGAAAAAACAAGAGTTAGATAATATTCTTACTAAAGAGCAAAAAGAAAAGTTTGCACAAATGCGACAAGAAATGAAATCCAAAAGAAAAGGTAAAAAAGGAGAATGTTCACAAAAAAACAAAGCAGAATGTAAACACAAAAAAGGAGATATGCCACCTCCTCCTATCGAAGATTAACAATCATTTTTCATATATAACATATTATTCTCAACAAGAAACCTAACGAATTCGTTAGGTTTCTTGTTTTTATATAGGATTAATCATACATTTGCAAAACTCAATTACTTCTTTACTGTAATTGATTTATTAAGAATGAAGCGAGAGAATTGGCTTAATGACCTTCATAGCAACCAACTTTAAGTTCTAAAACGGAATTGGAAAATCGGTGCTAAATCCAACTCAAACAGTTGAGAAAAATAAATTAAATTGCAAATGAATCTAAAAAAAAAACGCATACAAACACGCATATACAAAACATCTCAAACGGTTTTGTGTAACGGTTTTGTATCATTAATAAACCTAAAATAATTAAAAAAATATATAATGAAATTTGAAACATTACAATTACACGCAGGACAAGAAATAGACCCAACAACAGGTTCTAGAGCCGTTCCTATATACCAAACCACTTCGTACGGATTTAAAGATGCATTACACGCAGCAAATTTATTCGGTTTAAAGGAATTCGGAAATATCTATACTCGAATTATGAATCCTACTACCGATGTGTTAGAGAAAAGATTAGCAGCACTAGAAGGTGGAGTTGCTGGAGTTGCTACCAGTTCGGGACAAGCTGCACAATTTCTTGCATTAAATAATATTTTAGAAGCTGGCGAAAACTTTGTAACCTCTCCGTTCCTCTATGGTGGAAGTTATAATCAGTTTAAAGTAGCTTTTAAAAGAATCGGTATCGATGCTCGTTTTGCAGAAAGTGATAAAGCTGAAGATTTAGCAAAGCATATAGACGAAAAAACAAAAGCTATTTACGTGGAAACAATTGGAAATCCTAGATTCAACATTCCTGATTTTGAAGCTGTAGCAAAACTTGCACAAAGTCATAAAATTCCATTGGTAGTTGATAATACATTTGCTGGTGGAGGATATTTATGTCGTCCCTTAGAACACGGAGCTAATATCGTTACTGCTTCTGCAACCAAATGGATTGGTGGACATGGAACAAGTATAGGTGGAATCATTGTAGATGGCGGAAACTTTGATTGGGGAAATGGAAAGTTCCCTCAGTTTAGTGAACCATCAGAAGGATACCACGGACTTAACTTTTGGGAAGTTTTTGGAGAAGGAAATCCACTTGGATTACCAAATATTGCTTTTGCTATTCGTGCAAGAGTAGAAGGTTTACGTGATTTTGGACCAGCAATTTCTCCTTTTAATTCATTCCAAATAATCCAAGGAATAGAAACTCTTTCTCTACGTATGGAAAGACATGTTGCTAACGCTATGGAACTCGCTACTTGGTTAGACAATCACCCAAAAGTAGAATCTGTGAATTATCCTGGATTACCAAATTCTCCGTATCATGAACTTGCTAAAAAATACCTTACCAATGGATTTGGTGGAGTTTTAACTTTTGATTTAAAAGGAGATAGTAGTAAAGCTGATGAATTTATAAACTCACTTAAATTAGTAAGTCACTTGGCAAATGTAGGAGATGCAAAAACATTAATTATACACCCAGCAAGTACTACACACGAGCAATTAACCGAAGAAGAACAAAAATCTGCGGGTGTAAAGAAAGGAAACTTACGCGTTTCTGTAGGATTAGAACATATAGACGATATAAAAGCCGACTTTGAACAAGCTTTTTCTAAAATGTAATTGCGTATTTATTAAATAAGTAAATTCAAAAAAATGAAAAAATTGAAATATATAATTACAATTTTCATACTATTTTTAACAATGCTAAAATTAAATGCTCAAAATGATAATCTTGGAATTTATAGTATTACAATTTACGAATATCAAGGAAATGGTGCTGTTAATATTGATAAGTATGGGAATACAAATTTTAACGAACAGTTAAATTTGAAAAAATTAAATACAAAAATCAATCAATTTCTAGATAAAAAGAAATATCAAAAAAGAGATTCGAACAATAACCCTCCACCTCCTGTATCAATTACGGAGAAAGGAAAGAAAAGTACATATATATCAATAATTCTAGAAAGAGATTTTATAAATGAAGAAAACTACCGTAATAAAACAACTTATTTAAAAGAATATCATAACATCGAAATAGGTTTTAATGATTACGATATCTTAGAATTATTTAATAAAAAAGATAAAGAAAAAATACTAAGATTTTTAAATACTAAAAATTCAAATTAATTAATAAAAATACTCATTTTATGAAAAAATCAATTTTAATTTTAAGCACATTATGTCTAACTCTTGCATTTTCTTGTTGTGGAAAAGAAAAATGTAATAAAGAAAAATGCGATGAGAAAAAAGGATGTGCTGAAGGTTGCCAAAAAGAATGTTGTGCTGGTAAAAAGGCAGATACATTAGTTGTTGACCAAGACACAATTGTTGAAGTACAAGATTCTTTAGCTAATTAAGAACAAAAATTACTGTAAAGGTTTTTCTTAATAAATTTAAGAAAAACCTTTGTTTAATGACTATTAATGCTACTAGAAAAATTTAAATACAAGAAAAAGTTCACACTTGAATCAGGCGAGCAACTTCAAGGATTAGAACTTGCATACCATACCTACGGAACATTAAATAAAGAAAAAAGCAATGTAATTTGGGTTTGTCATGCACTTACAGGAAATTCTGATGTAGTAAGTTGGTGGCAAGGTTTAGTTGGAGAAGATAAACTCTTTAATCCTGATGAACACTTTATTATTTGTGTAAATATTTTGGGTTCTTGCTACGGAACTACAGGACCTTTGTCTATCAATCCGCAAACAAGAGAACCTTATTTTCACGATTTCCCTGAAATAACAATAAGAGATATTTCTAAAACATTTTCATTGATTAAAGAACATTTGGGAATTAAACAGATTCACACTTTAATCGGAGGTTCTTTGGGAGGACAACAAGCGTTAGAATGGATTATTCAAGAGCCAAATTGTGCAAAAAATGTAGTTCTAATGGCTACAAACGCATCTCATTCTCCTTGGGGAATTGCATTTAATGAATCTCAACGTATGGCAATTCTGATGGATCAAACGTGGAGCGAAAACAACGAACTCGCAGGCATTAATGGAATGAAAGTTGCTAGAAGTATTGCTCTTCTTAGCTACAGAAATTACAATACTTATAAATTTTCTCAATCAGAAACCGACTCTAACAAATTAGATAACTACAAAGCAAGTTCGTACCAAAGGTATCAAGGAGAAAAGCTTTCAGTTCGTTTTAATGCTTATTCGTATTGGATTCTTACCAAAGCCTTGGATTCACATCATGTTGGAAGAAATAGAGGAAAAATAGAAGATGTTTTAAATTCTATTCAATGCGAAAAGTGTATTACCATTGGTATTTCTAGTGATTTACTTTTCCCTCCAGAGGAAACTAAATTTATAGCAGAACATATCCCGAATGCTCAATTCTTTGAAATTGACTCATTGTATGGACACGATGGTTTTTTGCTTGAATTTGATAAAATAGGAACAGTTTTAAAAGAAAATTTAGTAGATTAATCTTACTTCTTCTTTGTTTGCAATTCCATTGCAGAAATCACTTACATTCATTCGTTTTTTTCCTTCTAATTGAAGCTGAGTAGGAAAATAAATTCCGTCTAAACAATAAATTTTGACCTCTTTGTTTGTGATTTCGATTTCTCCATTGTCTTTGGAATGAGTTACTTCTTCGTATTTTCCTTCAAAAATTTTTAATCCTTTTTCTGAATTTTGTATTTCTATTCTAGTAAAAGCAGTTGGAAAAGGAGATAAGCCTCGTATAAAATCGTATACTTTTTTTACACTTTGATTCCAATTAATTTCACAATCTTCTTTAAATATTTTATATGCTAATTTTTGAGAATCATTTATCTGTGGTTTTGGAGTAATTTGATTATTTGCTAATCCGTCTAAAGTTTTAATTACCAAATCACTTCCTACATTCATTAATTTATCGTGTAAATCTCCTGCGGAATCCGTTTCTAAAATAGCAATCTTTTCTTGTAATAGTACATTTCCTGTATCTATATTTTCATCAATCAAAAAAGTAGTAACTCCAGACTCTTTTTCTCCATTCATTACTGCATAATTAATCGGAGCTGCACCACGGTAATCAGGTAATAAAGATGCATGAAGATTAAACGTTCCTAATTTAGGAATCGACCAAATCACTTTTGGCAAATATCGAAAAGCGACTACCACTATCACATCAGGATTTATATTCTCTACCTCAGCTATAAATGCTTTTGATTTTAATTTTTCGGGTTGAAAAAGTGGTAATTCATGTTCAATAGCAAACGTTTTTACAGCAGACTGCATCATTTTTTTTCCGCGTCCTGCTGGTTTGTCTGTTGCTGTAACTACACCTACTATATTGTGATTTGACTTTAAAATTTCCTTTAGGGATTCTACTGCAAAGTCAGGTGTCCCCATGAATAAAACTCGTAAACTTTTCATACTAATTCAAAATTCGATTTCAAAGCTAGTTAATTTTTACAAATCATTCAAGACAATATTGGCTTTATAAAAATTAAACTTTACCTTTGAACTTCAATTAAATAAAAAATATGATAAACAAAATTGTACTTTTTATCTGTATTCTTTCTTATACAACCGTATTTTCTCAAACTACAGATAAAGATACCACAAAAGTAAGTTTGGTTTCTTATTGGCAAAAAGGAGATCATTTTAGATTTAAAATTAAAAAAAGTGATGAAGAGTGGAGAAATAACGTTAGCTCTAAAAAAAACTCTTCTGAATATTTAGTTAATTTCAGAGTAACTGATTCCACGGCAAAAAGCTATACTATCGAATGGACGTATGAAAATAACATCGGAAAAAACCTTTCTCTTCCCGAAAATTATACCAACAAACTAAAAAAATACAATCGTTTGCAAATTATTTATACCACCAATGAGTTGGGACAGTTTCAAGGGATTCAAAATTGGAAAGAAATCAGTAAATACATTAGTGATTTCTTTGCTGATTTAATTTCTATTTCTGCGGAAGAATCTCCTGAGAAAAGAGATGCTTTGGTACAAATAGTAGCTCAATCCAAAAATATTTTTACAACTAAAGAGGGAATAGAAAGTTTCTTGACTCCTGAAATTAGAATGTTTCATTTAGCTTATGGAATAGAGTATCCTACCAATAAAGTCATAGAATATCAAGAAGAAATTCAGAATCCATTTTCAAATAATCCTATAAAGTCAAACACCAAATTATTTTTAGATAAAATAGATTTTGAAGACTATTCGTTTACACTAGTTAAAGAAAGTACCGTTGATGAAAAGGAAAGTAAAAACTTTATGCTAAGTTTTATTGATAAACTAAACATGAGTAACAAAAAAGAAGCTGAAAAAGCATTTAAAAACTCTTCTATGAACATAAATGACACTGTTCGTATGAGTTTCTATTTTGACTTAGGAATTCCTTATTTGATTTCTTCTAAAAAAGTAGTGGAAATGAATATGCAAGGAAACAAAGGAAAACAAATCATTACAACAGATATAGAATTAGTAATACCAGAATAAATAAATTATGAAAAAGATTATTATTTTAATCGCAATTGGCGTTTCCCAATTTGCATTCTCTCAGAAAACAGAAAAAGAAAATATTTCGTACGCAGTTGGTATTGACTTTGCTAGAAACTTACAACAACTAGACATTGATTACGATGTAAAAGAAATCACAAAAGCGTTAAAGGATTTCAAAAACAATAAAGAGGTTCCTAGTAAAGACTCTATTGGGAAAATAGTAAATGCTTTTCTACAAAAGAAATTTAAAGAAAAAAAAGAAAAAAACAAACAATTAAGCATTGATTATTTAGCAAAAAATAAAAATGAAAAAGGTGTAAAAACTACTGATAGTGGTTTACAATACATCGTCTTAAAAGAAGGTGAAGGAGAAGAAACTCCAAAACCAACGGATAAGGTAACTGTGAACTATGAAGGTAAATTACAAGATGGTATTGTATTTGACTCTACAAAAGATAACAACGGAGGAAAACCTAGAGAAATCGCACTTAATCAAGCTATTTTAGGTTGGTCTGAAGGAATCCAATTGATGAAAAAAGGAGCTAAATACAGATTTTTTGTACCTCCAAGTTTAGGATACGGAGAAAATGGAACAGGACCAATTCCACCTTATAGTGTTCTAATTTTTGATGTAGAACTTGTTGATTTTAAAAGCAAAGATGACGTAAAAAAAGAAGATTCCCACGAAGGACATAATCACTAATTGATTGAAGAAATATAGAAAAAATCCGCGTCAAAATTAATTTTGACGCGGATTTTTGTTAAATGCTATTTACGACTTAATAAATGTGAATTTTTAGTTTGATTAACACACTATTTGTCTTTTTATCTTGCTCCTATTAAATCTATAAGGGTTAAAATAAACCTTAAGTTGAAATAATTTTCACTTGTTCGTACTTATTTGACTTACCAAAACTTAAAATCAAATATCCTATCAAACCACTGATTACAGAAGCGGAGAGAATACCTATTTTTGCATGATTAATATATTCGGGCGTTTGAAATGCCAAATTTGTCACGAATAAAGACATAGTAAATCCAATTCCTGCTAAAAAACCTACTCCAAGTAGGTGTTTGAATGTTATTTCATTTGATTTTTTTACAAAACCAAGCTTAATCATTAGTAATGAAACTCCGAAAACTCCAATAACTTTACCTAAAATTAATCCGAAAAATATTCCTACGGTTACATAATTAATTTCTGAATAATTATTTTCTTCGATAAAAGTTACTCCCGAATTAGAAAAAGCAAAAAGAGGAAGTACAAAATAGGTGACTACTTTGTTTAAGTGGTGTTCAATTTTTTGTAACGGAGATATAGTTTGATCGGTTAAATCTTTAATTTGTTCTAATAAATGAAATTGTGAAAAATTAACAATTGAAGAGTTTATATCTTTTAATTCTTTAATTTTTGAATTAAACTTATTGATTTTGTTGTAATACGTTTTGTGTTTTATTTTTATTTCAGAAGGAATTGTAAATGCAGCAAGGATCCCACCTATTGTCGCGTGAACTCCAGATAAAGAAATACTAAACCAAACGCCTAAAATTCCTAATATAGCATAAAAATAGACATTTCTTATTTTCAAGCGATTCCCTATAAACATTGCTATTAAAAAAATAAAAGCAAAAAATAAACTTTCAAATGATATTTTTGAAGTATAAAAAAATGCAATTACCAATACAGCTCCAATATCATCTGCAATAGCAAGTACCGTTAAAAAGATTTTTAGCGAAGTAGGAATTCTTTTCCCTAGCAAATACAATACACCTAAAGCAAAAGCAATATCTGTTGCCATGGGAATTCCCCAACCGTTAGAAGCTTCTCCACTAGGATTAAACGCTAAATAAATAAGTGCTGGGAAAACCATTCCTCCGACTCCTGCAACAATGGGTAAAACTATATTTTTAGAATCTGTTAATTCGCCTGCTATAATTTCTCTTTTTAATTCTAATCCTACTACAAAAAAGAATATTGTCATCAATCCATCGTTAATCCAATGATGAATAGATTTCGATAAAACATAATCATTGAAACTAAAACTTATTTTTTGTTCCCAAAAACCAAAATAATACTCTTTTAAAGGCGAATTTGCAAGAATAAGAGCTAAAAATGCAGAGAAAAACAAAATAAATCCAGCAGTAGTAGATTTAAGTATAAACTTATTTAATGGAAGAATTATCCAATTCTGCAACAAAGAGTTATTTTTCAATCCATTCATTAAAACGTAATTTTTTTTCTTTCAATGTTTTTTAAAAATTTCCTCTATATAAAAAACATCAATACTTTTGACATAGTTTACAAAAAAAAATTAGAAATATTGTATAAAGTTGGAAAAAATATCTTTTTTCAATGAAATTAAATAGATATAAGACTTATAAATACTTAGTTATTTTTTATAAAGTATTAATGTCAGATAAATACTTATCTAACATTAATCCATTCAATATAAATTTCTTTTTACCTTGTACTTAGAGTCTACTTAGTCTTTTTTGTGCCTTTTCATAAGCACGATAAATTCATTTCGGTATTCATCTTTGAGGTTTTCTATCGAACTTTGAGCTTGATTTAAAACGTGACTTACATTTTTATCTTGTGCATATTCTGAATCTTTAAGAATTAAACCAAACCAAGCAACGGAAGAGCAAAAATCAAAATCAATTTGATTGCTAATTTGTATCTCGTTTTTGATTGCCTGAACCATTTCTATACTTTTATTTTCATCTGGTTTTTTATAACGAAATTTAACTGTTGCTAATTCATTGGTATAATTTCCTTTTGATTGATTTTGAGTATATTTTAGCTTTGGGAAATTCTTAAGGTAATCGCTTTTTATTCCTGTGGGAATTATTTCGTAGAGAGCAGTTACGGTATGTCCGCTACCTAATTCTCCTGCATCTTTGGTATCGTCTTTAAAATCTTCGGTGTTTAGCATTCTGTTTTCATAACCAATTAATCGGTATGCTTGCACATAGTTTGGATTAAATTCAATCTGTATTTTTACATCTTTTGCAATGGTAAACATCGTTCCTCCAAATTCGGAAACCAATGTCTTTTGAGCTTCTTTTAAAGTATCTATATAAGCATAATTTCCATTTCCTTTATCAGCAAGAATTTCCATTTTACTATCTTGATAATTTCCCATTCCAAAACCAAGACACGTAAGAAATATTCCTGATTTTCGTTTTTCCTCTATTAGTTTTTCCATTTCTGCATTACTGGATTGTCCTACATTAAAATCTCCGTCAGTTGCTAAAATCACTCGATTATTTCCTCCTTTTTTAAAGTTTTCTGTAGCTATTTTATATGCTAATTCTATTCCTTCTCCTCCTGCTGTGCTTCCTCCTGCATTTAAATTATCTAATGCTTCAATAATTTTATTTTTATTCGTTCCACTTGTTGGTTTCAATACAACTCCTGCTGCTCCAGCATACACGACAATAGAAACCTTGTCTTCTTCTCGCAAATTATCCGTTAATAGTTTAAATGATTCTTTCAATAACGGAAGTTTATTAGACGAACTCATAGAACCTGAAACGTCAATTAGAAAAACTAAATTACTTGGCGGGAGTTTTTCTGAATCTATTTTCTTTCCTTGCAAACCGATTTTTAAAAGTTTGTGTTCTTTGTTCCAAGGACAATTTGCATAATCGGTATTGATGGAAAACGGATGATTATCTGTTGGTTGAGGATAAGAATAAGTAAAGTAATTAATCATTTCTTCTATACGAACTGCTTCTGCAGGAACTTCTTGTCCACTATTAATGAATCTTCTAACATTGCTGTAACTTGCTCTGTCTACATCGATTGAAAAAGTTGAAATCGCTTCTGTAGAAGTTTGCTTAAATGAATTTTCTTTTAGTTTAACATAATCTTCTCGGTTATTTTCAATATCCTGTTTTAATTTATCGTACTCTTTTCGTTCTGATGAATTTAATTTTTTCCCTTTGGTATTAATTATAATAACTCCATTAGAAGCTCTACTTCCATAAATTGAAGTTGCTGAAGCATCTTTCAAAACATTAAAAGAAGAAATTTCGTTTGGATTAAGTTGATTTAGTGGATTATTTGCTGATGATTTTTTCATAGGAACTCCATCTACAATTATTAAAGGTTCATTATTTGTATTTAAAGAAGCTCCTCCACGAATTCTTATATTTGGAGAATTAACGACTCTAACACCTGGTGATCTTCCTTGAATCAATTGTTCAGCAGAAGTAATTTCACCTTGATTATATTCCGCCTCTTCTATGAGTTCAACTTTTTCACATGCTATTGGTTTTGGTGACTCTGGCAATTTATTGGTTTTTGTTCCGCACTTTCTGATTTTATTTAAAAATACATTAACAACAGAAGAGTTTATATTTTTTGTAATAGTTTGATGTGTGTTTATAGAAAATGTTAAATCATCTCCTTTAGGAATTCCGTGAATTGCATATATTCCATTTTTGTCAGTTACTGTTTTTTGTTGAGTTAACTTACTTGTAATACTAACTCCTTTAAGTGGTTTTTGAGTGGAAGCATCAACTACTTTTCCGCTGACGCTTATTTTTTCTTGTTTGCTGTTTTGATTCTTTTGGTAATTAGAAATAAAACTTTGTCCTGCAATTCCTACCGTAATAAGTAAAAGAATTAAATACATTCTTGATTTCATACAAATTAATTTTAAAGATTAAATATTTATTAGTAAGATGTATGAACTATAAAAAAGGTTGGAAAGAAAATTATTCTTTTTCTTTTTCGAATCTTCTGAGTAGCTTTTTAACTTCTCTTTGTGATTTCTTTTTTGTAGTAATTACAATAACTCCACCACTTGCTCTAGAGCCATAAATAGACGTTGCTGAAGCATCTTTCAGAACTGTAAATTCTTCTATATCATTTGGATTTAACTCATTAAATACACTTGCAGAATCTTGTTCTATAGCAATTCCATCAATTATAATTAATGGATTATTATTTGCATTTAAAGAACTTCCGCCTCGTATACGTATTTGCGAATCTGAGTCTTTTCTTAATTTGCTTTCCTTTTTGGAAGTAATTGCAACTCCTGATGCTCTCCCATTAATTAACTGGTCTGCAGAAGCTACTTCTCCTGTGTTATAATCTTCTTTTGTATTTATTGGTTCACTTTCTGCCATCATTAATGGAGCAGGTTCTTCATTTATAACTTCATCAAGCTCTTCGCTTGTTACTTTTACTAGAGCAGGAGGAGATATTGCTTCAACTTTATCTTTGTATTCATTAGAAACCTCTACTTTTTCATACGCAATCGTATTTTTTTCCAAAATTTCAATTTCCTTTTCGGTAAGTTTCTTTTTATTGTCAACTTTTGCTACTTCTTTTTCGGCTTCATTTACTGAATTATTTTCTGTAGAAATTGAAGAAGAATTATTTTTGGAAATTTCTTGTAAAGGTTCTTTCTCTACTCCTTGATTTTGAGTTGACTTTTGAATGTCTGTAATTTGAGTATTCGGATTAGTTTGTTTTTGATTATAAAATAAAATTCCTGTTAAAAGAGCACAAAATACCACAGAAGCAGCGGAAATCCAATAGAACTTATTTACTTTTCGTTCTACTTTTCTTTGATGTAATTTCATTTCAATTTTATCCCAAAGTGCATCACTGGGATTTTCATCGAACGAATCCTTATTATTTTTAAATAAATCAAAAAGTTCTTTATCTTCCATCGTTAATTAGCACTTTTTATTACACCATACCTACTTTTTAATACTTCTTTTAGTTTATTTTTTGCAAAATTGAGTTGAGACTTAGATGTTCCTTCAGAGATATCAAGCATTTGGGCAATCTCTTTATGTTTGTACCCTTCTATTGCATAAAGATTAAAAACCGTCCTGCTTCCTTCTGGTAAATCATTTAGTAGCAACAAAATATCTTTTTCGTATAATTTTTCCACTGGGTTTTCTGTGCTATGTGTAAAATCATACGTAGCATCAATACTCATGGTAAAATTGACTTTTTTTCTCAATTGCATCAAACAATTATTAACTGCTATTTTATACATCCATGCTTCTAATGTTTTTATATTTTCTAATTGATTAATTTTTTTGAATACCGTTATGAATGTATCCATAACTATTTCCTCAGACTCTTCTTGATTTTTTATATACCTCTTGCATATTCCCATTATCTTTGAAGCATAACGCTTATACAAAGACTTTTGGGAAGCAACATCATTTTTTTTGCAACCGTCAATTATGGATTTAATTTCCAAAGAATATTCCACTAAAAAAATATATTTACTACTAAGATGCAGATAACAACCAAAAGGTTGGAATTAGAAAAAAATTAATAAAACTCTACAAATTCCAATTCTGTTCTAAAAAATATCACATTTTGCTGATAAAGATCAAAAACTTTTTTCTGAAAATCTTTATCGTATTTATCGTAAAAATGGATTATATCTTGCTGTGAATCTGCAAAGAAAACGACGTTATAATTTGTTGCTCCTTCTTGTTTAGTTTCATGGTGAACTTTACAAAACTGAGCTTTTTTAAAACACTTTGTTTCTATGATTTCTTTTATGTGAATATCTTTCATCCACTTTATCCAATCTTGCTCTACCGAATGATTTACCAGTATACTTACACTAAATCCCCACATATCAATGAAGTTTAAATCCTTTATTATAACCAAACATAACTCTATCTTTTATCATCTTTGAAACACCTTCAGGTACTTTTGACTCCCAACCTTCTTCTCCCATGCAAATTTGAGTAAGCACATCTCTAGAGTATATATGTAAATTTTCTTCATTAATTCCATCTACATCTTTAATCCAACCGTTATTTTTGAAATATTTGTATAATTCTTTTAACTCTGGAGCTACTTTTAAATTTTCAGAAGTAAGCAATTCGTTTGTTTCTTGGTCGATATAAGGATACAAATACAATCGAACATTATTTATAAATAACTTACCAAATGCTTCCATAATTCCACCTGAAAGATTCACGTAATACTCTTCATTAAAAATATTAAGTAAATTATTTACTCCGAGAATAATCCCTATGCGTTTATTTGTAATTTTTGAAAAGTAATTTACGAGCCTATAATACTCAGAATAATTAGAAATCATTACGGTATATCCTAATTTCCCTAGAATATCAGCTCTATCAAGGAAATCTCTCTCGTTTATTTCTCCTAATGCAGTTAAATTAGAAAGTGTAATTTCAAAAATAATCCGAGTATTTTCTTCGGTTACACCATCTTCTTCCAAAAACATTCTCATTCCGCTTTTTAGCATATCCATATTTACATTGGTAACAGGACGAAAACTTCCTCGCATTGCAAAAATATTCTTCTTGTAAAGAATTTCCGAGGAAAGTACATTCCTTCCGTTTGGATTAAACACCACAGAATTTGTCATTCCATTTCTTACCAATTGCAAACTCATAAGTCGATTATCTACATAGGCAAAACGTGGACCATTAAAATTAATCATATCAATTTCCAACTGATCTTTTGCAATTTCATCGTACAAAGACTCTATCAAAAGACGTGGATTATCACCATAATAAAAAGCTCCATAAATTAAATTTACACCTAAAATCCCTAACGTTTCTTGTTGCAAACGAGCGTCATTTTCATGAAATTTTAAATGAAGAATAATTTCATTGTAATCCTCCATTTCATCTAACTGAAAACGAATTCCTACCCAACCATGGCCTTTATTTTTCTTAGCAAAATCAATCGTTTGAACTGTATTTGCATACGAAAAAAACAACTTTCCTGCATGTACCGAACGCTCTAACCGTTGTTCCATAAGAGAAACTTCGTGTTTTAACATCTTTACTAATCGAGGTTCTGTAACATATCGTCCATCTTCTTCTTTTCCGTAAATGGCATCGGAAAACTCTTTATCGTATGCTGACATTGCTTTTGCAATTGTCTGAGAAGCTCCTCCTGCTCTAAAAAAGAACCGAACAGTTTCTTGTCCTGCTCCTATCTCTGAAAACGAACCGTAAATATTGGTATTTAAATTTACTTCTAATGCTTTATTTTTTGGAGATGTTATTGTTTTTTTTGATGACATATTCAGTTATTTTGTATACTTTTATTTTTTAATTAGCTTTTCTGCTGAAGCAAATATACTAAAATAAGCATTGAATCTAATGAGTTTACAAAAAGATAAATTGATATTTTTGGGAACAGGAACCTCTATGGGAGTTCCTATTATTGGTCTAAATAATCCTGTTTGTAAATCTAAAGATAAAAAGGATAAACGACTTAGAACTTCCGCTTATATAAAATACAATAAATCTAAATTTATACTTGATTGTGGACCTGATTTTCGTCAACAAATGCTTCGTTCCTCTATAGATGATTTAGACTTTTTGCTCCTTACACACGAACACAACGATCACGTGCTTGGTTTAGATGATTTACGTCCTATTATACACAAAAAGAACCAAGCTTTTCCTATTTATGGATTACAACAAACTTTAGACCAAATCAAAATTCGATTTCCTTATGCATTTTCTGAAAATGTATATCCCGGAGCTCCTAGATTTAAGCTCTTTCCTATTAATTATCTAAATGAATTCACCATAAATGACGTCACTATTCTTCCTTTAGAAATTCATCATGGAAAACTACCAATCGTTGGATACAAAATAAATGATTTGGTTTATATAACCGATGCAAATTATATTCCTGAAACAACAATGAATCAAATCTATAAATGTAAAAACCTTATAATCAACTCCTTGCATCAAGAAAAAACACACCATTCACACTTTGTTCTTAGTCAAACATTAGAAATCATAAAAGAAATACAACCTAAGCGTGCATTCCTAACTCATATAAGTCACAAAATGGGATTTCACGAAGAAGTTCAAAAACAATTACCTAAAAATGTATACCTTGCGTACGATGAATTAGAAATTGAATTATAATCATGAAATTACTACTTGCTACACACAATCAACACAAAAAAGAAGAATTTTCTAAAATGATTCCCTCTGAGTATGAACTGCTTTCATTCGATGATTTTAATATTCATGATGAAATAGAAGAAACAGGAAGAACTTTTGCTGAAAATGCAAAAATAAAATCTGATTTTGGATTTTTAAAAACAAAAATTCCATGTTTTGCAGACGATAGTGGATTAGTAATAGAAAGTCTGAATGGAGAACCAGGTATCTATTCTTCTCGTTATGCAGGAACAGGAAATTCATCTGATAACATAAACAAAGTGCTCGAAAAATTAAATGGTATAAAGAATCGCTCTGCTTATTTTATTTCTGTGATTTCATTTACTACAGAAAAAGGAAATTTTATTTTTGAAGGAAAAATACACGGAGAAATACTAACTCAGATTCAAGGAGAAGATGGTTTTGGGTACGATCCAATTTTTAAACCTAACAACTACTCAATTTCATTCGCAGAAATGACTCCAAATCAAAAGAATGAAATAAGTCATCGAGCAGTTGCTTTTGATAAATTCAACAACTTTCTAAAAAATAATTCATTAAAATAATGTAAATTATATTATACCTAAAAATATCATATAATAAATTTATAATGTAAATTATGCATTTCATCGAACAAACTATGCATTTGGTCGAATTTTATTTTTTTTTCTCATTACAAACAACTAAATTCACTGGAGAGACTTGAGAAAGTTGCGACATATTAGTCAGTTGCAATAAAGATAGGCGTTCGTATGAATTTTTTCATATTTAAGTTGTTTAGAGAGGTTGTTTTTTTACAATCTCTCTTTTACATAAAACCTCAAAGAAAAAACTTCATTTTTTCTAACTCTTACCATCTATACAAATTTACTTTAAATTGGGAAAATTATTCTCGTTTTTAATACATCAAAATTTCCGAACTGTTGTAAAAAATAATGCTATCTTCGCGTAGAAACAATAACATAGATAAAAATAATGAACATAGCTGTGGTTATGGGAGGATTTTCTGGCGAGTCGAAAATTTCTCTAAAAAGTGGAAATTTTATGCTTTCTCACTTAGATAAAAATAAATACAATACTTATGGTGTTGTAATTCTAAAAGACAGATGGTTTGTTTTTGATGACTCTTCCAACGAATATGAATTAAATAAAGGCGATTTCTCTTTTGAGAAAAATGGAACAAAAACTACGTTTGATGTAGTTTTAAATACCATTCATGGAACACCTGGAGAAGACGGACAAATACAAGCGTATTGGAACATTCTAAATATTCCATATTCTGGTTGTAATTTTTATGAATCTGCACTTACTTTTAACAAAAAAGATACTCTTTCGGTTCTTTCAAAGTATGAAATTCCAATGGCAAAATCAGTTTACATAAAAAAAGGAGATGCTATCAATTTTGAAGAAATAGAAAAAAAAGTAGGAATTCCATTTATCGTAAAACCAAATCAATCGGGTTCTAGCTTGGGAGTTTCTTTGGTAACCAAAAAAGAAGAATTTAATGATGCAATAGAAACTGCATTCAATGAAGATTTTCAAGTTTTAATAGAAGAGTTTCTAGAGGGAACAGAAGTTTCTGTTGGTGTTTTAAAGTATAAAAACCAAACAACAGTCGTAGGAATCACTGAAATTGTAACTGAAAACAGCTTTTTTGATTACGAAGCCAAATACGAAGGGAAATCAGAAGAAATAACTCCTGCTCGAATTTCTGAAACAGAAAAAGAAAGTATTCATTACTATGCAGAGAAAATATACGAAACTTTAAATATTTCTGGATTTTCTAGAATAGATTTTATAATTAAAAACAACGTTCCACATTTTATAGAAATCAACACCAATCCAGGACTTTCTCCTGCAAGTATATTCCCTCAGCAAGTTGCAGTAGCAAACTTAAATTTTTCCGATTTGCTAGAAAGTGAAATACAACGTATTTTAACAAAAAAGAATTCAAATGAGTAGAATAGCAGTTTTTCCTGGTTCTTTTGACCCAATAACCAATGGACATTTTGATATAATAGAACGTGCCGTTCCTTTGTTCGATAAAATCATAGTTGCAATTGGATTTAATTCCGAAAAAAAGTATATGTTTTCGCTTGAAAAAAGAATCGAATTTTTACAAGAATCATTAAAACAATTTAAAAATATAGAAATTAAAAAATTTGACGGACTTACAGTTGACTTTTGCAAAAAAGAGAATGCAAATTTTTTGCTTAGAGGTTTGCGAAATCCTGCCGATTTTGAATTCGAAAAAAGCATTGCACAAATCAATCGTTTGATGACGAATGGAAAGTTAGAAACTGTATTTCTACTTACTTCTGCAGAAAAATCCTATATAAGTTCTTCTATTGTTCGTGAAATTATGAGTTATAACGGAGATTATAAAAAGATGGTACCCGACGCGGTACGAATTTAATTTATTTCAACTTAAACAATATGGATAATTCTATTATAATTGATGCAATTTGGCTTTCTGTAGCTTTTGTAATGGGATTACTTGCAAAAAAAGTAAATCTTCCTTCTCTTATCGGTTTCCTTCTCACTGGAATAATTTTAAATATATTTAATCTTAGTCAAGGAAATATAAGCGAACTACTGAAAACCTTATCCGATTTAGGAATTATGCTTTTGCTATTTACAATCGGGTTAAAAATTAAAATTAAGTCAATATTAAAAAAAGAAGTTGTTTTTACTTCGAGTATTCACGCTTCTATTTCTACAGTATTTATTGGAACTATTGTTTTTGCTCTAAGTTATCTTTTCTCCTCTTTTCTAGGTAATTTATCTTTAGAAGCATCTCTTTTGATTGGTTTTGGACTTAGTTTTTCTAGTACTGTCTTTGTAGTAAAAATACTCGAAGAACGTGGAGAATTAAATTCATATCATGGAAAGATAGCTATCGGTATTTTAGTGATTCAAGATATTTTTGCCGTTCTTTTCCTCACATTTTCTAGTAATCAACTTCCTAATTTATACGCTCTTTTTCTTCCTTTGTATTTATATGTGATTCGTTATGTTCTTTCTTATATACTTTCTCATTCGGGACACGGAGAATTACTAACTGTTTTTGGTTTTTTTGCAACGTTTGTATGCGGAGCTCTTGTTTTTTATTTCGTAGGCATTAAACCTGATTTAGGTGCTTTAATCGCTGGAATGTTACTTGTAAACCATAAAAAAGCCGATGAATTGTATGATAGAATGATGAATTACAAAGACTTTTTTTTGATTGCTTTTTTTATCAATATTGGTTTAATTGGAATTCCTACATTAGGAGATTTTGCTATTGCTTTAATCCTTTTACCTCTTATTTTCCTTAAAGGAACATTTTTTATTGTGCTATTATCTAATTTTAAAATACGAGCTAGAACTGCCTTTTTAACATCTTTGAGTTTAAGTAATTATAGTGAATTCGCTTTAATTATTGGTATGGTAGGTTTCAATCTTGGAATCATCAATAAAGATTGGATAATGGTTTTTGCTATACTTATGACTTTATCCTTTTTAATTGCTTCTCCTCTAAACGCCTATGCTCATCAGATTTTTGATAAGTACAGAAATTTAATTATGAAATTAAATACAGGAAAAAAATATGTAGATGAAGAACCAAAATCAATTGAAGATGCCGAATACATAATTATCGGTTTTGGAAGTATTGGAAAACCTGCATACAATTATCTTACACAAAGATTAAATCAAAAAGTAGTTGCTATTGATTATAACCATGAAGTTGTGAAAAAATACAAACATCAAGGAATCAATATACTTTGGGGAGATACTACCAATAGTATTTTCTGGGATAACATCAATTTTTCTAACGTTAAAATTGTACTGTTGGCAATGAGTGATTTTAATTCAAATATTAACAGTTTAAATGAAATACTAAAAATTAAAAACCGAACTTTTAAAGTTGCCGCAACGTGTAGCTACATAGATGAAGCTAAAATTCTACGAGAAAAATACGTAGATTACGTTTATGATTACAAGCTGTATCTAGGTTCTGACTTTGCTGAGCAAACATTCGAAAAGTATACACACAGCGTAATTCATAGTAAAATTAACTTTACAGAAAGAGATATTGATTAATCTACCTTTTTTACTAGGATAGTATACACAGGATAATGATCGGAATATCCTCCTGTATAATTACTTCCTGCAAAACTCCTAAAAGGATATCCTTTGAACTGTCCTTCTTGCGAAATCAAATATGATGGAGAAAAAATGCCTGATTTATAATAAAAATATTCGTTGTTTTTATTGGTAAGCAATCCATAGGAAATAAACATTTGGTCGAAAAGGTTTAGAGCATCTCTATATGCAAGAGTTCCCATTCCTTTTTTAAACATTTTTTCCATAGGATTGTAATAATTATCTGCTTTAGTTTTTTCTTTTTTATCAGAAGTATTCATTATTTCTTTTACACTCTTGTTGGTAGGATCGTCATTTAAATCTCCCATCGCAATTATTTTTGCATTTGGATTTTCACTTCTTAAACTATCCATTGCTGTTTTAAGCACCTTTGCTGCTTCTATTCTTCTTGGCTCGCTCCTCGCCTCGCCTCCTCTTCTCGACGGCCAATGGTTTACAAAAAAATGAATTCTATCTCCATCTAAATCTCCTGAAACCATAAGTATATCACGAGTGTAATCTCTATATCCTTCTTCGTTGTATATAATTACAGGGAAACGTTTTTCGGAGATTACCTTAAATCTTTTTTTCTGATAAATTAAAGCTACATCAATTCCTCTTGCATCAAATGAATTGAAATGAGAAATCCCATAATCGTATTTTTTCATTTTAGGATTGTTGGTAATTTCTTCTACTACAGATTTGTTTTCTACTTCTGCAAGACCAATTACCACAGGAGGTTGTCCTGAAATATCCGTTGCAATATTTAGAAACACCTCTGATAAATGGTCTACTTTTTCATCAAAGCGTTTTTTTGTCCAAAGTTTGGAACCTGAAACCGTAAAATCATCAGTTAATATTTGTTTTCGGTAAGAAATTTTATCTTTCAAGTTTTCAAAGGTAAAAGCTCCTTTATGAATCATTTCTGGATTCTTTATGCATGAATCTTCTGGAATGCTTATGTTGTACTCTTTGTCATCTATTTTTAAAAATCCATTAATTTTATCACATGAACGAATTGTATCGAAGAGATTTTCTACATTGTAAAAAGCAACTGTTGCTGTTTGGTATTTCGACTGAGCAAAAGAAGTTATACCAATTGCCAAGAATACTACTATTGCTATATGTTTTGTGATTTTATGATTCATAGTTATCTGTTAACTGACCTTACAAATATAAACTAATCATTCTCAATTAATATTAACTCATTATTATTAAACACTTATCGTAAGTTCAAATATATAAATGCATCATTGTATAAATTTACTATTTAAACTTAAGGTTTTTTTTTTTTGAGTATTTAATTACATTTGCATATTATGTTTACACCAATATCATCGGTAGGAAAGTATTATCTTTTGATGTCTAGAGTTTTTAAAAAACCTCAAAAGTGGAGTGTGTTTTTTAAGTTGCTTTCTAGGGAAATTAATGATTTAGGTGTAAATTCATTTGGATTGGTAGTTTTTACCTCTCTTTTTGTAGGAGCCGTTGTTGCTATTCAGATGTACAACAATTTCCGCACGTCAGATATTCCTATTCCAGATAATTATGTAGGATATGCTACAAAAACAGTTTTAATTCTTGAGTTTGCTCCTACTATTATTAGTGTTATTTTAGCAGGAAAAGTAGGTTCTTATATAGCGTCTTCTATTGGTACAATGAGAGTTACAGAGCAGATAGATGCACTAGAAATTATGGGAGTTAATGCTCCTTCATTTTTAATTTTACCTAAAATTGTAGCTGCGGTTCTTTTTAATCCGATTCTAATAGCTATAAGTATGATGCTGGGAATTTTTGGCGGATATGCAGTAGGTGAGTTAACACAGAAATGGGCGGCCGTGGATTATGTAAATGGAATTCAAGAAATGTTTCCTGATTATTTTTACTACTATGCATTCATTAAAACAGCTGTTTTTGCTTTTGTAATAGCATCTGTTCCTGCTTATTTTGGTTATAACGTAAAAGGTGGTTCCTTAGAAGTTGGTCGTTCTAGTACTACAGCTGTAGTATGGACAATTGTAGTGATAATTATTTTGAACTTAGTGCTTACTCAAATGTTTTTGGATTAACATGATAGAAATTAAAAACATAAAGAAATCCTTTGGAGATATAGAGGTATTAAAAGGGATTACAACTACTTTTGAAGAAGGAAAAACTAATTTAATTATTGGTCAGAGTGGTTCTGGTAAAACGGTATTATTAAAAACTCTTTTGGGTATATTTGAACCTACTGAAGGAGATATTTTTTATAATAAAAAAAGCACAAAAGGTTTTACAGCTTCACAAAAACAAGATTTAAGAAGTGATATAGGAACTGTTTTTCAAGGTAGTGCTCTTTTTGATTATATGACGGTAGAAGAAAACATACGATTTCCTCTTGATATGTTTTCCAACTATTCTAAAAGTGAAAAAGAAGATCGAGTAAATAATGTAATAAATAGAGTAAATCTTACCAATGCCAATAAAAAATATCCTTCAGAAATTTCAGGAGGAATGCAAAAACGTGTAGCAATCGCACGCTCTATTGTAAACAATCCTAAGTATTTATTTTGTGACGAACCTAATTCTGGACTCGATCCGCAAACGGCAATTTTGATTGATCAATTAATTCATGAAATAACCATAGAATACAATACGACTACAATTATCAATACACACGATATGAATTCCGTTATGGAAATAGGCGAAAAAATACTATTCCTCAAAAACGGATACAAAGAGTGGGAAGGAGATAAAACTAAAATATTGCGTGCAGAAAACGAAGCTGTAATCAATTTTGTCTATTCTTCTGAACTATACAAAAAACTTAGAAAAGCACTTTTAGCTCAAAACTAATGCAATTAATTTACAAAAGAGAAAGATTTCTAAACCTTAATGCTGATTTAGAAAAGTTTGTAAGTGAATGGAATAATCAGAGTGACTCTATCAATTTAAAGACATCAGGAAGTACAGGGAATCCTAAAATCATAACTGCATTAAAAAGAAATTTAATTCAATCCGCTTCGTACACGACTAAATTTTTAGGATTAAAAGAAAAAGACTCTGCATTATGTTGTTTACCAATTGAATTTATTGCTGGAAAGATGATGTTAATTCGTGCTATTCAAGCAAAACTAGACTTGTATTATACACAACCAAGTCTAAAACCATTGGAGAATTTGAAGTCAGAAATTGATTTTTGTGCAATGACTCCTATGCAGGTAGAAAATTCTCTAGATAAAATTCATTTAGTAAAAAAAGTTATAATCGGAGGAGCACAAATCTCCAATTCATTAGCCGAAAAATTAAAAGAGTTTTCTAATGAAATCTATGAAACTTTTGGAATGACAGAAACCTTTTCTCATTTTGCATTAAGGAAAATATCTCAAAACAATACAGATGATTTTTTTGCAGTTTTCCCTAAATTTCAAATTTCTACAGATGAAAGAAGCTGTTTGAAAGTAAAAACTCCTTATTACGAAAATGAACTTCAAACGAATGATATCGTAGAAATAAAAGAAAATAAATTTAAATTTATCGGACGAGCTGATTTTATCATTAATTCAGGTGGAATTAAACTAAATCCCGAACAAATAGAAAAAAAACTACAAAAACAAATAGGTGGAGAATTTATAATTTCTTCACTTAGTGATAAGGTTCTAGGAGAAAAATTGATTTTAGTTGTAAATCAAAAACAAGAAAAGTATAACTTTGATTATTCAAATTTAAGTAAATATGAAATTCCAAAAGAAGTATATTTGATAGATTCTTTTGAGAAAACAAAAACAGGAAAGATAATTAGACAAATCAATAAAAATAATTTAAAAAAAATACAATGAGTAAACCAATTTCTGATTTTATAGAAAAATACTATTTACACTTTAATGCAGCAAGTTTAGTAGACGCAGCAAAAGGATATGTTTCGCATTTGGAACAAGGAGGAAAAATGATGGTAACACTTGCAGGAGCCATGAGTACTGCAGAATTAGGAAAGATTTTTGCTGAAATGATTCGTCAAGATAAAGTTGCAATTATTTCTTGTACAGGAGCAAACTTGGAGGAAGATTTAATGAATCTAGTTGCTCATTCGCATTACAAAAGAGTTCCCAATTATAGAGACTTAACTCCACAAGAAGAATGGGATTTATTAGAAAAAGGTTTAAATCGTGTTACCGATACGTGTATCCCAGAAGAAGAGGCATTTAGACGTTTACAAAAACATATTTACGAAATTTGGAAAGATGCTGATCAGAAAGGAGAACGTTACTTTCCTCATGAATACATGTATAAACTTTTAAATTCAGGTGTATTAGAACAGTATTATGAAATTGACCCAAAAGACAGTTGGATGCTTGCCGCAGCAGAAAAAAACATTCCAATTATCGTTCCAGGTTGGGAAGATTCTACTATGGGAAATATTTTCGCATCGTATTGTATTAAAAGTGAATTAAAAACCTCTACTATGAAATCGGGAATAGAGTACATGATGATGCTTACCGATTGGTATAGAGAGAATTCAGGTGGTAAAGGTGTAGGATTCTTTCAAATTGGAGGAGGAATTGCAGGAGATTTTCCGATTTGTGTGGTTCCGATGATGTACCAAGATTTGGAATGGCACGATGTTCCTTTTTGGAGTTACTTCTGTCAGATTTCGGATTCTACTACCAGTTACGGAAGTTATTCTGGAGCAGTTCCTAATGAAAAAATCACTTGGGGAAAATTAGATATTGACACACCAAAGTTCATCATTGAATCCGATGCAACGATTGTCGCTCCACTGGTTTTTGCGTATGTTCTTGGAATGTAGTTAATTGTTGTTTGTGAAAACACCAACAATGGCACAATATCGAAAAATATTGAATTAATAAAAAGCATTTTTAGATTAGAAACCAAGAAGACAACATAGTAAAATTAATAGATAAACTACCTATGAAGCCATTTTTTATTGCTGTCGAAGGAATTGACGGAAGCGGAAAAAGTACCCAAACTAAATTACTAGCTGAAAAACTAGAGCAAAATACGGTTCCTTTTCATCATACATGCGAACCAACAAAAAATCCTATTGGTAAAATGATTCGTGAGATTTTTGCAGGAAAACAACAAGCTGACGAGTATACAATTGCCTCGCTTTTTCTTGCTGATAGATTAGAACATATTTTAAATCCAAATGACGGAATTCTATCTTTTTTAGATAAAAATATAAATGTAATTTCAGATAGGTATTATTTTTCTTCGTACGCATATCATTCGGTTCATGTGGAAATGGATTGGATTATAGAATGTAATAAAAAATGTACAGAACTTTTAAAACCAACAGCAACTATTTTTGTAGATGTTTCTCCTGAAGTTTGCATGGAAAGAATTAAAGCAAGAAACGAAAGCTTAGAGCTTTATGAGAATTTGGAAAACTTAAAAAAAGTAAGAGATAATTACTATAAATCTTTCGAATTATTAAAAAACAAGGAAAATATTATCATTATAGACGGAAATAAGTCGATAAACGAAGTTTCTGATTCTATTTGGAATTCTGTAAAACAATTTATTTGATATGTTTAATCAATGCCTTACTTTTGTAAAAGTTTGAAAATAACAAAATAACAATAAAATGAATAAACCTACATTACTGATACTTGCAGCAGGAATGGCAAGCAGATACGGCAGTTTAAAACAATTAGATGGAGTTGGTCCGAATAACGAAACCATTATGGATTATTCCATTTACGATGCGATTCAAGCTGGATTTGGGAAAATTGTATTTGTAATTCGTGAAGAGTTTGCAGAACCGTTCAAATCTGCAGTAGAACCAAAGTGGAAAGGGAAAATTGAATTGGAATATGCTTTTCAACCAGTAGGAGTTACATACAAAGGAGAGGAAGTTCCTCGTCAAAAGCCATGTGGTACAGGTCATGCCGTTCTTTCTGCAAAAGAAAACATAAACGAGCCGTTTTGTGTAATTAATGCAGATGATTTTTATGGACGTGAATCCTATGAAAAAATGGTAGATTTCCTTACGAATTCCGTTTCTGATTCTCACTTTTCTATGGTAGGTTTTCGTTTAAAAAACACTCTTTCTGATAATGGATATGTTTCAAGAGGAGTTTGCTCTGTCGATGAAAATTCAAACCTAAAAAATGTAGTAGAAAACACAAACATATATAGAGAAAATGGAAAGATTGTGTCGGAGAAAGAAAATGGAAATAAAGATGAACTTTCGGAAGAAGCGTTAGTTTCAATGAATTTTTGGGGATTACATGATTCTATTTTTGAAACAGCAGAAGTAATGTTTGATGCGTTTTTATCTAAAAATAAAGAAAATCCAAAATCTGAATTTTACCTACCTGATTTAGCAACTAATAAATTAGATGCAAATACAGGAACAGTAGAAGTTATTCCTACAAATACCAAATGGATAGGAGTTACTTACAAAGAAGATAAACAAGACGTTATAAATAGAATAAAAGAATTAATAGAACAAGGAGAATATCCTGAAAAATTGTAATATAAGATGAATACATTCGACGTTATCATAATCGGTTCAGGTCCTGGAGGATATGTGTCTGCAATTCGCTCAGCACAATTAGGTTTTAAAACTGCAATCATAGAAAAATACAACACTTTAGGAGGAACCTGCTTAAATGTTGGTTGTATTCCTTCCAAAGCATTACTTGATTCTTCTGAGCATTTTTACAATGCAAAAAAACATTTTGCGGAACACGGAATAGAAATTAATGAACCAAAAGCAAATTTAGGTCAGATGATTTCTAGAAAAGACGAAGTAGTTTCTACTACAACAAAAGGAATCAACTTTCTAATGGATAAAAACAAAGTTACTGTTTTTAATGGAATAGGAAGTTTTGTCACCAATACACAAGTGAAAATTACTTCGGAAAAAGGAGAAGAAACAATAGAAGGAAAAAATATAATTATAGCTACTGGTTCTAAACCAAGTACACTTCCGTTCATTACGCTAGATAAAGAACGTATAATTACGTCTACAGAGGCATTAAAATTAAAAGAAATTCCAAAACATTTGGTAGTTATTGGTGGTGGAGTTATTGGATTAGAGCTTGGTTCTGTTTACATGAGATTAGGAAGTAAGGTAACTGTTGTGGAATATTGCGATAGGATTATTCCAACTATGGACGGAGCATTATCTAAAGAATTGCAACGAACACTTAAAAAGCAAGGAATGGAGTTTGCTCTTTCTCACAAAGTGCAAGATGTTTCTAAAAATGGAAATGAAGTCACTGTAAAAGCTCTTAATAAAAAAGAGGAAGAAGTTGTATTTGAAGGAGATTATGTTTTGGTTGCAGTAGGAAGAAAACCATATACTGATGGTTTAGGATTAGAAAATGCAGGTGTAGAATTAGATGAAAGAGGACGAGTGAAAGTAAATGAGCACCTACAAAGTAATGTATCAAATATTTATGCCATAGGAGATGTAATTCGTGGAGCAATGCTTGCACATAAAGCCGAAGAAGAAGGTGTTTTAGTTGCTGAATTTTTAGCAGGACAAAGACCACATATCAATTATAATTTAATCCCAGGAGTTGTATATACTTGGCCAGAAGTTGCAGGAGTAGGAAAAACAGAAGAACAGCTTAAAGAAGAAGGAGTTTCTTATAAAGTCGGAAGTTTTCCTATGCGAGCTCTTGGGCGTTCACGAGCTAGTGGAGATACCGATGGATTGGTAAAAATTATCGCAGATGAGAAAACAGATGAAGTGTTAGGAGTTCATATGATAGCAGCACGTGCAGCAGATTTAATTGCTGAAGCAGTTGTTGCTATGGAATACAGAGCTTCGGCAGAAGATATCGCTAGAATTTCTCATGCACACCCAACCTATGCAGAAGCTGTAAAAGAAGCAGCTCTTGACGCAACTGGAAAAAGAGCAATTCATAGTTAATACTTTTGAGTTTAACTAATAAGTGATGAAATTTTCTTACCAAAGCAAATTTTATGGTATATAGTTTAAAACAGGACTTGGATTTTATGATTCAAGTCCTGTTTTTATGTATGATACTTATTTCCGCTCATGTAGTATTTGTAAAATTGCTTCTTTTGCTTCATCAACAAGTTTATCGTTTAGTTTATCTCTGAGTTCATCGTTTTTTAAATTTTCAAAACGTTTTTTAAAAAACTGAATTTGATTTTTTTGCTGCTCAACATAATCTTCTTTTGTTGGTTCAAGCCATTTCTTATTTAACTCAGATAAAACATTCCTTTTTTTATATATTAAAATGACAAAAAGAAGGAGATTTACAATGTTAATAAATCCCATAAAATTTACTTGTATTGAGTCATTAAAGGAAACCAAGTTAATTGCTCCAAATGCAAGTAAGATTATAAGAATTAAAACACTTATTTTATTATTAAATTTATATAAAACTGAAGTAACTGTTAATCCTATTATTCCCACAATCATAAAAATCTCTGCTTGTGGCAAGTTTATAAATGAAATAATAACATTTATCCAAAGAAAAATTAGTATTAAAAATTCCGTTTTTAGTATTGTTTTCATAAAGCTAAGAGAATGAAATTTTCAAGAGATTAGTTACATCATTGTAGTTATTTTTCTTTAGAATTTATTATTCAATACTGTTAAGAAAAACCTACTCACTTAATTTTTCTGCTTCTCCAAAGAGAGGTTCTTTAATTCTAAGTGTTAGTAATGCAGCTATGAACATACTTACTCCTGATAGAACAAGCATATAAATAGCATAGTTGTTAAAGAGATTTTTTACAATATACGGAGAGATAAGTCCGTTAATTATCTGAGGAATAACTATAAAGAAATTAAAAATCCCCATATAAATTCCCATTTTATGCACAGGAATAGAATCAATAAGAAGTGCATACGGCATAGCCAAAATACTCGCCCAAGCAAAACCAATTCCTATCATTGGAATAAATAAATAATCAGAATCTGTAATAAAATATATAGATACGTATCCTAATGCTCCAAATAAAAGAGCTATAAAATGAGTGAACTTTCTACTAGTAAACTTAGCAAATGGAATTAGTAAAAATGCAAAAGGAATCGCCCAGAAATTATACTGTCCAAAAAGTTCCCCTACTTTATTTCCTGCATTATTATACATGGCAGAATGAGTATCATCAGGACTCAATCCAAAATGATGAGTTGCTACAGCACTTGTAGTATAAACCCACATCATAAAGAGAGCAAACCAAGAAAAAAACTGAACAATTCCTAGACGCTTCATTCTTACAGGCATATTAGCAAAATCAACAAAAATATCTTTAAAGCTACTTTTAACTTCATTAGTAGCATCTTCTTTTCCAGCAAATTGATTAAATTCTTGAGGTGTATATTCTTTAGTAGTAACTATGGTGTAAAGAATAGTAAGAATTAATACCAATGCTCCTATATAAAAGGAGTATATTACAGAATTGGGAACATATCCTTCAGGAGCTTGATTTGAAACTCCAAAATAAGTAAGTATAGAAGGAATTACAGACCCAATTACAGCTCCTATTCCTATTAATATAGTTTGAACACTAAAACCTAAAGAACCTTGGCTTTTTGGGAGCATATCGCCTACCAATGCTCTAAAAGGCTCCATGGAGATATTAAATGAACCATCCATAAAAGCCAAAAAGAAAATTCCAATCCATATCGTTACAGAAAATCCTAAAAAATGCGTCGTTTTCATTCCTTCATCTATCAAATAAGGGGAGTTAGGAAGGAAAATTAATCCTACACAAGCTAGAAGAGCACCTACCAAAAAGTATGGTTTTCTTCTTCCTAGTTTTGTCCAAGTGTGATCTCCCATGTGTCCAATGATTGGTTGTACAATCAATCCTACAATAGGTGCTACTAGCCATACATAACCTAAATCATGAACATCTGCACCAAAATTGGCAAAAATTCTACTTGCATTGGCATTTTGCAAAGCAAATCCCATTTGAATCCCTAGGAATCCCATACTCATATTTATGATTTGGAGAATCGATAATTTAGGTTTGGTTGTATTCATAATTTATGTTTTAATCTTCAAATATTTTTTTTAATTCGGTTGCTTCTTTTGCTTTTAATTTACCCGAAAGAACCAAACTCAGCTGTCTTCTTCGTAGAGCAGACTCATATCGTTGTTTTTCAATTTGTGTCTCAGGTTCCAGTTCAGGAACTCGTATAGGATTTAAATTATCGTCTACGGCAACCAAAGTGTAGATTGCTTCATTCGCTTTTACTTTTGTTTTTGAAATTGGGTTATCTATCCAACAGTCTGCATACACTTCCATAGAAGTAGTAAATGCTCTACTTACTTTCGCTTCAATTACAACAACACTTCCTAGAGGAATTGGTTGATTAAACGAAACATGATTTACAGAAGCAGTTACCACTTTACTTTCAGAATGTCTTCCTGCGGATATAGCACATGCTTTGTCCATCATGGCAAGTAATTCTCCACCAAATAAGGTATCCAAATTATTGGTCTGATTAGGAAGTACAAAGTTTGTCATTATGGTAAGTGATTCTTGTGCTTTCTTTTTCATGATTATAGTATAATAGATTCCAAACCAAATTGTTGAATCATTATGTAATTTTCGCTTGTTTCAAAAACTACATTTTCATTTTCTTTATAGAAAGAACCTAATTCTTCTATTTTATATAACTTACTATTTTCTAGTTCAGAGATGATTTTTTTGGTGTAATTTTTAAATAGTACAGAAGCTTCATCTTCGTCTATATTCATTTTCTGAGAGAGAAAATTCAAGAAAGAATAATCTTTATTTATTTTACTTACTTCAAAAAATAATTTTTTATATGGTGGATTTAGAACGGTTTTATCTTTACTAAATTCTGCAGGAAATTTAATAGAATACAACATTCCAAAATAAGGAAAAATAAGCGTATCGGCGGATTTTAGATAATGAACCACAAATTTGTCTAAATGCATATATCGTAATGTTGAATATTAAGCGTATCTTGCAAATGTAAACAATTTATATTTTATTCGTACTTCGTAAATGAAAAATCTAGAAGAGATACAATATACCTTGGCAATTAAGCTTTGTAAAGGAATAGGAAATGTAGCTTTAAATAAAATTTTATCCCAATTTGACTCTGCAAAAACAGCTTGGAATTTACCACAGAAGGAATTGATATCTATTTTTGGAATTTCTTCTCCTGCAACGCGATTTTTTGGAAATGATGAAATCCTAAATCAAGCAAAAAAAGAAATAGACGTAGCAATTAAAAATGGCATTAAAATCCATCATATAAAAGATGATGATTATCCAAAACTATTGAAAGAAATACCAGATGCTCCAGCACTTATTTTTAGAAAAGGGAACAATTTTGATGTTTCAAGAAAAAATATTTCCGTAGTAGGAACACGAAATATAACCAATTATGGAAAAGAATTCATACATAATTTTATAGAAGAAATTAAAAGTCATCAGGTAAATATAATTAGTGGATACGCTTTTGGAGTAGATATAGAAACACAGAAAAAATGCCTAGAAGAAAATGTATCAACATATGGAGTTTTAGCTCACGGACTTAGTGAATTATACCCTAAATCGCATCAGGATATAGGAAATAAAATTTTAGCAGAACAAGGAGGTTTTTATTCGGAATATTTATACAATACCAAGCCGATTAAAGAGTATTTTATTCAGAGAAATAGAATTATTGCAGGACTTTCTGACGTTACCTTGGTTATAGAGTCTGCCTACGGAGGAGGAGCTATTTCTACCGCTAATTTTGCAAATCAGTATAATAGAGAGGTTTTTGCTCTTGCAGGAAAAGTAACCGATAAATACAGTCAAGGTTGCAACGAACTCATTAAAAAAAATCAAGCACAAATACTAACTTCTCCTAAAGATATATTGGAATATCTGAATCTAAAACCAAAGAAGAATCAAGTAACGAAACAACTTCCTCTTTTTATAGAGTTAAGCGAAAGTGAACAAAAAATTATTAAAATCATTCAAGATAAACAGCGAATTCAAATTGATGAACTTGTATCTATGGTAGATGTCCCTCGGTTTTCATTGATGTCATCATTACTAGAACTAGAATTAAAAGGAATTGTAAATCCATTATCGGGAAAGTATTACGAGATTAAATAAAATGAGTTTACAAGAACGAATTGCTGTAGAAAGCCGAAAAGAAAATTGGGTACGAGTTGCCAAAGAAGTAATTCAAAATAACGAATTAGATAACCTAATGGAGTTATTTTTAGGAGATAATAAACGAATTACTCAGCAAGCATCTGCAATCATAATGACGATTGCGGATTTAGATATACAGCTTTTTCAACCAAAAGTTGATGTTTTAATTCATAAATTAGACGATAATCCTAATCCTACTCAAAAACGAAATATTTTTAGAATTTTACAATTTATAAAAATCCCAAAAGAATTAGACGGAAAAGTTATAAATCACTGTGCAGAAATTTTGTCTAACGTCACAGAACCAATTGCAGTTCGAGCTTTTGTAATGCAAGTTTTTTATAATCAAACACAAAAATATCCTGAATTAAAAGAAGAATTACTATTGCTTATTCAGGAAAATATAAATAGAAATCCATCAGCAGGAATTAAAAGCAGAGGAAACAAAATAATTAATAAATTAAGAAGGTAAAAAGAAGTAAATTATATGAATTGGAATCAAATTGTAGGACAACAAAAAATCATCAATGATTTACAACAAAGTATAAACGAAAATAGAATTTCGCATGCTCAACTATTTGTAGGAAATCCAGGATACGGAACTTTGCCAATTGCACTTGCCTATGCTACGGAGATTCTAAAGAGAGATAATCCGCAAAATGAACAAAAAATAGAAAAATTAATGCATGCCGATTTGCATTTTTCTTTTCCTACTGTAAAAGATGCTAATCATGATTCTATGAGTAAATTTTATCAGAACGATTGGAAAGAGTTCTTACAAAAAAATCCCTACGGAACGATAAACGATTGGTACAATCACATTTCTGTGGATAAAAAGCAAGGAATCATTAACGTAAAGGAAATGGAGGATATTTTGAGCCAATTTTCTTTAAAAAGTCTAGAAGGTGGATTTAAAGTAATGATTATTTGGATGGTAGATAAAATGCATGAATCTTCAGCGAATAAATTTTTAAAACTACTAGAAGAACCTCCAGAAAAAAGTCTTTTTATACTTGTAACAGACGATGACGAAAAATTACTTCCTACCATTACTTCAAGATGCCAAATAACGAAAATTCCAAGAATAGAAGACAATCAAATACAAGAAAAATTACAAGAAATTACTGATTTAGATGAGCAAAAAATTCTAGATATTGTAAAAGGTTGCAACGGAGATTGGAATCAAGTGCAAAAAATGATTTCACATGATGAGGTTTTCTCTGAATTCGAAAGTTATCTTATTGACTGGACACGTTCTGCGTTTCGTGCAAAAAAGAATCCCAAAGTACTTAGGAATATTCATAGCTTATCAGAAACCTTAAGTTCTCTTGGAAGAGAAAAACAAAAACAATTTTTAAACTTTTCTTCCGAAATATTTCGCCAAGCATTAATGCAAAATTATCAAGTAGAAGATTTAGTTTACAGAAAGTTAGATAAAGATAATTTTAATTGGAAAGCATTCTCTGGTTTTATTCATGGAGCAAATATAGAAGACATTTTAGAACAACTCAACGAGGCAAATTACCATATAGAACGCAATGCAAACTCTAAAATAATTTTTCTAAATCTTTTGATTTCTTTAACAAGGTATATTCATGCATCAAACAAAGTTTAGAATAAATACTGTAAAAATGAATGAAGAAGTTGATAAATACTTGAATAAAGAAGAAAAATGGAACACAGAATTAGTCAAACTTCGTGAACTTATACTAAGCTGTGGATTGATTGAAGACTTCAAATGGCGGAATCCTTGCTATACAGACAAAGGAAAAAATATTGTTCTGATTGGAGCTTCAAAAAAAAGTTGTTCAATCACTTTTTTTAAAGGAGCTTTGCTTAAAGACCCGAAAAAAATACTTGAAAATATCGGAGAAAATACACAATTAGCTAAGATTATTCCTTTTACCTCTATACAGGAAATTAATGATGTTGAAACTCTGCTGAAAGAATACATTAAAGAAGCTATTGATGTAGAAAGAAAAGGATTAAAACTAGATACTTTTAATAACAAACAGCTTGAATATCCTATAGAGTTAGAACAAAAGTTTAAAGATAATCCAGCGTTTAGAACTGCATTTTGTAATTTAACAAAAGGTCGTCAAAAAGGTTATATTCTATATTTTTTAGGTGCAAAGCAATCAAAAACACGAACTACAAGGATTGAAAGGTACGAAGAACGAATTTTTAATGGAAAAGGAATGTTAGATTGTACTTGTGGACTTTCCAAACGAATGCCTAATTGTGATGGTTCGCATAATCAATTAGAAAAACCTCACACTTGATTTCTAGTCTAAAATAACAAAGGAATCTTTGATTTCAATCATCAAAAATCCCTCTGATTTAGAAAAAATATCGTGGTATGTAGAGTTTTAATCTCTAGACATGAATAGTTGCAAAATGTACCAAAATAAAAGCATAAAAGAAGCAAAAAGACCTAATGCAGCTCCTACATATTGGTCTTCGTGGTATTCATATTTTATTTGTGAAGTTTGGTAAAGAATACATCCTCCTGCAAATACAACCATTAGAACAGAAAACCACAACCCAAGTTCAAACCCGAATAAGATTCCTGCAACTATAAGTCCTAATGCGATAAAAAATCCAATAGTTAAAGCAGTCTTTAAAAAAGAAAAATTGGTATTGGTCATGAAAACCACAGCAGTTAATCCTGCGAATAAAAATAATGTTACAATACCTGCTTGTTTTATCATTTCAAAACCACCTGAATAGTACATAGCAATGTACAACAAAGGAACAAAGATTAATGCTTCTATGATAACATACAAACCTAAACCAATGTATTGTTTGGTTCTGTCTAATGCATGAGCGAAGTTATTTGCAATGGAAGATGCCAACCAAAAAGCTCCTAAAAGTACCAACCAAAGGTATCCTTGCGTAAGCGAAAGCATAAATTCCACCAACGACGGAATATTTAAAAATACCGATTCTACCAAAATAAAAGCAAGTAATGCACCTGCTACATGTGCATAGGTTTTTCTATAAAAAATCGCTCTTTCTGCATCAGTAATGTCAATTACCATATTCGGAGTTCTTGCTCCATCATTATTTAAATTCATAATCTATTTTTTTTTCAAAGATACTAATTTATGAAATTTCTGATTAAAAATATTATTAGGAGTTTTTTTACTTAGTTTTTGGCTTGTTAATCAAATTATCTAATTCTAAATATTTTTCTTTCATTAGACTTAATGCAAAAGCTCCTGCAGAAGCACTAAATACAGAATAATCAAAAGCTCCTTTTATTCCTGTTGAAAAAGTCATTGATAAGGCAAATGATAGCATTAAAAATCCGCTTAATTTAGCAAAAAGTTCTGTTTTAAATCCTATAATAAGACCTATTGCCAAAACAATTTCCGCTAATGTTGCTATAATTCCGATTGAGGGAATTATAGAATTTGGAAACCAAGGATTTATTAATTCTGTGTACTGCAAAAAATTATTCCAATTCCCCCAAACAGAAACTTCTTTATTCCAAAAACCGAACCTATCTGCTACTGCAGATAAAAATCCAAACGATATTGCAAATCTTAAAAAAAGTTTGATTATTCTAGTATTCATTTTTATTGTGTTTTTAGTCTTTTTTGTTTAAGGTGCTTTTACTTTGCCCAAAGCTTAAATGAGGTCATTATACTTAATTTTTTAAGAAGTATTAAAATCAAGTACTGTAAACAAATGTATGAATAAAGTCAAATTACAAGAAATTATTCTACACACTCTCCGAATAAAAATGCTTAGGAAAAGCCGTTTTAGGATTTAATTTTAAAATGTTTAACTTAACAAAGGATTTCAAAAATCCATATCCATACGAATACAACTGGACTGCCGACGCAATAACAGATAAAAAACCTATTTTTAGACTTTCATTTAAATAAGTAGAATGAACAAAAAGCACAAAGAAGTAAAAAAATAAAAATAGAAAAGGAATCCAAAACAAAAAGTGAGTTGAGAAACACAAAAGCAAAGCAGAAAAAACAGAGTAAATCAAAAACAAACTAGGAAACCAAAACGTGATTTTTTTGTATTGAGAATGTCTTTGATTAAGAATCGGGCGAGCAATTCCGAATTCATAAACTTGCTTGGCAAATTTTTTGACCGAAGTTCTTCGTTTGTGATATACTTTTGCATCAGAAAACAGCCGAGTAGAAAAACCATTTTCCCAAAGTGTCATACTCAAATCAGGATCTTCACCTATTCTCATTTCAGAAAAACCGCCAACATTTAAAAAAACGTGTTTTGAAATTCCCATGTTAAAACTTCTTGGTTGAAACTTCCCCACTTGTTTTTTTCCTCCACGAATTCCGCCTGTTGTAAAAATAGAAGTCATAGAATAAGAAATTGCTTTTTGTAAATCGTTAAAATCTTTGTGTGCAGAATCAGGTCCTCCAAAAGCATCGGTGTATCTATTGGTAAGTTCTTCGTTTACATTTTCTAAATACTTCTCTGGCACAATACAATCAGAATCCAAGAAAATAAGGTATTCATTTTTTGCTTTTTCTGAACCGTAGTTACGAGTTAATCCTGGTCCTGAATTTTGTTTTTTGTAATATGAAATATCAAGATCTTCTTTGTAATTATCAATTGTTGATTTTAGTTCTACTTGAGAGCCGTCATCAATAACTAAAACTTCAAAATCTTTAAATGTTTGTTTTGCTAAACTATTTAAAAGTTCGTTTAATTCTTCTTTTCGATTGTAAATTGCTATAATTACAGAAAATTTCATTCTAATTTTTGTAGATGTTGTCAGAGAAATTAATGTCTAAAAGTCGTTGTGTTGGGTCTATTACTACTTGTTTTATTTTAGATTTTTCAAAAGGAACAGTAAAGGAATACGTAGAACTTGTCCAGTTCCAATCGGGAAGTAGCTGTAATTCCATTCCGTAATCTGTTTTCTTTTCGTTACGCATCATCGCAAGAGGAATAGTATAAAACGCTCTTTGTCCGTTGTTTAATTCTACCATTACATCAATTGGCATTGGGAATTCTCCTTTATTTTCTAATTTAATTTCTGAATTGTTTCCTTGTTTCTCTACCGAATCAACTTTATAATCAATTGTTTTATTGGTATAAATCATATAATTAAAATACCATTTCAAATCCATTTTTGAAACTCTCTGAGCGACATGCATAAAATCTCTTTCCGTAGGATGTTTGAGTTTCCATATTTCGCAATATTCATACATAATTTTACGCAGATTCTCCTCCCCTACTATATATCCTAAATTCACTAAAAATGCTTCTCCTTTTAGGTATGTTGCCATGGTAAATGCATTTCCCGAACTGTAATAATCATCAAAAATTCCCATGATTTCGGGCTTGTCATTATTTAAATATTGAGTTAAATAAAACAAATTCTCAATATACGGATTTGGGTATTTATCGTACTTTTTAGAAAATGCTTTAGACATACATATATCTGTAGCATAACTTGTAAATCCTTCGTCCATCCAACCGCGAGTACTTTCGTTGGTAGCAATCATGTGTTGAAACCAAGAGTGAGCTCCTTCGTGGAACATAAGTCCTACCAAACCTTCTAATGATTTTGCCTCTCCACTAATTAACGAACATTGTCCGTATTCCATTCCACCATCTCCACCTTGAATAAAACTATACGTAGGATATACGTATTTGCCAAAGCGTTCTTGCATTACATCATAGAAGATTTGTACTTTTGGTTTTGCTTCTTCCCAAAGTTGAGTTTTTTCTCCTTTCTGATAAATGTAATATACCAAAGGTCCGTTTTTTATTTGTTGCGTTTCTATAATGTAATCAGGGTCTGCACTCCAAGCAAAATCGTGTATGTTTTTTGCAGTAAAGTGATAGGTGGATTTTTTATTTTTTTTCGATTTGAAATTTTCATTATATCCTTTCACTTCATTTGGATTTTGAATTTGTCCACCACAAGCAACTACATAATCAGAATCAATAGATATTTTCACATCAAAATTTCCAAAAACGCCGTGAAATTCTCGCCCGATGTATTCAAAAGCATGCCAACCTTCGTAATCGTATTCTACTACTTTTGGATACCATTGCGTCATGCTTAGAACAATTCCTTCTTCGTTATTTCGTCCGCTTCGTCTTATTTGTTTAGGGATTTGAGCATTCCAAATCATTTCAAATTCTGTTGAAGTGTTTGGTAGAATTGGTTCAGCTAATTCAATTTCTAGAATAGTTCCATTTACTTTATAGGTAAGCGGTTTTCCGTTTTGCGTTAAAGAAGTGATTTTCTGAAATCCAATTTCTGATTGGTTTAAATCTTCGATTTCGGTTTTAATTTCTCCATTCTTTTTGGTTATAATTCTTCTATCTGCATTGCTTCCTAGTGCTTTTGCTCGCTCGTCCATCATGCTGTTAGGTTGAAAAGCATTCCAATACAAATGCATATAAAATTTATCTAAAGTGTCGGGAGAGTTATTGGTGTAAATAATTTTTTGTTTCCCAGAGTACGTATATTTTTTTACATCTACATCAATATCCATAGTATAATCAACGTGTTGTTGGTAGTACGGATTTATTTGTGCATTTAGTAAATAATATGAACTAAGAAGGAAAAATGAAAAAAGAGATTTAAAACGCATATTATTTATTTTATTTTTACAAGAAATCTTTTTTTGAGTAAAGAATCTCTAGTTGCAGGATTTAAAAATTTATATTGAAGTCGAGTAATCGGAAAATGCTTTGCTTCTAGTATTTCCGCAATTGGAATTTTGTTTTTTAATTCATCATAACTTTCTTGTTTCATATAAATCCAAGAATTTTTAGGAAGTTCACTAACCTTTTCCATAGGTATGAGCGGTGTATTTCGTTTTGTTCCAAAATCCAAAGACCAAGAATAATCATGATTGACAGCATAAATAGAATTCAACGGAATGTTTTTTTCTTTTATGATTTTTGCAAATTGTTGTCCTGATTGAAAACCTGTAAGAATAGGATAAATTTGAGTGTTCAACGTAAAATTAATTAAACACATAAACAGAACAGAAGTTGTTACATACTGTTTTACATTTTTTTCCTTTTTGAATAGTGAAACTGCAAACAAAATAAGCATAACAAAACTAACAATAAGAGAAAAAGTAGAGTAAACATCAAACGAAACTGTAAGTAGTAAAACAACCAATAAAATACCTATAAAGAAAGTAAAATACTGAAAGTAGTAAAGAACTTGCAACGACTTTGATTTTCTTTTTACATTTAACTGAATTAAATACGAAGTACACAAAATAGACAAAATAGGAATAGTACTATTTAAGTAATGAGGAAGTTTAAATTTAGAAAAACTAATCAAAAACAAAATAAGAACAAATCCGCCGAGAGAAAAAAATTCTGTGTTTTTTATCTTTGAAAATCGTGTTTGAAAAAAGTAAGTAGCTCGATTAAAAATTGCAAAATATGCCAAGATAGAAAATGGAAGAAACGCCCAAAGTAACGTATGAAAAAAGAAACTGTAATCAGGACTATTTTGTTCAAAACCAACTGCATTCATTCGATTAAAAAGCTGATCCCAAAGAATAAAACGAACTCCTGAAACATTAGAAAAACCATTTACGACTAATTCTGGATGCAAATCAAACTGAATATAATACGAATACAATACAGGAGAAATCGAAATTAGAAAGGCAATTAAACCAATAAAAATTGTTTTTAAATTAAGTAAACTTCTCCAAGAGCGTTCATAAAGCAAATAGCAAAAAATACATATTCCTACAAAGACAACCGCAATCAATCCTTTTGAACCAAAAGCAATACCTAAAAACATACTTCCAATGATTAAATTCATCAGTTTTTGTTCTCGTAAATAGTAAATCAATTGCCATAAAGACAATATGGAAGCTCCCGTAAGAACTGCATCGGTGCGAACATCGTGAGCAGAAAGAATTATGGTTTGTGATGAAAGAAAAATAAGCGAAGTATAGTGTGCAAATTCTTTTTTATAAAAAAGAAGAGCAAGTTTAAAGGTGGCGAAAGCTCCTAGAAATAAAAACAATATAGACGGAATTCGATACGATATTTCTGAAATCCCAAACAATTTAAACGAAAGTGCAGACAACCAAAAATGCATATGAGGTTTGTCTAAATACGGTGTATGTCCTTTTATAATATGCGTAAAATCGTTCTCCAAATACATTCGCATTGCCATAGTTGCGTGCTGTGCAGAATCATTTTCCATAAGCGGAATAAATAATCCCGATACATAGGTAATCAGAAGCAATAAATAACAAATGGTAATGGTATCTATTTTCTTTAACAATGCCATAATGATTAAAAGTATTTTTCGAATCGGAAGTTTTCTCCTAGATAAACTTGACGAACTAATGGGTCGTTTGCTAAATCTTCGGGATATCCTGATTTTAGTATTTTTCCTTCGAACATAATGTAAGTTCTGTTTGTAATCGCTAAGGTTTGCTGTACGTTGTGGTCGGTAATTAAAATTCCAATATTTTTTTGAACTAGCGAACGAACTATTTTTTGTATATCTTCTACGGCAATTGGGTCTACACCTGCAAATGGTTCATCTAGCAAAATAAATTTAGGATTTGTTGCCAAACAACGAGCAATTTCTGTTCGTCTTCGTTCTCCACCTGAAAGTAAATCTCCTCTATTTTTACGTACGTGTTCCAAACTAAACTCTTCTATAAGTTCTTCCACTTTTAAGTCTTGTTCTTTTTTGGAAAGATTAGTCATCTGCAAAACTCCACGAATATTGTCTTCTACCGAGAGTTTTCTAAATACAGATGCTTCTTGTGCCAAATATCCGATTCCTGTTTGAGCTCTTCTGTACATTGCTTTGGACGTAATGTCTTTTCCGTCTAAATATACTTTCCCTTGTGTAGGACGAATAAGACCAACTATCATATAAAAAGTAGTGGTTTTTCCTGCTCCATTAGGCCCTAAAAGCCCAATGATTTCTCCTTGTTCTACTTCTACCGAAACTCCTTTTACTACACGTTTTTCTCCGTAGGTTTTAATTAAATTATCTCCTTTTAAAATCATTATTGATTTCTATTTTTTATTCTGGTAAAGGTACTAAATTTTAGCTTTTGTAGTTGATAAATACAAAAAATGCCTTGTAAATGATTTACAAAGCATTTTTGGGTTAGATATTATTTGTAAATTTTAATCTTCCAATTCCAATTTTGTTTCTTTATAAAGTTCTACAATTTCTACTTTGGTGTTGTCTTTAAGTCTTCTCACAGTATATGAAATAGGAGCAGAAGATTTAATGAGTTCATCGGTAGTGGTATTTTTAATAAAATCCATAAATTCTGAATAATTAGTAAGAATTCCTTTGTTGGTAGGGCCTCCCACAACTTTTACTCTTATTTTTTGCTCAGCAAATAGTTTTTTAAATTCTTCTGAATAGCTTACAGAAACACTTCCTGTTACTGCTTTTAAAGCTACGCTTACCGATGCATTGAGCATTTTAGAAGCTTCTTCTTTAGATAAATTGGATTCAATTAAAAAGTACGCCGATCTTCCATATTCTACATTACTGATGTATACAGGTTCGTGGCTTCCAAATTGACTAATGTCAAAGGTTCCCTCTGCCCAATCGGTATAATGTTTTGGGTCTATGGAAGCACTGTATACTTTTTGATTGAGTTTTACCAGTATGTAGCTTTGTTTTTTTATATAAGAAGAGCTGGTTTCGTAATTAAAATCCGCTTTAACCAATCCTCCCATCACGTTAAAGTCTACATGCGTAGAGAATGATTTATTAAATGACTCCTCATGAGAAATGGAATCGCTTTGGTAAGTGAAGTCCGATGGAATATACTCTGCTTCGATTTCCTCCTTATTTCCAGCTAGAAGTTGATTTATCGCAAATCTAATTGAAGAAAGTGTCGGTTCTGCATTCATAGTCACAGGATAATTACTTCCTTTTAAAGACATAGAGAGCGTAACTTCTTTGTAGGGATTACTAAGTACAATTGGGTCGTAATTGTGTTCTAAAAAAGAAGAACCACTAAGTATGCTTCCAGGATAGATGATTTCTGCAGATGAGGTAGGTTTTAAAACTGAAGGCTCTGAAACTACAAAGGATTTTTCATAGGTTTTCCTAAAAACTTTTTTATACGAAGAGCTTGAAGCATCGTACTGTAACTGTCCTGTATCTTCCGAAGAAACTAGTTTGTCTGCTGACTTTTCAAAAGATACACGCTGTAAGCTAGAAAAATCTTTTTGGGTGTTAGAATCATTTTCCTTATCTACACAAGAAATTAGTACTGCTGTTGAAAATAACGCAATGGAAAGGTGTTGAAATAATTTTTTCATGATGTTATCAATAAATTTAATGTTGTGTTATTAGTTAAATTTTATAAGAGCAAAGTCTGTACCTCCATTATATACAATAGCATCTACTTTTCCCTTTTTTACTTGTCTTCTTGATTTTTGAGCAAGGCGAACCAAATCCTCTTTTATAGTGTTATTTACTAATCCTGCTGTAGCTCTAGACTTATAATGAACTTCTATGTATTTTGTTTTTACCACAGTATAGTCTTTTACAGGTTCATTAAATACATAAAAAGGTATTCCATTTATCTTATTTACTTCTGCCATACCTATGGTTTCACTAGTTCCCACATCGGTAAACTTTATACAGCTCATTTGTTTTCCACTGGTGTAAACAACCGCATCAAAACTGTTGTACTTTTTTTGAAGTTGACTTACGTATTTCGTCAATTTTTCTTCCACAGATTCATTTACTTGCCCTTGTGTAAGTATAGAAGACCACTGTACTGTTGGTGTATCGGTATATCCTACTACTTGGTATGTTCTAAGAGGATTACAGCTAATATATGCTTCGACTCCGTTTATAGTAGATACTTTTGCAATATTTTGTGCAGATATTGATGTGATTATCAGTAAAAGCACTATTAAAATTGATGTTTTAAGATTAGTATAACTCATGTTATTTTATTTATGGTTTATTTTTATGTCTTTGTATTCTATAGAAGAAATTCCATTCGTAAGTGTGATGCTTAAAGTGCTATTTGTGTTAAATGGATTGGAGTCGCCACCAGTTCTTTCTCTTATTGAAGTAAATTCCAATTCAGAGTTAGGTATAAAAACATGCTTATTTGTTTTTCCCTCATAAGAGGTTATGGAATTATTGAATTGTTCCTGTTCTAGATAATTATCGTTGCCATTAATTCCATTTTCTATAGAATACATAAAATAGACATTGTATTTAGAGTGTTGAAACATATTAGAATCTCTAGTTTTTACTTGGTATGTCCATGCGTTTATTTTTACAGCACTAAAACGAATATAGTCACTAGTTATAGACTGGTCGTTCTCAGTTTTAAATGAGAGTTGGAAAGTACCTGGAACCAGTATTTTCATTTTACAACTTGCTATACTGTCTTTTATGAAAATTTTATCAATATTTATGTTATTTTGAACAAGTTGATAGTCAATACCGTTGTATTGATGATGTATTTCGTTTTCTATAAAAGGAACTATGTAAATACTATCTTTAGGGAAGTTTTTAAGTTTGAACTCTAGCGTTAAGGAATCACCTACTTTTAGATTTGTAGGTTTTGATGGATATTTGGAAATTTTTCCTGATAGTTTTATTTGTTTATCAATAGTTGTAGAGTTGTAATTAGTAGAGCTTTGGTGTTCTTCGTTTTCATTACAAGACAAAAAGAATACAATTCCTAAAAAGGAAAGAGTAAAAAGATTTTTCATGTTAAAAAGTTATTTTTATTCGGGCACGAATGTAGATAAAAAAAACTATATTAACAATTTGAATTATGTGACAAATTTCATGCTTTTAGAAAATGAAACTCTTGCGTAAGTTCTACATATTCTTTACTGTACATTCTTTGTGTTTCTTCGATTGTGAAATCTTCTTCAGAAAAAGGAAGTTGAGTGGGAGAGAATTCGATGATATTTCGTTTTATTTTTCCGTTTTTAATTCCGTAAATATTCCACTTTTTAGAAATATAAAGGTTGTTTTTCAGTATGGTTTCTTCAATTAAACCAAAGTTTTCTGTGGGAAATATAATTACTGATTTCCCTTTAGGATTGAGATGAGATTTAATGTTAGAAATCAAACTTTCATAATCTAAATGTGTTTGACTTCTAGCGGTATTGTGTTTTTTGTGAATGTATTTTTCATTTGGTTCAAAATAAGGCGGATTGCAAACAATCAAATCAAACTTTTTATTTTTATCTAAATCCTGAATGGAAGTATGAATGCTTTTTAGCTGAGAATTAAAAGAAGAATTAGAAAAGTTTAATTTACTTAATTCATAGGCATTTTTATCTATATCTATTGCTGTAATTTGTATGTCCTTAAACCGTTGAGCAAGAACTAGAGAAATAACACCAGTTCCTGTTCCTATTTCGAGTATTGATTTTATTGTATTTTCTTTCTGAACAAGATAAGCGAGAAGTACCGCATCGGTTCCTACTTTAAAAACCAAATTGTTTTGATGAATATCAAAATGTTTGCACCTAAAAACAGAATCAGCTTTCAAAGAATTTATTTAAAGCGTTGAATGAATCTTCTTTTGCTTCTAAATATCCCATATGTCCGCAAGGTAGTACAACGTGTTCTCTAACTTCATTAAAGATTAAATCAGATTTTAGTTTTTCTAGAGAAACTGCATTGTCGTATTTTCCACTAATCAGCAGGCAAGGAATGGTGCATAAATTAAACAATTCCGTAGAATCTTCTCTTTCTCTCATTCCCAAAAGAGCAGAAGTAATTCCCTCTAATGAAGTTTCAAATCCCATTTTTTTTGCAAAAGCAATCTCTTCTGAAAGTTCATCAAGTTTGTTTTGGTTAAATAAATTAGGTGTGCTAACGGAAATAAAACTGTCTTTGTTTTTTTTAACAAGTTCTACTGCTCGTAGTCGATTTTTTTTCTTTTCTTCATTGTCTTCAAAAGGAGAAGAAAAGAAAAGGCAATATTTTCTTATATAAGGTTTGTATTTTCTAAGTAAATCCATAATAACGTATCCTCCCATAGAATGCCCTGCAAAAATGGATTGTTTTATGTTTAATGAATTTAAAACTTCGATTACCATATCACTCATAAATTGCATGGTGTTTACCTCATTGTAAACATCAGATTTTCCATGTCCTGGTAGGTCAATAAGAATGATTTGGTATTTTTCTTTTAATCTTTTAGCATAGTCAATCCACATTTTGTGATTCTCCATAAAACCATGTAAGAATACAATCGTGGTTGCATTATCTTTTTTATACAATTTATAGCTGAGTATATTCATTGTCGTTATTCTGTTTAGCGAAAGTACAAAATTATTTGATGCTTAGATTAAACTTATAGTGATTCGTGATTCTCTTCTAAATTTCATAACTTTGTACAAGTAATTTATAAATACAAAAACTGATTATGACATTAAAAAGCCTTTTTGAAAACGCAAGAGAAGCTTCATTAGAGATAGGAATTCAGAGTTCAGAGTTAAAGAATTCTGTTTTGCAGTTGATTTCTGAAAAGTTGGTAGAAAACAAACAAATAATTATTTCTGAGAATAAGAAAGATTTGGATTTAATGGACGATTCCAATCCAAAAAAAGATCGTCTTTTACTTAATGAGGATAGAATTCAAGGAATAGCAGATAGTATTATAAAAGTAAAAGGATTAGACGATCCAGCTGGGAAAGTTGTTTTAAATAAAGAATTACAAAATGGTCTGCATCTACAAAAAATGTATGTTCCTATGGGAGTTGTAGGTGTGATTTTTGAATCAAGACCAAACGTTACCGTAGATGTTTCAGTTTTAAATATTAAATCAGGTAATGCTACAATTTTGCGTGGAGGAAGTGATGCGTTTAATACCAATAAAGTACTTCTTGATATTATACAATCTGCATTAGAAAGTAAAGGATTAGATAAGAATATTGTTCAGTTGATGCCAGTGGAAAGAGAATTGGTAAAAGAACTTTTGGAAGCAGAAAAGTATGTGGACATGATTATTCCTAGAGGTTCACAGGCATTGATTGATTTTGTACGAGAAAATTCAAAGGTTCCTGTAATTGAAACAGGTGCAGGAGTGTGTCATACGTATGTAGAAAAAACAGCGGATTTAGATATGGCAGCCGCAATAGTAGCAAATGCAAAAATACAACGTCCGTCAGTATGTAATTCATTAGATACTATTGTTTTAGATAAAGAGATAGCAGAAAGTATTCTTCCTAAAATTGCAACAGAATTTAAAAAAGCAGATGTAGGAATTTATGCAGATGAAACTACTTATAATCTATTAGAAAAAGAAAATTATCCGAACTTACACAAAGCTTCTGAGGAAGATTTCGGTAGGGAATATCTAAGTATGAACTGCTCCATAAAAGTTGTTGACGGATATAACGAAGCGTTAAAGCACATTCAAAAATATTCATCAAAGCATTCAGAATGCATCGTGACTGAAAATAAAGAGTTGGCAGAGAAATATTTACAAATAATAGATGCAGCTGCAGTTTACCATAATGCTTCTACAAGATTTACTGATGGAGAAGTATTTGAATTAGGAGCAGAAATAGGAATATCTACACAAAAACTACACGCAAGAGGACCTTTTGCTCTTGATAAATTAGTGACGGAAAAATGGGTTGTAAGAGGAAACGGACAGGTTAGGTAGTTTTCTTGTTAGGTAGATTTACAAACATAAAAAGGATTTATGAAACTGTTTCATAAATCCTTTTTGTATAAGTTAGAATATTTTAATAAGAGAAAAAACTAAAAATTAAGTTTAGTATAAAAACTGAAAATATTGGCATTTAAACCATCTGAACGATCGTAGTTTTGAAATCTTAGCTCTATACTTTTCCAAATAGCTTTATCAGATAGCATCATAATCCCCATAGGAGGAGCTATTTTTAATCCTATACCTAATTGATTGCTCGTAAATTTGGATAAATCATAGTCTGAAGTATAAAACTCAGAAGTAGAAAGATTTTGATTATATGAATTAAAATAATCTGCTTGTGTTTGGGTGTAATACCTGTAGTTCGGATAAAAAGTTAATGTATTTCCTATTTTTATTGGTAATTCAAAATAAGCAGTATGTGAACTTATATTCCATGAGTCATTGTAGAATCGATAAAAAGAACGAATAACAAAGTTTTCAGATAGGTAATAATTTAATCTCATTCCAATAGGATATTTAAATCGAGTGTCGGGAAGTCTTTCAACATCATCTGCTAAATGAAAATTTTGAATAAACGAATCTCCAACATCTTTAAAGTAAACTCTATTGTAAGGAGTGGAAAGAAGTCCACTTTGGTAGACTAAGTCCGTCATGAAGGATACTTGTAATCTTTCCGTTAGAATTTGAGAAAAACTTAGAGAAGAAGAAAATGTATTTCGGTTTGTGGAAGTGAATTTTTTAAAATTAGAAGGTTTATAACCACTTCCTGTAATAGTTTGTCCGCTAAAAAAACCACGATAGGTATCTCCGTTCACATCTGCATATGCTTTTAATTCCGTAGGATATATAGGACTCCATTTATCAATAAAGGCTTCTAATCCCAATGATACTTCTGAATTTTTCTCATTCCAAAGTTTTGAAATACTTCCTCCAAAATTCACAGAGCTATATCCATATTGTCCAGAAAAACCAACTTTTGTATTCCAAACGAAATTTCGGTCTTTACTACTCCTAGAGTATGCTATATTTGCATGACCTAACGTGTTTTGTTGTGAAGGTCCCGAGGAAGCAATCCACGGACTAGCTAATACTTTTTCTGTATTCCTGGTTGAACCTGATGCTCCTGTTGTACTTCTAGGAGTCCCATCAAATGGATTTACATTGCTGGTAGAAGCGGAAGTAAAAGAGGAAATTCCTAAATCAGCAGTTATTTTCGCATCATTTTTTATAGGAACCTGAACTACAATGGTTGGAGTCACATCTTTTAATTCTTCAGAACCATTCCCTCCTACCACAGCTCCATGGATACCTTCTTGTTTGTAGTAACTAAAAAGCACATCTACTTCGGTGGATTCTAATACTTTTTTCTGAAAAGAGAGTGAGTCAATTTCTTGTGAAAATATTGAACTAAAACTAATCAATAAAATTCCTGTTATTATCTGTATTCTCATAATTATTTATTAGTTACATCCACAACCTCCTCCTGTTTTTCCACCATTAGCTCCCGCAGATCCTTCTCTATACGTTTGAAAAATAGATTCAAAACGTTCGGAGCTTTTACTAGATAAACTCATATCAGGATCATTTATTTTTTGCATTTTGTAGGGTTTTACAGTGGTGCAAGAAAAAATAATTCCTAAACTACCAATCAGAATTATTAGTTTACTTATCATTATTATAATTTATTTTCGTTATTAAGTTTTTTGAATATAATACACTTCCATCATCAGTGATAATTATACAATCTACACCTTTTAGTTGGTTGACAAAATCAAGAGCTACCTCTTTCCCCATTACCAAAAGTCCTGTTGCTAGTGCATCAGCCATTTCAGTGGAAGGAGAAAATACGGTAATGCTTGAAATTCCAGTAGATGGAAATCCTGTTTTGGGATTAATGATGTGTGAATACCTTACTCCGTCTATTTCTATAAATTTTTCATAGGTTCCAGAGGTTTCTAAAGAAGTATCCTCTAAATCAAACCATGCAATTATTTTATTTTTATTCAAAGGGTTTTTAACTCCCACTTTCCATTTATTTCCATCGGATTGTTTTCCCCAAAGAGCAATATCTCCAGAGACATTAATTAAACCAGAAGAGCAATTATTCTGAATTAGGATTTTTTTTATAGAATCTGCTACATATCCTTGGATAATTCCGTCTAAACCTAATTTCATTCCTTTTTCTTTTAAGAAAATAGTTTGATTTTCTTTATCGATAAGGATATTTTTATAATTTACTTTTTTTACTGAATTTTTAATTAAATCTTCATTAGGAACTTTTGTGAGAGAACCATCAAAAACCCAAACTTTATCCATTCCTGCCCAAGAAATATCAAAAGCACCATCTGTTAATTGTCCTATAAATTTTCCTCTTTCAATTAAATCCAAAACTTCCTTATCTACTTTTACTGGATTTATACCTGCCTGACGATTAATTTCAGAAACTTGACTGAAAGGTTTCCATGTTGAAAATAAATCTTCTATTCTCAAGGTTTCGTTGACTGCAATGGAATAGAATTTATCTGCATTTTCTTGAGAGTCTGTAACTACCGTGAGTTCAAAAGGACTACTCATTAAAGTAGTTGAAAAATAGTATTGTTTTAATTCACTTGCGTAATTAAAAAGTGAAAGAAGAAAAAATACTAGAGAACAACGCAACAGCAACATTACTAATGAATTAAGTTTTCTATTTCTTGGATATATTCAGAAATCTTTTTTCCGTTTTTATACGTGAACATTCCTAATACTTTTTGATTTTCATCTAGCAAAATAACTTTAGGAAAGATTCCATCTTTATTGTATTTTGAAGCTAAATCATCATTTATTTTTTGTTGTTCTTTACTTAATTGATTTTGTTTTCTTTTGGGAAAATCAACTTCTAAAAAGACTAAATTATTCTTTTCGTATTTTTTAAATTCCTCTGAATCTAAAATGCTTTTCTTTAACTTTATGCATGGTATACACCAGTCAGAACCTGAGAATACCATTAAAATAGCTTTGTTTTCGGTTTTTGCTTTTTCTTTTGCTGACTCTAAATTGTAGGTTTTTTCTTGAGAAAAAATGAAAGTTGCAATTAGAAAAAATGAAATTATGAATATGTTTTTCATGACTTTAGTTATTGATTTAGGTTAAAAAAAAAGACTGATAAAATATCAATCTTTTCTAGTAAATGTTTTCTTAATTATTAAAGAGTTACTTTTCATAAAAGTATCAATTATAATTTATCATTAATTGGAGATTCTTTCTCTTTTTTTTCCTTTTTTCCACTTTTCTTCTCTTTCTTGCCCTTTTTCTCCTTTTTATTTTCCTTTACTTTAGCTCCTGTTTCAGTTGTCTTAGAATTCTCTTCTACAACTGTACCTTTCACCTTTATTATTTGGCTAGGAGTGTCGACATCGTTAGAGGTTACCGTAAGCATTTTGTTGATAGCTCCTACTCTACTTGTATTGTATTTTACGTTGATAAATCCTGTTTTTCTTGGCTTAATAGGTTCTTTCGTCCAATCGGGAACAGTACAACCGCAAGAAGAAGACACGTTCTTAATGATAAGAGGTTCTTTTCCATCATTTTTAATGACAACCTTGAATAATCCTTCTGAGCCTTTTTCTATCGTCTCGTAGTCTACAGTTGCATCTTTTATATTTTTAAATTCTATTTTCTGAGCTGAAACAAAGGTAATTCCAGTAAATGCGATTACACAAAGTGTGATTAATTTATTCATAATTTTTACTTTTATTTGGTTGTTGATGTTTCTTCTGCAGCAACTACACCTTTTATAGTAAGTACTTTTCTTCCAAATTCTGGATCGTTACTATTTACTGTTATTTTTTTGTTGAATGGCCCAACTCTATTGGTGTCGTAAGTAACGTTTATCTCTCCTGACTTCCCTGGAAGTATGGGTTCTTTTGGATAACTAGGAACAGTACAACCACAAGAAGCAGTTACGTTGGTTAAAATTAAAGGCTTATCGCCTTCGTTAGTAAATTTAAAAACACGTTCTTTATCTGTGCCTTTTTTTACAGTTTGGTAGTCAATCGTCTCTTGTTCAAATTTAATAGACTGTGCATTGGAAAAAATGAATCCAGCTAACAGACCTCCTAAAACAAATAATTTCTTTTTCATAATGATACAAATTTATTAAATATTTCTACAATAATTGTAATTAAAATTAAAGATTAAATTAAATTTGCATTTACCAAATTCAAAAAGTGTACCAAAAATGTCTATAGAGCAAAATATTTCTAAAAAATACAATCCAAAAGAAGTAGAAGAGAAATGGTATGAGTACTGGTTGCAGAATGAGTATTTTCGTTCAGAGCCAAATTCAGAGAAAAAACCGTATACTATCGTAATACCGCCACCAAATGTAACAGGAGTTTTACATATGGGACATATGCTCAATAATACTTTGCAAGACGTTATTATACGTAGAGCAAGAATGCAAGGTTATAATGCGTGCTGGGTTCCTGGCACAGATCATGCTTCCATAGCAACAGAAGCAAAAGTGGTAAATAAATTAAAAGAGCAAGGCGTTTCGAAATACGATATTGGTAGAGATAAGTTTTTGGAAGAAGCGTGGAATTGGACACATAAACACGGAGGAATTATTTTAGAACAGTTAAAAAAGTTAGGTTGTTCTTGTGATTGGCAACGAACTAAGTTTACCTTAGATAAAGATATGTCTGACTCTGTAATCAAAATGTTTGTAAAACTTTATGAACAAGGATTGATTTACAGAGGAAATAAGATGATTAATTGGGATCCTGAAGCAAAAACAAATATTTCTGATGAAGAAGTGAATTATATAGAAAAGCAAGGCAAATTGTATTTTCTTAAATATAAAGTTGTGGATTCCGATGAGTATATAGTAGTAGCAACTACTCGCCCTGAAACTATCTTTGGAGACACTGCCGTTTGCTTTAATCCTAATGATGAAAGATATTTACACTTAAAAGGAAAAAAACTAATAGTTCCCATAGTAAACCGAGAAGTTCCAGCAATTTTCGATGAATATGTAGATTTGGAGTTTGGTACAGGAAGTTTAAAAGTAACTCCTTGTCACGACATCAACGATTATGAATTAGGAAAAAAACATCAATTAGAAAGTATAGACATTTTTGATGATAACGCTTCGCTTAATGAATATGGATTGCATTACAAAGGAAAAGATCGTTTTGAAGTAAGGAAATTAATTGAGAAAGAACTCAAAGAAAAAGATTTACTAGAAAAAGTAGAAAATTATACCAATAAAGTAGGAACTTCTGAGCGTACAGGAGCGGTTATAGAACCTAAAATTTCTGTTCAATGGTTTTTAAAAATGAAAGATTTAGCAAAACCAGCACTCGATGTTGTAATGAACGAAGAGTTGAAATTTTATCCGCAGAATTACAAAAACACCTATCGCCATTGGATGGAAAACATCTACGATTGGAACATTTCTCGCCAGCTTTGGTGGGGACATCAAATTCCTGCATACTATTATGGGAATGGACAAAACGATTTTGTGGTAGCAACATCTAAAGATGAAGCAATCTCTAAATTAGAAGAGTTAGGAATTGCAATAAGTTCAGACGAACTTAAACAAGATAACGATGTATTGGATACGTGGTTTTCTTCTTGGCTTTGGCCAATTTCGGTATTCGATGGAGTTAATAATCCAGATAATGAAGAAATCAATTATTATTATCCGACTCAAGATTTGGTAACAGGTCCCGATATTATATTCTTTTGGGTGGCACGTATGATTATGGCAGGATATTCCTTGCGTGATGAAATGCCATTTAAAAATGTGTACTTTACAGGGATTGTTCGCGATAAACAAGGTCGAAAAATGTCTAAACAGCTAGGGAATTCTCCTGACCCAATTGAGTTGATGAAAGAATACGGAGCCGATGGTGTTCGTGTAGGAATGTTAATGAGTTCTTCTGCAGGAAATGACCTAAAATTTGATATTGATTTATGTCTGCAAGGAAGAAATTTTGCAAATAAAATATGGAATGCTTTCAGACTTATAAAAGGTTGGAAAATAGAAGAAAAAGAAATTGATACGATTCACACTAATGCAATTGATTGGTTTACCAATAGATTTAATGAAGTTTTAGTGGAAATAGATGATCATTTTTCTAAATACAGAATTTCTGATGCTTTATTGAGTCTGTATAAATTAATTTGGGAAGATTTTTGTTCTTGGTATTTAGAAATAGTAAAACCTAATTTTGGAGAATCTATAAGTAAGGAAGCATACGACAAAACCATACAAATTTTAGAGAATTTACTAAAAACATTACATCCGTTTATGCCTTTTATTACGGAAGATTTGTGGCAAAGCATTCAAAAAAGAGAAAAAAACGAAGCAATTATCATTTCTGAATATCCTTTGAGTACTGAGTATTCAAAAGAGAAGATTAAAGAGTTTGATTTTACAAAAGAGTTCGTTTCTTCGGTTAGGAATTATCGTCAGACAAAAGGAATTTCTCCTAAGGAAAATCTGCAAATTTATGTTCAGAATGATTCTAGTGAAATTTCTAATCAGTTGATTATTTCTAAAATTGCAAATTGTGAGTTGATTTTTGGAGAAAAACCTCAAGTAGAAAGTTTTTCAGTATTAGTTGGTAAAATAGAATTACTAATTCCTGTTTCTGAAAATATAGATGTAGAGAAAGAAAAACAAAAAGCAAAAGAAGAGATTGATTATCTAAAAGGGTTTTTAAAGTCCGTAGATAAAAAATTATCGAATGAAAAATTCGTACAAAATGCAAAGCCAGAAGTTGTAGCAAACGAAAGAAAGAAAAAAGAAGATGCAGAAGAAAAAATTAGAATCTTAGAAAGTCAACTATAAAAATGAAAGTCGGATTGTTCTTTGGTTCTTTTAATCCTATACATATAGGACATTTAGTTATAGCAAATCACATTGTAGAGAATTCTGATTTAGATGAATTGTGGTTTGTGGTGACTCCGCATAATCCACACAAGAAAAAAACCACCTTGTTAGATGATTATCAACGCCTAGAAATGGTGCGTTTAGCGATTGATTCTTATCCTAAATTTCGAGCTTCCGATATTGAGTTTAATTTACCTAAACCGTCGTATACCATAGATACATTAACGTATTTAAAAGAAAAATACCAAGACAAACAATTTATTTTATTGATAGGAGAAGATAATCTTTATTCTCTCAAAAAATGGAAAAATTCGGAAGTATTAATTCGCGATCACTCATTTTTAGTTTATCCTAGAATTGTAGATAACGAGAAAAAAACAGTCGATTCTGATATAAATTATAAAAAAATAGACGCACCTATAATTGAAATATCGTCTACGCAAATTAGAAAAATGATAAAACAGGGAAAAAATATTCGTCCGTTGCTTCCTTTTCAAGTGTACAATTACATAGATAAAAGTGGATTTTATTTGTAGTTTTTAATCGTGTTTTCCTTACACTAATTTTAAATATTTCATTTCTTTAGGCGTGTTCATTTCGTTTATTCACACTACTACACACGTATAATGATATATAATTTTCTGAAAACCAATTCATTACAACCAATTATAGTGTTGTTTAAAAATATTTTTGGAATTAATAAAAAAAGGTGTTAAGTTTACACTCGTAGCTGATTAAAATAATAAAAATACATACCTATGAAACTTAAAATCTTATTTATCTCTGTTTTTTGTTCCACTATCGTTTTTGCACAAACTTCTGTAAAAGGAGATGATTCTCAAGAGCAGATAGATGCACTACGTAAGCAAAATGCATTGTTGAAACAACAGTTAATAGCAATGCTTAACCCATCCCAAGCTTCTTTAAACCAAGAGTTTATAAACGGAGTTAATGAGTCAAACAAAATACTAAAAGAGCATTTTCAACCATCGATGCCAGTGCTTAATACTTCTATGTTGGCACAAACTCCTTCTAAATTTCAAGCTCAAAGTGAATTAGGTAAATTTATAAGAGGAACACAAGATTTAAATAAAGCGATTAATTACCATGCTTACATTACAGGAAATAAATTGTATGTTTCTACTAATCCAGAACGTATTTTTGATGGAGATAAACTTTCGCAAGGAGGAACTAAATTGGTAAGTTCTTTGGCTGAAATTATGAAAGATAACAAGGATTATGTTTTAAATGTTCAGAGATGTGAAATTAAAAATACAGATTCTAAAAAAGAAGCAAACGAAAACAAAAGATTAGATGCTTTGGTATCTTCTTTAAAAACAAAAGTAGCTGATTTTGATAATAGAGTTTCTGTATCTCAAGTTTCTAGTATAGATTTAAAACACAAAAAACAAGTAGAAATAAACGTAGACGAGTATAATTTTATATTATCATACTAATTAATAACAGTAATTTTTTCATTGATTATAAAGAGTAGGTCATAGGTCTACTCTTTTTTATTTTTGATACCTCCATCAAATAGTTTAAATTTGCTGACTTAATTAACACAGAAAATTATACAATGGATACTCTTATTCAAATAGCACAATTAATACTTTGTCTTTCTATTTTAGTCATTTTGCATGAGTTAGGTCACTTTCTTCCAGCAAAATGGTTTAAAACAAGAGTAGATAAATTTTATCTTTTTTTTGATCCTTGGTTTTCTTTAGTAAAGAAAAAAATCGGAGAAACAGAATATGGTATCGGTTGGTTGCCGTTAGGTGGTTATGTAAAGATTGCAGGAATGATTGATGAAAGCATGGATAAAGAGCAATTAAAACAACCTCCTCAACCTTGGGAATACAGAAGTAAAAAACCTTGGCAAAAACTCATTATAATACTTGGTGGAATTACGGTTAATGTTCTCCTTTCTTGGTTTATTTATACTGTGGTTTTTTCTACCTACGGACATAATTATATTTCTACTTCTGAATTTCAAAAAGAAGGTCTTTCGTTTAATCAAGCTGCAGAAAAAGCTGGATTTAAAGATGGAGATAAAATTGTTTCTATCGATGGAAAAACAGTAAATAAGAATTTTAATCATGCAACCATAGATATACTTTTAGCAGATAACGTAACAGTAGAAAGAAATGGAAGCGAAAAAGAAATACAGTTTAATGATGCAAAAATTAAATCAATCCTTAATGGTGCAAGAAATGGATTGATACAACCTTTAGTTAAAAATGTAGTAGTAGATAGCATTATACCTAATAGTGATGCAGAAAAAGCTGGTTTACAAAAAGGTGATGCACTTAAAAGTATAGACGGAAAATCAATAGCTTCATTTAATGCTTTTGTGAAAACCTTAGACAAGTACAAAAATGATTCTATTTTGCTTAATGTTGAAAGAAATGGCACTTTCATAGATAAAAAAGTAAAAGTTTCTGACTCTGCCACGTTAGGATTTGCTCCTAGAATTACAAATTTTGAAGTTAACAATAAACTCACTTTTGGCGAGGCAATCCCTTATGCTTGGAATCACATGATAACGATGTTAAAATATCAAATCAAGCAAGTGAAATTAGTAATACGTCCCGAAACAGAAGCATACAAACATGTATCGGGTCCACTTCGTTTGTTTAAGGCATTTTCTACCGAGTGGAATTGGGAATTATTTTGGAACTTCACAGCAATGTTATCCATTTGGTTGGCATTCATAAACCTTCTTCCTATTCCAGGATTAGATGGAGGACACGCCGTATTCATAATTCTTGAAATGATAACAGGAAAACAAGCTTCCGAAAAAACTATGGAAGTAGCACAAACCATAGGTTTTGTAATTGTTATGGGATTAATGGTCGTTGTTTTCGGTAATGATATATGGAATCTGATTCAAGAGAATTTTAATTAATCTAAACGTAATCTTTTTCCTAAAAATCAAACAAGTATTTGTATAAATTTCCTTGTAAATGAATGTTGTACTGATACATAAGTACCTTGTTGTTCCATTTTTCAAATAGATTCATACGTGCAATATGTTCCGAAATGGAAATCATTCCTGCTTGGAGTTTGTTTTTAGAGTTTTTGTTGACTTTGTTTTCTACGATTTCTCTTTGTTTTAATTTATCAAGTAAGATAAGTTGTTGCTCATAATTTTGTTTAATTCGTTCAATATTTCGAAGTATATCTATTTCTTTTTGCGAATGTTTGAGTTGATTTTGTTCGATAATATATTTCTGAATTTGTTTTTCATGATGAATCGTTCTTCCCGAAAAAAGAGTTACATTCATTTGAAATCCTACATAATACGATTGATTATTTATCCATTGTAGAGAAAAATTAGTATTATTTTGATTGCTAAGAGATGCATAAAACGTATTCCAACCTGTATTTAATGCTATTTTAGGTAGAAATATGGAGTTGAGTCGTTTTATTTCATTGGAATGTTGTACATTTTCTAACTGAATTCTTTTGAGTTCAGGTGCGTTTACAACTTTTAACTTTGTAGTATTAAAGTCAAGCAATAGTTCTTGTTTAATATCATAAATAAAATCAATACTGTCTTCTTGAATTTGAAGTTGATAAAGCAATTCTTCTTTCTGATTTTTAATTGTATTTTGGAGTGCTATTTTTTGAATTTCTAAATCTTCTAGATACAAACTCCATTGATATTCGTCACTTTTTGCTCGTGTACCTATTTTTACTTCATCATTAATCCAATTTGTTTCTATTTGTGCGTTTTGGATTTGTTTTTCACAAAGATTTAATTCAGATTGTGAAAGAAAATATTGAAAAAAATCCAAAATAAATTTTTGTTTGAGTTCATACTGAATTTTTTGAGTTTCTATTTTTACTAAATCTTGCTCAATTTTTAATGATTTAATTCGTTTAAAAGTTTCAAAATCAAATAAATTACTTTGAATATTTAAACCAAAATTATTGAATAAATTATTTTGTGATTCACGTAAATTAGTAATTGGATTGATGTTATTTCCAAACGTATACGTATGAGAAGCAGAACCATCTATTCTAGGAATCCAATTTTGTTTTTGACTTTGTAGTCGTTGTTGAATAATTTTTTCCTCTTGGTTTTGAATTTTTACCGAATTATGAATCGTTTCTAAATAGTTTAAAGATTTTTCTAAATCCCATGAATTTTGAGCGTTTACTAAATTAAACGTCAAAAGAAAAAGGAAACTCAAAGCAAAATAGTTTGAGTTCCTTTTAGAATGAAAAATATGTCACGTCCTGAAATATCGTTACACAATTTTTTAAAGTAATGAAAAACAGGACATACAAAAAACGCACACAGAAAGATTATACCATGAATTTTAAACTTTCTGTGGTACAAGAAGTAGAAAACGGACAATTAACTTATAAACAAGCTCAAGCAAAGTATGGGATTCAAGGTCGTAGTACTGTATTGGAATGGCTCAGAAAATATGGTAACTTTGATTGGGAGAATCAAACACCTAATAGTATGTCAAAGCCAAAAACACCAGAACAAAAACTTCTTGAACTTGAACAAAAGGTTCGACTGTTAGAAAAGCAGAACAACCGACTCAAACATCAAGCTGCACAGGCAGATAAAAAGGCAATTATATTTGATATGATGATAGATTTAGCTGAAAAGGAGTATAATATATCAATAAGAAAAAACTCCTCACCCGAACAGTAGATCAATTTAAGGAACAGTATAAGGAAAGTGTAAATACGACCTGCACACTGTTCGGGTATAGTAGACAGGTATATTATAGAGCAATAAAATCAAGAAAGATAAAACAGCAAAGAGCTGAGCAGGTAATACATTTAGTACAAGAACAGCGAATGATAATGCCTAAGTTGGGTACTCGGAAACTGTATCATATATTGAAGCCAGAACTTGAAGATTTAGGAGTAGGACGAGATAAGTTATTTGAAATATTAAAAGCAAATCACATGTTGATTAAACCGAAGAAAAAGTATCACATTACAACCAACTCCCATCATCGATTTAGAAAGCATAAAAATCTGATAAAGGAGTTGGAAATAGAAAGACCTAATCAAGTATGGGTAGCTGACATCACTTACATTGGCAATAGGAAAAATCCCATGTATTTATCATTAGTTACTGACGCTTATTCAAAACAAATAATGGGTTACAATGTATCTGATAGTTTAAACACAAAAGGAGCATTATCAGCATTAAAACAAGCACTTAAAAGTAGCAATAATATAGACGGTAACTTAATACACCACTCAGACAGAGGACTTCAATATTGTAGTAATCTATATCAAGACTTGCTTAATAAATTTAGCGTCAAATGTAGTATGACAGAATCTTATGACCCATATGAAAATGCAATTGCAGAGAGAGTCAATGGCATACTTAAACAAGAATTTATAGAACTTGTAAATGTTAATCGGATTGATGTTATGGGCAAACTAATAGAACAAAGTATTAATATTTACAACACAAAAAGACCTCATTTATCTTGTAATATGTTGACTCCAAATAAAATGCATCAACAAAAAAAAATAAAATACAAATCATACAAAAAACAAAACCAGAGAAAAACTAGTTTTTCTCTGGTTTAATTTATTAATTTTACAGCTATTAACCTGTAACGGTTATTTAGGACTAGTCAATAGTATATAATATCATCTAATTATTCGTATTTTAAATAGTTTACCACGTCTACTTTGGTTGCTTTGTATAAGTTGAAATAAATAACAACAAGCATTAAAACAACTAAAATCAAATACCCAACACTCACGATTATCCAAAGATTATCAATGGTATAAGAATATTGTTCTAGGAATTTTTTGCATAATATCCAAACAAGAGGAAGAGAAATTACAAGTATCGAAAAAATCAAATACACGTATTTTTTCATTAGAGAAATAATTAAGGTTTGTGGATTTTCTCCGAGAGCAAGCCGAATCGAAATTTCCTTGAATTTACTTTGAATCGAATAATTCGTCATCGCAAAAAGTCCGAGTACAGAAATCAGAAGCACAAAAATGGTAAGAATGGTAAACAATACTTGTATTTTCTCTGTACGTTCAAATGATGTAGCAAATGCTTTGTCCAAAAATGTAGCATCGTACGGATATCCTGGTTCGATTTCTTTTTTCCAAACGGATTCGATTTCTTGTAATGTTTGTTCTATATTTTCGGTTTTTATTTTTATCTGAACGTTGTTTAGATTGTTCCAAAGCCAAGTAGAAGTGTTGTATGGCACATAAATTACAGGAGATATTTTAGTTTCAAAACCTTGAACATGATAATCTTTTACGACTCCTATAATTTCAAATTTTTCTTCAGAAAACCCAGGATCTATTTTTTCTCCTATCGGATTTTTTATATTCAATTCCTTTACCAATGCTTCGTTTACAATAATTTTATCTATGGTATCCGTAGAAATTTTGGAATTAAAATTCCTCCCTTGTAAAATAGGAATCTTTAACGTTTCAAAATAGTTGTAATCCACAGCGTCACTATATGCTACTGTGCTTTTTAATTTATATTGAATACCATGACTTGCCTTTATAGAATTAGGAGTAATAATGGAAGTCGTTATCGTTTCCACTCCTTTTATTTTTGAAAGATAAAACTTGGATTTTTCGTGTAGTTTTTTTTCATTTACACCTTCTTGCCTACTTTTATAATACACAGAAAGCACCTGATTCCCATCGAATCCTACATCTTTATGCATCATAAAATCTACTTGCTGATGAATTAAAATTGCTAATACAATAAAAAGTGCAGAAATAATAAACTGAAATCCTAAAATAAACGTTCTGAGCCAAGTGCCAAATTGTGTACGAGCTAAATTCCCTTTTAATACTTTTATGGATTGATAATTAGAAATATAAATAGAAGGAATAATCCCAGAAAACAAAGCCGTCACCACAAATACGATTAAAATAATTCCTAAAATCCCTTGATTATAAATACTCAAATCCACTTCAAGGTAACGATTAATCAACGGCAATAACAGTTCGGTAATTCCCAATGCAACCGATAAACTGAAAAATGAGAGAATCAATACTTCTAAAAAATGTTGCTTTACAATAGCACTTTTATATGCTCCAAAGGTTTTACGAACTCCCACTTCTTTTCCTCTGTCCGAAGCACTTACTACAAGTAAATTTATCGTATTGGAACACGTGAGTAATAGTAAAAGAATAGCAATGCCGAACATCACAACCAAATACATGTAATTGGTTTTTGTTCCATAAGGACCTCCATGCGATTTGGAATGCAACTTCACATCAGATAAATTGGTAAGAAAAACTCCTGTTTTTCCGAACTTTTTGTCAAATTCTTCTAGTTTGATTCCTTCTTTTTTTGCCCAACGAACATTGGTATTCTCATACATTAGATTTTCTAATTTCTTTTGAAAAACTCCTACATTACTATTTTCTTTTAATTTATAAAAAAGGAAATAATTAAAATTTCCCCAATTGTGTTCATTATTGCTTTCATCTATAAATCCTGATTTTACAACGGCACGATGTTTTAAAAAAGAATATTTAGGAAGTTCATATACAGCAGCAATTACAAACGTATTTTTATGCATTTTAATTGATTTCCCTACTGCTTTTTCATCGCCAAATACTTCTTTTGCTAAATCCGTAGAAATTGCCATCGTTCCAAATCCTTCAATGGATTTTTTTAAATTTCCTTCCACTTCTTTAAACGGAAAAAAATCAAAAAAGTTAGAGGAAACACCACACATACTAGTTCCCCATATTTTTTTGCTTTTATATTCCAGCACCGCATCAAAGTATCCACTTTCTAAATACGTAAAATCTTCTACTTCAGAGAATTTTTCTTTTGCTGTAAATCCTTGCGGTGCAGGAGAGGTTGGTGTTTCTCTATCTTCTCCATCCATTCTCCAACTATGCTCTACATAGTATATGTTTTCTTTATTAGGATTCCACTTCTCATACTTGTTTTCATGATTCCAATAAAGCAAAACCACCAATAAAGTAATGATTCCCAAAGATAAACCCAATACGTTTATAAAGGTATAGAGTGCTTTTTTGTGGTAATAATACCATGCAATTTTTAACCAACTTTTTATCATAAGTGTTTGTAATAAATTAATGTTGTATTTTTTAAAATAAGTAGCTATTTGTAAATCTATTGTCTGTTTTCTATTATCTATTGCCTTTTGTCTTTTATCTACTTACTATATCTAATTTTCTGTTGTGTTATTTTTTTTGACTCAAATCAAAACTTTTAAGCGTTTGCTGTTCTGAATACAAAGCTCCATCTCTCATTTCTATGATTTTAGAAGAAAAACGTGCATCGTAATTGGAATGCGTTACCATAACAATGGTTTTTCCCTGATGATGCAATTCATTGAGCAGTTGCATTACTTCGTTTCCATTTGTGCTGTCTAAATTTCCTGTTGGTTCGTCGGCAAGAATTAAACTCGGTTCGTGCACGAGTGCACGAGCAATTGCCACACGTTGTTGTTGTCCTCCAGAAAGTTGTTGCGGGAAATGTTTTGCTCTATGCTGAATGTTCAGACGTTGCATAATTTCTTCTACTTTTTCTATTCGTTCTTTTTTGGAAACGTTGTTGTAAAGTAGCGGAAGTTCAATGTTTTCAAAAACATTTAATCCATCAATGAGATTAAAATTTTGAAAAATAAATCCAATATTTTTCTTTCTTAAATTCGTTTTTTGTTTGGAATTTAAATCTTTCACTTGAATATTTTCGAATAGATACGAACCTTCATTAAAAGAATCCAATGTTCCAATGATGTTTAATAAAGTGGATTTCCCACAACCAGAAGGTCCCATTATGGCAATAAATTCACCAGCATTTATTTTTAAGTCAATGTGATTTACAGCAGTAGTTTCTACTGTTTGAGTGCGATATACTTTAAGAATATTTTTTAACTCTATCATGGTTTTAATTTTAAATTTTTATATTTTTTAAAAGATTCGTAATCAGAAGTAATAACGGACTCTCCTACTTGCAACCCAGAAATTACTTCATAATACAAATGATTTTCATTTCCGATTTGAATGCTTCTTTTTTGAATGTTTCTATCTTTATTTAGTACATAAATCCAATTTCCAAGTGTAGTTTTTGAAAAATCTCCTTTGGGAATTAGGATAGATTTTTTGTTAGGAGAAAGAAGTATTTTTATAGTGAATGATTGTCCTAGAGAAAGATTTTTTGAAGGATTTTGAATGAATTTTGCATAACAAGTAGCAACTCCTTTTTTCACTTCAGGGAAAATCTGATAGAGTTCTATTGGTAGATTCTCGTTATTGATTTCTATAAAACCTTTCATTCCAATTTTAACTTTTTCTAAAAGATACTCTTCTAGTTCTATTTTTATTTTATACTCATCAGGATTGCTAATTTGAGCAAGAATTTGTCCTGCTTGCACATATTGTCCGATTTGAAAATCAAAATTAGAAATCATTCCACTTTGTGTGGCACGAATGATGAAGTTTTGTTTGTTTTGTTTTAGAATTGCTAAACTTTTTTCTAACTGATGAATCGTTTGCTGAATTTGATTAATTTGTTGATTGCTTGCTTGAGCTTCTCTAATCGATGATTGATGTATGAGATTTTTTCTTTGCATTTGGAAATCCAATTTTTCTTTACTGGTGTTGAATATTGTTTGGGGAAGAATTTCTTTATCTAAAAGTTCTCTATTCAATTGATGCTCTTGATTGGCAAGAGTATAATCGTGCTGTGCGGTTAGGTTTTCTTTTTCAAAGTTGAGTTGATTGGTTTTGTGTGAGAGAATGAGATTCCGAAGCTGATTTATGTTTTCTATGATTCCATTTTCTTGTTGCATATAATTCAGTTGAACGGTAGGATTGTTGAGTTCACAAATTAAATCTCCTTTTTGAACCATCGCTCCATTTTTAATGTATTTTTTAAGAATGCTTCCATTTTCTAATGCATTAATAAAATTACTATTATCTGAAAATATTTGTGCTTTTATAAGTAGAATATCTTCAAAAACACCTTCTTTAACCTTTTCTATACGCACTTTTTTAGAATCTACTTCAAAGGTTTGTTGATTTTGAAATAGATAAAAATACAATCCTACAATAAGAATCGTTCCAAGAATAATTCCAATTATTTTAGGCACAAGATAATTTTTTTTCGCAATTTGTTTATCCATTATCAATTTCTTATACAATACGTAATACCAAATTTATTCCAAAGAAACTATTTCTAATAATACATTAACAATCAAATACTTGTATTTTTATTATTTAAAAAAAGTGTTCAAAATCGGACAGATATATGTATCAAAAGTGAACAATTAGGTAGCTAAATGAAAATAAATAAAATATAAAAACATACACCAAGTTTTAGTTATTTTTGCAAATATCCCATTTAATTTGTTTTTAGAATTGTACATCATAATGTCTTATTTTAAAGAATAAAATTTTATAGATTTGTAAAAATTAAGATGAATAAGATAAACGCTCATATTTGTATTATTGATGATGATGAAAGTATTTTGTTTAGTTTAAAACTTTGGTTATTAAAGTTTTATTCCGAAGTAAGTACTTTTACTCATCCAAAAAAAATAGTTTTAAGTACTCAAATTTTCCCTGATTTGATTCTTTTGGATATGAATTTTCAAAAAGGAAACGAAAGTGGAAAAGAAGGAATGTATTGGATGCAAGAATTAAAATTTCGATTTCCCGATGCATTGATTTTTGTTTTTACTGCATTTGGTGATGTTCCTTTAGCAATTGAATCCCTCAAAAAAGGAGCTTTTGATTTTATTTTAAAACCTTGGGATAATAATGAACTGGTAGATAAAATAAACACGGCATTACAATCTCATAAAAAAACAGAAAAAAAACAAGTTCGAAACGAAGAATTATCGTTTGTATGGGGAAAATCAAAAATCATTCAACAACTTAAGAGTCAACTTGAAAAAATTGCTCCAACCGAAGCTAAAATCTTAATTTTAGGAGAAAACGGAACAGGAAAATCTGCACTTGCTAAGGAGATTCATCAAAAATCTCAACGTAAAAATGGAAAATTTATAAGTATTGATGTAGGTTCAATCAATGAAACGTTATTCGAATCCGAACTTTTTGGATATGCAAAAGGAGCATTTACAGATGCAAAAAAAGATAAAAAAGGATTGTTGGAGCTTGCTGAAAACGGAACACTTTTTATTGATGAAATTGCGAATTTATCCACTCAACTGCAAGCCAAATTACTCTCTGTTATTCAAAATAGAAAATATTTTAGAATAGGAGAAACACAACCAAGAACATTAAATGCAAGAATGATTTTCGCAACTAATGAAGCAATTTATGAAAAAGTAATAAAAGGAGAATTTCGCCAAGATTTGTTATTCAGAATCAATACCTTTGAAATTGAACTTCCTGCACTTAGAAATAGAAAAGAAGATATTCCTGTATTGGCAAATTATTTCTTTGAAAAGTGGAAAAAATTTTATCAAAAAAATCATTTAGTATTAGATAAAAATTGCTTAGAAAAATTAACGCTGTTCTCTTGGCAAGGAAATCTTCGCGAGTTGGAAAATGCATTTGAACGTGCAGTGATTCTTGCAGAGCATCAGATAACGATAGATGAATTTGCAGATAAATCTTCAATTTCAAGTGAAATTTTGGATCAAGATTTAAAGACTATGGAGTCAAAATTAATCCAGCTAAAGTTGGAAGAACATCAATACAATATTTCACACACTGCAAATAGTTTAGGAATCTCTCGAGCTGCTCTTTATCGAAAAATGAAAAAATTTAATATTTCATTATGATGTATTTTTTTGATTCAAAAAAGAATATTTTGGTTCTTTTTTCCATTTTTCTTTTTGGGATTTCTTCTTATTTTTTAGCAAAAGGAATGTATTTTTCCTCGTTTTCGGTATTTCTCTTTTGTGTTATTTTTTTTCTCTCCTTTAGATATCTAATTCAAAAAGAAAAGACAGAAATTCATCAACTTATCAATTCAATTTTGGTAAAAGATTTTTCAGTTCAATTTGTTCATAATGAAAAAAAAACTACTCAAAAAATGCTTTTGGAGGTATATCAACAGCAAAAAGAACAAAATTATGATACGATTCTTTATAAAAATATATTTGAAAACATTATTAATCAACTGAATGTAGGAATCATCATTTTAGAAAAAGAAAAATCTCAAGAATTTCCATGGAATGTTTTTTTTATCAATCAAACTTTTCTCTCTCTTTTTGAACTTCCTAAATACAATTCGTGGAGTTATTATCAAAATAAAATTCCTGAATTTTATAGTTTTTTAGAGGATATTAAGTATCAATCTGGGATTTACACACTAACAATTACCATAGAAAACAAAGGTACTTTTACGTATTCTCTCAAATGCAATACGTGGAAAAATAATGAGAAAATGTATTTTATTCTTTCGATGGATTCTATAAAGAATATCATTGAACAGAAAGAAAAAGAAACGTGGATTGATATTCTTAAAATTCAATCACATGAAATCAGAACTACGATAAGTCCTGTGTATAGTTTGATTCAAAATTTAATTTATCTTGAACAACAAAACTTTACCAAACAAGTTCAAGAGGAGTTTCGGTTGAGCTTAGAAACCATTTCTACTAAGGTTCAAAATTTAGTTTTGTTTTTGGATAATTATCGATTGCTTGCCGAAATGCCAACTCCAATTAAAAACGTAAATTCAATTAAAAGAGTGATACAAGGAGTAAAAAATTTAATTAAAAACGAATTCAAAGAACATAAAATACATTTTGAAACTCAAATAGAAGAACATCAATTAGAAATAGATGAAAAAATGATTGAACGATTACTGCTTAATTTATTCTCTAATAGTATTCATTCGCTTAAAGGAAAAGCAAATAAAAAGATTTGGATAGAGATTAAATTAAAGGAAAATCAAAGTGTTTGGCGTATTTATGATAATGGAAAAGTTGTTCCGAAAGAGTTTTATCAAAGAATTTTTATTCCTTTTTTTAGCACTAAGAAACAAGGAACAGGAATAGGATTAACACTTTCTCGGAATATCGCTGAAGCACACGGAGGAACACTTTCCTATATTCCTAGCTCTCAATTCACATGTTTTGAGTTGGTAATTCCATTTTTACGTTAATTATTTTAGAGTATCTTCTAAGAAAGTCACGCACTGATTAAGTTAATATTAACCATAAAGAATGTAATACAAAAAGTTGGAATTTTTATAAGTAAAAATTCCAACTTTTATTGAATAGGTTTAATTATTTAAGATTTAAAATCTCCTCGCTCTTCTGCGTCTTTGTAATCTTCCATGGAAGTTAAGATTACTTTTTTTGCATGTTCTGCTCCGTAGGTTTTGTCTATAGAAACAAGGTTTTTACCTGAATTTTCGTCTGGATGAGATTTGTACGTAAGGAAGTAGTGTTTTAGGCGATGAACAACAGCAGTTGGTAATTCAGAAATATCTGTAATTTTTCCATATACTTGATCATCAACTAAAACAGCAACAATTTTATCATCAGCTTCTCCTTTGTCTATCATACAAAATCCACCAATAGGGATTGCATGAAGAAGTATATTTGCATGAGATACATTATGACTTGTAAGTACAAGAATATCAAGCGGATCATCATCTCCTGATTCTACATTTTGAGCACCAATTGAACGAGCTAAATCAGCAACTTTCTCATCACAGTAGGTTTGAGGAATAAAACCGTATAATGCAGGCACTATATTGGAATATTTTTGTGGACGATCTATTTTTAAATATCCTGATTTTTTTTCAATTTCGTACTTTATAGTATCCGATGGAACGATTTCTATAAAAGCAGTAATTTCATTTGGACAATCATCTCCAGGCGAAATCCCATGCCACGGGTGAGCTTTGTAATTTTTCTTCATATTTATGGTATTAATTATTTATTTCCTTGTATGTCTTTTTGTAAGTATAGCATTGCGTAGTTGCTAGGATTATTCTCATTTATAGAACTGCGAATTATTTCCTCTTGAAGTTCTCTGACGCTAGCATCTTTTGGTAGCTTTTTTACGCATTCATTGATGAAGTTTTGTGTTGAGTTTTTTGCAGAAAATATAATTTTCCATGTTTCAGGATTTATGTATATCTGTTGAGAAAGATTATGGTCGAACTCTACTTGTATTGCATTGATTAATTCATACTCGTATTCTTTTACACTTCCTTCTCCTTTGATTCTGCGTATAAGAGAAGTCGGACGAATTCGCTCTAGAAGTAATGCCATTCTTTCATATGCTTGCAATCGATTGGGAGTTATTTGTTCTATTGTTTTAGTTCTTTCTAATGAATTTCTCCTAGATTCTTCATTTTTAAAGAAATTACGTAAAAGAATATACACTAAAATAACCAAAATTATATTAGGTAATGTGTATTTAATTATTTCAATCACTTCGTTCATAATGATATAAATTGGGGAACAGATTGCAAAAGTATATTTTTTTTATAAACCAAGCAATAATGTACTATTTAATCCAAAAGAAAAGATTGAAAGTTATTAACTGTTTCCGTTTTTAATTCTCCATCTTCTTGAAGAATGAAAAATGCAGAAATATCCGAATGAATTGTAAGCATTTTTCTGGATTTTTCTAATCCCATTGCCATACATGCAGTAGCAACTCCGTCTGCAGTAGCACAATCATTCGCAATAATGGTAACGCTTAATAAATTAGACGTAAGTGCTTTCCCTGTTTTGGGATTAATTGTGTGAGAGATTTGATTTCCATTTTCATCTAATCTGACTTTTCGATAACTACCAGAGGTTGCAAGAGCTTTATTGGTAAGAGTTACAGATTTTAATATTGCTCTATTTTCTATAGAGTGAGTTGGGTCTTCTATACCTACTTTCCAAGGTTTATTATCTTTTTTTCCATGTGCAAGAATTTCTCCACCTACATCAATTATAAAATTATCGATACTTTTCTTTAAAAGAAAACTACCAATAAGGTCAGCAGTATATCCTGGAGCAATTGAGTTAAACTCTAGTTTTGTATTTATATTTTCCTTAATAAGAGTATTGTTTTGCAATTTTACTTTTTGCATTCCTACAAAAGAAAGTAAACTGTCGATTTGTTTTTGAGTGGGATTGTTAATGGAGTCTTTAGAGCCAAAACCATAAAAGTTAACAAGAGGAGAAACGGTAGGATCATAAAATCCATCTGATATTGTATTTAGGTATTTCGTTTTAGAAACTAGGTTTTTAATGTGTTGGTTTACGTTTAAATCTTTTCCATCAGAGTTATTCCATTTGGAAAGTAGAGAAGAATTATCATAGGTATTTACGGAAGAGTTGATTTCATTAAATATACTATCAAAAGATGATTGATAATCTTGGTATCCGTAGTATTTTATCATGTAGGTGCTTCCGAATATATTACCTTTAATTGCATACTCTTTTTGCTCTTCTTCGCAGGAAATAAAGAGTATTGTCATTAAAATAGAAAGTAATAGTAGATATATTTTGAAATTTCTCATACACAAATATGCTTTTTTTTTTATTAATGACATAATTTATAGTGTAGTTTTTTTATTTATCTAACAGCTTTTTTAATAGTTGTTTAGGAATGTTGTATTTGAAAAAGGTTAAGATAAAATTAAACCACTAAATGTATAATTAACATTATATACATGTAGCTTAACATTTACCTAACAAAAGCATAAGATTAAATTAAGTTATAAGTCAACAAATCAACTCATTTTTGCAAAGAAATAATTTTAAAACAAAATGAAGAAAAATTTTTTAGCATTATTATTTATTTTATGTGGTGCTGTGGTATACGCTCAGCAGACTCGTATTTCTGGTAAAGTAGTTGATGAAAATGGACAAGCATTGTTTGCAGATTTGTACATAGATGGTACAAGTTTTTACACAACAACTGACGGAGAAGGGAATTATGAAATGGATATAGACAATGGAACTTACACATTAATAGTATCTGCTTTAGGATACGGCGATCAAAAAAAATCAATAACAACAACAGGAACTCCTGTAACTGTAAATATAAACTTTAAAAAAGACGAAAACTCAGCAGGAGAGTTTGGTAGTTCTGGAGCAAGACAGTTAAAACAAGTAACAATAGCAGGTACTTCTAATAAAGAATCGGAGTCGGCATTATTGTTACAACAGAAAAAAGCGGTAGAAATAAAACAAAGTATAGGTGCAGAAGAGTTATCTAGAAAAGGAGTTTCTAGTGCTGAAGGAGCAGTTACAAAAATCACAGGAATTTCTAAACAAGAAGGTGCTAAAAATGTTTTTGTTAGAGGTTTAGGTGATAGGTATAACTCAACAACAATGAATGGACTTCCATTACCGTCTGAAGATCCTGGGTATAAAAATATCGCATTGGACTTTTTCTCTTCAGATATAATTAAGAATATAGGAGTAGATAAGACTTTTAATTCAACTATGTATGGAGATGTAGCAGGTGCTAATATTGATGTTTCTTCAAAAGAATTATCAAAAAGTAGATTGCTTTCAGCTTCTTTATCAACGGGATTTAATTCTAATACAATAGGTAAAGATTTTTTTGTAGCTGATGGAAATAATTTTTTAGGAACATTAGAAAATGGAAGAGGAGTTCCAATAACCAGTTTAAATAAGTATGATTTTAATACAAAATACCAAACAAGTAAAGTATCCTTACCAATAAATAATAGTGTATCTGTTGCAGGAGGAAAAAAGATAGATTTAAAAGGAGGAGATTATCTTTCACTTTTTGGAGTTGCAAAGTTTAATAATTCATACTTGTATAAAGATGGAGTTACAAAGCAAATAAATACAGCGGGAGATATAGGACAAGATTTTAGTGTGAAAAAATATGAAAAATCTGCTACACAAACTTTAATGCTTAATGCAAAATATAAATTTGGACTGGATAGAAGTTTAAGCTATAACTCGCTATATATTCATGATAATAAACAAAGTATAGGCGATTATCTTGGCTATTCAGTTTCTATAAATGATGATGCTAGCAAAAGGAATTCGTTTGTTAGAAGACAACAAACAAATAATAATAACTTATTTGTAAATCAGGTGTTATTGGATTACAAGATAAATGATGATTTTGACTTTAAAACATCGGTCGCGTATAATATTATTAGAGGTTCGGAACCAGATAGAAAGACAAGTTCTTTTGATTTTAATGCAGATACTAAACAGTATGAAATAGCAAATAATGCAGCAGGATTAAATAATAGATTTTTTTCAAACTTAGATGAAAATGATATTGTAGGAAAAGCGGAAATTAAATACAATTTAAAAACAGAAAATAATTTTATCAGAAATATTGTTGTAGGTGGAGATGGAAGAAGTGTAAAAAGAGAATTTAATTTTATTCAATTTAATCATGATTTTGCACTAAAATTACCTGTTGATGCAAGTGATATTGATGGATTGTTTAATCAAGATTTCTTGAATTTGGGTAGAAATAATGGAGGATTTGATTTGGTTACTCAAAGAGGGACGATATATAATACCCAAGCTTTAAATCCATTTTACTATGAAGGTAAAAAGAAAATAGGTGCGGGATATGTAAACGGAACATACCAGTTTAATGAAAGCTTTATAGCACAATTAGGCGTACGATACGAGAAAGTAAATCAAACAGTAGAATGGGATACAAACCTTTCTAGTAGTGTAAAGGATTTGACAGTTAAACCTGTAGATATTACTAAAAACTATTTTTTACCAAGTTTAAATTTAAAATATTCTTTAAATCCTAATAATATAATGAGGTATTCTTCTAGTATTACTTATACATTACCTCAGTTTAAAGAAGTTGCTCCATTTTTATATGAAGATGTTAACTTCACGAGTCAAGGTAATAAAGATTTAATGCCAGCAACCAATTACAATGTAGATGCAAAGTATGATTATTATTTATCAAAAGGAGAAATTATATCGTTAGGTGGATTTTACAAAAAGATTAAAGATCCTATAAACCGAGTAAGAATAAACTCCGTTGGAAATGAACTTACGTATGTGAACTTAGGAGATGCTACGGTTGCAGGATTAGAGTTAGAACTAAGAAAAAACATTCTTACAAAAGATTATGATGCAAATAAACTGGATTTATCTTTTGGGTTTAACTTCTCGTACTTGTATTCTAATCAAAAGTTAATTGATAATCCAAACGATATATTTGTAGTTCAGTTTACTAAAAAAGAAGATAGATTAGAAGGTGCTTCTCCAGTATTGTTAAATTCAGACGTAACATTCAATTATACTACAGAGAAAACCAATTTAACAACCTCTTTGGTTTTAAATTATTACAGTGACAGAATCTACGCTTTTGGTACTGGGGGATATCAAAATTTAGTTGAAAAAGGAATACCAACATTGGATTTTATTTCTAGCTATGACATCATGAAAGATAAGTTTGGAATTAAGGTGGAAATTAAAAATATTCTTAATCCTAATTTTAAAATCACACAAGATGTAAACAGTGGAACAAGATCATATAAAGAAACAATCAATGATTATAAAAAAGGCATAAACACAAGTTTAGGTATCTATTGGAATCTTTAAAATAAATATTAAATATATTATTAATCAATCTAAAAACAGTTTATTATGAAACTAATTAAAAAATTATCTTTATTATCAATTGCTTTATTAGCATTTTCATGTGGTGATGATAATACCAACGATGGCGGGTCATCTTTAGATGGAGTTATTACTTCTACTTCAGATGCTGATTACAATGCTAATGCTCTTCAAGGAGATATTAAAGGAAATATAACTATTCCTGCTGGAGAGTACATTTTATCAGGTGCTTTAGTAGTAAAAGATGGTTATACTTTAACAATTGATCCAGGTGCAACATTTAAAGCTGTTCCAGGAGGAACAAATGTTTACGTAGCAGTTGAGCAAGGAGCAAAAATAGAAGCTAATGGTACTGAAGCAAGTCCAATTAGATTTACATCTAACTCAGACAATCCTCGTTCAGGAGATTGGGGAGGAATATTACTTATGGGGAAAGCACCTATTAGTAACCCTGCAGGAAGCGAAGGAGCTACAGCTGTTACAGAAGTAGTAAACTTTACTTTTGGAGGAAGTGATGTGAATGATAATTCAGGTGTTCTTTCTAATGTAATAGTAGAATATACAGGAGCTCGTATTAACGGAGATAAAGAATTTAATGGATTTACTTTCTATGGTGTAGGTAAAGGAACAAAAGTAAATAACATCGCTGCTTTATACGGAGATGATGATGCACTTGAGTTTTTTGGAGGTACAGTAGATGTTACAAACGTTTTAGTGGTAAATGCTAAAGACGATATGTTAGATTGGACTCAAGGATTTAGAGGTTCTATTACTAATGCGTATTGTATTAGAGAGGCAGGATTCAATGACGTAACAAGTGACCCAAGAGGTATCGAAGCTGATGGTAATCCTGATGGAGATTTCCCAAATTATGTAAATCAATCAAATCCTACACTTACTAATATAACGCTTATTACAAATTCTGTAGTTGAGTTAAGTGATATGATTAAAATCAGAAGAGGTTCTTCAGCTACAATTACTAACGTATTAATGATGTTAGGAGCTAATGCACCAGCACCTGGAGACTTAATAGACCTTACTGATTCTAAAGGATATGCAGCAGATAATGGTGTTATCATCTCAGGTTATGCTACAGGAGCTAATGTAGATATCAATGATATTAAATTAGATGCAACAGAAACTCCAATAGATATTCCTGCGGTTAAAGGTTCTAGTATTTCTATTTTATCTGGAGCTACAGGTGGTGCAGATACTTCAAAACTTGCATTTTCAGGATATTCTTTCTAAGAAAGACTTTAAAAATATAATTATACTAAAAACCGATTCTTTTGAGAGTCGGTTTTTTTGTATGAACTCATATTTATTTAAGATAACTTTAACGTAATTATTCTCCTTTACTAATTGTTTCTCAGTCATTTTATCTATAACTTTGTTCGCAACTAAATTTTAATTCATTGAGAACACTAAAAGATTACGTACTTTTATATTTAAAGGGAATAGCTATGGGAGCCGCAGATGTAGTTCCTGGAGTATCAGGAGGAACAATTGCTTTTATAAGTGGTATTTACGAAGAACTTCTGCAAAGTATTAGCAACATCAATCCATCTGTAATTACTTCATTAAAAAACGAAGGATTAGCTGAAACTTGGAAAAAAATTAATGGTAATTTCCTAGTAGTGTTACTCTCTGGAATCGGAACAAGTATCGTACTTCTTGCAAAATTAGTTACTCATTTACTTCAATATTATCCTGTTCCTGTATGGTCATTCTTCTTTGGACTCATTGTTGCCAGTATTATTTATGTAGGAAAACAACAAAAAAAGTGGAATTTCTCATCTATACTAAGTTTAATTCTCGGAGCAGTTTTTGTAGTTTGTATAAGTTCTATGCCTCCTCTATCTGCAAGCAATTCCATGATATTTCTATTTTTTGCAGGTTTTATTGCAGTATGTGCAATGATTTTACCTGGAATTTCGGGAAGTTTTATTCTACTTCTTTTAGGTGCATATGGAATCATTATGAACGCAGTACACGAATTTGATTTTGGAATTATCGTTCCTGTCGCAATTGGTGCTGTTGTTGGTTTACTTACCTTTTCAAAACTTTTAAGTTTTTTACTTAAAAAATTTCATAATACCATGATTGGAGTTTTGGTTGGATTATTAATTGGTTCATTATATAAAGTTTGGCCTTGGAAAACGACTGAATTGGTTTTTGATAAAGAACATAATCAAGTAATTCCCATAAATGAACTTGATGAAAATCTACGTAGTTTAAATGTATATACGTCTAGATTATCAGAAAAAAGTGAACTTTTACCTTACATAGAAAAAAATGTATCTCCCAACGCATACTCATTATTAAATCAAAATATAGACTCAGGTTTAATTTCAGCAATTATTGCTTCTCTTGTAGGTTTTTCACTTATATTTATTATTGAATTTATTGCTTCTAAAAAATCGAGTCCTATTGCAAACAGCTAATGGAACAACTATTTAACTTTCTTATTGAATTTACTTCTAATCCCACAGATGTCCTTTCTGCTTTAATCAAAGAGCATAGTCATTGGATTTATGGATTTCTATTTTTACTAATATTTGCAGAAACAGGACTTATTATTCTTGCTTTTCTGATGCCATTCCTCCCTGGCGATGCATTGTTGTTTGCTATCGGAATTATAAGTGCTAGAGAAGAATTAAATATTTATGTAATGGCTCCCCTACTTACCTTTGCAGCACTTCTTGGAGACAACGTAAACTATTTTGTAGGGAGACGATTAGGAAGATGGTTCTTAACACGAAACAAAGTACTTTTTTTAAAGCCTGAACATCTCTACAAAGCAGAAAAATTCTTTGAAACAAATGGAAAAAAATCCATTATTATGGCTCGTTTTATTCCCGTTATTCGTACCATTGTTCCTTTCTTGTCTGGTGCTACAAACCTAAAATACACCACATTTTTACTGTATAGTTCTATCGGAGCAATTCTTTGGGTTGGTGCATTAACCATTCTCGGATATTCTCTTGGTCAATTCGAAATTGTAAAAAACAATGTAGAAAAAGTAATTATACTCATCATTATCTTTGCTAACATCCCATTAATTCGTCAGATATTTACAAAAAATAAACCTAAAGAAAATGAAAAATAAACAATTTGGACTCATCGGTAGAAATATTTCTTATTCCTTTTCAAAACCGTATTTCACAGATAAATTCAAAGAATTAAACCTTGATTATACCTATAATGTATTTGATATTCCACAAATTGATGAAGTTCAGAAAATTTTAGATAACGATGACGTTTTTGGTTGCAACGTTACTATTCCCTACAAACAAGAAGTAATTCCTTTTCTCGATGAAATAAGTGAAGCTGCAAAAAAAGTAGGTGCTGTAAATACTATACAGTTTAAAGATAACAAAACCATCGGGCACAATACCGACGTAATTGGATTCGAAAATTCATTTGCTCCATTACTAGAAAAACACCACAAAAAAGCTCTTATCTTTGGAGATGGAGGTGCTTCAAAGGCAATTGAATATGTGTTAAAAAAATTAGATATAGAATATCAGATTGTATCTCTCTTTCAAGAATTTAAATATGAAAATGTTACTCCTAAAATTATAGAAGAATATACTATTCTAATCAATGCAACTCCTGTTGGAACATACCCAAAAGTAAACGATATTCTTCCTATTCCTACTGATGCTATTTCCAATAAACACATTGTTTTTGATTTAATCTACAATCCAGAAGAAACCTTACTTCTACAAAAAGCAAAGGCAAAAGGAGCAAAAATTAAAAACGGACTTGAAATGCTCTACGGTCAAGCTGATGCTTCTTGGGAAATTTGGAATTCATAAGCGAATCCTCCTTTATTTATTCTGAGTTTTAAATCACTTATTTAGATTCAAAATAAATTACAACTAATATGATAAGCATCATTATAAAATTTATATAATAACCTTAATTTTGTACCGAATTTATTTTTAAATATAAAATGGCAAACTTATTAAAATCATCGATTGGTAGAAAGTTCTTAATGGCACTTTCGGCATTGTTTTTAATCATCTTTTTAATTGTTCACGTAAGTGTTAATTTGATTTCTCTTTTTAGCGAAGAAGCCTTTAATGAGGCATCACACTTTATGGGAACAAACTTTTTTGTTCAATTTTTAATGCAACCGATTCTTTTTGCTGGTGTAATATTCCATTTTATAATGGGTTTTGTACTAGAATATCAAAATAAAAGAGCAAGAGGAAACATTCGTTATGCAGTAAACTCTTCTTATAATGCTACTTGGATGTCAAAAAACATGATTTATTCAGGTTTAGTTATTTTGGCTTTCCTAGGATTACATCTTTTTGACTTTTGGTATCCTACAGTAAAAGCTCACTATTGCACTCACGAAGAGTTAAATTATTACATGGAATTACACAATAAATTCCAAGAACCAATTCGTGTTTTAATCTATTGTATATCATTTATTCTTTTAGGTTTACATCTAAATCACGGATTCCAATCTGCTTTTCAATCAAGTGGAGTTAATCACCCTAAATACACACCTGCTATAAAATACGTTGGAACATTATATTCTGTTATAATTCCTATGCTTTTTATAATTATTGCTGTATATCATCATTTTAATTAAAACTATAATTCCATCATCATATCATGAGTAAATTAGATTCAAAAATACCACAAGGAGATATTTCTCAAAAATGGAAAAAACACAAAGAAAACTTACGATTGGTTGCTCCCAATAATCGTGGAAACATAGATATCATTATCGTTGGAACAGGTCTTGCTGGTGGATCAGCAGCTGCTTCTTTAGCAGAAATGGGATACAATGTTAAAGCATTCTGTTTCCAAGATTCCCCTAGAAGAGCTCACTCAATTGCGGCTCAAGGTGGAATAAATGCTGCAAAAAACTACCAAAACGATGGAGATAGTATTCACAGACTTTTTTATGATACCGTAAAAGGTGGAGATTATAGAGCTCGTGAAGCCAATGTTTACCGATTAAGTGAAGTATCAGGAAATATTATCGACCAGTGTGTTGCTCAAGGTGTTCCTTTTGCTCGCGAATATGGAGGTCTTTTAGACAATCGTTCTTTTGGTGGTGTACAAGTAAAAAGAACTTTCTATGCTGCAGGACAAACAGGACAACAGTTACTCCTTGGTGCGTACTCTGCTATGAATCGTCAAATTGGTAAAGGGCGTATACAAATGTATAATCGTCATGAAATGCTAGACGTTGTAATCGTAAATGGTAAAGCTCGTGGTATTATAACTAGAAATCTTATTACAGGAGAAATAGAGAGACATTCTGCTCATGCTGTAGTTATTGGTTCTGGTGGATACGGAAACGCTTTCTTTCTTTCTACTAATGCAATGGGAAGTAACGTAACCGCTGCATGGAAAATTCACAAGAAAGGAGCTTACTTTGCTAATCCTTGTTTTACTCAGATTCACCCAACGTGTATTCCTGTACATGGAACTCAACAATCAAAATTAACTTTGATGTCTGAATCCTTAAGAAATGATGGACGAATTTGGGTTCCTAAAAAGAAAGAAGATGCACAAGCAATTCGTGAAGGAAAATTAAAACCTACCGACTTAAAAGAAGAGGACAGAGATTATTACTTAGAAAGAAGATATCCAGCTTTTGGAAACTTAGTTCCTCGTGATGTAGCTTCTCGTGCGGCAAAAGAAAGATGCGATGCAGGATATGGAATAGAAAATAATGAAACTCAAGAAGGTGTTTACTTAGATTTCGCTGCTGCAATCGAAAGATATGGAAAAGAAAAAGCAAACGTTGATGGAATTCACAATCCTTCTCAAGAAAAAATAACAGAGTTAGGAGAAGAAGTAATCAAAGCTAAGTATGGAAATCTTTTCCAGATGTATGAAAAAATTACTGCTGACAATCCATACAAAACACCTATGAAAATATATCCTGCAGTACACTACACTATGGGAGGTGTTTGGGTTGACTATAACTTAATGAGTACTATACCTGGTTGTTATGTAATTGGTGAAGCTAATTTCTCTGACCATGGTGCAAACAGACTTGGAGCTTCTGCACTTATGCAAGGTCTTGCGGACGGTTATTTTGTTCTTCCTTATACCATAGCTGACTATCTTGCTGATGACATTAGAACTGGAAAGATTTCTACTGACTCACCTGAGTTCGAAAAAGCAGAAAAAGAAGTAAAAGACAAAATTAATTTCTTTATGAATAATAAAGGAACTAAATCCGTTGACCACTTCCACAAAAGACTAGGTATGGTAATGTGGAATAAAGTAGGTATGGCAAGAAACGAAAAAGGTCTACAAGAAGCTATAGAAGAAATAGAAAAAATAAAAAATGAATTCTGGAAAGATGTTCTTGTTCCTGGTAAAGCTGATTCTTTAAATCAAGAATTAGAAAAAGCGATGCGTGTAGCAGACTTTTTAGAATTAGGTCAGTTAATGGCAATAGATGCTCTTGATAGAAAAGAATCATGTGGAGGACACTTCAGAGAAGAATACCAAACCGAAGAAGGAGAAGCTTTAAGAGATGATGAAAACTTTACTTTTGTATCTGCATGGAAATACAATGGAGAGGATATAAAGCAGGAAGAGTTAATCAAAGAAGATTTAAAATTTGAGTTTATCGAATTAAAACAAAGAAGTTATAAATAGTAATGACCTCTATACTATCTAAAAATATAAAAAAATTATCTACTTTATTTAATTCTAATAAAGTAAATAAAGTTTATGTTTTTGGCTCTGTATTACGAGAAGATTTTAATAAAGATAGTGATATTGATATAATAATTGATTTTCAACCTAACTTAGACCCAATCGAAAAAGGTGAATTATGGTGGAAGTTATACGATGAATTAAGAAGTATTTTTAAGCGTGAAGTTGATATTATAAATGAAAAAAAACTAAAAAATCCTTTTTTTATTCAAGAAATAAATAATACAAAAAAGCTTATTTATGAAAGATAAAAGCTTACACATAAATAAACTTCTTTTTGATATTTTATCATCTATTAATTTAATAGAAGAATTCTTGGGAGAAAATAGAGAGTTTGAAGTCTATGAATCCAATAAAATGCTAAAAAATGCTGTAGAAAGAAATCTTGAAATAATAGGAGAAGCTACTAATAAATTGCTAAAAATTGACTCTAATATACAAATTTCTAACGCTCGAAGGATTGTAGATACTCGTAATAAAATTATTCATGGATATGATGAAATAGAAGATGTTAATATTTGGGTTATTATTATTAATTATATTCCAATTTTAAAATCAGAAGTAACAAAGCTTTTAGATACTAATCAATATAAAAAAACAAACTGATATGTCAGCACAAAACATAAACATAAAACTAAAAATTTGGAGACAACAGTCTGATAAAGACAAAGGAAATTTTGAACACTATTCTTTAAATGAAGTCTCTACGGCAAGTTCTTTTTTAGAAATGCTAGACCAATTAAACGAACAGTTAATTAACGAAGGAAAAGAACCTATCGCTTTCGACCACGATTGTCGTGAAGGAATTTGTGGTATGTGTTCTCTTTATATCAACGGTAGACCTCATGGACCTGACACAGGAATTACTACCTGTCAGTTGCATATGAGGAGCTTCAAAGATGGAGATACTATTGTTATAGAGCCTTGGAGATCTACTGCTTTCCCTGTTATTAAAGATTTAATTGTTGATAGAACTGCTTTTGATAGAATTCAACATGCAGGAGGATTTGTTTCTGTAAATACTTCGGGAAATACTATAGATGCAAATGCTATTCCTATCCCAAAAGATGATGCAGATGATTCATTTGCTGCTGCTGCTTGTATCGGTTGCGGTGCCTGTGTAGCTACTTGTAAAAACGGTTCTGCAATGTTGTTTGTTGGTGCAAAAGTATCTCAGTTTGCTTTATTACCACAAGGGAAAACAGAAGCAAAAAGAAGAGTTCTAAATATGGTAAAACAAATGGACGAAGAAGGTTTCGGGAACTGTACCAATACAGGTGCTTGCGAAGTAGAATGTCCTAAAGGAATTTCATTAGAAAATATAGCTCGTATGAACAGAGAATACCTTTGTGCAGGAGCTAGTGAAAAATAAGTATTGCTATTAGATAATATCTAAATCTCATCAAATCACTTGGTGAGATTTTTTATTTTAATGCTTAATTAACCAAAATAGAGATTAACTAATTTTAAGTAGATTTGTATTTATTTTTATAACGACTTATTAGCAATGACGAAAAAAGAAAAAATTCAATACATACAAACAGAACTTGATAAATTATATCCCAATCCTCCTATCCCACTCGACCATTACAACGAATATACCTTACTTATTGCTGTGCTTCTTTCTGCTCAATCTACCGATAAAAAAGTAAACGAAATAACTCCTGAATTATTTAAGGTTGCTGATACTCCCAAAAAAATGATTGCTCTTTCGGTTGAACAAATTAAAGAATACATAAAGCAAATCGGTTTATCAAACACAAAAGCAAAAAATATCTATAATTTATCTCAAATCTTGGTAAATAAATACGATGGAAAAGTACCTAATACATTCGAAGAGTTAGAAGAACTTCCTGGAGTTGGACACAAAACTGCTTCTGTAGTGATGTCACAAGCTTTTGGTTTTCCTGCATTTCCTGTAGACACACATATTCATAGACTTATGAAGCTATGGAAACTTACTAGTGGAAAGAATGTGGAACAAACAGAAAAAGATGCAAAAAGACTTTTTCCTGAAGAAAAATGGAATAAACTTCATCTTCAGATAATTTATTATGGAAGAGAATATTCTCCTGCTAGAGGAAGAAACGAAGAAAAAGATTTTATTACTAAAACAATCAACAGCAAATGACTTTTATCGAAAAAATACTCTATAAACTTACCGTAAGAATTATTTATTTAGTAATTTATTTATATTCATTTATAAATTCTAAAGCACGAAAGTGGATAAAAGGACGGAATAATACTAACCTTATTTTTTCCGAAAGAGATTATTCAAAAAAACTGATATGGATGCATGCTTCTTCGTTAGGAGAATACGAGCAAGGTTTACCTGTATTTAATGAATTAAAAAAACAATTTAATGATTACCAATTTGCAATTTCATTTTATTCTCCTTCTGGATATGATGTAATTAGTAAAAAAAACAAAGAAGATTTTATTTTTTACTTTCCTCTGGATACCACAAAACAAGCAAAACGTCTTATTAAGAATCTACAACCAAGTATGTTGATACTTGTAAAATACGACTATTGGTACATAACATTACATCATTTAATTAAAAATAATATTCCTATATATGTAATTTCTGCAAAATTTAAACCTAGCTTTATCGCGTTCAAAAAGTATGGAAAATGGTTTTATTCTATTTTTAAAAAAATCAATTATTTTTTTGTTCAAGATGAAAAATCTTTACAAATCCTAAAAGAAAACAATATAAATCATGTAATTGTAGCTGGAGATACTCGTTTTGATCGTGTAAAAGAATTAATAAACATTCCAAAAACACTAGACTTTTTAGATGAATTCAAAGATAATAAATTGCTTTTTGTAGCAGGTAGCACATGGAAAAAAGATAATGATTTACTTTCTGAAACCTATAAAAACAGATATGAAAAACTAAAATTTGTAATCGTTCCTCATGAAATCAATAAGGATTATATGCAGTTACTCAAACAAAAATTCCCAAACTCTATTCTCTATTCTGAAATTGATTCACTCGAAGACAAAAACATTTCTGATTATAAGGCACTGATTATTGATACCATCGGTATTCTTACTAAAATATATGCTTATGCCGATATTTCTTATGTTGGTGGAGCTTTTGACCATGATGGAGTTCACAATGTGTTAGAACCTGCTGTTTTTGGAGTTCCTGTACTTTTTGGAACAAATATCAAAAAATACAAAGAGGCACAAGAATTGGTAGAAAAAGGAGGAGGAATTATAATCAAAAATCACGAAGAACTTTCTAATCAATTAGTCAATTTAATAGAAAAAGATGAAGTAAGATTATCTATTGGACACCATGCTAAAAAGATGATTATCAATACTAAAAATGCTACTCAAATAATTGTTTCAACCATTTTGAACAAAAAAAATAGTCTATAATGCATACCGTTTATTTTGTTTCTGGTTTAGGTGCTAAATGCTCCATTTTTGATAAAATCAAACTTCCTGAAAATCATCAAAAACAATACTTAGAATGGATTGTTCCTAAAAAAAATGAATCCATCGAAAATTATGCAAAAAGACTTTCTGAAAGCATAACCGAAGAAGATTTCAGCTTAATTGGATTATCATTTGGTGGTATTATTATTCAAGAAATTTCAAAATTTAAAAAACCTAAGCGTCTTATCTTGGTTTCTTCAATCGCAAGACACAAAGAGCTAAGTGGAATTTTAAACATCATCAAAAAATCAAGAGTATACAAACTCACACCTAAATTTGTCTTTAAATCTAATGGAATGCTTACTTTCTTATTTTTTAGAAAAATCTATTCCCGAAAACTTCCGAATATAAAAGAATTTTTACTAAAAATTGATTCGTATTACTATACATGGAGTATCAATAGAATTATGAACTGGAAAGAAAATCATCTAAATATACCTATTTATAGAATCCATGGGAATAATGATGTTGTTTTCCCAATTACAAAAAACAGTTCCATTGATTATGTAGTTGACGGTGGAAGCCACGTAATGGTACTCAATAAATACATAGAAATATCAGAATACATAGAAAAAATTATAAAAAATTAAGTGTTAAAATAATTTTTGCACGATATTTGTAAAATGATAATTTAAAATAAGGTTATGAAAAAAATATTTTCTTTTATAGTTATAGCTACGCTTGTTGTTGCTTGTACCACAAATCCAATGACAGGAAGGAAATCATTCCAAGGTCTAGCGGATAATTCTCAACTCATGACGGCATCTTTTCAGCAATACCAACAGGTAAAACAAGAGTCCAAAATCATTACAGGAACTCCTGAAGCTGAAATGATAAAAAGAGTAGGAAACAGAATAAAAACTGTAGCCGAAGCATATTACAAATCTATAGGACAAGAAGCTGTTCTAAATGGTTTTGAGTGGGAATTCATTTTAATAGATGATAGTAAAACCGTAAATGCTTGGTGTATGCCTGGTGGAAAAGTTGCATTTTTCACAGGAATTCTTCCTATCTGTAAAGATGAAACAGGAATTGCTACCGTTATGGGACACGAAGTTGCTCATGCACTTGCAGGACACGGAGCAGAAAGAATGTCACAATCTGCTGGAGCTCAACTTTTAGGAGATGTTATTGGCGGAAGTATTTCCAATTCAAACACTAAAAGTTTATTTGAGCAATTTTATCCTATGGGAGCTTCCCTTACTATACTAAGCTATTCTAGAAAACAAGAATTAGATGCAGATTTAATGGGACTTTACCTAATGGCAATGGCAGGATACAATCCAGAAAAAGCTCCTGAACTTTGGGAACGAATGAAAGCTCAAGAAGGAAACGATCAAAGACCTCCTGACTTTTTATCTACGCACCCAAACCCTGATACTCGAATACTAGATATGCAAAAAAATATGGCAAAAGCTCGTCAGTATTACAATCAATCAATTTATAGAACTAAATAAAAAATTAAAATCTTTACAAAATGAAAACAAACTATTTAAAAATTTTCTTTGTACTCATAACTGTATTCTCACTAAACTTTGCTTATAGTCAGGAAGATAACCAAACTACAAATCCTGATGAAGTATGCGAATGGTGTTTACCTGATTGCGAACTGAAATACATGGTAAATTTAGGAGACGGAACATGGTGTTGTAATAAAAAAGGGAATGAGAATGATTGTTCTAAAAAAGGAAGTTCCGTTCTTCCCACTAAAAACACAAACTCAGATTCAATTAGCAATTACCTAAATGAATACAAAAAAATTAAAGCATTACAAAAAGATAAGTTACAGAAAGATGTTGCTCAAAGAAAAAATGAAATTCATCAAACATTCCTAAACAAAAGAAGTATCCTTAATTCAAAAAGAGAAGCTATACAAGCGAATCAATCTTTATCTGAAAATGAAAAAAACAAACAATTAGAAGGATTAAACGATGCAGAAAGAGAGCTTTTGAGAGAAAAAAATGACGCTATACAAGCAATTGATGCAAAAGTAAATGCAGGAGAATTCTATGCTGTAAAAACCATAAAATCAGAGGCAAGAAATGGTTTCAATAAATACACATATTCTAATGGCGATGTATACGAAGGAAATTGGGTAGAAAACAAAAAACAAGGATTCGGAAAATATACTTCTGCCAGTACTGGTGATGTATACGAAGGAAATTGGGTAGATGATATACGTTCAGGACAAGGAAAACTTACTTGGAAAGACGGAAAAACATTTGTTGGAAACTTCGAAAACAATATGCCAAAAGGAGAAGGAAAAATGATTTATGCGGACGGAACAGAACAAGATGGTGTTTTTGAAAATGGAATTTTTAAAACCGAAGTTCCTACTCTTGACTACAATGAAGTTCAAGATATTGATTTCTAATTCAGATAAAAACAATAGTATACAAAAAACTGTTTCTATTTTGAAGCAGTTTTTTTTGTTTAAGCATTTGCATTTTTGCATCAAATTAACACCAATAATTCTGCAATTACCTTCGGCTTATACTTCAATATATTTTATTTAGAATTAATCTTATATAAATTAATTTCCTTTATCTACCTTTGCAAAAAACAAAACTAAAATGCCTTTAGATATACAAAGTATTCGCGAACAATTTCCTATTCTAAAACGAAAAGTAAATAATCAAGAATTGGTGTACTTAGATAATGCCGCATCTTCACAGAAACCACAAATTGTTCTAGATAAAATAGATTCGTATTACAAAACCATAAATGCCAACGTACACAGAGGAATCCATACACTCAGTCAAGAAGCAACCGAAGAAATGGAAAATACCAGAAGCATCGTAAAAGAATTTATAAATGCTTCTAAAACCGAAGAAATTATTTTTACCAAAGGAACTACTGACTCTATTAACTTAGTAGCTTACAGCATTCAAGAACTCATACAACCTGATGACGAAATTATAATTTCTCACTTAGAACATCATTCTAATATAGTTCCTTGGCAGATTTTAGCAGAAAGAAAAAAAGCAAAACTCAAAGTAATTCCGATTGATAAAAATGGAGATTTAATCCTAGATGAATATAAAAAACTGCTTTCAGAAAAAACAAAAATCCTTTCGGTAAATCATATTTCTAATGCTCTTGGTGTGGTAAACCCAATTAAAGAAATCATAGATGAAGCTCATAAATACAATGCCTATGTTTTAATTGATGCCGCACAATCCATACCACATACACCAATAAACGTTCAAGAATTAGATTGCGATTTTTTAGCATTTTCAGGACATAAAATGTACGCTCCTACTGGCGTTGGAATTCTCTACGGAAAAGAACATTTACTCGAAAAAATGATTCCTTATCAAGCTGGTGGAGAAATGATAAAAGAAGTAACATTCGAAAAAACTACCTACCAAACTTTACCTTTTAAGTTTGAAGCAGGAACTCCAAATATAGAAGCAAATATCGTTTTGGGAACTGCGATTGAATTCATAAAATCCATAGGAAGTAAAAATATTGAACAGCATGAACAAAAAATACTGCATTATTTAACTGATGAGTTAGAAAAACTAGACGATATCATTATTTATGCAAAAAATGCAAAATCGAGAGCAGGAGCAGTTTCATTTAATTTTAATTTAAACGGAATTTCTTCTTCTGATGTAGGCTTTATTCTTGACAAACAAGGAATTGCTGTTCGTACAGGACATCATTGTACTCAACCAATTATGCACTATTTTGGAATTTCTGGAACAGTTCGTGCTTCTTTTGGCGTATATAATTCAACTGAAGATATAGACAAATTAATTCAAGGTTTAAAGAAAGCATACCAAATGCTAAAATAGTATATTTATCATATAAATAAAACTATTATATTAAAATATGACAACTTTTAATTCAATGTATATTTAATGAGAATCGCTTATTTTAGTTATATTTGTACATATTGTATTATAAATTATGAATAGTGTAGATAGGCAAATTATTGAACAAGATAATATTAGGGAAAAATATTTTCACGATTTAATTATCAAAAATGACAATATTAAATCCGACTTGTTGTCTATTTTAAATTTACCAGACGATTTAACTAATTTAAATTTAATTCACGAAGACAAATATATAAATGGTATTACAGCCGATTTTACTTTTGTTTATAATAATCAAATAAGAGCGATAATAGAATGCAAAGCAGGTGATATTGGTGTAACTGATTATGTAAGAGGTATAGGACAAGTTTTGCAATATGAATATTTTAACGAACAAAATATTTCCTCAAAAGGTATTCAATATAGTAATCCTTTTAATAGTATTTTACTAGTTCCTTCTTCTGCATTTAATAACACAAATTTCAATATTGGTAAATTTAAATATCCAAAATCAACTTATATAGTTGAGATTAACGATTCTAACAAAGTTGCAAGAAGGATTTCACAAGAAGAATTAAAAACTCTATCAACTGTTGAAAATAACTCTTTAACAAGTATTTCACAATATTATGTAAGAGATACACGACTTTTTGAAATTTATATGCTTTTGAGATATTTATGTTTTTTAAAAATCAAAAACAAAGCAAATGTTAAAAGAACAGAAATTGAATTAGAAATTAAAAAAACAAATTCAATCAATAATAACAATTGGCGAAATGCTTGGATAAGTTTATCTTCACTTGGCTTAATAAATTCAAACAATTTACCTACAAAATCAGGTCTTGAATTTGGAATGTTTGATTTTGAAGATTTTTTAATAATGATGTATAAATCATATATCAAACCTTATATAGAAACTTTATTAAATTATTTTACACAAGGAAATCAAAATATTAATCAAGATTTAAAAACAATTCGTAAAGAAATTGTTTCACAATTTTCAGATAGAGATGTTTTATTTTTAACACAATCAGAAACAAGATATTTATCTTCTTGGCTTAATATTTTAAGAGATGACTTTGGTTGCATTGATTTTAAACCAAGAAATTCAAATAGAATTATTAATTACAATCCTTTGGAAATGAATGATAAATCATTAAAGGAAAATATTATAAAATACACAAAATCAAAACCATATATTAATAACTTAACAAATATTCTATAATGAAAAACAAACAATATACAATATTTGAAACCTTTGTTGGTGCTGGTGGTTCACATATAGGTTTTAAGAAAAATAATTTTAAATCAGTTTATGTAAATGATAATAATATTGACTGCATAAAGACTTTATTACTAAATAATCCTGAAATTGAACAAACAGCATTTGTTGACTATAATAGTATAATTGACATTAATGTTGATAATTTATTAAATAGAATTAAACTTGAAAAAAGAGAATTAGATGTAATGTTTGGAGGTATTGTTTGTAAAGGTTTTAGCTTGGCAGGAGAACGCTCGCCAAATGATGAAAGAAATTACTTTTATCATAAACAGTTAGAACTTGTAAACGAAACAAAACCAAAAATTAGTATTATTGAAAATGTAAAAGCATTTTTAAATGGTAAAGTATTATCAGAAGAAACTCCATTAGAAATAAAACAAAAAGTTGATTTTGTTTGGCAACAATTAGAAAACTATAAAGGACAAAAAGCTGAATTGAGAAAAAAAAATAACATTTCTAATGAATTTCTACAAAAAGGATTAATTCTAAGAAAAGAAAAAGAGGAATTACTTAAATTATTAAATGAAAAAAAATATTTAATTTCTGTGGTTGATGATATTTATCAAATCTATGACAGAATAGGATACAACGTTTCCCATAAAATATTAAATACTGCTTGGTATGGTGCTGCAACTAAAAGAGAAAGAGTCATAATTGTTGCAACAAGAAAAGATTTACCCAATAATTTTCAATATCCAATTCCTAAATATCATTCAAATGAAATTTCAACAAAATTAGATTTCGATAACATTAATAAAAACACCAAGTTTTTAAAACCTATTTCAATTGGTAAAGCATTAAGTAAAATTGATTACAATAATAAGAATGATATAGACAATATTCCTATGAATCATTCTAAAAAAACAATTGAAAGATTTAAATACATTAAAGCAGGAAAGAATATTCAAGAAAGAATGAACGAACTTCCTGAAGAATTAAAAATTAGTAGTTTTTATTCGAGAGGAAATACTATGCGTTTAGATATGAACTCATTAGCACCGACACTTGTGCCAGGTCATAGTAATTTTCCAGTACATCCAATTGAGCATAGAAGTATAACCGTTAGAGAAGCAGCTACTATCACAGGTTTCCCATTAGATTATAAATTTGCAGGAAGTCATACAAAAAGATGCGAACACGTAGGAAACGCAGTTCCTCCTCCACTAGCAGATGCAATTGCTAAAGAATGTGTGAAATATTTAGACAATCTTTATATCAATAATAAAGTTTTTATAAAAAAACAACAGCGTAATAAAAAAAATGGTTCTATTCTAATAAATTAAACTCAAAAACATCTATACTTAACACTTTAGAATTGATAAACCATGTTACGTATTTATTTATTATCTTCTTTCCTTTTTATAGCACTTTCGTGTTCCAATGAAACAAAAAATGTGATTCTATCTGATATTGCTTTTTCACAAGATGATACAGGATATAAGAAGCAAGACTCTATTCAAAAATATTCACGAATTAAGAAAGAAATAAAAGAATTAAAAAAATATATAAGTTCAAATAAAAAATATAATTCAGAAATGATTTTCCTAATAGATATGAAAATCCCTTCTCAAAAATATCGTTTTTTCATCTACGACTTAAAAAATGATAGTATACAAAGAGAAAGTTTGGTTTCTCATGGTTCTGGTTCGGTAATCAGCAACTCAGATAGTTTATGCTTTTCTAATATTCCAGAATCACATCAAAGTTCTTTAGGAAAATATAAAATAGGAAATGATTACATAGGGAATTTTGGGAAATCGTATAAGTTGCATGGTTTAGATTCTACAAATTCAAATGCTTTTAAAAGATATATTGTACTGCATAAATATTTTTGTGTTCCTAATCGAGAGCAACTTTTTCCAATTTGTACCAGTTTAGGTTGTCCTATGGTTTCCGAGGTTTTTTTTAAGGTATTAGAAAATATAATTGACTCTTCCGAAAAGCCAATTTTGTTAAAAATTTATTATTAAAAAATGGTAGTAATTACATTACAACGAGAAAAATGCATTGGTTGCAATTATTGTGCAGAGTTTTCTCCTGAATACTTTAGAATGTCAAAAAAAGATGGAAAATCTGTGCTTCTTCGTTCTACCGAAAAGAAAGGTTTTCATATTGTGAAAACTCCTCTCAACGATGCATACGAACCAAATAAAAAAGCGGCAGATGCTTGTCCTGTTAAAATAATTACGGTAAAAGATGTATAGTAAAGACAAATTAAGGAATTTATACAAAAAAAAAAGAAATCAACTTTCCGAATTGGAACAAAAAAAATATTCTTTGCAGATTTTGAATCAATTCAAGAATTCTAAATTTTCTAAATTAAATACATTTCATATTTTTCTTCCTATCACTTCTCAGAAAGAAATAAACACTTGGGAGTTTATTGATTATCTGTTAGATAAAAATAAATATATAATTATCCCCAAAGTTGATAATGATTTTCTAAAGCATTATATATACACAACAGATACTAAAGTAAAAATCAATAAATGGAATATTCCAGAACCTGTAAATGCTTTAGAACTTAAAAATTTAAATCTTATAGATGTGGTTTTTATTCCTCTTTTAATTTCAGATAAAAATGGAAATAGAATTGGTTATGGAAAAGGGTTTTACGATAAATTCTTAGCTAAACTTCCAAGAAAAACACTAAAAATAGGAATCAATTATTTCTCTTCTTTAGAGGATTCTATTGAAGTAGAACCGCACGATATTCCACTGGATTACTTGATTTCTCCTCTCAAAATAGAGTCATTTTCTGCAAACCCAATAAAGTAGAATTTAAATTCTTTCACAAACTTTTCTGGATTCTTTTTGAGTATGTATTTCACGTATTTATTTTGTTTACGAAGAAAGTTTTTTTCTTTGTTGTAATATTTAATCTGAAACTCACTAATGGTTGCAGAATCCTCCATCATAGAATCTGTATCTTGATTTACAACGTCGGTTATCTTTATATAATGTGTTTTATTCTCTTTAATTTCATTTAAAAGAGCATTTACTTGATTGCTATCTTTTTCGTAAAAATAGTTATCAATCTGAGTAGAAAGAATAGAATCCAGTTCATTATCGATATTATTATATACGTACAAAAGACCTAAATCGTATAATTCTTGAATTTTTTGTTCGGCAATTTTATTGATTGTTTGTAGTGAATCTAATGATTCATTCCTATATGTTTCCACAATTTCGGGATCATAATTTCCGTCATAAACTTCTTTTTTACAAGAAGTTATAAAAACAATCAAACTAAGTACGTATATATATGATTTAATTTTCATCTGTTAAAATTTTAAATTTTATTTTTGTTATTTTTCCTTTATCATTGGTTTCGCTATAAATCTGAATGTATTTTTTCAATGATTCAGTTGGCAAGGTTACCAAACCTATATATTGTTCTTTTGTTAAAACTTCAACTCCATACACCTCATTATCATACACTTGATAGATTAAAGCATCATTAGAAATTAATTTTCTGAGTTTACTTTGTCTATCTTTAATTTTTTGCTTAGAAGTCACATAATAATTGAGCATCAACGCATATTCATCAGGTTCTATTTGAATAACTTCTGGTTCTTTGTATCTATTAAGAATGTATTTAAACGTAGTTTGTTTGTGAAACTTTGAGTTTACTGTCATTTCTAACGTATCATCGCTTGTGGTATAGTTAAAACAGGATTGTGCATCTGCCAAATACCTTTTTGATGATTCTCCTTTTTTATGTACCGTTATTTCTACTTGACTAGGAATAGGAGAGTTTGCATCAGCATCATAAAAGCAGAAAGTGTAGGTATTATTATTCTTATTAATTTCTTGAATTCCGAAAATTCCTGCAACTAAAAAAATAATCCCTGCAATCCATTTCAGTATATTTTTCTGTACGGAAGATATTTTTTTCGTGTGTTTTTCTTCTAACTGTTTTTCCTCTATGATTTTATTACTTTCCTCTTCTTGTTCAGAAGGATTTTCCATTATAAAATGTTTCCACGACTTGTATCCTACGTATTCAGAAAGCAAATTAAGCATATCTATACGCGGAAGTTTTTCAGGTTCTTGTTTAAAATAGGTATAAAACCACTTTTCACTTACATTTCCTTTTACATTTTTCAGCAAATGTTCTTGAAAATAAACAATGTATAATCCTTTCCACGTAGAAATATCCGAATTTGCTTCAGGAAAGTCTTGTAAAAACCTCTCGGAAACCTTTTTTTTAAGGATTTGAAATTGTGTTTTTTCTTTTTTATTCATTAATTAAAAATGATAACTAATTGATTTACAATACTATTTATTTGTAAATTATTTTACAAATTTATTACAACTATTTTAATTACCAAAATAAATCTTCGAGTGTAGTTTTGTTACAGAAAAAATTTAGAAAAAATTATTAATCTTTAAAAAATTACTATTATGAAAAAAGTATTATTAAACGTTGTTGCTATCGCTGCTTTAGTAACTGTATCTTTCACTTCTTGCGAAAAAACTGCTAAAGCTACAGAAGATGCAGGTGATACTACTGTAAATGTTATAGAAGACGTTGTAGAAGTTGTTGATTCTGCTGTTGATTCTACTGCTAGTGCTGTTGATTCTACTGCTGCTGCAAACATCGATTCTTTAGCTAACTAAGAATACACAACGGTTAAAAACCTAAAACAAGCCGAAGCGTTCCGCTTCGGCTTGTTTCTTTTGCATTATTTCCATATAGAATTTATTTTTTCTACTCTTAAATTCTCTACTTCTAAACCTTCATCTCCTTTTATATCTAACTTGGTGTATTTGTTTGTAGGAAAAATTAAATTTGTAATAGAATACTTACCATCATTTAATAAAATCTCGCAAGAAGACTTATCTAGAACAATTTGAAATTTATGTATGTTATCATTTAAAGGGATTCTTTGAATCTCTGCACTAAACTTTTCATCGAAATCAGTTATGCCTGATTTTCTTCTATCAAAGAAAAAGATATTATTTGTTATCCCTAAAGATATACTTTCTCCTAATTCATTAGAAAACGTAATTTCAATATCATCTCCACCTTTAGAGTCAAATGAAATATCCGACTCCATTAGATTATGGTTCTCTTTTCTAAAAGGCAAACGTACATTTTTATACTCCTTTATTTTCGTTTTAATTTCTTGAAATTGATTCACAATATTCTGCCTTAAAAAGTAAATGTGTGCTGTATTATCATAATCCAAAAGCAATTCTCTAGGTAAAGTCATAGCACTTCGCCAAACTTCTGTAGGTGTTTTCTGTGCATACAACCAATTGCTCATCCAAGCGATTAAAATCTTTTTATTTTCTGGAACATTAGAAAATGTAATTCCCGCATAATAATCAAATCCTAAATCCAACCAAGTAGATGCTTGTTCATTAGTAAATGTTTCTCCGTCAAAATTTCCAATAAAATAACGAGTACCAGAACCTCCATTTGGCGTATTATTTCCATGACTAATTATTAAAACCCATTTTTCCTTTCCTTGATAATTCATTTTAAACAAATCAGGACATTCCCATACGCCAAGATTATTTAAATCATTTTTTGGTTTAAAATCACTTTTAAATTTCCAATCAATCAAATCATCTGATGCAAATATTTTAACCCGATCTCCTACCGAAAGAACCATGTTCCATATTTTTTTATCTTCATTCCAAAATACTTTTGGATCCCTAAAATCCTTTTCATTTGAATTTGCTATTACAGGATTATTCTTATACTTTTTCCAGTTCAATCCATTATCTAAACTATACGCCAAACTCTGGACTTCTGTATTTCTATACCCTTTTATCCATAATGAATCACTATGATGTGTAAATACAGCTACCATTGCATTCTTACCAAATCCAGCAGTATTATTTTTATCTACAATAGCACTTCCTGAAAATATTTTACCTAATGAATCAGGATAAAGAGCTATTGACTCCTCTTTCCAGTGAATTAAATCCTTACTCGTTGCATGTCCCCAGTGCATTGGACCCCAAACGGAACTATTCGGGTGATACTGATAAAACATATGATAAGTAGAGTCATAGTATACCAATCCATTTGGATCATTCATCCAATTATTTTTTGGCGTATAGTGAAACTGTGGACGAAATGGTTCTTGATAAAGCATTTCTTTCCTATTTTGTTGCGAAAAAAGAGTACATGAAAAAAGAAATAGTAGAAATAATCTCATAATTCTAACTTTTGAGTATGTTAAGTTACATTTTTTTGTCGATAAACTTCATATAAACCGATTGCAATTGCATTACTTACATTAAAGGAATCTACGGTTCCACTTATTGGTATCAGTACATTCATCTCAATTTTATCTTTCCAAAAATCAGAAACTCCTTCGTGTTCTGTTCCAAAAATCAATCCTGATTTTGTTCTGTAATTTACTTCCCAAATTGATTTGTATTCCTCATTCATAAATGTAGAATACAACTTAATATTTTGTTTTTTACAAAACTCATAACACTCCTCCTTACTCAACGAAAGAGTTGGAACAGAAAAAACACAACCAACACTCGAACGAATTACATTAGGATTGTAAATATCTACTCTTTCATCACAAATTAGTACCAAATCCACCGAAAAAGCTTCACAAGTACGTAAAATAGCTCCTAAATTCCCTGGTTTTTCAACCGACTCTACGATTAAAACGGTCGAATTTTCAGATAAATCTTCTTCTAAAATATTTTCTTTTTGATGATAAACTCCAATAATTCCCTCCGTACTGCCTCGAAATGCCACTTTTTGATAAACTTGAGAACTTATATAATTTACTTCGCTAGACAAATCTAAATCGCCATTGTATATAGATTCACAAACATAAAACTCCTTTGGTTTATAATTATTATTTAATGCAAATTCATTCTCCTGAATCCCTTCTACTGTAAACAATTTGTTTTTTTTTCGTTCTCTACTTTTATCTAATAGCTTCTGTAAAAATTTTATTTTCGAATTCTGGAGAGATGTAATTATCATAAATAACGTTATTTCAGTACAAAAATCGAAATTTTATTTAAAAAATAATACTGAGTTATATTTTTTTATTTCTATAAAACGTACTTTTGCGTGAAATGAATCTAAAAAATACATACCTTATTTGTTTTATTTCAGCACTCATTTTCTCTTGTGCTCGGCAAGGTGCTCCCACCGGAGGACCTAAAGATGTATCGCCTCCTAAAGTATTAAAATCTACTCCAGAAAATTTAAGCAAAAATGTAGACACCAACTTAAAGGAGATAAAATTACTATTTGATGAATTAATCCTCATTAAAGACTCATACAATCAGATTGTAATATCTCCTCCAATGCAAGAAGAACCAAGTATTTTACCGAATACCTATGCAAGCAAAGAGATTACAATTAAGTTTAAGGATTCCTTACAAAAAAATACTACTTACTCATTCAACTTTGGAGAAAGTATACAAGACAATAATGAAGGTAATCCTCTTTCTAATTTTAAATACGTTTTTTCCACAGGAAATTTTATTGATAGTTTAGAAATAAAAGGAAAAATATCTGATTATCTAACTAATGAGTTCAAAGACAATATACTTGTAGCTTTATATAAAAACGATTCTGTAATCGACTATACTAAAAAACCGTATTACGTGAGTAAAGTTGACAGTAGTTCGATGTATAATTTTCAAAATTTAAAAAAAGGAAAATATAAAATCATTGCATTTAATGACGAAAATAAAAATCGAGTTTTCGACAGTGATACAGAAAAAATTGGATTCAAAAAAGAATTAATTGATTTGGATTCTACTCAAAAAAATATTGATTTAAAACTTAGTAAAGTTCAGAAAAAGTATAAAATCATCAGTCAAAAACAAGAAGATTACGGACAAATTTTATTCGAGTTCGAAGGTAATCCAGACTCACTAAACATAACAGCAGTAGAGCCTAAAATAGATACTTTTTTACTTTCTCATATTGCTAGAAGTGATTCTGCTCGCTTTTGGTTTAAACAAGACAATATATTTACAAAAGAAGAAAAAAATCCAAAAATTACCTTTTTAGTAGAAAACAAAGAAAAAAAAGATACCGTTTTTGTTTATTATAAAACCAATAAAGAACACAAAACAACTGTAGAAAAACGTTCCACCATCTTAACACCTGATAAAAAACTATATATACAATTTAATTCACCACTAGTAAAAGTAGATAAAAGTTTTATTTCTGTAAAAAAAGAAGAAGAAGAATTACCTTTTGTTGCATCTATTAACAATGAGAATAAAAAACAATTGGATATTGATTTTCCTGTAAAATTAGATTCAAAATATGTTATAGAATTAGAACCAAACTCAATAGTAGACTTCTTTGGTAGCACAACGGATTCTACACAATTCATGTTCCAGACGAGAGCAGAAAAAGACTTTGGGAAACTAAAACTAGAATTAGAGAATAAACCCAAAACAAAATTCTTTTTAGAACTTTTAAATGCCAAAGGAGATATTATAGAAAAGGTATACACCAATGAATCTACATTTAATTTTGATTATTTAGCTCCTGGAGAATATTCTTTTCGTATATTGGTAGATGAAAATGAAAATGGATTTTATGATTACGCCGATTTTGAAAATGAAATTTATGCCGAAAAAACATACCTTTACAGCAACAAGATATTAATTCGTGCATACTGGGAAATCACAGAGAAATGGATTTTAAACAATTAAAAAAGAAATAAATATGAAAAAAGTTTTATACGGATTACTAATTGTATTTTTAATTATGCAGTTTTTTGGTATCGACAAAGTAAATCCAAAAGTAGATAAAAACAAAGATTTCATAACTATAACACAACCTAGTGAAGAGATTCAATCTATACTAAAAGCTTCTTGTTATGATTGTCATTCCAATGAAACCTCCTATCCTTGGTATTCTAGCATCGCACCTGTTTCTTGGATTTTGAAACACCATATAGACGAAGGGAGAGAGCATATAAACTTCTCTACTTTTGCAAATTACAATCAAGAACAGAAAGAACACGCACTGCACGAATGTGCAGAAGTTTTAGAAAAAAACGAAATGCCTCTTAAAAGTTATACTCTAATGCATTCAGAAGCCAAAATTACGGAAGCTCAGAAAAAAGAATTAATTAATTTCTTTGAAAGTATAAAATAACTTATCTTTTGTGGTAAAAAATCAAAGATGCTTTACCTATCGTATTTGAGTTGATGTAATATCCTACCAATGCAGGATTAACATCTTTATTAAAATCAAATTCACTTACTTTTAAAGCATGTATGGTAATAATATATCTGTGAAATCCATCTCCTTTTGGCGGACAAGCTCCTCCGAATCCGTACGTTCCATAATCTGTAATACTTTGTATTGCTTCCTTAGGCATTAATTGATTCTCTATTTTTCCAGCATCACTCGGTATTTGAGATACTGTTGATGGAATATTAAAAACTATCCAATGCCACCAACCACTTCCTGTTGGAGCATCAGGATCATACATAGTTATTGCATAACTTTGTGTTCCTTCTGGTGGATTTATCCAATGTAAATCAGGCGATATATTATTCCCTGTACAACCAAATCCATTGTAAATTTGATTGTTTGTTGCTTGTCCTCCAAGGTCATTACTCATAAGCGTGAACGTATTTTGAGAATATAAAGAAACACTAGCAAGCAAAACAAAACCAAAAAATATTTTTTTCATAATTGTTTAAAATTTTATACTTACAATTATACTAAACTTTTATGATTTTTAAAGGTTTATTTTTAATGTTTTAATGTGATTTTCTATTGGTTTTGGTAATGTTATAGATTCTAAACTACGATAATACTTCAAGTTATTTTGATTAGACAGCTCCAAAAGTTCTTCATCTGATAGTTTATAATCGTTAAACGATAAAGTTAAATTTCGATGACTTAGTTTGTGCTGTATTTCTAAAATTTCGCTTCTTTTTTCATCTATAAAAAAAGACTTTGTACTAAACTCATATAAATCTTTCCAAAAGCTTCTTTTTTGTCTTTTTTCTAAAATAATGTAATTTTCAGAATAGTATACATAGTAATTTATGGTTTCATCTTTAACTTTTATCTTAGATTTTTTAAATGGAAGTTCATTTACTTTCCCTGTATTAAATGCTACACAATCAACACTTAAAGGACATTCTTTGCATTTTGCGTTTTTTGGTGTACATACAGCAGAACCAAAATCCATAATCGCTTGATTAAAATCGCCTACTCTTTCTGGTAGTATTTTCTGAATCTTATCAAACAACATCGTAAAAGTCCCCTGTTTGGAGATGTCATCTGCTATTCCAAAAAATCGAGTATAAACTCTAAATGCGTTTCCATCTAATGCTGGAACCTTTTCATCAAAACAAATAGATGCAATTGCGGCAGCGGTATATTTACCAACTCCTTTTAATTTTTGCAAGTCTTTATAAGTATCTGGAAAAACTCCATTTAATTCATTTTGAATAAAATTTGCCGTATAATGAATATTTTTAGCTCTATTATAATACCCTAAACCTTGCCAATTTTTTAGTACATTTTCTAAAGAATCTTCTGCCAATGTATTCAAATTAGGATATTTAGACACAAAATTTAAATAATATTCCATTCCTTGATTGATGCGTGTTTGTTGAAAAATAATTTCTGAAATCCATATTAAATACGGATTCTTTGTTTTTCTCCAAGGTAATTCCCTTTTATTTTCTTTATACCAATTTTCTATTTTGTAAACAAAACTCATTTTTTTACTTAAATATTTATCTGAGTCAAAAATAATTATCTATATTTGCATTTCAAATTTTTTGAATAATTAAATTAACGGAATGACAAAAGCAGATATTGTAAATTCTATATCTAATAATCTAGGTATGGAAAAGAGAGATACGCAGTTGATAATTGAAGCGTTCATGGATGAAGTGAAGAAAGGAATGATTAGCGGTGAAAATGTGTATTTAAGAGGTTTCGGAACGTTTCTTATAAAAGAAAGAAAAGAAAAGAAAGGTAGAAATATTTCTAGCAATACAACAATTACGATTCCAGCTCATAGCATACCAGCTTTTAAACCTTCGAAGGAATTTGCAGAAAATGTTAAAAAAAATGTTTTAATTAAATAAAATTTAATCCTATGCCTAGCGGAAAAAAAAGAAAAAGACACAAAGTAGCAACTCATAAAAGAAAGAAAAGAAGAAGATTAAATCGTCACAAAAAGAATAAATAATTTAATTTTCTTTGTTGCTAAACAAAAACTTCGCTCTCTAATTTATACGTTACATAGCGAAGTTCTTGTTTTTTATAATCTAAACCCAAAGAACTGTGAGTAAAGAACTGATAGTTTCCTATCACAATGGAGTAGCTAAAATGGCAATCTTAAACGATGGATTGTTAGAGGAACTTCACGAAGAATCTGATGAAAAAAAGATTTGTGTAGGAGATATTTATTTGGCAAAAATCAAAAAATTAAAACCCGAGCTAAATTCATGTTTTGTTGATTTTGGCGAAGGAAAAGACGGTTTTTTGCATTATCATGATTTGGGAAGACAATTAAAAAGTACTTTAAAATACATTAGCTTAGTTTTTAAAGGTAAAATCAAGTCTCCTAAACTGGATTCTTTTTCTTTCGAAAAAGACATCGATAAAAATGGACAAATAGGCGATATTTTCAAACCTAAAGATACTATTTTAGTTCAGATAGCTAAGGAACCTATATCTACAAAAGGTGCTCGACTCACATCAGAAATATCCTTAGCAGGAAGGTACATGGTTTTAGTTCCGTTTTCGAACATGATTTCTATTTCCAAAAATATTTCTGATAACCAAGAACGTGAACGACTCAAAACACTTACCGAAAGTATAGTTCCTAAAGGAATGGGAGTTATAATTAGGACTGTTGCAGAAGGAAAAAAAGTTGCAGATTTACATTCTGATTTGAACTTCTTACTCAATAAATGGAATCAATGTTATAAAAACATTCAAAAAGCCAGAGTTCCTTTTAAAGTTCTAAGTGAACTAGATAAAGCACAATCCATACTTAGAGATAATTTTAATGAAGAGTATACTTCTATTGTATCTGATGATGAAGAGCTAACCGAAGACTTAAAAAACTACATTGAAGTAATTGCTCCTGAGAAAAAAGATATTGTTAAATTCTACGATTCTCACGTTCCAATTTTTGAGAATTTTGCAATTGAAAGGAAAATAAAACAAGCTTTTGGTAAATATGTAAATATTCCTAACTCAAAAGGTGCTTATTTGGTAATTGAACATACAGAAGCACTGCATGTGGTTGACGTGAACTCAGGAACCATAAAAGCTAAAGACAAAACCCAAGAGGAATCAGCTCTAAAAGTAAACTTACTCGCCGCCAAAGAAATTGCTCGCCAGCTAAAATTACGAGATATTGGGGGAATTATTGTCATTGATTTTATAGATATGACAAATCCTGAAAATAGACGTAATCTTTTTGACAGTCTTAGACAAGAAATGAGTTCTGATAAAGCCAAACATAAAATCCTACCTCCTAGTAAATTTGGATTGGTACAGATAACTCGCCAACGTGTACGACCTCAAAAAGAAGTAAGTACTTTTGAAGAAGAACCAAACAATGGAAAAGTAGAAGCTCCTATTCTTACAATAGAGAGAATTGAAAACGAAATCAATCAAATAGTAACTCGATACAAAGGAAAAATATATTTACACGTTCATCCTTTTATTGCATCTTACTTAAAAATAGGATTTCCTAGCGTACGAATAAAATGGTTTTATAAATACAAAAGATTGGTTACTATTGTAGAAAGAGATGCTTACAAATACCTAGAGTTTTCTTTCTTTAATGACAAAAATGAACCGATAAAAAAAGTCATTACAAACAACAACGAGTAATTATTCTTTATTCAAGTAAATCCAATTTTTTAGTAATAAATCTCCTTTTGGTGTAAGTATACTTTCAGGATGGAACTGAACTCCATAAACAGGAAGTTTTGAATGCTTAAAAACCATAAGACAATCGTCATCTTTAGATTTTGCTAACGGAATCATCTCTGATTTGTCTTTAAGATTAACACTCCAAGAGTGATACCTTCCTACTTTTATCGAATTTAAATTAGAGAAAATTTCGTCTTTTTGTAGTATTTCTAACTCTGATTGCACTCCGTGTTTAGGTTTGTCTAACTGAACCAAACTTTCCCCAAAAAAGTCTGCTATGATTTGAAATCCTAAACAAATTCCTAATATTGGTTTGGTATTTATAATCTCTGAAAGGATATTATTAGAAATATTTTTTTCTTTGGGAGTTTCTGCTCCAGGAGATAAAATTATTTTATCAAACTGATTTAAGTGATTGATTTTCATTTTTTTATAATCAATCAATTCTATATTAATTCCTTTGTTTTTTTCTACGGAATGAATGATATTATACGTAAATGAATCTTCAAAGTCAATAATTGCTAGGTTCAAACTTTATATTTTATCAAAAATACAAATAAATTAAATTTTGCATAACTATTTCCTAAGTTTTATATTTGAATAGAATTACTTTTTATATATGTTGATTAATTATAAAACCACTGTATTTTTCCTCTTTTTTCTTTCCTTAATCTCTTGCAAATCAGACTTAAAAAAACTATCCTCAAAGGAAGAAGACAATTCCAATATCCCTACTTATGATTCGTATAAAAACCTAACTAAAACAATAAAAAAGTATAAAATTGATAAAACTAAAAAAGAACAATTAAATAATTTTTATCGTCATTTTTGGGAACAAAATAACACTATGAGCGGAGGAATTCTTGTTGCACAAGGAAAAACAATTCTTTTAGAAAAATATACTGGATTTGCAAATCAAGAAAAACAGATTCCTATAACAAAAGATACGCCTCTTCATATTGCTTCGGTAAGTAAAGTGCTTACTTCTTTGGCAATTTTAAAGCTTGTAGAAAACAACAAATTAAGATTAAACCAAAAAGTAAATACCATCTTAAAAGGTTTTCCTTACGAAGAAATACGTATCATTGACTTGCTTACTCATCGTTCTGGAATAATTAATTACTCAACTCTTGCGGAAATGGAATATTGGTGGAAAGACAAAAATAAAAAACTAACTAATACGGACGTTCTTAATTTTTATACCAAATGCAAACCTTTTACTCTCTTTAAACCAAATACTCATTTTCAATATTGTAATTCTAACTTTGCTTTGCTTGCTCTTATCGTAGAAAAAATCACTAAAACGCCTTTTCCCGAAGCAATGAATACCATGATTTTTAAACCTTTAAAAATGAAAAATACGTTTGTTTTTCAGAAAAAAAATTTCCCACATATTTCTCTTTCCTATTACAATAACGGAAAACTATTCCCTTTTGACAGGTATGATTTAATCTATGGAGATAAAAATGTGTATTCCACTCCAAGAGATTTATTTAAGTTGAGTACTGCCATGTTTTCAGATAAATTTTTAAGAAAATCGTTATATGATTCCATATTTATAGGATACAGTAATGAAAAAGAGGGAGTTAAAAATTACGGTTTAGGAATGAGAATGATGAAATACGAGAATGGAAAAAAACTCACTTATCATACAGGAAAATGGCATGGAAATAATTCTATATTCGTCCATTTAGAAGATGAAAAACTAACCATTATCTCACTAGGAAATAGACTAAATAGAAGTGTATATTCTGCAATGACTATATCGGGATTATTTGGAGATTATCCTTTTGAACAGGAACCTCAAGATGAAATTTCAACGGACGATTCACTGAATGTAAGTATTGATTCTCTGCAACCCAAATTACAAGACTCAATTAATACTTTAAAACCTATTTCACTTATAAAAAAAGATTCTTTAAAAAAGAAAGTAAATAATCACAAAAAAACTAAGAAGCGAAAAACTGACTCTATTGTAGAAGTTGACTTTTAAGTTCTGCCATTTCCACAGCAACTACTGCGGCTTCTACGCCTTTGTTTCCTAGCTTCCCTCCGCTCCTTGCAATGGATTGTTCTATAGTATCATCAGTTAATACACAAAAAACTGCTGGCGTTTTAGTTTGAATATTAATATCTTTAATTCCTTGTGCTACTGCAGAACAAACATAATCAAAATGTGCTGTTTCTCCTCTAATTACAGAACCAATAGAAATGATTGCATCGTACTTTTCTGATTGTGCAATTTTATGAGAAGCATATACAAGTTCAAAACTTCCTGGGACATTGTAAACTTCAATGTTTGAATCAAGAGTTCCTAAATCTTTTAATGTTTCCTTAGCTCCTAAAAGTAAATTAGTTGTAATTGATTCATTCCACCTAGAAACTACAATTGCAAAGCGAAACTTACTTGCATCAGGAAGACTTTCTTTGTCGTATATAGATAAATTAGTTGTTGCCATCTTTGTAGGTCAACATTTCTATATAAGCATCTACATCAGGGAAACCTTCACTTTCTTCAGGATATTTTTCTTTAATTGTAGAAAAACACTTCAATGCTTTTTTATTATCACCATTAGACATTGCTAACAATCCTGCTTTTTTATAAAAATTATATGCAATAAATGCATTATTTGTAGACTGAGCAATACTTTCAAATTGAGATAATGCTTCGTCTTTTTTCCCTAATCCAACATAACAGTCTCCAATAGCACCTTTGCTCACTGAGTTTAGAACCTCATCATCAGAAGAAAAACTTTTAAACTTTTCTACTGCATTTTCATATTCTCCTTTTTCGTATAAAGCAATACCAGCATAGTAATTAGCTAAATTGGCAGCATCGGTACCAGAATAATTTTCTATGATTTCATTAAATCCTAAATTCCCACCATTTCCTTTAAGGGAAGCATCTAAGGAATCTTGAAAAAATAAAAGTTGTGCATTTGTCATCTCTTTGTATGCCTCTTCATTTTTGGGTTCTACCGCAAACTTAACGTATGCAAAATAAGCAAAAGCTGCTAGTAAAATAACTCCAAATCCTATAGCAATAGGACGAGCATTTTTTTCTATAAACTTTTCTGAATTGGTAGCGGTATTGTTTAATGAATCTAAAACTTCTTCCGTTACAAAGTTTTCCTTTTCGTTTTTATTTTTTTTAGACATATCCTCGAAATTGAAACGCAAAAGTACATATTTTTTTAATTAATTCAATAATTTTTGTGACTAGATAATGTTACGTAGATTCAGCAAGTAAATACGACAGAGTATAAAATGCTTCTTACAGTGTTTAAAAGTACGTTTTTCTAGATTTTATATTGATTTTGTATTATACTTGAGCTATGAAATTACTATATCCAAATTATTTAAGGATATATTATCTAATTAATTTTAAAATATTCAAAGAGTTCTCTTTTCCAAAATGCATAAATACGTTCAAAATAAAACTCTTTATTTTATAATGAATTTGGTACTTTTGTATAGCATTTAATCAATAAAATTGTGAATCAACCAATAGCAATCACTTCATTTTCTGGAATTTCATCGTTAGGCAATAATCCAAAATCTGTATGGAATGAATACAAAAACAATTCTCATTTTTTCACTAAAATAAAAGAATTAGACTACAATTGGGGAAGTAAAGTTAACTATACCAACGAGGAATTACTAAATCAAATTCCTTTTGATGAAAAAATATACGAAAAACTAGATCGAACTGTTTTATTTGCTCTTTTTTGTGCATCTCAATTAAAAGATATAGATAGTTTAAAAGATAAAATCATTGGTGTAAATATTAGTTCATCGCGTGGAGCAACGGAACTTTGGGAAAAATACCATTCTCAATCTCTGCAAAACGAAAATTTTTCATTACTAGCTTCGCCTACAACGAGTCTAGGAAATATTTCTTCTTGGATAGGACAATTTTTACAACTTAATGGGATTTCTTTTTCTCATTCTATGACGTGTTCTTCTGCACTTATTTCTATACTCAACGGTATAGCTTGGATGAATGCCAATATGTGTGATGCTATGATTGTAGGCGGAAGTGAAGCTCCTTTAACTCCTTTTACCATAAATCAAATGAATGCATTAAAGATTTATTCTAAAGATGAAGATGAGTTTCCTTGCAAGGCAGGAAAATTAGGCAAAGAGCGAAATACTATGATACTTGGAGAAGGTGCGGGATTGTGCATATTGGAAAAAAATCCAGTAGGGAAATCTCTGTGCTATATAAAAGGTTTTGGTTTTGGAAGTGAAAAAATACGTAATGCTGTTTCGTTAAGTAAAAATGCCTGTAACTTACAATTAGCTTATAAACAAATATTTGAAAAATTCCCAAAAGAAGAAATTGATGTAATCATAACTCATACACCAGGAACCATAAAAGGAGATTTAGCAGAAATAGAAGCAATTAAAGCCACATTTCCTGATAAAATTCCATATTTAATTAATAATAAATGGAAACTCGGGCATACTTTTGGAGCATCTGGAATTCTTTCTTTGGAACTCGCAATACTTATGCTTCAAAATCTAGAAGTTATTGAAAATCCTTTTTATGCCAATCAAGAAAAGCCAAAAAGAATTCAAAATATCCTCATCAATTCCATGGGATTCGGAGGAAACGCAATCAGTATTTTAGTTGGGATTTAGGTTTAAAAAGAAAAATTCTTACCAAAAAAGCTTGATATGTCAAAATAATACTCAACTTCTGTTTCATTAAAATTCTGTACCGTAAGAACATCATAATGTTTGTTTCCTTCATGTATTAATGTTTGCTTAACTACCTTACAACCATTACATCTACTATAAACATATTCATACTCCTCACTTATACCTTTTACTTTTATAGCACTCTGTATACTCATTCCATCTTTTACATCTTTATTAGACTTCGCAACTCTATTATCAATAAAAATATAATTACCTGAGTCAAAATTCATTTCTGATGATAATAACTCAAATTGAATTTGGTTTTTATTTAAAACTGTATATTTATAAACTTCTGGAATATCTGACTTTTCATATTGCTCCTTAAACTTATCATCTTCTATCCACCAACTACCATTTTCATGTGATGTTGTACTTTTACCATCTCCTTTAATAATGGTAAACTGCATATCATAATTTCCATTTTTATCCCTTATTACTTTCCATTTTTTTATAATTCCTTCAATCTGTTGTCCCGATTCTTCTCCCTCCCATTCTCCTACTAACCTTTTGTCTATAAATTTATTATCAGAAATTGACTTCATATTAGAACATGAACTAAACAAAGATATAATTGCTATAATTCCTCCTAAAAAAACAATATTAAATTTCATATATATATAATTAAAAATTAAGCTCCTTTTCTACTGAATAATCTTGATGATTTCTTTTTGAGCGAACAATAAGCTCTCCTAAAAAGCCTGCAATAAAAAGCTGTGTACCTAAAATCATGCAAACCATAGAAATATAAAACCACGGATTATCCGTCACATACCTAGCACTTTCATGATAGTAAAAAACAACTAATAGTTTGCGTATACCTATCCAAAAAGCAGAAAGAAATCCTGTAATGAACATTAGTGTTCCTACTGCTCCAAAAAAATGCATCGGACGGAAACCAAATTTATTTACAAACCAAAGTGTAATTAAATCCAAAAATCCACGCACAAATCGTTCAGCTCCAAATTTAGATTCTCCAAATTTCCGTGCTTGATGTTTTACAGGTTTTTCTGTGATTTTTGTAAATCCTGCACTTTTTGCTAAAACAGGAATATACCTATGCATATCTCCATAAACATCTACATTTTTAACTACTTGATTTTTATATGCTTTCAATCCACAATTAAAATCATTGAGTTTGATTCCTGATACCTTTCTTGCAACAGAGTTAAAAAGTTTAGATGGTAAGTTTTTCGTTAATTTATTATCGAATCGTTTTTGTTTCCAACCAGAAACCAAATCATAGTTTTGGTTTGCTATCATGGAATACAACTCGGGAATTTCTTCTGGAAAATCCTGTAAATCTGCATCCATAGTAATTACTACATCTCCTTTTGCTTTTTTAAAAGCGATGTTTAATGCTTGTGATTTTCCGTAATTTTTAGCGAATTTTATACCTCGAACAAGTGAGTTTTTATCTGAGAGTTGTTTTATCTTTTCCCATGAATTATCTGTACTACCATCATCTATAAAAATAATTTCGTAGCTTAATTCATTCTCTGTACAAACTTTAACAATTCTTGTATATAATTCTTGTAAAGATTCTTCTTCGTTTAAAAGAGGTATAACTATAGATAAATTCATCGTACAGATTTATGTCGCAAAAATAAGGATAAAATTACAGATAAAAATAAATATCCTAAATATAATAATCCTAATACGTAGAATGAATTCTTTAAGGTAAAGATATTTTTATTTCTAACCTCATCAGAAGTTAATTGCTCTCTAAATGCCTTATAAATATCTATCTTCTCTTGGTTATTTTCTTCTATATAAGGTTTAAATTCTTTGTCTAAACTTTGTAGATTTACTTCTAAGTATTGAATATAAAAAGTTCTTCCTGCTTCTTTATCTATATAATTCATAAATAAATAAACAAACAACACAAAAAGCGAACCTCCTATAAACATCGTTACAAACGAACTAGAAAATGCATCTTTAAAGTCTACCAGTTGCTTCTTTTTACGTTTCTCTACAGCATAAATAGCTCCGAATGTAAACAACGTAGACAATGCAAAGAAATTCATTCCTAAAGAAATTTTATAATAATTCTCATTATAAAAAAAAGTATAAACTACTAAAAATAAGACTATTGAGACAACGAAAACAAGGAAACCTGTCACTACACTTTGCGAATACTTCATGATTTAATAAAATAACGTTGCAAATATAACCTATTTTCCCTAAATTTGCACTCGGCAAGTCCTACACAACCAGCTCCTGAGAATCCTCCAGGGTGGGAACACAGCAAAGGTAATCGGTTGTAGCGGTGTGATGTAGGTAGCTTGCCGTTTTTTATTCTCTTATTTTTTATCTTCTACTTTTTGACTAACTTCACGGCAATATAAATTTATTGTTATGCATCTAGACGAGTTTAGAAAATTCTGCTTGAATTTAAAATGCACATCGGAATCATTCCCTTTTGATGATAAGATTCTTGTTTTTAGAGTACTCAACAAATCCTTTGCACTAACAAACATAGAAGAGTTTAATTTAAAGGTAAACCTAAAATGCGACCCTGAATACGCTATTGAGCTTCGTGAAAAATACGAGGAAGTAATTCCTGGTTATCACATGAGTAAAAAACATTGGAACACAGTAGATTTTACAGGAAAATTAAACAATGAACTCTTACTTTCACTTACTCAACATTCTTACGATATGGTGGTAAAAGGCATGACAAAAAAAGAAAGAGAAATAATTGCTTCTGCTTAGTTTTACTTATTAAATAGTTTAAAAAAACCTTTTACTTTCCCTACACTCAAAGGAAGTTCATCGTTGTTGGACATCAAAACACTTCCTGCTCCTCCTACTCCATCTTTATCAAAACTTTTTACTTGGTTGATGTTTACCAAATAAGAATGGTGAATTCTATAAAATTTATGATTAGAAAGCACTTCACTTTCAAACTTTCCTATGGATTTATTCGTGTATATATTCCTACTTAAACAAACAATAGTGCTGTTTGCTCGATCTGATTCTATGTATAATATATCTTCTGGTTCTACAAAAAAAGAAGTTTTGTGATTTACATCATCAATTTTTATTCGTGATTTTACAGGAGTTGATTCCTTTGAAATATTTTTAATTGCTTTATTTAATTCATTGATATTTACAGGCTTGGTTAAATATCCTGCAATATGAGAAGAAAACCGTAACGCTTGTCTTGCAAATTTATCGTCGTAAGCAGTTGTAAAAATAATCTCAAAATTAATTTTATCATCGCCTATAAGTTCTAGCAAATTAAAACCTGTTTCGGCTTTTAACTGTATATCTAAAAATACAACATTTGGATGATGTGTATGAATTGCATCAATAGCATCTTTTACATTATCTACACACTCCACAATATCAACACGAACATCACAGTAGTTCTCAATAAGATTCAGCAGTGTTTCTCTGCTATTTTTTTCATCATCAACAATAATTCCTTTCATATTTCTTCTTCTTTTTTTATAGGAATTTTTAAGATTACTTTTGTTCCTTTTGGTATATTATTTTCATCGTAAAGATCTATAATCTGTAAATTAATACTTTCACTCAAAAGATCTAAACGATTTGCCGTTAGCGAAAGACCTAATGATTTGTGATTATCTCTAGGTAGATTCTTGTTTAACTCTCTAGATGCTTTTCTTCCTATTCCGTTATCTTGAATGACGCAAGTTAGGAATTTATCCGAAATATTGAATTCAATTAATAAAAAACCATCTTCTTTTAAGTGTTTCAATCCGTGTGTAATTGCATTTTCCACATACGGTTGTATAAGCATAGACGGGATTTTTATCTTGCTTAAATCATTGGAACCTTGTATGTCAATTTTATATTTTATGTGATCAAAGCGAAGTAATTCAATTTTAATATAACGTTCTAAAAACTGTATTTCTTTTTCGAGAGAAATTAAATCATCTATGGAGTTTTCTAGCATTTCTCTCATCAATAAAGCAAAATCAGAAATATAATTAACCGCATTTTTTATTTCTTTTTTAAGGAAAATTCCTTGAATAGAAACCAAAGCATTGGATATAAAATGTGGATTCATCTGAGAACGAAGAAGTTGAAGTCTAAATTGAGAAGCTTTTCTTGATATAATTAGCTTTTCTCTTCTATGCTTTAAATAATATACAAATACAATAGTAGCTAGAATTAAAAATAGAATAATGTATGTCCATTTATTTTTATATAAAGGTGGAGATGTGATTTTTATTTCGAGTACTCTTACCTCATCTTCATTAAATTCTCCAAAATTATTAGATGATTTTACTTTAAACGTATATGTTCCTGGTGGAAGATCTGAGTACGAAACCGATGTATTTGTAGTGGTAATCCAATTATTATCAACTCCTTCTAGAATGTATTTGTACTGAAATTTTTCTTGTTGATAAAATCCTAATCTAGAAAACGAAATTGTAAAGAAGTTTTCATCGTAATTAAGCTTGATTTCCTTTAATTCAGAAATCAAACGTTTGGGTTTAAATTTAGAATTTAGAATTTCAAAATTACTAATTATGGTATGTTGTTGCTGATGATTGGAGCGTATACTATCAGGATGGAAGTAATTGATTCCTTTGTTTCCTCCAAAATAAATCCAACCTTTTTTATCTTGAAATGATGCTTTTGGGTGAAAAAGCTGTCCTTTTATACCATCTAGATGATTGTAATTAATAACGATATATTTCCCTAATTCTTGTTCTTTTATACAACTAACACCTTTTGGAGTAATCAACCAAATATTCCCGCCGTTATCATTAAAAATACCTGATATGGTATTAGATATAAGTCCGTTATCAAAAACAGTTAAATGGTCTATAATTTCTTTTTTATCATTCAAAATCAACAACCCACCATTATTTGAACCTATATAATATTTATTACCATATTCCAAGAAAGATTCCCAGGTATAATCTGTAATAATTATATCCGACATTTTTCTTGAATTTATAATTTTATGAGTTTCTTTTTTATTTAAATCAATAACACTCAATCCCTGAAATGTTCCACTTTTCCATATATTTCCTTTTGAATCTCGTTCTATGAAATACGAATAATCTTTAGAAACAGTAGAATCTATATTTCTTTTTATAAACTGTTCTTCAAATTTTTTAGTTTTTAAATTGTATTTTCCTAAGTTGTATCTGTAAATTCTGTGAATATTTGGAGAATCAAGAATCAAGTCGTGATTGCTATTAGAAAACCACAAATCATCACCGATTACACTTAAATAGTTTACCGTTAAATCCTCCCTAGAATTTGGCACCTCTACTTTTTTGATTGTTTTGTCTTTAAAATTATACTTATAAAGACCTTCATTGTCGGTTCCTATCCATAAATTATCTGACTCTCTCTCCAAGTGTTCTATACGCTCATTACCAAAATAATCGTCTAAAAATTGATTTACATGAATTGAGTTTTTATCTATATTATATTCAACAACACCAAATCCGTCTCCTGCAACAAGAATTGAATTATCTTTCTGTCCGTAAATTATGGTTCTTACTTCTTTGTTATTTACTTTTTCGTCATCAATTAAGTTAAATAAATGCTTTTCTAAGTTGTAGGTATAAAATCCTTCGTGTGAAACCGAAAAAAACATCATATTTTTATCATCTATAAGTATACGTATAACGTACTTATTTGTAATATTTGTGTTTTCAAATTCTGGCTCTTTTCCGCCATAATCGCTTTTTAGTTTTACTTTATAAATTCCTTTTTCTGTTCCTACGTAGAGGATTTTGTTCTTTTTATCTTCAAAAAAACAATGTTGAGAATTAAATTCTTTGTTTCTAAACCGATGAAATTTTTCCGTCTTTGGATTGTATAGCAACATATGATCTCCAAAAGTACGCAACCAAACGTATCCGTATGCATCTACATGAGCTTCGTATATGTCGTTATTTATAAACTCTTTTTCATTTTCTCTAACAAAATGGTTTCTGTATTTACCAGTTTTTACATTATACCGAGATAAACCATATGCAGTAGCAATCCAATAATTATCTCCTTTTTTTTGATACGATACGTTTTTAACATCAAAAAATGCAATAGAATCACTTTCTACATAGTTTGTATTCTTTACAAAATGATGATTTAGTGCCGATATACACCTAACAAATTTACCTGTTTTTGTATTAAATTTTATAAGACATCCCCATGTTGAAATCCAAGCAATTCCTTTATCATCAAAGTAAATATCTTTAATGTGATTTACCTGTTTTCTCGTGAAACTAGTAGCATCTTTATGATTTTCAAAATTTATTTTTTTTACCTTTCCTGTAACTGTGTTTAGTATATTAATTCCGCCTCCATCAATTCCTAACCATAACAAATCTTTATTTTTCTTATCAGGTTTTATACATACTATATTTCCTCTAGAAATAGAATTTTCATCTTTAGGATTGTGTACAAATTTCAAAAAATTAACTCCATCGAAACGATTAAGACCTTCTTGTGTTCCTATCCATAAAAAACCTTTGTCATCTTCATAAAAAGACAATACTTCTGAATTAGACAAACCTTGTTCTAGTGAATAATTTTTAATATGTTGGTTATATGTTGTCTGAGCTTTTGTATTTAGCGACAAAAACAGCAAAATTATACAGTAAAAATGTATCCTATAATTCGTCTTAGATATCAATTTCGTTCTTTTTATCTGCATAAATTATCCTACTAATTCAAAATCCAATTGTTTTTTCTCTAAGTTTGCTCGCACCACTTTTATTTTTACGGAATCTCCTAATTGGTACGTATTTCCTGTTCGTTGTCCTACGATAGCATAGTTCTTTGCATCGTATTTATAATCATCGTCTGTAATGCTTTTTAGACGAACCAATCCTTCACAATGATTTTCTATAATTTCTACATAGATTCCCCAATCAGTAACACCTGAAATAACTCCATCAAAAGATTCTCCTTCATAACTTTGCATAAATTTAACTTGCATATACTTTATGCTATCTCTCTCTGCATCAGAAGCTAATCGTTCACAAGAACTGCAATGATTTGCTTGGTTTTCTATACTTTCAGCATCTACTGATTTTCCTCCATCAAGATAATGTTGTAAAAGTCGATGTGCAATCACATCAGGATATCTACGAATTGGCGAAGTAAAATGCGAATAATAATCAAACGACAATCCGTAATGTCCTATATTCTCAGTAGAATACTTTGCTTTGCTCATGGAACGCATTGCTAAGGTTTCTATCATTCCTTCTTCTCCTTTTCCTTTAACATCAGATAGTAAAGAGTTAAGCGAAGTAGCTATTTTCTTTTGATTATCTAGCTCTAAATTATATCCAAACGTTTTTACAAACTGTTTTAGATTTAACAGTTTTTCAGGATCAGGATCATCGTGAATTCTATATATATATGTTTTATCACTTGGTTTTCCTTTTTTATCTAGACTTACAAATTCAGAAACTTTTTTATTGGCAAGAAGCATATATTCTTCAATCAAATGATTGGCATCTTTAGATATTTTAAAATAAACTCCTACTGGTTCTTTTTCTTCATTAAGATTAAATTTCACTTCTACTTTATCGAATGCAATAGCTCCTTTTTTTAATCTTTCTTTTCTGAGTTTTTTTGCAATGGAATCCAAAATTAATATTTCGTCTTTTAAATTTCCTTCATTTCCTTCTATAATTTCTTGTGCTTGTTCGTACGTTAATCTTTTATCCGAATGAATTACTGTTCTCCCAAACCACTGATTATGAATTTTTCCATTTTTATCGAGTTCAAAAACTGCAGAGAAAGTAAGTTTGTCTTCATTAGGTCGAAGTGAACAAACATTGTTACTTAAAATTTCAGGAAGCATCGGCACAACTCTATCTACCAAATATACCGAAGTAGCTCTCTCGTATGCTTCTCTATCTAAAAGAGAATTAGGTTTTACGTAATGCGAAACATCTGCAATATGAATCCCTACTTCGTAATTTCCATTTTCTAATTTTTGAAAAGAAAGTGCATCATCAAAGTCTTTTGCATCTTTAGGGTCGATAGTAAACGTAGTTATACTTCTCATATCTCTACGTTTAGAAATTTCTTCTTCCGAAATACGTATATCTATTTGGTTAGCATCATTTTCTATTTCCTCAGGGAATTTATAAGGCAATCCATAATCAGCAAGGATTGCATGAATTTCTGCTTCATTATCTCCTGGTTCTCCTAACACTTCAAGGATTTTTCCTGCAGGAGAATTACTTCCTTCTTCCCAGTCTACAAACTCCATCAAAACGATTTGTCCATCTTTTGCATCTTTTAAACTGGTTTTAGGAATAAAAAAATCAACATGGAAACGTTCATTATCTACCACTACAAAACCATATGAAGTATTCTCACTTTTTTCAAACTTTCCTACAAATTTGGTTTTACTTCGTTTGATTACCTCTACTACTTTTCCTTCTAACCTTCTTTTTCCTTTTATATTCTGATAAACTACTTTTACAGTGTCGTTGTGAAACGCTTTTCCTGTGTTTTTAGATGAAATAAATATGTCATTTTCCAATTCCCCCGAAATCAAATATGCATTTCCTGATTGGTTGAAATCCATAATTCCAACTACTTCTGTTTCATTTACTTCTAACTGAAATTTACCTTTTCCTAAATCTGTAATAATTCCTTCGGAAGTCATCTTGTGTAAACATTGTAATACCAATTCTCTTTGCCTTGGATTTCTATAATCAAGAGCTGCAGCTATTTGTTTATAATTTAGTTGTTTGTAATCTCTCGCTTTAAAAACCTTTAGGATTAACTTTTTTAGTTCATTTAATTTGGAGTCGTGTTTATTTTTGGTTTTTCTTTTTTTAAACATTCTGTTTTATTTATAATTACAACAAATGTACGGTTTTATTAAAAGATAAAATATAAAACTTTGACTAGTTGGGTTTTGGATACAATACTTTCTTTGGTGTTGATATTAAAATTGTATTCAATCCTTTTCTAACAAGCTCTTTCATTAAGTCTTGTTTTTTCTCATATTCTTTTCCTATGTAGTATCCGTAATACATCATTCTATCTTTTTCTACATCTGTGAAAGTCAATCTAAAATAAACATCATGGATTTCAGTATTTACAGGCGTTCCTTGAGTATAATACCAACCAAAACTACCATTTATCTCTCCTGAATATTTATTTCTTTTTTGTTGATATAGAGAATCTGTAAATAGAAAAGTAAGCGAAACTTTTGGATTTTCTTTTACCTTTTTCCAACCGATAGAATCCAATTTTGTTTCAATTTCATGCACTAGCATAAAGCTGTCTTGTATCGATAAATTCGTTCTGGAATTTTTGGAAAATTGATATGTTTGAATCGTATCTTTTGTTTGATTTTTGTTTTCTGAAACTGAAATATGATTTTTTAAATTATAACTTGAAAACAAAACACTTATTATTGCTAATATAAAAACTATATTTTTCATTTTTTCACTTCGTATCCTAAATCATTTATGCAATTTTCTACTTCCTCTTTGGAATATTCTTCTCCTTGAATAGCAACTGTTTTTGAGTTTAAATCTACTTCCACAGAAGTAATTCCTTTAATTTTAGCTACATTTTTTTCAACCGAAGATTTGCAATGATTGCACGTCATTCCGTCTACTTGAATTACTGTTGAACTTGAATTCATAACATTTACCTTTTTATTGATTTTTATTGATTTTAAAAATGAGTATACCATTAACAACGAAAGTACAACTCCTGAAATAATATTTACAATTCCATACATTCCTGCGGAATGATGATTCATTTCACTAAAAGAAAACCATTCTATAGAAGAATATGAATTGATTAGAATTCCAAAACCAATGGAACATAAAACGATTGAAAACAGATACACCAATACGAACTTCTTACCAATCACTTTTGACAACACTGTAATGGTAGCAATATTTGTAGCAGGACCCAACATTAAGAATACTAAAATAGCACCTGGAGAAATTCCTTTCATAGCAAAAACCATTGCCAATGGAATAGAACCTGTTGCACACACATAGAGAGGAAGTGAAATTAATATAATGATTAAAAATTCTTTCCATGTGTTTGCCATTGATTCACTAAAATATCCTTCGGGAATGAGTATAGAAACCAATGATGCTAATACCAATCCTATAAGAATCCATTTAGATAAATCCTGTACCATAGAAACAAAACCATATCTAAAAACCTCTTTCCATTTTTGAGTAAACGTACCATAGTTAGTTTCTTCTTGTTCAAAAGAATAATTCTGTTTTTTTTCATCTTTAAAAACAACATTAGCTAATCCTCCACCTACAAAACCAGAAAATAATGCAATTATTGGACGCAAAATAGCAAACGGAAGTCCTAGCATAGCATACGTGGCAAAAATACTGTCTACTCCTGTTTGTGGTGTTGAAATTAAAAATGAAGAAACGGCTCCTTTTGATGCTCCATTTTTATACAATGAGCAAGTAACAGGAATAACTCCACAGGAACATAATGGCAATGGAACTCCCAACAACGAAGCTTTAACTACCGATAAAAAGTTTGGTTCACCTAGATGTGTTTGTAAAAATGAAGCAGGAACAAAAACTTTTAATATTCCTGACATTAAAAAACCTAACAGTAACCAAGGCGACATTTCAAGCACTAATTGCCAAAAAACAGTAAAGAAATTTATTATATTCTCTATCATTCAACGAATTTAAGGAAATATTTTTTCTATTAAATACTAAAATTACTATTTTTGAGTTCTTTTTTCAGATGAAATTACTGTTTGGTCAAATACTACTTATTTTTTCTATTTTTTGTTTTACTCAAAACGGAGAACAAATTTATTCTTTTATGAATGTTCCCACCTCGGCACGACAAGCGAGTTTAGGAGGAAATATAAATTCTGCATGGGATTCTGATTCTAATTTGGCATTATGGAATCCTGCTCTAATGAATGAAGAAATGAATAACCAAGTAGGAATTAACTATATATCTTATCTTGCAGATATTAGCTTTGGAACTGTTTCTTGGGTTCATCAGCTTGATGATAAAAACTATATTTCTTTACATGGAAGGTATTTTGACTATGGAACTTTTACGCAAACCAATGAATTTGGAAATGAAGAAGGAACTTTTACGGCAAGCGACGTAGCAATTACGTTAGGTTACGCATATAATATATCCGACTTTTTTACTGTAGGAACAAATCTTTCTTACATAAATAGTAAAATAGAATCGTATCAATCGACGGGATTGGTAACGGATTTAGGAATCGTTTTTCATGATATTGATTACAACACTAATGTTTCTTTAGTAATCAGAAATCTTGGCTGGCAACTTACTGCTTACGACTCTAAATTAGAGAAACTTCCTCTACAAATTAATCTTGGGTTTTCTCAGAAGTACGAAGAGTTTCCTATTGAAATATCTGCAAACTTGCATGATTTACAAAAATTTGATATTTCTTCTCCTAGTAATAAAAATGGACAAGAAGTGAAACTTACGCGAAAATTAATCGATCATTTTTCGTTTGGTGCAGAGTTATTTCCCGACAAGGGTTTTAACTTACGAGTAGGATACAATTTTAAAAGAGGTAATGAACTTGCGGTACAAGATGTGCGTTCGTTTTCTGGACTTACATTTGGATTTGGTGTAAAAATCAAAAGCTTTAAGTTTGACTACGCACGAGCTAACTACTTTAAAGGAGATGCATCGAATCACTTTGGAATGCGTATCGATTTAGAATCCTTATTAGGAAAAAGGTATAGTTGGCAGTAACAATTACACATTTACATTAGATTTAGAAGTTTGTTATGTGAACTCAACTTCCATTTTATCTATTTGTTAAATCTTAGTTTTAGATAAAAAAGTAAAAAGTTGTTCTTTAGTTTTGCTTATAAAATTACATTTAAAACAATTGATTATGAGCAAGTTTTACACATTATTTATTTTTTTCTTTACGGTTGTTGCGTACTCACAAAACTTAACTGTAAACGGAGGTATGGAATCTTGGACAGCAGGAGCATTAGACACTTGGACAAGCGAATCAGGAACGACAATAGAACAAGAAACTTCAATCAAAGCTGAAGGAAACAGTTCTGCTAAATTTACAGTTACCACACAAAGTCAAGGAGATACGGATTTTAGGCAAACGGTTTCTGTTGAAGCAGGAAAAATTTATACGGTATCTTTTAAAGTATTCCTAACGGATAACGAATCCGAAGCACGATTGTATGCGGGAACATACCAAAATGTTTATTCTGACGAAACTAAATTAAACGAATGGCAAACGTTAAGTTACGACTATTCTGCTGCCGCAACTGGTAATGTAGAATTTGGGATTCGTTTTTATGATATTCCAAGTAATTGGACAGGAGCTGGTTCTGTAATGTACATAGATGATTTTGTAGTAGAAGAGCAAGGTGCAGTTCCTTATACATCGGTTACAAATTTAGCTGAATTAAGAGCTGATGTAGCAACAAATGGAACAGGAGGAAATTACGTTATAACAGGAGAAGTAGTTGTTTCTTATATTGTTCAAGATGCAGGAACAGGTATAGGAGGAAGAAATCAAAAATATGTACAAGATGCAAATGCAGGAATTTTAATTGACGATAGTAATGGCACAATCACGTCTTCTCTTGTAGAAGGAGATGGAATCATCAATTTAAAAGGTCAAGTTTCTGAATACAATGGAGTTTTACAACTTATTCCATCTGAAAATGCAACTGCAAGCTCAAGTGGCACTTCATTAGCACCAATTGTTGTTTCTATAAGTGATTTCTTAGCAAACGGAGAAATGTATGAAAGTAGATTGATTCAGTTTGATAATGCTTCATTTACCGATGCGGGTTCTACTATAGCATCAGATACTAATTATAATTTATCTTCTGATGGGTCTACAGTTACAGTGAGAACTTCGTTTGACGCTTCTGATTACATAGGACAAACGCTTCCTACTAGTACCACCAATGTAACGGCAATAGGTGCTGAATTCAACGGAAATTATCAGGTATATCCTCGTTTTCTTTCTGATTTACAAAATTTAAGCATAGATACTCTAAGTTCATTTAATGAGGAGGTTTATATTTCTAATACTGTTGTATTGGATTCGTTTGCAGTTTATACTAATGGGAATTTTAATGTTCGAGTTTATAATTTAAACGGAATTTTAGTAAATACAAGCAAAGGAACTAACTCTTTGACTATTCCAACTTCTACTTGGCATAAAGGAGTTTATATTGTAAAAATATCAAATAGTCAAAATCAAACAAGTACTAAAAAGATTATTAAACAATAAAAGAAAGTAAATTATACTTTATAAAAAAGCAGGAAATAATAGTTTTTCTGCTTTTTTTTGCTTGATTGTTGCCTAAATTTAGTTTAGTTTTGTTTTTCAAACGTTAATTCTATGTTAGAAGTAAGTCAAGTTTCTTTTAAATACGACTCTAAAAAAGTTTTAGATAACATTAATTTTACAGCAAACAAAGACAGTCATATTTCATTGATTGGAGAAAGTGGTTGTGGAAAAAGTACTTTACTCAAACTTATTTATGGATTATTAGAATTAAAACAAGGCGAAATTTTTTGGAATAAAGAAAAAGTTACAGGACCTGAAGATAACTTAATTCCTGGTCATAAAAAGATGAAATACTTAGCTCAAAATTTTGATTTAATGCTGTTTCAAAGTGTAGAAGAAAACGTAGGAAAATTTCTGTCGTACCAAAATATAGAAAAAAAACAACAAAGGATTAATCAGCTTTTGGAAATGGTGGAGATGACGGAATACAAAGACGTTAAAGCTAAATATCTTTCAGGAGGACAACAGCAAAGAGTTGCTTTAGCTCGTGTTTTGAGTTTAGAACCTGAAGTACTTCTTCTTGATGAACCATTTAGTCAGATTGATAACTTTAGAAAAAATTCACTAAGACGGAATCTTTTTTCGTACCTAAAAGAGCAAAATATATTGTGTATAGTAGCAACTCATGATTATACCGATGCTCTTTCTTTTTCGGATCAGATAATCGTAATAAAAGAAGGACAAATTTTGCGAAAAGATACACCTGAAAATATTTATTCCAATCCGAGTAAAAAATACATTGCAAATCTTTTTGGAGATGTAAATGAAATAAATTCTAAATATTTAGGTAAATCTTTCACTAATCAAAACATACTTATTTATCCTAACGAACTAAAAATATCTTCTAAAAAAACAAGACTTAAAGTTCTGGTGGTGGAGAATTATTATAAAGGAAATAATTACTTAGCTCAAGGAATATACGAAGATGGATTCGTTTACTTTGAATCTGATAAAAAAATTTCTACAGGAAATAATGTTTATTTGACTTGTGATAAAGAACTGGTTACGTTGAGAGTTAATTGATTATAAAATAGTTTTTAATTCCCTTAATTTATCGATTACAACAACATCTCCAAAATCAAAATTTTCTTGTAATGCGTTGTAGAATATTGCGTCTAAATTTATGTTTTTCGCTCCTAAAATATCTGCAATCCAGTCGTCTCCTATAAGTATAGATTCTTCTTTTTTTGCATTTGCTTTTTCTAGTGTATAATAAAATATCCTAGAATCAGGTTTTTTGGATTGAATTTCTTCTGCCGATGTGATGGTTTTTATGTACGGTTTTAAATTCGATTTATTTACTTTTCTAAGTGTAACTTCTTCGAAACCATTTGATAACACATGAATAGAATATCCTTTATTTTCTAGATAAATAAGTACATCTTCTGCACCTTCCACCAAATGATGATGATGAGTTACTTCGTCTAAATAATTTTTTTCAAACTCTTCAGCTAACGAAACATTATTAATGCCTACAGCTTCAAAAGCTTCTTTAAATCTACGTTCTCGTAATTGTTCTTTTGTGATTAAATTATCTCTGAAATTTGCCCAAAGTTCTTCGTTTTTATGATAGTATTTTTCGTGAAAATCACCAAACTCAACATTATACTCTTCGTGTACTTTTTTTGTTTTATACATCTCTTTTAAAGTAACCTCTGAGTTTTTTCTAAAATCCCATAATGTATTATCTAGATCAAAAAATACGTGTTTGATGTTGTTCATAAGTTTCAAATTATACGAGTGCAAATGTAGGTAATATTTAACGATGTGTTAATTTTATACGTATTAAGATTTAATTAAATTAATTATCTTTGTCTTATGTTAGAGGTGTATTTTTGGAATTATACTGATGATATAGGCGTTTCGGTATACAAACCATTAGAAGCAAGCTTAGAACAGGCGTTAGATATATTTACTAATTTACCAGAACGAGATGGAAGTTATATAGGAATTGTTTCGGAGCAAGGAATAAAAATGCAAATTACTAAGTACAATAAATTTCTTTGGGTTTTAGAAATTCCAGTTGCTGAAAAGAAAGGTAAATATCAGATATTCTTGACAAGAAATAAAGTGATTAGCTTAGTAAAAGATTTATTTGATGGTTTTAATCCAATGAAAATTAATGGATTAGATTTTGAAAAATACAATAACACAGAAGAATAGAAAAAATATAAATTAAATACGAATGAAATTTTTTATTGACACAGCAAATGTAGAGCAGATTAAGGAAGCTCAAGATTTAGGAATATTAGATGGTGTTACTACCAATCCATCGTTAATGGCAAAAGAAGGAATAAAAGGAGAAGAAAATATTCTTAATCACTACAAAACCATTTGTGAAATTGTAGAAGGAGATGTTTCTGCCGAAGTGATTTCTACAGATTTCAACGGAATGATAAAAGAAGCAGAGGTGCTTGCAAATCTGCATGAGCAAATCGTGATTAAAATTCCAATGATTGCCGAAGGAATAAAAGCAATAAAATACCTTTCAGGAAAAGGAATTAAAACTAATTGTACACTTATTTTTTCATCTGGTCAGGCACTTCTTGCAGCAAAAGCAGGAGCAACTTATGTTTCTCCTTTTATAGGAAGATTAGATGATATTTCTAGCGATGGAATCAATTTAATTGAAGATATACGCGTTATTTATGATAATTATGGTTTTCAAACCGAAATTTTAGCAGCATCTATTAGAAATCCTATACATATTTTGGATTGTGCAAGAATAGGAGCAGATGTAATCACTTCACCACTAGATTCTATAAAAGCACTACTAAAACATCCGCTTACCGATATTGGTTTAGCAAAATTCCTTGCTGATCATAACAAGTAAAAAATCATAAACTAGGAAATTATTACATCAAAGAGGTTTAATTTAAATAGAAATTAAACTTCTTTGATGGTATTAATGTATTGTATGCAAAAAATCACACTATTGCTTTTTGTATTGTTACTGACAGTACAAGCATTTTCTCAAAAAGTATTAATAAAAAATATCAATATTATTCCAATTTCAACGGATACCTTACTCAAAAATCAAAGTGTATTATTGGAAGGTGGAATTATTAAAGCTATTGCTAGTTATAAAAAACTACACAAAAAGAATAAATCTGCTGAAATTATAGACGGAACAGGAAAATATCTAATGCCTGGTTTAACTGATATGCATGTTCATTTTCCAGAAGAAAACAAAATTGGAAATTTATTACTGTCTAATATAGTTGCTGGTGTGACTCACATTAGAATAATGAATAGTCAAGTTAATCAGTTAGAATTGAGAGAAAAATTAAGCAAATTATCTAATCTCATAAGTCCCACTATTCACTATAGTCACTTGATAAGAGGAGAAGATATTTTTACAGAACAGCAAGCGGATAGTTTAATGAAGCAGGTAAAAAAAGATGATATTCAATTTATAAAACTGTTTGGCTTGTCTAATGAAGAAACATTTAACAATCTTATAAAATCTGCAAATAAATACGATGTCATTATTTGTGGTCATTATCCTAGTTACTGGAAAGATAATCAATCCAATATGGTTGAAATGGAAAAGGTGTTGAAAAGTGGATTCAAAAGCATTGAACATCTTGCTGGTTATAGCTGGTTATCTGATTCTACGCAATTAAATAACGCCATAAAATTAACAAAAGAACACAATGTATATAATTGTCCTACTATTGATTTCTTTGTTATGTTCAAAAATTTGCAATATCCTGATGAATACAAAAACAGAATTACGTATCAATTTTTACCACATCGAATTACACAAGAATGGGATAGTACTTATGTAGCTAGGATAGAACAAGGTGGTGGAAGAGAAAAAATCATTGATGCAAAAAATAAATATCTCCCAAAATTTAATCCGATACAAAAACTATTAGTTGAATTGTATAAAAATGATTGTCCACTATTAATTGGAGGAGATTCAGGAGGAAGTTTTCAAGCTGATGGATTTAATGTTTATGAAGAAATGGTAAATTGGAGCAATATAGGAATTGATAATTACACCATTTTAAAATCCGCAACACTTACGCCAGCTCAATTTTTTAATGAAGAAGATAATTGGGGAACTGTAGAAGTAGGGAAAAATGCAGAATTAATTATTTTAACTGAAAATCCTTTAGCAGACATTAAAAACATTATAACTATAGAAACAACAATTTTAGGCAAGCAGATTTACAACGATAAAGATTTGATGGATAAACTATAACATTACGAATTTTATTCCCTAATCTAACTTCAAATCTGCTTTTATTTTTGGAATTATTTCCAATCCGTATTGGTATCCTAGTTCGTATATTTCCATAATTTTACTTATAGTAAATGTGCCATAATTTTCAAGCTCAACAGGATTGATAATCCAAGTACAATCATTTAGTTTTTTTAATGAACTGTATCGATTGGTAATTCTATATGCTCTATCAGTTACATCGAGTGTGTTATTCAGTTGATTTTTAGTAATTCTCCTTAGCGGACTTACGTAAATCCCTAAAACGTTTTCAGATTTAGCAGTTACAATTTCTACAGGAAAATTATTAATAATACCTCCATCAGCATATAACGTATCTTCGATTTCTACGGGAGCAAAAACAAACGGAAAAGCACAAGAAGCAAGTAATGGTCTGTATATTTCTCCTGAAGTAAAAACTTTCTCTACACCTCTCACTAAATCTGTTGCGACAATATGAAGCTCTATGTCTAGTGATTCAAATGTTTTATTTTCAAAATAAGGACGAAAAGCATCTAATAAGGAAAATGAATCCAACATTCCTGGTTTTGTCCATGAGAAAGCATCTAGTTTAAAAAAGTTATTTTTAGTTACTAATTCAAGAATTTCTTTAGGAGAATATCCACAAGCATAAAAAGCTCCTACCAAAGCTCCTGCACTTGTTCCTGCCACGCAAGTAGGTCTAATTTTGTGTTCTTCTAATGCCTGTAGAACACCAAGGTGTGCAGCACCTTTTACACCACCACCAGCAAGCACTATTCCTAAATTATGTTTTTTATTTTCTTTCATATTTTTTGTTTGATTTTTTAAAGAAGAGGAGAACAAAGATGAGCTATTTTTTCTAATGCTTTTATGTATAGTGGTCTTGATTTCCAACTTTCTAAATTTATTTTTTCGGAATTTTTTAAATCATTTTCAAAGTTTTGTTTCATCTCTTTTGCAAGTTTATCATCATAAACAGTAGCATTTACCTCAAAGTTTAAATCAAAACTTCTGTTGTCTAAATTAGCAGTACCTACAATCGAAACAAATTCATCGCATACCATAGTTTTAGCGTGTATAAACCCTTTTTTGTAAAGATAAACTTCTATTCCAGCTTCTAGTAAATCTTGGTAATACGATCTACAAGTAGTATTTACAAAAAGTGAATCAGAAGAATAAGGAACTATAATTTTAATTGTAACACCTCTAAGGCGTGTCATTATGAGTGCATCTAGAAATGTTTTTTCAGGAATAAAGTAAGGAGTTGTAATTAATACTTCTTTTTCTGAGAGCATAATCGCTTGGATTAAACTATACATAATTGTTGCATGGTTAGAATCAGGTCCACTAGCTATTATTTGAACTAACTGATTGCCAAAATCTTTATTTTCTTGCTGAATCGGAAAATAATCTTTAGAAAATGGTATGTCCTGTTTTGCACAAAAGTTCCAGTCAGTTAAGAATGTATGTTGTAAATTAAGCACAGATACTCCAGTTATTTTTAGGTGTGTATCTCTCCAAAATAAATCTTTTTTTCCGTTGTTGTAATATTTATCGGAAACGTTAATTCCTCCCACATAACCTACAATCCCGTCTATAACGACTATTTTTCTATGATTCCTATAATTCAGTCGATTAGCAAAATACATAAGTTTTACTTTATAAAAAGGCATTGTTTCCACACCTTCATTTTTTAAATTTTGTATGAATTTCTTTCTAATGCTTTTGCTTCCAAAATCATCGTAAATAAAACGAACTTCTACTCCTTGCTTTGCTTTTCCCATAAGAAGTTCCCCTATTTCAGTTCCTATATCATCATTCTCATAAATATAATACTCTATATGTATGTGATGTTTTGCATTTTTTATACTATCAATCAATGAAGGGAATTTTTCTTCTCCGTTTACCAGTAACTGTACTTGATTGTTATCTGAAGTAAGGTTTTCTAAATTTGAAAATTGAGCAAGTGGATAGAAGTTTTTGAGTTTAATTTTATTTTTTTCTAAAATACTAGAAGAAAATTTGAGAACTTTTTTTTCTAATTCAGGATATGCTTTTTCGTCAAGGTTTAGTTTTTTTCTATAAAGCCTTTGTTTTCTATAATTGATTCCTACCGAAAAATAAAAGATGATTCCAAAAAGTGGAAAAATAACAACTAAAAAAATATACGCAAGAGCTTTACTAGGCGACTGAGTATCTAAAATTATTTTCAAACAAATACCAAACAACAGCAAAAAATACATAATGGAAAAAAAAGAATAATCAGTATAGTTAAATATAAAATCCATTTTAAATATATTTTTATTGCAGAGGAAGAAGTAAGTTATTATTAAAAACTAAAAATACAAAGTATTTTGTCATAAAACAGGTTTACACAAAAGTATAAAAAGAATGAAAGGAATTAAAACAAAACCTGTAAACTTTTTTTGTCGACAAAAACACCAACAAGGAGAAATGCTGTCTTTATTATTTTAACTATGGTTTCCTTTTCAAAAGAAAACCAGCAATCAATGGACGAGCGAATTTGGTTAAAATTTGGTTATATTTGTATATGGAAATTAGCTGGGGACAAGATACAGGTACTATAATTGATATAGTTGTACCAGTACTAGGTGTTAACTCCAATAATGTTATTAGGAAATCTGATTAGGATCCTGTAAACGGTAATATCAAAATGCCATCTCCTCCAGGTGAATAAACCCCGCTCTGCAAAGAGTACATGACCACAGAGTAGCTCCGCAAACGTCTGTGACTTTGCGGGAGTATATAAAGCCAGTAAATTATATTATTTATTGGCTTTATTTTACTAAAATTTATAACCCGCTCTCCAAAGAGTGAAGAGCCAAATAGTAGCTCCGCAAATGTCTGTGACTTTGCGGTAAACAACAGAAAAGCAAGGTTTTAGTCTTGCTTTTTTTGTGTTTTTAAGTAAGAAAATAAATAAGCAAGAGGGAATCGCGGAATGTAAATTCAGCTATTCGTATTTGGTTGATAATTAGTGTTCTATGAATTTATAATTTTTTTTCATCTATAATGACATTATAGATTAGAAGATATAAACTCCCAGCTGTCCTAAGTGTGTAGGGTCAAAACAGTAGCACCCGCTCTGCAAAGAGTACATGACCACAGAGTAGCTCCGCAAATGTCTCTGACTTTGCGGTAGTAAAAAAAGCAAGATTGTTAAAAGGTCTTGCTTTTTTGTTGTGTTTTGTCACGTCCTGAAATATCGTTACACATTTTTTTAAAGTAATGAAAAACAGGACATACAAAAAACGCACACAGAAAGATTATACCATGAATTTTAAACTTTCTGTGGTACAAGAAGTAGAAAACGGACAATTAACTTATAAACAAGCTCAAGCAAAGTATGGGATTCAAGGTCGTAGTACTGTATTGGAATGGCTCAGAAAATATGGTAACTTTGATTGGGAGAATCAAACACCTAATAGTATGTCAAAGCCAAAAACACCAGAACAAAAACTTCTTGAACTTGAACAAAAGGTTCGACTGTTAGAAAAGCAGAACAACCGACTCAAACATCAAGCTGCACAGGCAGATAAAAAGGCAATTATATTTGATATGATGATAGATTTAGCTGAAAAGGAGTATAATATATCAATAAGAAAAAACCCCGCTCTGCAAAGAGTACATGACCACAGAGTAGCTCCGCAAACGTCTCTGACTTTGCGGGAGTATATAAAGCTTTGTGGAAGTAAATAAAGACAGTAAGTACTTATAATTTACTGTTTTTATTTTACTAAAATTTATAACTTTGAGAAAATAAATACTACAAGAAATAGAATGCATCTTTTTATGAAATATAATAGTTATGATAATTGATTACCGCAAAGTCAGAGACATTTGCGGAGCTACTCTTTGTTTGTTCACTCTTTGCGGAGCGGGGGTTAATGATAAATTTACAGATAAGGTAAGCTTTAAATACAATCAAGAGATTAAATTTTTGTATATCCCACTTACACGAACAGGCTTAAGTAATGAAACAAAAAATCAGTATGTTTTAAAGTTAACGGTTCAAGAAAGTTTATTTAACACATATTATATTAAACAATACAAAATAGAAAAAAAATGAAATATTTATTACTTATATTTTTGATTAGTACAACATTTTCATGCGAATCATACTTTCAAGGAGAAGTGAAATACTCTGTAACAACAGAAGTCTTAGGGGATTCTTTGAGAAATACAAAACTAATAAATCAGTTAATTATAGATGGTATTATACATAAAGATTCTGTAAGTTATTTTTATTCCAATTCTGGAAATTATAAAATAAACTATACTTTACACAATAAAAAAATACCAAGTTATTACATAAAGAGTGATAAAATGTTATATAGTTTTATAGGTGATAATATTGTTACTGGTTTAGATATAACTATAGATTTAGAGCAAAAATTAGGTAATAAACCAAAAATAAAATTGTTAGACTATAAACAAAAAATAGGTAACTATGACTGCTCAATTGTTGAAATAATTTGGAAAACAGGTGTATATAGATATTATTTTTCTAAAGGTATTATGAAAATAGATAAAGATAATTATAAAAATTATAATTATAATCAGTGGTATTCATATTTAAATATCTCTAATTCTCTACCAATTAGAGTAGAACATGAGATTAATGGTTTCTATAAAACAACGTATACATTAGACTACTTTAAAAATAAAAATATTCCAAATTCTATATTTAAATTACCTAAAATGACTGAACTTAAAGAACTAAAAGATATATATATATATGAGATTGTGGATACAAAGTAAAGGCTGATTGACATGTGTGCTAGTTTGCTTTTATTCGTGTTTTTTTATTGTATATTAAGAAACTCATGATGTGCTACCGCAGTTGCAACTTTGGAGACAATAAACAAAAAGCAAGATTGTTAAAAGGTCTTGCTTTTTTGTTGTTTTTGTAAATATTTTTTCTATTCTTTTATAATATTCCTAAAAAAATAAAGACATTACCTACCTTTCTCGATGCTTTACCTCATATAAAAAAATTGCTCGTGAAAAATTCACAAGCAATTAAAAAAAATTGATATAATGAGAAACTAAACTGCCTTACGACAATTTATCTTGTAATCTAACTTTTAAATCATCTAAAAACTCTTGAGTACTTAAATAATCTTCTCTTTGCATTGTATCTCCATGAATAAGCAATGCTAAATCTTTAGTCATTTTTCCTGATTCTACAGCTTCTATACAAACTTCTTCTAGTTTATGCGAAAAATCAATTAATTCTTGATTATTATCTAACTTTCCTCTATGAGCTAAACCTCTTGTCCATGCGAAAATAGAAGCAATAGGATTGGTAGAAGTTTCTTTTCCTTGCTGATGTTGTCTATAGTGGCGAGTAACTGTTCCGTGAGCAGCTTCTGCTTCCATTGTTTTTCCGTCTGGTGTTACAAGTGTAGAAGTCATAAGTCCTAAAGAACCAAATCCTTGTGCAACAGTGTCTGATTGCACATCTCCATCGTAATTTTTACATGCCCAAACAAATCCTCCATTCCACTTCATACAAGCAGCTACCATATCATCAATTAATCTGTGTTCGTAGGTAATTCCTAACTCTTCAAACTTATCTTTAAATTCATTGTCATAAACCTCTTGGAAAATATCTTTAAATCTTCCGTCATACGCTTTCATAATAGTATTTTTGGTAGAAAGGTATAAAGGCCATTTTTTAGATATTGCCTGATTCATACAAGAGCGAGCAAATCCATAAATAGACTCATCAACATTGTACATACTCATAGCCACTCCAGGACCTTTAAAATTATATACTTCAAACTCTTGTGGAGCAGAACCATCTTCTGGTGTAAAAGTCATGGTTAACTTTCCCGGCTTAGTAATTACCGTATCGGTAGCTCTATATTGGTCTCCGAAAGCATGTCTTCCTATACAAATTGGTTTTGTCCAACCTTGTACATACCTTGGAACGTTTTTCATAATTATAGGTTCTCTAAAAACGGTACCATCTACTATATTACGTATAGTTCCGTTAGGAGATTTCCACATTTTTTTCAGTTTGAACTCTTCTACTCTTCCTTCATCGGGAGTAATGGTAGCACATTTGATACCAACGTTGTATTTTTTAATCGCCTCTGCAGCATCAATAGTTATCTGATCATTGGTTTCATCTCTACTCGTTACACTTAAATCAAAATATTTAATATCTAAATCTACGTACGGAAGAATTAGTTGATCTTTGATAAAATGCCAGATAATTCGAGTCATTTCATCTCCATCCATTTCTACTACTGGATTGGTAACTTTAATTTTACTCATTGGACTTTTTTTTGTTTCAGTTTGCAATAATACAATTATTTTTTTTACTTCTAAAACCTTAAACTAATTAAATCTATACCACAATAATAAAAAAATGTGATTACTGTTGATTGTTATTTAGAATACTTCTAACTTTGTAAAAAAATTACATTGTGCTTACAGAACAAGAAATACAAAACTTTGGAGAAGAAGTTGTAAAAACACTCAAAACGATATTCGACCCTGAAATACCAGTCGATATATACGAACTAGGACTCATCTACGATGTTCAAATTTCCACCGAAGGAGAAGCCAAAATCATAATGACACTTACCTCGCCTAATTGTCCTGTTGCGGAATCTTTACCACTTGAAGTAGAAGAAAAAATAACAGGAATAGAAGGTATAAAATCTGCTCATGTTGAACTGACCTTTGAACCAACTTGGACAAAAGACATGATGAGCGAAGAAGCTAAATTTGAGTTAGGTTTTCTTTAAAAAAATCAAATGGAAGAAATCGTAAATAAAGTTGCCTCTAGTGGACTTATCACTTTTGATTTAGAAGACTACTACACAAAAGGAGTTCGTATAGGTGTAGATATTTCTCAATTTTATGATGAAAATGGAATGCTTAGAGAAAAAGCTTTTAGAGATGAATTAAAAAATCATGATTGGAGTAGGTACAAAAACAATTTGATTTTTCTTTATGATTCCTCTGATGCTATAGTTCCTGCTTGGACAACCTTACTTGTAACTACTTACTTAAGTGATTACGCAAACTACGTATGCTTAGGTAATTTAAAAGATTTAGAACGTGAATTATTTTTAAATGAATTACATAGAATTGATTTTTCCATTTACAAGGATAAAAAAGTAATTATAAAAGGTTGTTCCAAAAATGTTCCAGAAAGTGCATACATTTTCCTTATTCAGAAATTGAAACCTCTAGTTTCTTCCTTAATGTATGGAGAAGCGTGTAGTTCTGTTCCTCTTTTCAAAAAGAAAGTATAAATTGTACACTTAATAATTTGGTAATTTATATCTTTGCAAAAAATCTAACAATGAAAAGACTATTTTTTGTATTGTCAATACTTTTTATGACTAATAACTATGGTCAAAACTTTATGTTTAATGTTGAGTATGGTCCGAGTTTAAGATTAGCTAAAAATTCAGGACAAACTCCTCAACAAAAAGACTTAATTAGAGAATTAAAAAAAGGAAATGCTTTACGTTTGAAAGCTTTATACTTTATCAACGAACAAAATGGTTTCGGTTTAGTTTACAATAGATTTACTAGTAAAAAATCAAATTATAGTGAATCATTCTATGACAACGGAGACCGATATATAATTTCATTTGACGAACAAGACAATATTAATTTTCTTGGTATCTGTTATGAAAACGGTTCCTTTTCTTCTAATGATAAACATTACTTTGGAGTTAATATAGCATTAGGATATATGGAGTTGGTAAATAATTTTGAATATAAAAATATTGCTGTAAACGATTTAGAATTTAAAGGCTCTAATCTAGGTTTAGACTTCGGTATCAACTACAAATACTTTATCATCGAAAAAATTGCTTTAGGAGCTAGTTTACATTTGCCTTATACAACAATTGGAAAGTTTAAAGGTAATGATGGAACTACCATTAATCTTGAACAAAAAAATAGAGAAAGTACAGCTCGTTTTGATTTAACATTTGGAATAACGGCTTTTCTATAATGTCTATTCAGAAACTTCAAAAACAAGTAGATAATTGGATTCAAGAGCATGGTGTTCGTTATTTTAATGAGCTTACCAACATGGCAATCTTAAGCGAAGAAGTTGGAGAAGTTGCACGAATCATTGCTCGTCGCTATGGAGAACAATCCGAGAAAGAAAGTGATGCAACCAAGGATTTAGGAGAAGAGCTTTCCGATGTTTTATTTGTAGTTCTGTGTCTTGCTAATCAAACCAATACCGATTTAGAAAAAGCATTCAACAAAAAAATGGAGATTAAAACTAAGCGAGATAAAACCAGACATTTAAACAATTCTAAACTCAATGAAAAATGAAAATTCAATCGAATCATAAAAACATAAATTCTACTATTCAGCTTGGCGGTTCTAAAAGTATTTCAAACCGATTACTTATTTTGGATTCTTTGTTTGAGAATAAAATCAAACTAAAAAACCTTTCTGATGCAGAAGATACTGATTTGCTCAAAAAAGCACTTCAAAATCCAAATGAAAAAATAGTAGATATACATCATGCAGGAACGGCTATGCGATTTTTAACTTCGTACCTTTCTCTTCAGAATCAAGAGAAAATACTTACTGGTTCTGAACGTATGAAGCAACGTCCGATAGGGATTCTAGTAGAAGCTCTTAAAAGCATGGGGATTTCGATTGAATACTTAGAAAAAGAAGGTTTTCCTCCTTTAAAAATAAATCCATCTGAGTTTAAAACAAATAAAGTACAAATTCAAGCGAATACCAGTAGTCAGTACATTACTTCTCTCCTACTTATTGGTTCTAAATTACCTAATGGTTTAGAATTGGAACTTATAGGAAAAATAACTTCTCTTCCTTATTTAGAAATGACACTAACCATGCTTCGCGATTTGGGAATAGATGCAAAACGAGAAGAAAACATTATAACTATAAAACATAAATCTGACTTCAAGGAACAAAACTTCACTATAGAAAGTGATTGGAGTTCGGCTTCTTATCATTATTCGATTGCAACAATAGCAGACGAATGTAGACTTGAAATTTCATATTTATTCAAAGACAGTTTGCAAGGAGATAGAAGAATCGCAGATATTTATAAAGAAAACTTTGGAATCAATACCGAATTCAAAGAGGAAAAAATTCTACTTACTAAAATTCCTAATTTTAGTTTCCCTGAGAAGATAGAATTAAATCTAAACGACTGTCCTGATATAGCACAAACGATTGCTGTTACGTGTTCTGCACTTAAAATCCCTGCTTTACTTACAGGATTAGAAACCTTAAAAATAAAAGAAACCGACAGAATTGTAGCTTTACAAAACGAACTCAAAAAATGTGGAACAACAACCAAGGCAACTACCGATAGTTTAGAACTCATTAGCTTTAGTGAAATTAGTGAAATTCCAAGTATTGCTACGTACAACGACCACCGAATGGCAATGTGCTTTGCTCCTCTTGCTCTTGTACACGAATTAGATATTCAAGATAAAGATGTGGTACAAAAATCCTATCCTAACTTTTGGAATGATATGAAAAAATTAGGATTTACTTTGGATTAAATTAGTACGGTAAAAATTCTGAAACTTCCATTCCAAACATATCCAATGAAATCTTTTTAGGATTTCTTGTAATAAGTCTAATGTTCGTTACATTTAGGTTCTTCAAAATCTGAACTCCTATTCCTAAATCTTTATTATCATGCTCTACAGATGGTGTTTCTATTTCATTTAAAAGATATGCTCTAAAATGCTGTACTTTTTGTAATAATATTTCGGAGTTTACTACATTATTGATAAATACAATAACTCCTTTTCCTTCAGTATTTATAACATCTGTAATTTGTTTTAAACTCGGGTTCTCTCCTTTTGCCAATGCAGTAAAAATATCATGATACATAGAGGAGGAAATCACACGGACAGGAACTTTATCGCCATCTTCCCAGTTACCTTTTTTTAATGCTATGTGGATTTGGTCATTAAACTTTTGTCTAAATACAAACATTTCAAAAACGCCATAAGCGGAATCCATTTCAAAATGTTCTATTTGTTCTACTAAGGAATCATTTTTAAGTCTGTATTCAATTAAATCCTTTATAGATATTATTTTTAAATCGAAACGCTCTGCAATTTTCTTTAATTCGGGAAGACGTGCCATCGTTCCATCTTCATTCATAATTTCTACGATAACTCCACCTGGTTTCAATCCTGCAAGTCGTGCCAAATCTACTGCAGCTTCTGTATGTCCTGGTCTTCTAAGAACACCTTCTCCTTTAGCTTTTAAAGGAAATATATGTCCTGGTTTTGCAAAGTCTGTTGGCTTTGTACTATCGTCCATCATAGCAAGGATTGTTTTGGCTCTATCGGAAGCAGAAATTCCTGTTGTTACGCCATCGCCAATCAAATCAATAGAAACGGTAAATGCGGTTTCATTAGGATCGGTATTGTTCCCTACCATAAGTTCCAAACCAAGTTGTTGACTTCTTTTTTCTGGAATTGGTGTACAAATAAGTCCTCGTCCTTGCAAAGACATAAAATTAATGATTTCTGGAGTTATCAATTCTGCAGCAGCTACAAAATCTCCTTCATTCTCTCTATCTTCGTCATCTACTACTATGACAACTTTTCCGTTTTTTATCTCTTCTATTGCTTCTTCAATGGTATTCAGCATAATTTTTATTTTCTTTTATAAATCTACTATCTTAATTCTAGTATCTAAAATCTTTACTATTGATATCTTTTATGTTCCGTATTTTTTTTCTTTTTTATAAACAAGGAACTTATTTTTTTTAGCACTTTATTGTATCTAGATATATCAAATATTTCAGAATCTTCCATTGCTCTTTTGGTTAAAAATATTCCTAAAGGCAACATAACCATATTTGGCAACCAAGCTGCAACATACGGGTTTAATCCTCCTAATTTGGATTCTGATTCGGCATACGTATAAATTATAAACCAAATAATAAATATAAATATAGATACTACTACTGGCATTCCTAAACCTCCTTTTCGTATAATCGAACCTAAAGGTGCTCCTATTAAGAAAAAGATTAAACACATTACTGAAAAAGAAATAATTCTTTGTTGATGAACTATCATTTTAGAACGAATCTTTTTTTCCCATGCTAATGATTTTATGTGACTTTCTATTGTTTGAACTATATTCATATTTACCTGCGAAATAGCTGACTGCAATACACTTTTTTGTTTTTCAAGAGGTAGTTCTTCAAAAATAAATGGTTCGTGGTAGTATTCATCTTCAACATCTATGTAAATGGAGTCAAACTCTGGTGTTGTATTGGTAACTGTTCTAAAACTAGCATCAGCTTGATTGATAAATAAAGAATCTTGACTATGTACTGTACTATCTATAACTGCCTGTAACTTATTAAATTTATAAAAACGAAAATGATCAGAAATGGATTCATTATCCAATGCTTTTTCTACTAACGCAGAAACATCTACATGCATGGTAAGCGTGTCAAACTCAGTAATTGTATTAGGTTGTTTAGTTCTACTAACGTAATCCAAACTCTTTATTTTTGAATCGTAAATAAAACCCTTGTGAAGTTCAAATTTTAGGTATTTTTTATCTGCTGTTGAATTCAAAATTCCATTCTCCGCAATTACTGTTGTCTGATCTTGATACGAAGTTGCTTGTTTATGAATCATTATATCCTTTAATTGATCAGAATTTTCTCCTGATATTTCTCCTACTCGCATGGTAAATCCTGGAATATTAGAATTAAACTGACCAGAAACAAAGCGTAAGGCTGGCTTAGACTGAGCTATATTATAAAGTAAGTTTTTTGCCTTTCTGTGATTATCAGGGAGAACATTATTAGAAAAAAAGAATAATCCTACTGCTACTACCAACGTAAAACCAAATACAGGAAGCATAATTCTAGCAAGAGAAATTCCTGAAGCTTTCATAGCTGCCAACTCGTACCTCTCCCCAAATCCACCAAAACACATAATGGAAGACAACAAAATAGAAAGAGGAACTACCATCTGTATAACTGTAGTTCCTAGGTAAAATAACAGTTTAGCAATTTCAAAAAAAGTCAACCCACGACCTACTAATTTTGAAATTTCTTGAAATGCAAATTGAACACTAAAAATAAAAAATAGTATACTGAATATAAACAAAAAAGGACCTAAAAAAGAGGTCAATATATACTTATCCAGCTTTTTTATCATCAGTCTAAATTAGTTATGTAATAATCTTTATACTTATTTTTATCGAAAGTAAACAAAGATGAAGATAATTTTGTTTTATAATCAAACGAAGATACTACTAATGTTACTGTAGAACCATCTGTATTATACTCTTTCATCAACAACATTTCATTGGTTTCTCTATCAATTCCCAACACAATCGATTTTGTTCTTTCTTGCTTTTGAGGGATTAATTTAATATAATAAACTGGTCTTTTAAACAACTTTGCCTTTTTAGGTTTTTCTATGGTATATCCTTTTGTATACGTTTCAAAAATTTTTGTTGGCGTAATCATATCTTCATCAGAAGAACTTGAAACTGTAACCTCCTCATCTTCATGAGAAATCTGATATGATTTCTTTCCATCATAAATCTGAGTAATACCTAAAACATTCAAATTGTATTTGTTTCCTTGAGAATATAAAATTCCATTTTCTTTTTGTTTAATTTTTAGTTTTGGATTATCTAACTCATACTGGAATTCAATTTTGTAACTTGACTTAGAGGTGTAATAATTTTTAACTTTTTGCAATATTGCACTTGATTCAGGATTAATTTTTTGTGCAAATGTGAATGTAAATACGCTAAATACTAATGTAGTAATCAATGTTTTCATCGTGATTTCTTTTATTTTATCTTATACTACTCAAATACTGTTCCAAAGAAGTTAAGTCTGCAAATAAGACTTTTCTAGCTTTACTTCCTTCAAAAGGTCCTACTATACTTGCATCTTCCAACTGATCCATAATTCTTCCTGCTCGATTGTATCCTAGTGATAATTTCCTTTGAATTAATGAAGTAGAACCTTGCTGTGCTGTTACCAATACTTTGGCTGCTTCTTCAAACAACTCGTCTCTTTCCGATGCATCAAAGGAGGAAGAACCTCCTCCTTCTTCCGAATTGTATTCTGGAAGTTCATACACTTCAGGGAATGCTTTTTGACTTCCTATAAATTCAGTTAATTTTTCTACTTCTGGTGTATCTACAAAGGCACATTGCAGTCGTACCATATCGCTTCCTTTGGTAAATAACATATCTCCTCTACCTATCAATTGGTCTGCTCCCGAACCATCGAGAATTGTTCTCGAATCAATTTTTGAGGTAACTCGAAAAGCTATTCTTCCAGGGAAGTTTGCTTTAATTGTTCCTGTAATTACATTTACAGATGGTCTTTGTGTAGCAATTATCAAGTGAATACCAATCGCACGAGCAAGCTGAGCAAGACGAGCAATAGGAAGCTCAACCTCTTTACCTGCCGTCATAATTAAATCAGCAAACTCATCTACTACAAGTACAATATACGGTAAATATCTATGTCCATTTTCTGGATTAAGTTTACGTTTTATGAACTTTTCATTATACTCTTTCAGATTACGAACCATCGCTTTTTTTAACAGTTCATACCTATCGTCCATTTCTATACAAAGCGAATTAAGCGTATTGATTACCTTGGTATTATCTGTAATGATTGCTTCTTCGGAATCGGGAAGTTTGGCTAAAAAATGCCTTTCTATTTGGTTGTATAAAGTAAGTTCTACTTTTTTAGGGTCTATCAACACAAATTTTAATTCTGATGGATGCTTTTTATATAAAAGTGAAGTAATTACCGCATTTAAACCAACGGATTTCCCTTGACCTGTAGCTCCTGCCAAAAGTAAATGTGGCATTTTAGCTAAATCTTCTACAAACGTTTCATTTGAAATCGTCTTTCCAAATGCTACAGGAAGTTGCATTTTTGCATTCTGAAACTTCGGCGAAGCCAAAACCGAACGCATAGAAACTACAGAAGGATTCTTATTGGGAACTTCTATTCCTATAGTACCTTTACCTGGAATAGGTGCAATTATACGAATCCCTAAAGCTGATAAACTAAGTGCTATATCGTCTTCTAAGTTTTTGATTTTAGAAATACGAACTCCTGCTTCGGGAATAATTTCGTAAAGCGTAACTGTAGGACCTACCGTTGCTTTTATATGTGAAATTTTAATTCCATAATTGTTGAGCGTTTCAACAATCTTATTTTTATTTTGTTCTAATTCCTCTCCACTTACATTTATACCTTCACTTTGTTCGTATTTACTCATTAAATCCAAATGAGGAAACTCATACCTAGGAAGTTCTAATCTTGGGTCGTATGGAGGCAAATCATTAATATTTACATCTGATTTATTCTCTCCTACCTCGCTTTCGGTAGTTGTATTTACAGACATTTTTAATTCAGAATCTGCATAATTTACTCTAGTAAATTCTTGTTCTTGCTCCTGTTCCTCTTCTCCTTTAGAAATTACAACTTCAAAATCTTCTAAATTATTTTTTTTCTGAAAATTAGAAAGAAGTTCAGAATCATCTTCATCATCGCTTTTTATTGTATTTATCTCAAAAGATAAAGACGTATTTTTAGGTTTTTGAAAAATCTGCTCCTCTTCTTCTACTTTTTCTTGTTCAGAAAGTTTCACAGTATTTCCCTCAACTTTTTGCTCTAATTTTTCTTCTTCAGCATCAGCATTTAACTCTTCTTTTGATATTGATTCATCTAATGATTGACTTACTTTGTTTTTCCAATCTGAAAAAGATTGTTGTTTTTTTTGTGTTTTTTCTCTTATATTTTTAGCAGTAAGATTAAACTCAAATACAATATACAGTAAAAGAGAAATCAATAGAATTCCTACAAGACCGATATCACCAATTACAACTCTTAGATACTCTGAAAATTCATATCCATAAACACCACTAAATATATAGTTCTGCGAGAGTATAAATCCCAATAAAACAGGAATCCAAAGTATACTAAAAATTGAGTGCGAAATAAACTTCCATGGTTTAAATAAATTCTTACCAAAAAGCAATCTAAATCCTAATGCAAAGCAAGCAACTGGCACTACAAATGCAGTAATCCCTATTCCTTTATAAATAAAAAGTTCGCTAATCCAAGCACCTATGCTACCAAGTAAATTTTCTGCTTTGGAATCTTTGCTCAACACGGAAACCAATTCACTTTGATCTGACTGCCAACTAAAATAGTATGAAATAAAAGATACAAACAACAATATACCTGCAAGAATTGACAACAATCCAACTGCCGTTTTAAATGCCTCTGTATTTATTTTTTTTTTCTTCTCAGAAAAATTAAACATCTAATCTTCTTATTTTAATTGGCAAATTTAACAAAACTTGACGGTTTTAGTTTAAAATATAAATTATTTTTTTTTAATAATACTTTTAGAATGTATATTAGCACGTAGTTTTTCAAATTAAGCACTACTTTACAATACAAAAATATGAAGTTACGTTTTAACATTAATTACCACACAATCTTTGGTGAGCAAATAGGTATAGAAATACAGACTAAAAATAAGAGTAAAGAAACCATTTATTTAAGTTACGTCAACGATGGAAATTGGTTTTTAGAAATCGAACTTAATGATGAAATTACCTACACCTACTTTTTTGAAGATGTAAACGGAGTTAAAACCTACGAATGGAAAAAACGAACTTTTAATCCAAATGATGTAAACTGCGAGAAAATTGATTTTTACGATTCTTTTACAAGAGGTAATTTTCCTGAATTTTTATTTGACACAAAACCTTTTCAGCACTCACGAAATGTAATATTCCAAGATGTACAAAAAGTAAATACCAAAACTCATATTTTTAAAATTTCTGCTCCACTATTTGATGATAATCATGCCTTGGCAATTGTTGGAAATCATTCTTTACTAGGAAAATGGAATTTCGATGAAAAATTACTAATGCAAGAAACTTCATTTGGAAATTGGGAAATTCAGCTTGATTTACAAGAAATTCCTCATATTATTCAGTATAAATATGTTGTAGTGGACAAGAAAAATAAATCCATTATTGATTACGAAACTGGAAATAATAGAATTACCTACCCAAATAACAGTTCCAATAAATTAATTATTATCAATGATGTATACTTCAAGTATCCACAAAACTTGCTTTGGAAAGGTTCAGGAGTTGCGATTCCTGTTTTCTCCATTAAAACAGATGAAAGCTTTGGCGTCGGAGAGTTTCTAGATTTAAAAAAGTTTGGAAATCTTGCTCAGGAAATTGGTTTTAAAATCATTCAGATTCTTCCGATTAACGATACTACTGCAAATTACACTTGGACAGACAGTTATCCATACTCTGCTATTTCTGTATACGCTCTGCATCCACTTTATCTTTCAATAGAAAATCTAACGTATAAACTTTCTAAAACTGAACTCGACGAATACAAAATCATTCAAAACGAGCTAAATTCTCTGCCCGAAGTTGACTATGAAAAAGTGATTTCTAATAAATGGAATTTCATCAAAAAAATCTCAACAAGAAATTTCCGTTTTATCGTAAAAAATAAAGAATTTTTAGCATTTTTAGAAGAAAATAAAGATTGGATTTACGATTACTCAGTTTTCTGCACATTAAGAGATAAATTTAATTCTCCTGAATTTTCAAAGTGGAAGTATTTAAACGAATACAACAAACAAGAAGTACTTAACTTTTTTGACTCAAAACACGAGCATTACTTTGATGTTATTTTGCATAGCTTTGTTCAATTCGAACTTCATAATCAGTTAAAAGAATCCGTCGATTACATTCACACCTTAGGAATTTCCCTTAAAGGAGATTTACCAATCGGAATTTACCGAAATTCCGTAGAAGCATGGAAAGAACCAGAATATTTTGGAATGGATTTTCAAGCAGGAGCTCCACCAGATGATTTTGCAGTTCTTGGACAGAACTGGGAATTCCCTACCTATAACTGGGAACGAATGAAGGAAGATGGATATTTATGGTGGAGAAATAGATTTGATGTAATGTCGCAATATTTCGATGCTTTTAGAATCGATCATATACTAGGATTTTTTAGAATTTGGAGAATGCCAAATTCCGCTGTTCAAGGAATACTTGGTTATTTTTATCCTGCACTCGCCTTTCGTTCAGAAGAACTTTGGGAAAGAGGAATCAACTTCAACAAAAACCGACTAACTAAGCCATATATTACTCATGATTTAATCCATAAATACTTTGGAAATGACTACGAGCGTGCATTTTCTATGTTATTTACTGAAAAAGATGGAGTTTTAGAGTTCAATGAATTGTTCAATACACAAAGAAAGGTTGAGAAACTAAGCAAAAGCAATTCTTGGTTAGAAAAGAACAAAGAAAACATCTATACTTTGCTTGCAAACGTAATATTATTAGAAGAGCAAAAAGAAAATGAAACGGTTTATCATCCAAGATTTTTCTTATACAATACAGATTCGTATCACGCACTAGATGGAAATCAAAAACAAGCTTTGTATAATTTATACATTCATTATTTCTTTGAAAGACAAGAAAGTCTATGGTACGAAAAAGGAATGGAGAAATTACCTTTCTTAAAGAAAACTACCGATATGCTAACTTGTGGAGAAGATTTAGGATTGGTACCTAAATGTGTACCTGCTTCAATGAATGAATTATCTATACTGTCGCTTCAAGTTCAACGAATGCCAAGCGGAGATATTGATTTTTCTAATCCTTATGAAGCACCTTATTTATCAGTTGTAACTCCGTCTACTCACGACACCAGCACTCTAAGACAATGGTGGGAAGAAAACTATGACTTAACAAATAAATACTATAAAACTCAACTACAAAAACATGAAAATGCTCCTGATGTAATAACTCCTGATATTGGATTTAAAATTATAAAGCAACACATGGAATCTCCTGCAATGCTTGCTATTTTTCCATTACAGGATTTGTTTACCATTGATTACAAGCTGTATACTAAAAATAAAGACTCCGAGAGAATTAATATTCCTGCTGTATTCCCTCACTACTGGAAATACAGAATGCATCTATCTGTAGAAGAATTAATTAATAATAAAGACTTTATATCTAAGATAAGTGAACTAATTAAATTTTCGAATCGAAGTTAAAAGTTCAATACATACATTACAAATAACAATAGCTTAACATTATTTTAACAAATAACTATGAATAATGTCGAGTATTTGTTATATTTCGTTATATTTGTTAGGAACTCAAAAAAATATATAACATGAAAAAAGGATTAGGAGTAGCAATTCTGTTGATTAGCACCTGTTTTGTCTATGCAGGTGGGTTTCGGATTTCACTGCAAGGCGTTCGTCAGGCAGCTATGGCACATACCAGTGCACACGTAAAAGATGCAAGTGTAATGTTCTACAATCCCGCAGGTATTTCTTTTATTCCAGAGAAGATAAGTGCTTCCGCTGGAATATTTGGAGTAAGTACCAAATCAATGTACCAAAACAGCAAAACATTATATTCTGCTGAAACCGACAATAAACTAGGTACACCTTTTTATGCTGCATTTTCATACGGGTTAAAGGACAATGTGTGTTTAGGTTTAAGTGTTACAACTCCTTTTGGAAACTCTATTGATTGGGGAAAAGATTGGGAAGGACAAGATTTAGTTCAAGACATTCAACTTAAATCATTCTTCATACAACCAACTGTTGCTTATAAGTTTAACAAGTGGATAAGTGCAGGTGTAGGTTATATTTACGCTACAGGAAGTATTAACTTAAATCGCTCAATTTCTAACATCTCTTTTAGCGATGGCTCTCCTGCTACACTTGAATTAAATAGCAATGCCAACGGACACGGTTTTAATGCAGGTGTTTACATAAGACCTACAGACAAATTAGATGTCAGTATTGCGTATCGTTCAAAAGTAAAAATGAAAGTAAAAGATGGTGATGCTAATTTCAATCTTCCTAATGGTGTAGTAGATTCATCTGGCTCAGGAACTTTTCAAACTAAAAATGACTCATTTGACGCAACATTACCTCTTAGCTCTGAGCTAACACTTGGAGTTTCTTATAGAGTTTCGCCTAAATGGTTATTGTCTTCCGATATTAATTATGCAGGTTGGGAATCTTACAAATCCTTAGACATTAATTTTGGACACGCAAAAATTGGAAACGATTCAAACGACAATACGTTATCTAAAACAAAAAAAGATTTTAAAAATTCTTTCATATACAGAATTGGAACAGAATATTTAATCACTGATAAACTTGCAGGAAGACTTGGATACTATTACGACACTTCTCCTGTTAAAGATGAGCATTGGAGTCCTGAAACTCCTAGCACAAACAATCATACGTTTACAGCAGGACTTGGATACCAACTAAAAAAAGAATTTTCCATAGACTTAACTGGAGGATTCATTACAGGAGAAGAACGCAATATAACTAATGACAATGCTGGTTTCTACGGACAGGTAAAATCAAGAGGTGTATTTATAGGATTAGGAGTTTCGTATAACAAATAAAAAATCAAACATGAAGACAATATATTTAAAATCACTATTTATACTTTTATCACTTGCATTTTGGAGTTGCAATGAAGAGTTTAAAGACGATGTAGACAATCAAAATGTAACTTCTGGAAATGCAGATTTTTCTAATTACGTTTCATTAGGAAATTCTCTTACTGCAGGATACAGAGATGGAACTCTTTACAAAAGCGGACAACTGGAAAGCTACCCAAATATGCTTGCCACTCAAATGAAACTTGCTGGCGGAGGAGAATTTAAACAACCTTTAATTCCTAATGATATAGGTGGTTTTTTAGGATTTGATGGATTTGATGGAAAACTTACATTGCAAGTGGTTACCGATCCATGTACCAGCTCAACTTCACTCTCTCCTGTAGCAAGCAATCCAACTTCAGGATTAGATAATATTTCTGCTGGTGGTTCTTACAACAATATGGGAATACCTGGAGCTTTGGTTTCTCATCTTATCGCTCCTGGTTTTGGTAATCCAGCTGGATTAATAAGTGATCCCCCTTCAGCTAATCCTTATTTTATTAGAATGGCATCAAGCACAAGCACTTCGGTAATTCAAGATGCTATAGCTCAAAATCCTACTTTTTTCTCATTATGGATAGGAGCAAATGATGTGCTTGGTTATGCAAGAACAGGTGGAGATGGTAGTAAATCAATCACTCCAAGCGAAGGAGCAGTTGGATATGGATTTGATAGCACGTATTCTGTATTATTAGATCAATTAACTACAAATGGAGCAAAAGGTGTTGTTGCGAATCTTCCTTATGTTACAAGCATTCCATTCTTTACTACCGTTCCTTATAACCCTATACAATTATCTGAAGCACAAGCAACACAAATATCTACTAGCATTGCTCCTATTTTACAGGTTCTAAAAGCCTATGGACAAGAAGATAGGATAGTATTACCTAGTGCCACAGAATCCAATCCTCTTTTAATAAAAGATGAAACTTTAGATGACTTATCTAATGCAATAGCTAGTGCTTTAACTCCAGTAATTGGCTCAACGCTAGCAACTCAATACGGAGCAATATACGGTCAAGCTAGAAGTGCCACCTCTAATGATTTAATCTTACTTACCACTTCAAGCATCATAGGAAAAGACCCTGCAAGTGTAAATTCATGTCCTTCAGCAACCGCTACTCTTCTATATGGAATCACTTATCCACTAGAGGATTCTCATGTCCTTATTCCTTCTGAGATTGATGCAATACTTACAGCGACCAATTCCTATAATACAACAATTAAAAATTTAGCTAATAAGTATAACCTTGCTTTTGTAGATGCAAATGCAAAAATGCAAGAACTTAATTCCAATTCGGGAATTACCTTTAATGGAGTGAATTACACCTCTACTTTTGTGACTGGTGGAGCTTTTTCTTTAGATGGAGTTCATCCAAACGGGCGAGGATATGCAATAATTGCTAATGAGTTCATTAAAGCAATTAATGGTAAGTACGATTCAACCTTGCCTTTAGTCAATCCAAATAACTATACAGGAGTTGCCTTCCCTTAACTAGTAAATTAAACATAAATCACTCAATATGAACCGCTTTAACTATAAAGCGGTTTTTTTGTATTAAAAAAGTGAAATATTTTTACACTTTTATTTGGTAGATTAAAAAAAAGACGTACATTTGCACACACAAAATTCCTCCTTAGCTCAGTTGGTTAGAGCATTTGACTGTTAATCAAAGGGTCGCTGGTTCGAGCCCAGCAGGGGGAGCAAAAAAGACCTTAGTTTTTAAGGTCTTTTTTTAAATTTTTTAATTGATTATTAGATTAATCTATAACTTTTTATATAAAATTAACTATCTTTGCGAGTTCAAAATCTCATTTGATAGTACTAAAGAAATAAATAATGAAAAGAACATTTCAACCTTCAGAAAGAAAGAAAAGAAATAAACACGGATTTAGAGAAAGAATGTCTACTCCTAACGGAAGAAGAGTTTTGGCTGCTAGAAGAGCTAAAGGAAGAAAAAGACTTACTGTTAGTTCATCTAGAGCTAAAAGATAAAATAAAGAATCTATTTTACTAGATAACAATAAGCTTGATTTTTTTAATTTCAAGCTTTTTTTGTTGCATATTATTCTTGCATAAAAGCTAATTTTCTTGTACGTTTGAAAAAAAAATAAAATGTCTAAACATTCTATCATAAAGCTAAAAGATGCTTCTATTTATCAAAAAAGTTTCCTAGTTCTCAGCAAAGTAAATATGGACTTTTCTACAGGTGATTTTGCCTACATTATTGGTAAAACAGGAAGTGGAAAAAGTAGTTTAATGAAAGTTCTTTATGGAGATTTACCTTTACAAGAAGGAGAAGGAGAAGTTGTTGGAATGAATTTAAGACAATTAAAAACAAGCAAAATCCCTTTACTGAGAGTTAAATTAGGAATTGTATTCCAAGATTTTCAATTACTCACAGATAGAACTATTGAGGGAAATCTACTTTTTGTTCTGAAAGCTACAGGATGGAAAGACAAATATGCTATTTCTGAACGAATAGATGAAGTTTTAGATAGTGTAGGAATGGCAACCAAAAAACATAAAATGCCTCATGAAATATCAGGTGGAGAGCAACAAAGAATAGCTATTGCACGTGCCTTACTTAATCATCCTGAGCTAATTTTGGCAGATGAACCTACAGGTAATTTAGACCCAGAAACTTCAAGGGAAATCCTACGATTATTAAAAAAGATATCTAAAGAAAAAAACTGCGGTATACTTATGGTTACTCACGACTATAACATTATCCAGAATTTCCCTGCTACTGCATACAAATGCGAAAATGGAAGTATCACAAAATTAGAATCATACGAACTTTTCACTGAATAAATTAACTATGCGTGTATAATTATTTAACATACAATTAATCTTGTATAAACTAACTTTGCCGTTAAAGTATAAAAAACGATGACACGCTACATTTTCGGAATTTTAGGTATTCTCCTTATTAATACCTTTGCTTATTCTCAATCTAAAATCTTTGGGTACATAAACGGTAATGAAGGTAAACCGCTTAAAGGTGTAGAAGTAAAATTATTACCATCAGGAAAAGTTACCGAAACCGACCAAGTAGGATATTTTCAATTCAGCAATATAGAAAATGGGAAATATACCATTGTCTTTAATGCTACTTATTATCAACAACTTGAAAAAGAAGTAACCGTATCTGGAGAGAAAAAAATAGAAATCGAAAAAATAACTTTAATTTATGAACCCGAAGATTCTGAAGTAGGTATTATTACACTTACCGCATCTGAATTAAATGACGATGAAAATGATGGAATTCAAACAGGAGTAGGTCTTTTACAAGCATCGAGAGATGAGTTTTCTAGAACTGCTGCTTTTGAGTGGGGAACATACTGGTTTCGCCCTAGAGGATTTGATAATAGATACAACGACGTTCAGTTTAATGGAGTTCAAATGGCAAAGCAAGATAACGGACGTGTTGAATTCTCTAACTGGGGAGGATTAAACGACGTGGTACGATATCCTACCGAAATTGCTCAAAACAATAATACTTCTGTCAACACTTTTGGAAACTTAGCAGGAGTTACCTATTATAGCACTCGTGCTTCTGACTATAGTAAAGGAACCTCTATTTCTTACTCATTAACAAATCGTTCCTATAGAAATAGAATTATGGCAACCTATGCATCAGGTATGAACAAAAACGGTTGGGCGTATGTAATTTCTGGTTCTAGACGTTGGGCAGAAGAAGGTTATTTTGAAGGAACATTCCAAGATAGGTATGCTTACTTCGCTTCTATAGAAAAGAAAATAAACGATAAACATTCATTAAATCTAACTGCATTTGGAACTCCCGGAAAAAGTGCAGGAAACTCACCTAATACACAAGAAGTTTGGGATTTGAAAGGAAAACAATACAATGCATACTGGGGTTGGCAAGATGGAGAAAAACGAAATGAAAGAGTTCGTAAAACATTTGAACCTATTTTCCAGTTAACTCATTTTTGGAATATTAATGATAATTCAAAACTGAAAACAACTGCTTCGTACCAAACAGGACGCGACGCAAGAAGTAGACTTGATTGGTATAAAGCAAATAACCCTTCTCCTACATACTATAAAAATTTACCATCTTCGGTATATCTGTACGACGTGAATTTAGTAGAATTAAATAGAAAATTAGACGCTTTTACAAATGATTCAGATTACTATCAGATAGATTGGAATAGTTTGTACAATCAAAATAGAAATAGAATTAGTTCTGATTTAGGTGCTGCATACAAACTAGTAGAAGACGTAAACGAAGATGATACTTTTAACTTTGCTACACATTTTACTACCAAGCTAAACGATGTAAAAATCAATGCAAACGTAAATTATCAAAACTTAAAATCTGATAATTTTAGGGAAATAAAAGACTTACTTGGTGCTGATTTTGCTCTAAATATAGATAACTATGCAAATGTAGGTAGTGGAGAATACGATGTAGATAATCCTAACCAAAAAGTACACGAAGGAGATAAAACGCAATACCATTATATACTCAATAGAGATCAATTTTATGCTAATTTCTCTGCTGAAAAAGATATAAATCAATTTAATGTAATCCTATCTACTTTTGGTTCCTATACCAATTCCGTAAGAGATGGTCAGTTTAGACATTACTTGTTTTTAGATAACTCAAAAGGGAAAAGTGAGAATTACGATTCTTTCAACTATGGAATCAAAACAAGTACTACTTATAAAGTTGACGGAAGAAACTTCATTAAATTAAATGCAGGATATTTCACTCTTGCACCTACATTAAACGAGATATTTCTAAATGCTAGGAATAACAATATGATAACTCCTAATCTAAAAAGCCAAAAGATATTTTCCTCTGATTTGAGTTACGTATTAAGAAGTCCTAAGGTAAGAGCTAGAGCTACTGCATACTATACAACTATAAATGACGCTACTGAAATTTCAAGATATTATGTGCAAGGCATTGGAATCGATGGAAATGACGCGAATTACTTTATAACGGAAGCACTCTCAGGAATTAACAAAAAACATATAGGTGCAGAACTTGCTGTTAATTATAAAATCACTTCTGCATTTGAAGCTACTGCTGTTGCTAGTATTGGACAGTTTACGTATGATAATAATCCTGAGCTTTATCTTGTTGCTAATGATATAAGTAATGTTGTAAAATTTGACAATACATACATCAAAAATTATAAAGTAACAGGAACTCCACAAAAAGCATATTCATTAGCATTAAAGTACAACTCTCCTAAATATTGGTGGGCAGGAATTTCTGGAAATTATTTAGCAGATAATTATCTAGATTTTTCCGCTATACCAAGAACCAATAACTTAACAGACACTCCTTATGCTGGAATGAATGAAGAAACAGTTCGTTATGTATTACAACAGCAAAAATTTGACGACCAATTTATGCTTAATGCTACCGCTGGAAAATCATTTAAGTTTGGAGATTACAGACTTGGTTTTATAGTAAGTGTAAACAATATTCTGAATAATAAAAACTACATAACAGGCGGATATGAGCAAGGAAGATTCTCAGATTTTAATGAATTACTAACCGATGTAGAAAGAGGGAAAAATAGAGTTTTCGGATCAAAACTTTGGTATGGAATGGGAACTTCTTACTTCTTTAATGTATACTTACGATTCTAAAAATTAAAAAATTATAACATAATTATGAATAATAAAACAAACTATTTAACGCTTTTTATACTGCTGTGTATTGTTGCAGTTGGTATAAACTCTTGTGTACAAGACGATGACTTTTCTACTCCACCACTTACGGGTTGCAATACAGATGAAAACTTTTATGCTGTAAACAAAACATTAGGAGATTTAGTAAATCTAACCAACGGAGATGCTGTAGAAATTACTGAAGATTTTGTTTTTGATGCGTATGTTTCTTCTTCTGATTTATCTGGAAATATATTCAAACAATTATACATTCAAGATCAACTTGAAAATCCTGAAAATGCAATAGTAATTAGTATTGACGCTTCAAACCTAAGTAATCTTTATCCTCAAGGAAGTAAAATTAGAATCAATGCAAAAGGATTATTCGTAGGAAAAAGAAATGAATCGCTACAATTAGCAGGAGATGCAGAACTAAATAGAATTTCTGATTTAGTATTTGAAAGCAATATCTATAAAACTTGTGACGATATACAACAAGTTACTCCTCTTGAAGTAGGAAACATAGCAGATGCAAAACAAGATAAATATGTAAATAAACTTATTGTTATCAAAAATGTACAATTTGCTGATTCCGAAATAGGAAACACCTATGCTACAGGAGGTTCTAATCCTCAAACAGAAAATAGAATCTTAGTTGATGCAAGTGGGGAAGTTATTGTTCGCAACTCTGGATATGCTGACTTTGCAGATGAATTATTACCCGAAGGAAGTGGACAAATTACAGCTATTTTGAGTAGATACAACGATGATTATCAACTTTATATAATTGACACAGGCGATGTATCTATGGAAAATGAAAGATTATTCTTAGGATTCAATGAAACTTTTGACACTCTAAACAATTGGACAACTGTAAGCGTAACTGGTTCTCAAGCTTGGGAAATTTCTTCTTATAGAGGAGAAAATTTTGCAAAAATGAGCGGATATTCAGGTGGAAACAACGAAAATGAAGATTGGTTAATTTCTAATGCAATAGCACTTCCTAATAGTTTAACCTCTGCAACTATAAGTTTTGATACTGCTAAAAATTACAATGGAAACGATTTAGAAGCTTTTTACTCTACCGATTATAATGGAAATCCAAGTACCGCAACTTGGACAACTTTAAATCCAACACTGAGTACAGGTAATTTTACATTCATAAACTCAGGTAATTTAGATGTTTCTTCTGCTATAGGAAACAATTTATACATCGCATTCAAATATACTTCTACAAGTTCTGCTTCTGCTACATGGGAAGTTGATAATGTAGTTTTAACTGCTGAATAAGATTGTAACTGATTTCATAAAAAGAGAGAATTATTCAGTGTAATTCTCTCTTTTTTATTGGCAAAATTTAGATATAATCAAGTAATGTTTACTTAATTCGTGAAACTTTACTAATTCCTTCGATACCTCTAAGTAATTCTATTAATTTTTTGAGTTGTGTTCTATTTTTAATATTAAAAACCCACTTTCCTTCAAAAATACCATCATCAGAAACAGAATTTACACTAAGAATATTAACACCTAACTTAGTGAATGTTTGTGTAATGATATTAATAATTCCCATTTTGTCTATTCCTACTATAGATAGTATTGCCTTAGAGTCTAGCGAAGTACTATCAACCCACTTTGCTTTGAGTATTCTATAATTGTATTTTGCCCTTAATTCTACGGCATTCGGACATGAATTGGTGTGTACTTTTATTCCTTGATTGATGGATACAAAACCAAAAACTTTATCTCCAGGTATTGGCGAGCAACATTCTGCAAATGAATATTCCAACTTCTGTTCTTCTAACCCAAATACAATTAAATCTAAATTTTTAGTACTGCTTTCTTGTTCTTCTTTTTTTTCTGTTGTCGATTTTCTTCTAATTCTTCTAAATAAAGAAGCCAGCATACCTTTACTCTCGGCATATCTTTTAAGTTCTTTGCTGTCTATTTTTCCACTCTTGACATTATAAAATAAATCCTGACTTGTTTTGAGTTTAAAAAAACTCATCATTCGATTTAGTTCTGCCTGATTAAAAGTAATCTTTAAGTGTCGTAATTTTCGAATTAGTATTTCCTTACCTTCATCTGCTAATTTTTTTGTTTCAGCATTTAATGCTTGTTTGATTTTTGACTTTGCTCTCGATGTAATCACATAATTCAGCCAATCAGGATTTGGTTTCTGATTTTCTGAAGTAATTACCTCTACTCTATCTCCGCTCTGAAGCTGATAACTAAGCGGAACCAATTTTCCATTTACTTTTGCACCAAGGCAAGTATCTCCTACATTGGTATGAACTGAGTATGCAAAGTCAAGTGCCGTGGCATTAAAAGGAAGTACTTTTAAATCCCCTTTTGGTGTGAATATAAAAATCTCCGAAGAGTATAAATTAAGTTGAAAATCATCTAACAACTCTTTGGTGGATTGTTCATTTTGATTTTCAAGTAATTCACGAATTTGTTGTATCCAGTGTTCTATTTGATTATCCGAATCTGCATAACCTTCCTTATATTTATAATGAGCTGCAATTCCTTTTTCAGCTACTTCGTCCATTCTTTCCGAACGAATTTGTACTTCTACCCATTTTCCTTCAGGTCCTATCACTGTAATGTGCAGACTTTCGTATCCTGTCGACCTTGGTTGAGAAATCCAATCTCTCATTCGGCTTGGATTCGGTTTAAACTGATCGGTAATTATGGAATATATTTTCCAAGCGATAAACTTTTCATTTTTTGGTTCTGATTTGTATATAATTCGTATCGCAAACTTATCGTATATTTCTTCGAATGGAATTTTTTGGGTTTTAATTTTCTTTAGTATCGAACTAATGGATTTAGGACGACCTTTTATGGTATATTCTATATTTTCTTCGTCTAATCTTTCCGTTACTAACTCAGAAAACTTTTTTATATACGACTCTCGTTCCTGTCGAGATTCTTCTAATTTTTTCTCTACTTTATGGTACGCACTAGAATCATTGTATTTTAAACTTAAATCTTCCAATTCTGATTTTATGGAATAAAGTCCCATTCTATGAGCTAATGGAGCGTATATGTACATGGTTTCAGAAGCAATTTTCTTTTGCTTTTCTGGCTTCATTCCATCTAATGTCCTCATATTGTGAAGACGATCTGCAATTTTTATAAGAATTACACGAATATCTTCCGAAAGAGTCAATAGTAGTTTTCTAAAATTCTCACTCTGAATACTAATATCCTGATTGTTTATCACGGATATTTTGGTAAGTCCTGAAACTATTTTTGCCATTTTAGCATCAAACAAACGCTCAATATCTTCTATAGTATAGTGAGTATCTTCTACTACGTCGTGTAAAAGAGCTGCTGCAATACTTCTTGCATCTAAACCGATTTCTTCACAGACAATTCGAGCAACCGCTATTGGATGATAAATATATGGTTCTCCTGTGTTTCTTCTCTGATCTTTGTGTCCGTCTTTAGCTATCTCAAAAGCCTTGCGTATCATTTTTAAATCGTCAGATGACAACAAACGATAGCAACTTTTTAGCATTTGCTTATACTTTGCTTTTATCTCTCTATTCTCTTGTTCTATATCTACATTATAATCCATAAAAAAACAACGGCAAAAATAAATATTTAGCTTAATTTAAGTTTAGGCGAAGTAACATTATTGCTTTCTAAAAATAACATTCCTCTTATAATTCCTTGAATTAACTTATAAAATTCATCTCTAAAATGAAGTCTTACTTGGGTATCATGATGCAATAAACTAATTTCCCTAGTAGGATTATTATTTTCTTTGAAATACCTAATGCATTTTTTTTCTGATTCTGATAAATTTTCTACATAAAGCAATGGTAAGATTGTGATACCAAATCCTTCATTACTCAACTTTACCAAAGTAGAAAAATCTCCACTCTGTAAATCTCCTCTATTTACTTGATTACTACCACAAATTGTAAGCACATTATTTCTAAAACAATGTCCTTCGCCTAACAGTAATAATTCATTTTCTGCTATCTGAGAAATATTTATGTATTTTTCTTTGTGTAGTTTATGATTTTCCGGAATATATGCCACCAACGGCTCGTAATATATTGGCTTTTCTATAATTTGAGGTTCATCTAATGGAGTTGCTGCAATAGCAAAATCCAATTCTCTTTCATTAAAAGACTCTATGATGTCTTCCGTTTTCATTTCTTTAATTATGAGTCTTGTTTTCGGGAAGTTTTTCTTTATTGTCTTGTAAAATAAAGGCACTAAAGATGAAAATATAGTAGGTATTATTCCTATCGTTAAAGTTCCTTCTAAACTTTCTTTTTCTTCCATTACCATCTGTCCCATTTTTTTAGCTTCTGCTAAAATTACTTTTGCCTGCTCTATTACCTTTAATCCTATAGGTGTTATAGTAATAGGATGTGTTGTTCTATCAAAAATTTCTGAATCTAGTTCTCTTTCTAATTTCTGAATTTGCATACTCAACGTCGGTTGAGTTACATACGATTTTTCTGCAGCAACAGTGAAATTCTTGTATTCTGCTACCGAAAGGACATATTGTAATTGAATCAGAGTCATAACTTTTTTTTATAAAGTTAAAAGAATTATTTAATTATAACAATACTTTTTTTCATTAATCAATGAAGTCGTAAATCACTTATTAAAAAAGCACCTTAAAAAAAATCATATTGATTTTCCATAAAAATAACTTGCAACAAAAATCCCTGCGGTTTCCGTCCTAAGTCGTTGTTTACCAAGTGAAACTCCTATTAGATTTTCATCTATCATTTTTTGAATTTCTTGTATAGAAAAGTCTCCTTCAGGGCCTATTAGAATTATTGGATTTTCGTCATCAACTTCATGCAACTCTTTTCGGTTAAATTCTGAATTACAATGAGCTACATGAATTTTAGAATTTTTATTTTTAAGCACAAAATCAGAAAGTTTTGTAAGTGGATTTAATTTAGGGAAAGTACTTCTAAGTGATTGCTTTGATGCAGATATAATTTGCTTTTCTAGTTTTTCTTGATTAATTATTTTTCGTTCAGAATTGGAAGTAAGAATAGGCGTAATTTCCGATACTCCAAGTTCAGTCGCTTTTTCCAAGAAAAATTCAAAACGATTGATATTTTTAGTTGGAGCAATGGCAATATGTAACTTTTGTTTAGGAATATAATTTTCTGCTAACTGTTTTTCTATGGAAACATCTACTTGTTTCCCTATTTGTATTATTTTTCCTACAATCATTTCTCCCAATCCGTTGGTAACTTGTATTTCGTCTCCCAAAGAAAGTCTTAGTACTTTTATAGCATGCTTAGACTCTTCCGCAGAAAGGATTGCTATTTTATCGTTTATTTCTCCGTAGAAAAGTTTCATACTTATTGATTTTGAATTTTATTTAAATATTCTTGAATTGATTTTTCTTTTGCATTGTCAGAAGGAATATAAAAAACCTCATCTTTCACTTTTTCGGGAAGGTAATTTTGTTTCACAAAGTTTCCTTGATAGTTGTGTGCATATTTATAATCCTTTCCATAGTTGAGTTGTTTCATCAGCTTTGTAGGAGCATTTCGTAAATGCAATGGAACTTCTAAATTTGGATTTTGCCGAACGTATTGCAACGCTTTATCTATTGCAATATATGCCGAATTGCTTTTAGGAGAAGTTGCAAGATAAATTGTGCATTGACTTAGAACTATTCTCGCTTCTGGCATTCCAATGGTTTGTACTGCTTGAAAGCAATTATTTGCGATTACCAAAGCGGTAGGATTTGCCAAACCTATATCTTCAGATGCAAGAATAATAAGACGTCTTGCTATAAATTTAATATCCTCGCCTGCATCTAACATTTGAGCAAGATAATACACAGAAGCATCAGCAGAAGAACCACGTACTGACTTTATAAATGCAGAAATCACATCATAATGATTTTCTCCTTTCTTGTCGTATTTAGCAAAAGAATTATGTAAAATTTTTTCGGTTATTTTATTCGTAATTACTATTTCATCTTGATTAATTGTTTCTATTACTATTTCAAGATTATTGAGTAGTTTTCGTGCATCTCCACCAGAAAAATACAAAAGAGCATCACTTTCTTTAAGATTTATATTTTTTGTTTGTAAAACTTCATCTTTTTGAATTGCGTTTTTTAGCAGTTGTTCTAAACTTTCTTTACTAAAAGGATTTAAAACATATACCTGACATCGAGAAAGTAGTGCGGAAATAACTTCAAAACTAGGATTCTCGGTAGTTGCTCCAATTAAAACAATATATCCTTTTTCTACCGCTTGAAGTAAACTATCCTGCTGAGATTTACTAAAACGATGAATTTCATCAATAAAAACAATGGGAGAGGTATTAGAAAAAAGGGTTGTATTTTTTGCTTTTTCTATAATTTCTCGTACTTCTTTAACTCCCGAATTAATAGCACTCAACTGGTAAAATTCTCGTTTACTTTTTAATGCAATTAGTTCTGCTAAAGATGTTTTCCCTATTCCTGGACTTCCCCAAAAAATCATAGAAGCAAGCACATCGTTTTCAATCATTTTTTGAATAATTCCATTTTCTCCAATCAAATGCTCTTGATTTAAATAATCGCTTAATTCTTTTGGACGCATTCGCTCTGCTAAAGGAAGTTTCATATAACTGAGAATTTAGGTAAAAATACAAAAAAGAATTGTGCTTACACGTTTATGCTTGGGATTCCGATTGCAGTTCTATAACGGTAATCTCTGGCCAAATTCCCACACGTCCTGGGAATGCATTGTATCCAAAACCACGATTAACATACAAATACTTGTCTTTTTCTTTGTATAATCCTGCCCATTTTTTATAAATAAACTGAGACGGAGAAAACTTAATAAATCCTGGAATCTCTATTCCGAATTGCATACCGTGTGTATGTCCTGAAAGTGTAAGCTGGATTCTTTTGTGGAAGTTTTTAACTTTTTCGTCAAAGTGCGTAGGGTCATGTGAAAGTAAAACATTAAATTCTTCGTTAGAAATTCCTTCGGAAGCTTTTGCTAAATCTCCTACCTGTGGAAAAGGTGCTTTTCCCCAGTTCTCAACACCAATTATATTGATATGCTGATTTCCTTTAGTGATTTTTCTATTTTCGTTTAATAATAAATCGTAGCTTAATTTTTTATTTATTTCTAAAAGAAGTTCTCTATTTTTTTGGAGTTTTTCTTGGTCGTTTCCGTACGCATACGTTCCATAGTCATGATTTCCAAGAATGGAAAAAACACCATTAGGTGAGTTTATTTTGGAAAATAAATCAATGTGAGGAAGCATTTCTTCTGCAATTAAGTTTACAAAATCTCCTGTAAAAACTACTAAATCTGCTTTTTGAGAATTAATGAAATCAATCGCTTTTTCTACTTTATCTATGTTATCAAAACTTCCTACATGAAAATCGGAAAGTTGTAAAATTCTAAATCCATTAAAATTACTAGGTAAATCTTTGAATTTTAATTTTTGAGTAATAAGTTTAAAATTATATTTCCCTTTTGTAATTCCATATAAAATACCTAGGAAAGGAATACTAGCGATTCCCAAAGCAAGCATAGAAACCACTTTTTTCCGCTCTAAACTAACCGAATTAGAGGAGAAAACCTTAGAAAAAGTAAAATGAAAAAATCTATATATATCTTCTAAAAGCAATGGGATACTAATGACTAGTTTAGGAACATAAAGAAGAGCAAAAAATCCTATTACAAACTGAAAATAAAATGTTTTGATATTGGTAGGAGAAAAAGTAAATGAAAAATGCAGGAAAATTATATAAAATACAATAGAAATAAACCAATAAACATACCTAATAATTTTGGAAGAAAAAAGCACTCTAAAACTCTGAAACGCGTATAAATCTATAAGTATAAAGATGAGTAGAACTATAAAAAATGTGATTTTTGACATACTTAAAATTGAGAGTAAAAACATTAACTGAAATTATATACTGCAAAGATACTATGAAAATAATTTATCTCGAAAACATCTTTACTTTAGCTTATAAGTAAACATTATATGCAATTGTAAATTCATAATTTAAAACACTATCTTTGCACCAAAATTAATTCTCATGAGAAATCTGCTACTTTCTATTACGTTTTTGTTTACTTCTTTTGTTTTTTCACAGATTGTGAATATTCCTGATGCGAATTTTAAAGCTAAACTTTTAGAAGCAGATACAACGAATGATATTGCAAAAGATTTAGCTGGTAATTACACAAAAATTGACATAAATAATGATGGAGAAATACAAGTAATTGAAGCTGAGAATATTAGTGAGTTGAATATTTCATCATCCAATATTACTTCTTTAGAAGGAATAAACATTTTTAAAGAAAGCTTAGAAGTTTTAGATTGTAGTGAAAATGAGTTAACTAACTTAGATTTACAGGAAATAAATAATTTAATTGAATTAAACTGTAGCTCAACAAATTTAACAGAACTTGATTTATCTAATAATAGTATGTTGTTATTTTTAAGTTGTAATTTAACAACAAATTTAAAATATCTGAATTTAAAAAATGGAAGTATTTTATCTTACAAAGAACCTATAGGCTCCGGGGGATTAGACTCTATTTTCTTCGGTTCTGGATTAAAATATGTCTGTGTAGATGAAGATGAAATGAGTATTATTCAAGGTTATTTACTCAATGATAATATCGATGCCCAAGTAAGCACAAACTGCGTCAATCCATTTTTACTTGATAATTATGGCCTAATTGGTGTGGTTGAAAACTACGAAAGTGGTTGGAATAAAAATTTCGCTTACTTTGAGACTCAGGATGATATAAATTACAATATTACTTTAGATTTAGTAAGCGGAGATGAATTTGTAATAAGGAAAAATGACAACTGGGATGTAAGATACGGAGCAGATAAATATGGTATAGATTATAACTATTCGGGACAATTAGATGAATTCGGAAGTAATTTTAAAATTCTAAATAATGGAACTTATGATATTTCATTCAATATACAAACCAAAGAAATATCAATTAACTGCAATGATTGTATAAATTATGGCCTAATTGGTGTGGTTAAAAACTACGAAAGTGGTTGGAATAAAAATTTCGCTTACTTTGAGACTCAGGATGATATAAATTACAATATTACTTTAGATTTAGTGAGCGGAGATGAATTTGTAATAAGGAAAAATGACAACTGGGAGGTAAGTTACAGAGCAGATAAATATGGTATAGATTATAACTATTCGGGACAATTAGATGAATTCGGAAGTAATTTTAAAATTCTAAATAATGGAACTTATGATATTTCTTTCAATGTCCAAACCAAAGAAATATCAATTAACTGCAATGATTGTATAAATTATGGCCTAATTGGTGTGGTTAAAAACTACGAAAGTGGTTGGAATAAAAATTTCGCTTACTTTGAGACTCAGGATGATATAAATTACAATATTACTTTAGATTTAGTAAGCGGAGATGAATTTGTAACTCCAAAAAATGACAACTGGGATGTAAGTTACAGAGCAGATAAATATGGTATAGATTATAACTATTCGGGACAATTAGATGAATCCGGAAGTAATTTTAAAATTCTAAATAATGGAACCTATGATATTTCTTTCAATGTCCAAACCAAAGAAATATCAATTAACTGTACTACGTGCATTGAAGGTATAATTCAGTTTACCGATTATAACTTTAAAAGTTTACTTTTAAATGCTTCCTCTACTAATTATATCGCTAAAGATTTAGAGGGAAATTGGACAAAAATTGACATAAATAATGATGGAGAAATACAAGTAAGTGAAGCTGAAAAAATAGGTTATCTTCATTTAGCTGGTTTTTCTAGTTTAGAAGGAATACAATACTTCATAAATATAAATGAATTATTTTGCTCAGATAATCTTGCCGTAAGTGTTGATTTATCAAGTAATGTAAATTTAGAAAAGCTAACATATGAATACGGTGTCAACTTAGAAATGTTAAACATTAATAATTTAACAAATTTAAAGTACTTAAAATGTTATGATAACCACTTAGCTTCGCTAGATTTATCTAATCTACCTAATATAAAAGAAATAAATTTAATTAAAAACGAATTAGTAGGGTTAAGCGTTAAAGGTTTGCAGAATTTAGAGTCTTTAACAATTACTGAAGATAAATTATTAGAATTAAATTTGGCAGAATTAAATCATTTACGTCAACTTAACTTAAGCTTTTCTTTGATTTCTTTAATCGATTTGTCTTCATTACAAAACCTACTTAAATTAGAACTTTCTCATAACAAAAATATTACTGATGTTGATTTATCCTATTTAACACAACTACAAGAATTTAAATTTACTGGAAATAACAAAGTAAGTAATCTAAATTTTAATCATATTCCAAACCTTACTACTTTAGAAATTAGTAATAATGAGCTAATTAAAACTATAGACTTTTCTTCTCTAACCAATTTAATCAGTTTAACCTATGGTACCAATAGTTTAATTACTGAATTAGACTTATCTCCTCTTAAAAAACTAGAAACGTTTTACTTCCATGACTTTATTATTGAAAATATAAATTTATCTCCATTGATAAATTTAATTGAATTAAATATGAATTATTCATCAGGTTCAGGAGGGATTAATGATAGTTTAGATAACTTATCACTTAAAAATTTATCAATCAATAACTTGAAAAAATTAGAAACTTTTAGATTTCATAACTACAAATACGTATACAAATTAGATTTATCTTCTCTAACTAATTTAAAAAATTTAGATATTTATGGTAATAATTTAAAAAGTATAATACTAAAAAATGGCTCAAGAATTGAGTACAACATAAATATTTTAGAAAACCCTAACCTCAAATACATCTGTGTAGATGAAGAAGAATTAGAACAAATTACACAATATTGCCAAGAAAATAATATCAATGCAGAAGTAAACACCTACTGCTCATTTGAACCTGCAGGAGAAAAAAACACCATCACAGGAAAAATAGCGATTAACTGTGAAGCAGAACAAGGACATTCCATAAAACTTAAAAAAGAAGACGGAACAGATACAGGATATTTATTTTCTGATGCTAATGGAAATTACGAAACCTACGGAGGAATTGGCACTTACACTCTAACTCCAATCTTTGAGCATCCATATTACACTATTTCTCCATCTTCACAAGAATTAACCTTTACCGATTTAGGAAATACAGAAACCGTAGATTTTTGTATTACTCCTATTGCAAATAAAAATGATGTAGAGGTAAAAATAATTCCTATCCGTGGTGCAAGACCTGGTTTTGATGCAGATTACAAATTGGTATACAAAAACAAAGGAACAACTACCTTAAATGGAAACCTAGAATTCTACTTTAATGATGACTTATCTGATTTTGTATCATCTTCCGAAATTCCTTTTCAAGAAAATGGAAAGCTTACTTTTGATTATATCGATTTAAAACCATTTGAAAGTAGAGAGATTTTAGTTACACTAAATCTTAATACACCTACAGAAGAACCTGCTCTCATTGGTGGAGAGGTATTGTCTTACACAGCAATAATAAACCCAACTACCAATGATGAAACTCTAGAAGACAATACATTTGAACTCAAACAAACCGTTGTAAATTCTTTCGACCCTAATGATAAAACCTGTCTGCAAGGAACGTCTATCACTGCTGATTTAGTAGGAAAATACGTAGATTATCTGATTCGTTTTGAAAATACAGGCTCGGCAGAAGCAATCAACATTGTAGTAAAAGATATGATTGATACTTCTATGTTTGATGTTAGTACGTTAATTCCAACAGATTCTTCACATGATTACGAACTTAGAATTGACGGAAACAAAGTTGAGTTCATCTTTGAAGGAATAAATCTTCCATTCACAGAACCAGAAAAACATGGTTATGTTGCATTTAAAATTAGAACACTACCAACTTTAAATGTTGGCGATATATTTACTAACAAAGCTGATATTTATTTTGATTTTAATCCTCCTGTACCTACTGACCCATATGATACGAAAATAGAAACATTAAGTTCAGAAGAGATTCTTCGACAAGCTCAGAATGACGTTAGTTTCTTCCCAAATCCTGCAAGTGAAAAAGTTACGTTTAACGAAGAAGTGCAAAGCGTTCAAATTTTTAACCTAAGCGGACAATTACTTCAAACCTCAATTGTAAACGGAACAGAACTTAACGTTTCTGAACTAGCAAAAGGAAATTACATCTTAAAAATCACAACCGAAAAAGGAATCGCGATAGAAAAGTTGATAAAAGAGTAGAGAGATTTAAGAGCAAAGAAAAAAGTAGTTAGATAAAAGATAAGAAACTTCGACTTTGTAAATGCTTTGTCATATTGAGCGAAGTGCAAACCTCCTCTCCTTTGGAGAGGATTGAGGAGAGGAAAATTTAAAAAACATCAGCTTATCAGTAGAATTTACTCCATAACATATGTTAAGTTAATGTTATTTTTACACATACATATAGTGTTACAAAAAATATTTGTAAATTTGCAGAAGTAAAAAAATCGTATACTTATGGCACTAGAGAAAAAAGCATTAAAGTCAAAACCGATTACTAAAGTATCTTTTAAAATTGAATCACCTGGAAGTAATGAGGTAAGTTTAGTTGGAGATTTCAACAATTGGGATTCTCAAGCTACTCCTATGAAAAAATTAAAAGGTGGTGTATTTAAAGCTACAGTAGATTTATCAAACGAATCTCAATATGAGTTTAAATATATAGTAGATGGAGTTTATGTAAATGATGAAAATCCTGATGGATTTGTACATAACGCATTTTCTGGAGAGCAAAACTCATTAGTTACTGTATAAATCAAGTACGCTTAGTACAAAAATAAATTTTACTTTTACTTACTCTTGATATAAAAAATAAGAGTAAAAGAAGATTTTATGTTAAAAACTGTCATTTTTGATATGGACGGTGTAATTGTTGATACCGAACCAGTTCATTACTACGCATTCATGCAACATTTTAAAGAATTAGGAATTCAAATTTCTGATTCTGAGTATTCTACTTATACGGGAAATTCTACTAAAAATGTATACGAACGTATAAAAAGTGAATTTTCTCTTTCTGAAGATATTGAAACTTTAGTTCAGCAAAAAAGAAGCATTTTTAATGATGCATTTGACTCCAAAGAAGATTTATACTTATTAGATGGAGTTGAAGATTTAATTAAACATTTTCATAAATCAGGAATTCAATTAATCTTAGCTTCTTCTTCTGCAAAAGTAACTATCAATAGAATTTTTAGACGTTTTGACTTATTTAATTATTTTTCTCATATCGTTTCGGGAGAAGATTTTCCAAAGTCAAAACCACATCCTGCAATTTTTGAACATGCTCACTGTTTATCTGGAAACACAAAAAACGAATGCATTGTAATTGAAGATTCAGAAAACGGAGTTCAAGCTGCTAAATCCGCAGGTATATACTGTATAGGATACAATAGTTTTCATTCTAAATTACAGGATTTATCTAAAGCAGATTACGTTATCAATTCCTTTTCTGAAATTAATAGCAATAAAATAAACTCACTATTAGAAGAAAAAAAGTGCGTTCTTGACGTTAAAAAAATCATAAATTAATGTTAATTTTTATGAGTGTATTTTGTACGTTATACAAAATGAATTATCTTTGTGTATAATTTACGATAACTAAAAATACAACTGAAGCTTATGAAGTCTAAAAAACACACCACTTTAGTAGTTTTAGATGAAAAAAATCAAAAAAATAAAAGCTACAAAATAAATTTTAAGTTTTATAAGTATAGGTATCTACTATCTTCTTTTTTATTTTTTATACTGATAGCTATAGTGGGTTATATATCGTATTTGGTAGGAGATACTCAAAATAAAGAATTCGACAAGCAGTATTTAAAACTGGAACAAAAAAAGTTGAATCAAAAAATTGATGCTTTAGAAAAAGAAATAGAAAAACTAGAAAAAGAAGAATCAAAAGAAATACAAAAAGTAAAAGAAGCTGAAAGTACTTTAAAACAGCTTGAAAAATTTCTTAAAGAAAAAGGTATTACTATTTCGTTATTATCAGAAGAGGATAAATCAGCTGTAGGAGGAGAATTTTATCCACTAGAAAGCATAGAAGAATTAACTCAAAATATAGAAAGAGTAAAGAAAATACAATCAGGTATAGCAAGCATTCCTTTGGGTTATCCGCATAAAGGAAGAATCACTTCACGGTTTGGAGTAAGAGGGAATCCATTTAAAAAAGAAGGAGATTTAGAATATCATAAAGGATTAGATTTAAAAGGAAAAACAGGCGAACCGATTTATGCAACGGCAAAAGGGAAAGTCATATACGCTGGAACCATGAACGGATACGGAAACTGCATAAAAATAAAACATGCAAAGGGATACACAACTCTTTTTGCTCATCTATCTAAAATTGATGTAAAAAATGGACAAAAAGTAAATGCAGGAGATGTAATTGGAAAACTCGGAAGTACAGGTCGTTCCTCAGGTCCTCATCTGCATTATGAAGTACGAAAAAATGATGTTCAATTAAATCCTGAGCAGTTTTTGGGGATTTAAAAGGTAATTAATTTCCACCACTTTCAGAAGGTGTTTCATTCTGCCAAAAATGATTAATCTTTGTAACTGATTTCACTTCATATCCTTTGCTTTTATAAAACTTGCATGCAAGTTTATTCTCTAACTGAGTAGGAATTTCTATATAATCCACACCTCCTTTCTTGAATACTTCTGTTTCTAAATTAGAAAGTAGTTTACCTCCGATTCCTTTTCCTTGCATTTTATTGGATACAGCAAACAAGCCAACTTGTGCTACTTTATTTTTAATTATATAAGATATAAAACCTTCTATTTTATTTTTAATAATATATACATACAGTGCTTCAGCATATTTCCCATCTAAGGAATTATCAATCCATATTTTATATAATTCTTCAAATTGTTGTTTTGTAAACTTAGAATCTAATTTAAATCTACTGTATTTCCCACTTTCAAAAGCTAAATTATATAAATCTTCAGATACAAATGACGTGTTTTTTATATTCTTTACATCTTCTATATTTTCATCTCTTTGTATTGAATTTAATCTGAGCTTTTTGTAAAACACGACCTTATGCTCTTCATAGGTTTTAGAAAAGTTTCTAATTTTTATATGACTTTCTTCATCATTAAAAACATAAATTAATTTATATTCATCTGCACTTACAGAGTCAACATAGTTTTTAAACTCTATTTTCCCTACATTAAACCCAAAAAAAAGCGAGTCCCAAGTAAGTTTTTCAATACCTTCATTCATATTATTTTATCTATTATAAATATTGGACGTTCTTTCGTTTGATCAAATATTTTCCCTATATAAATTCCTACTATCCCCAAACTACTAATAATAATTCCTGATAAAAACCATATTGAAGTAATAATGGAACTATAACCCGCAACTTTAATTTGATTTATATAAAAAAGATATAAATTGTAGATACCAAATAAAATACTTAATGTTGATATTATCATTCCAAACTTAACCATCAACTTTAATGGTTTATTGGAAAAAGAAATAATATTATTAAATGCTAAACTCAATAACTTAGATAGTGTATAGCTACTAGCACCAGAATCTCTTTCTGCATGTTCAACAGGTATAGATGATTGATTAAATCCCACTAAATTAACAAAAAGAGGAAAAAATTTAATCGAATCTTTTATTTCTAAAACCGCCTGTATTGCTTTTTTATGATATATACCAAAGTTTGCAATCTCATTATCGTATTTCGTATCTGTAAAAAAAGTGTACACCAAAGAAAAAGTTTTTGATCCTAATTTCTTAAAAAAAGAATCCTGCCTATTCTTCCTTCTTGCCAACACCACTTCAAAACCTTCTTGTGCTTTGGTATATAATTTCTTAATTTCTTTTGGTTGGTCTTGTAAATCACAATCCATTACAACAATCCATTCTCCTTGTGCTTGACTAAGTCCTGCCATAATTGCTGGATGTTGTCCAAAATTCCTACTTAATCTTACGCTTTTTATATTATGATTCTTTTCTGAAAGTGACTTCATTTTATTCCAAGAACCATCTGGACTTCTATCATCTACAAGAATAATTTCATAATCTTGGTTCATTTCATTCATCGTTTTTTCGATTTCGAACACAAGCTTATCTACTATTTTTTCGGCTTTATATACTGGAGAAACTATAGATATCATTTTAACTTAATAACCAAACACAAATTAACAACAACATTTACTATTAAAAAAACTTTCCAAAGAAAAATTTTTAAATCTAAAAAAGTAAGGTTCTTCAAAAGTTTAACTTCATCTAAATTAATAATAGTTGGAGGATTATAACCGCAATTTTCTTCTGTGCAACGTTCGGTATTTCTATTTTTTGCAATGTAACTGTAAATACCTTTAGATAGATTGTAAATCCCTGGAATTCTAAAAAGGAACGAAAGTAGCTTTGTGTACCAAATGGAAGATAATATTTGTATATACGTATCTATTCCTGCGTAGACTTTACCTTTTTTATCTACACTGTGAATGTTATCTAATAAATCATCTATGCTTATAGAATCTAAATTCTTATTTTCTCTTGCATCTAATTGTACGGTTTTGAATTCAATCTTTTGTGCAATATCAAAATGGGAAACTACTATTTTTGTACGTACACACAGTGGACATTCTGCATCGTAATAAACCAACAATTTTGGATTTTTAGTTATTTTTTTACTAAATAAATTTTCCCAAAAAGAGTTCGGAATTAGGAGCATCACCACACTAATAAATATAGCTACATATCGGAAATAAATTAATTCTACATTAATTAAAAAAAACAAATACATTACACCTACTAAAAAAGGCAATACATAATAGTAAAACTGACTTACTTTTACTGGTGGATTGTACTGAAAAGTTGTATTGGAATATTTTAATTTTAATAACAATCTATCTAATGATATGGTTTTGCTTAAAGGAATAAAAATTAAAACAAAATGAAATGTGATAAAAATAAATCCTATTTGAATTTCAAGAAACATTAAGGCACTAAAAAACAATAATGTAAATATAAAATTAAGAATAGAAAAAAAACGAGTAAATAAACCTAAAATAAGAAAGTAAACAGATATAAACCAAAGAGTTAAAATAGAAGAAAACAAATAATAAAACGGATAACTTATGATGTATATATTTTCTGTTTTCTCAGAGATGTAAATAATAAAACACAACAAAATAAAAAAATAGACAATTCTAAATATTGATAATCCAGAACTATCTACTTTTTCATCAAATGCTCTATTTATAAAAGCATTTACCTTATTCATGTTATCTTTCTTTAATCAAATTCTTCAAATAACTTCCATATCCGCTTTTCCCATATTTCTTTGCAGATTCAAGTAATTGTTCTTTATTTATAAAACCTCTTCTGTATGCAATTTCTTCTATACAACCAATTTTAAATCCTTGACGTTTTTCAATTACTTTCACAAATTCAGAAGCATCGTGTAGAGAATCAAACGTTCCTGTATCTAACCAAGCTGTTCCTCTATCCAATATCCCTACTTCTAGTTCGTTATTTTGTAGATAAATTTTATTGATGTCAGTAATTTCCAACTCTCCTCTCTCAGATGGTTTTAAGTTTTTGGCATACTCCACTACTCTATTATCGTAAAAATACAATCCTGGAACCGCATAATTTGACTTAGGTTCACTAGGTTTTTCTTCAATGGAAACCGCTTTAAAATCATCATCAAACTCAACTACACCGTACCTTTCGGGATCATTAACATGGTACGCAAAAACAACTCCTCCTTCTGGATTTGCTTTTCCTTGTAGTAATTTACTCATTCCCGAACCATAAAAAATATTATCTCCTAACACCAATGCTACAGAATCATCTCCTATAAATTCTTCACCGAGAATAAACGCTTGTGCCAATCCATCAGGAGATTCTTGAATGGTATATTCAAATTTACAACCAATCTGAGAACCATCTCCTAATAATGTTTTAAAAGATTCGTGATCTCTAGGGGTTGTGATGATTAAAACTTCTCTAATCCCTGCTAATAGAAGTACCGAAAGAGGATAATACACCATTGGTTTATCGTATACTGGCATTAACTGTTTACTTACCGCTATAGTAAGTGGATAAAGACGAGTTCCTGAACCTCCTGCTAATATTATTCCTTTCATTGTTTTGTGTATTTAGATTAGGTTTTTAGTAATATTTTTTAATGATTTGAGAACTAAAAAATCATCATTAATAATTAATTGTATTGTTCTTTGTAGTAGTTTTGATATTCTCCTGAAGCAACGTGATTTAACCAATCTTGATTATCTAAATACCAATCAATGGTTTTAGATAAACCTTCTTCAAAGGTAACTGTTGGTTTCCAACCTAATTCTTTATTAAGCTTTGTAGCGTCAATCGCGTAACGTAAATCATGTCCTGGACGGTCTTTTACAAAAGTAATTAACTTCTCAGAAGTTCCTTCTTCTTTACCTAACTTCTCATCCATTTGCTTACATAATTCTTTTACTAAGTCGATGTTTTTCCACTCATTAAAACCTCCTATGTTATAGGTTTCACCTAACTGTGCTTCGTGGAAAATTTTATCAATCGCAATTGCATGATCGATTACATAAAGCCAATCTCTTGTATATTTTCCATCTCCATAAATTGGAAGAGATTTTCCATTGAGTATATTAAGAATACAAAGTGGAATTAATTTTTCAGGAAAGTGATTAGGTCCATAATTATTAGAACAATTAGAAAGTACAAAAGGTAAACCATAGGTATTTCCATATGCTCTTACGAAATGATCAGATGCCGCTTTACTCGCAGAATACGGAGATTGTGGATCGTATGCTGTCGTTTCTAAAAAGAATCCTTCATCAGTTAAACTTCCGTAAACTTCATCAGTAGATACATGATAAAACAGATTATTTATATCTTTTCTATCTGGAAAGTTCCCATGAGTATGTTCCTGTTTTAAATCCCAAAATTCTTTTGCTAAATTAAGCAAATTTGCAGTTCCCATTACATTGGTTTTGATAAACGCGTTAGGATCGGTAATACTTCTATCTACATGAGATTCTGCTGCCAAATGAATCACTGCGTCAGGCGAATGCTTTTCAAAAACTGCTCGAACTTGAGATTCATCTGTAATGTCTACTTTTTCAAAAAAGTAATTTGGTTTGTCTTGTATATCCTTTAAATTTTCCAGATTTCCTGCATACGTAAGTGCATCTAAATTAATTATATTATAATTAGGATACTGATTTATAAATCTTCTAACAACGTGAGAACCAATGAATCCAGCTCCACCTGTAATAATTATATTTTTCATTATTTAATCGTTTTTAATTAAAATTTGTTCTATTTTATGAATTATTTCTTTTGGAGTAAATCTTAAAATTGCTTTACTTGATTTAAGTTGAAAATCAGCTACTAATTTTGAATCTAACATCATTCTCTTTATACCATTTTCTATACCTAAAGTTGAATTTTCAACTACTAAACCATACTTTCCATTTTGTAAAAGTTCTACTGGTCCAGATGTATAAGTAGAAATTACTGGTTTTTTAAGAGCCAATGCTTCTGCTACTACTAGAGAAAATCCTTCGGCTCTTGATGATAATACAAAATAATCAGCCTTTAACAAATACGGATATGGATTTTCTTTAAACCCTAACAAATGAACTGTACTCCTTACTCCTAAAACATTTATCTGTTTATTTAATTGAGTTGTAAATTCTTTATCCCCTTCTCCTAGTATAATTAAATGATGTCTAGTTTCTCTGTTTTTAATTAAATTAGCATGAGCATCTATTAACCTATCATGCCCTTTATATTTCATTAGACTCCCTATAGTTATAACAATAGGAGACTCAAAGCTAAAATCTAGAATATTTTCTTTTGACTTACGCTCTATTTCTAATTTATCAATGGCGTTATAAATAACTGTTATTTTTGATTTTAAATGAGGTTTATTGAGAAGAATAGAATCTTTCACCATTTTAGAAACAGCAACAATAGAGTCCATTTTCTCTAATGCAGAGAGGATTTTATCTTTTTGTCTTTTTAATTTATCAGCATTTATATCAAAATGAACCCAGCCTATTTTTTTTGAACTTTGAATAGGACTTAATGCTATATCGGGTATAATATCTTGCAAAAAGCCCACTTCTACATCATAATCCTTATCTAGTTTATAACCGTACAAAATTTTAGGATTTTTCCTATAAAAATGATGGTAGGTAAAATTTCTAACTTTATTTAAAAACTTATGTATACCACCTTCAATATCATCTAATCCATCTGCCAAAAAAATAACATTAACTTTCTCGGGAAGATGGTTTACATATACTCCATGCTTTAAATTCACACAAAGGTGAATATCAAATAAATTATAATTTATGTTGTGTAATAACTGAACAAGCACTTTTTCTGCACCTCCACCTCGCAAACTACCGATTCTAAAAAGTACTTTTTTCTTCATTTTTACTATTTAATCGTTTTTCTTCCTATACTTTTATAGTAAAATCCTTTATTTTTTAATTCAGACAGTTCATATAAATTTCTACCGTCAAAAATTGCTTTATTTTTCAATTTCTCCTCTATAATATCAAATTCTGGATTTCTAAACTCCGCCCATTCTGTGGCTATTATTAAAACATCTGCTCCATCTAGTGCTTCATACATTCCTTCTGCATATTTAATTTTATCCCCAATCACTTTTTGTACATTTTGTGATGCTACAGGATCATAAGCTACTACTTCTGCACCTAATTTAGTTAACTCATCAATTACTTCTAGTGATGATGCTTCCCTAATATCATCTGTATTTTCTTTAAATGCCAATCCCCAAAGTGCAATTTTCTTTCCTTTTAAATCTCCTAAATAATTTTTAACTTCAGGAACTAATATTGTTTTTTGAGTGTGATTAACTTCCTCTACAGATTCTAAAATTTTAAACCTATAATTTTCCTGTTTACCACTTTTCACCAAAGCTTTTACATCTTTTGGAAAACAACTTCCTCCATATCCTATTCCCGCATATAAAAATCTTTTTCCTATTCTATCGTCACTTCCCATTCCTAAACGAACGTCATCAACGTTTGCACCTACCAATTCACAATAATTAGCAACTTCATTCATAAAGCTAATCTTAGTTGCTAAAAACGAATTCGCAGCATATTTAGTTAATTCAGATGATTTTTCATCCATCGTTAGAATTGGAATACCTATATCTGTAAGTGGTTTGTATATTTTTTTCATCACATCAATTGCCTTATCAGAACTGGAACCAATGATAACTCTGCTTGGCTTCATAAAGTCTGAAACCGCATATCCTTCTCGTAAAAACTCTGGATTTGAAACTACATCAAATGGAATAGTTGTTTTTTCAGCAACAAGGTTGTTTACTTTATCTGCTGTACCCACAGGAACTGTACTCTTATTTACAATTATTTTATACTCTTTCATCTTCGTCGCAATATCAGATGCAACTCCCAAAACATACGATAAATCCGCAGACCCATCTTCTCCAGGAGGCGTTGGTAACGCTAAAAATATAACTGTGCAGTTCTCTAAAACTTCATCAATATTAGTAGTAAAATGCAATCTTCCTGACTTAATATTCCTATGAAAAACTTCTTCTAGTCCAGGTTCATAGATAGGAACTATGCCATTTTTCATGTTTTCAACTTTTTGCGCATCTATATCTACACAATATACATGATTACCAAAGTCCGCTAAACAAGTTCCTGTTACAAGCCCTACATAACCAGTTCCTACAATTGCTATATTCACGATTTTAAAATTTTAAATTAATAGTTGCAAAAATAGTACATTATTTACTAAATACTAAATTTAATCCCCAAATTCTTCTCATAATACTTTATTGTTTTCAATTCAGCTTCTTTAATTAAAGCTAGAGAAATACCTTCTTTTCCAGCTCTGGCTGTCCTTCCACTCCTGTGTGTATAGTAATCGATTCTATCTGGAAGTTCATAGTGAATCACAAATTCTAAATCATCTACATCTATTCCTCTTGCCATTAAATCCGTAGCAATTACATATTTTAATTTTTTACTTTTGAAAGCTCGCATTATCTTGGTTCTCTCTTTCTGTAATTTATCTCCATGAATTGCATCAACATCAAAACCTCTATTTTGCATTTGTTGTTCTAATTGCTTTACAGTTTCTTTGGTTCTGCAAAAAATAATACCTCTCGTATTTTTATTATTTTGTAGAAAGTAAACCAAATATTCTAACTTTTCTGAATCACTACACATAAAGTAGCGATGCTGTATACCTCTATTTAGCTTTGTGTTTGGATCAACTTTAACTTTATAAGTATTAGAACTGATGTATTTTTTTACTAAATCATTTAAATTAGGAGGAAACGTAGCCGAAAACATCCAAATTTTCCGATTACTCAACGTCCAAGAAAGGATTTGATTTAAGTCTTTTTTGAATCCTAATGACAGCATTTCATCAGCTTCATCAAGGACAACTGTATTTACTCTTGATAAATCAATGATTTTTTTATCTACTAGTTCTATTAATCTACCAGGAGTTGCCACAATTATGTGAGTTGGTCGTAAAAGTCTAGGAATCTGAGTATCTACATTTTTGCCTCCATAAACTGTTTCCACAAAGATTTTTTCAGAAAATTTAGTACACTTAAAAATTTGCTTAGAAATTTGCATCCCCAACTCCCTCGTTGGCACTAAAATAACCGCTTGTATATATTTTTTATTAATTTCAATTTTTTCTAGTAACGGAAGTGCAAAAGCCAACGTTTTTCCTGTACCTGTTTGTGCCTGACCGATAAAATCTAAATTATTTTCTAATAAATATGGAATTGCTTGTTCTTGTATCTCTGTTGGTTGTTTTATATTTAATTCATCTAGAGCCTTACAAAGCTTATTTGAAATCCCTAATCCGCTAAATTGATTCATAATACTTAGATTGTAGTTTCATCGCCAAAGGTAGTCATTTCAGTTGATTAATTTTTCTCAGTTTAAAGTTATACCTTTGTTTTACTAATTTATTTTTGCGATGAATGAGATCATAAATCAAGATATAGTGTTTAAAGATTTAGGAACAGTAGAATACAAAACCGCTTGGGAATACCAAGAATCTCTACTTCAAAAAAACATGCAAATAAAATTAAACAATAGAAATAACGAAAACAAACAACAAACCAATAATTATCTTCTATTTGTAGAACATCCTCATGTTTATACATTAGGAAAAAGTGGAAACGAAGAAAACTTACTAGCCAATTCTGAAAAATTAAACGAAATAAACGCCAGCTACTACAAAACCAATCGCGGTGGAGATATTACGTATCACGGATTTGGTCAACTTGTAGGATATCCAATATTGGATTTAGAAAACTATTACACCGATATTCACAAGTATATGCGTAATCTCGAAGAAGTAATCATTCAAACCTTAAAAGACTTCAATATAAAAGGAGAACGATCCAAAGGAGAAACTGGTGTTTGGTTAGATGTAGGGAAACCATATGCCAGAAAAATATGTGCCATGGGAGTTAAAGCATCTCGTTGGATTACACTTCACGGATTTGCACTTAATGTAAATACTGATTTAAGATATTTTGAATACATCATTCCTTGTGGAATAAAAGATAAAAGTGTTACTTCTATGCAACGAGAATTAAAAAAAGAAGTTAACTTTGACGAGGTAAAAAAAAGTGTTTTAAAGCATTTTTCTGAAGTGTTTGATTCTAATATTTTATAAAATGGGAAAATTACTTTCTGATGAATATTACATGCAAATTGCTCTTAATCAAGCAAAAGAAGCATTCGAAGATGATGAAATCCCTGTAGGAGCAGTCATCGTTTGTAAAGATACCATTATAGCAAAAACATACAACCAAACGGAAAAACTAACCGATGTAACCGCTCATGCAGAAATACTTGCAATCACCTCTGCTTCTGCTTATCTAGGAAGCAAATACCTCAATGATTGTACTATGTATGTAACATTAGAACCTTGCGTGATGTGTGCAGGAGCTTTATATTGGAGCCAAATAGGAAAAATCGTTATTGGAACTTCTGACCCTAAGCGTGGATTTATATCTTCTGGAGTTGAATTACATCCAAAAACAGAAATAATCGGAGGAATACTAGAAGACGAATGCTCTGCCTTAATCAAATCATTCTTTAGCAATAAAAGGTAAGTTTATTTTCTCGCTAATCGTTTTCGTTTTAGTTCTGCAATTACAACGTTAATTTCATATCCTACCAAAATAACAAGAACACTAAAGTAAATCCATAACATCAAAACAAATGCAATTCCCAAAGAACCATACAGAACATTATACTTTGTAAAATTCTGAATGTAATATGCAAAAAATGAAATCATAAATACCGCAAAGAAATATGCAATTACAGATCCAGGAAAACATTGTCTAATTCTTAATGTTCTATTAGAACCTATATAATACAACATAACAACTCCCAAAACAAATAATACCGAACCAAACAATGCTCCTCCTATCCCTGAAATAGTACCTAAAAATTGTAAATTTTCTTTTAATTCAATATACCTCCATACTACTTCTGTATAATACAGCAGTGACAATCCTATAAGAATTGAAAATACCACTACAAGCGTAATTACAAGGGAAATAAAATACCTCTGAAATGGATTTACATCATTAATTTTATAATTTTTAGTTTCAAATCCTTGCATCAATGCATAAAATCCATTGGTGGAAAAATACAAAGTAAGCACCAGAGAAATTGGTTGAAATGTAAAATTCTCTAATATCTGCTCCTCCATTAATGTTTGTAATTGGCTCGCCATATCATATGGAAGAAATTTATAAAATACCAACTGATACAATCTGTTTTTTAAATCTCCAAAATGTGGCATATAAGGAACCAACGAAAATGTAAAAATTAGAAATGGAAAAAAACTTAAAAACAAACTCCACGAAATTGCCTTTGCTCTATCAATTAAATCTGCTTTTTTAAAAACATCAAAATAAAAACGCAATACATTGAGCAATGAAATATTTTGCCAAAAAGGAATTTTTATTGCATCTAACTTCTCTTTTATGCGTATTAGTATCGAGTCAAACAATGTGATTATATTTGCATTTAACAAAACAAAGGTAATGAAGATAAATTTATTGTGCGTTGGAAAAACCAATTCAAATGAAATAATTCAACTTATAAAAGAGTTAGAAAAAAGAATCCCTAACTACATCAACTTTGAAATCATAGAAATTCCAGATATCAAAAACGCTAAAAAAAATTCACCAAATCAAATAAAAGACGCCGAAGCAGAATCCATCTTATCAAAACTTGATTCTTCTGATTACCTCGTTTTATTAGACGAAAAAGGAAAACAATATAAATCAACAGAATTTGCTAATTACTTACAGCAAAAAATGAATCAATCCATAAAAAAAATGGTATTTTGTATTGGTGGAGCTTATGGTTTTTCAGAAAAAATGTACCTTCGTGCAAACGAAAAAATTTCATTATCTAAAATGACTTTTACACATCAGATGATTCGTCTTTTTTTTGTAGAACAACTCTATCGTGGATTTAGCATCATAGAAGGAAAACCGTACCACAATGAATAAACCATTTAAAATTGGAATTTTTGAAGCAATTTTACTTGTAGTAATTTTTCTTTTCTTGAATATTTTCTCTACACCTTTAATTTTCATAATTAAATCAAAACCAGAGTTAACTCCTTACCTCTATCCTCTTGCATATGCTATACCATATGTATTGTTTATATTGATTGTAAAATTCATTTGGTTCAAATCCAAAACCGAAGAAGTAGATTTTAAATTTAAAATCCCAAATATCCAAACAATTCTAATTTCGGTATTATTTTTTCTTGGTTGCTATTTTATTGCAGAAATTATGGTTAGTCACCTTCCTGATGAAAACTCAACTGTAATAAAACAATTTGAACAAATTACTTCCATAGACATGAAATCATATTTTCAAGAAATGGAAAATATGTTTAGAGAAGTTTATGCATATTTCGACAACTATCCTATTTCTGCTTTCCTTACCGTAGGCATCATTGCACCTATTTTAGAAGAGTTGTTATTTAGAGGAATTATATTACAAGGTTTACTAAATAAGGGAAAATCTCCTTTTTTAGCGATTTTTATTTCGTCGTTACTTTTTGGTTTGATTCATTTGAATCCTTGGCAACTCGTTGGTGCGTTTATTCTTGGTTCTGCTATTGGGTTTGTATATTACAGAACACAATCAATTCTAACTGCAATTTTATTGCATATCATCAATAATTCTTCCGTTGGAATTCTGTATTATTTTTATAATGAAGAAAGTTTTTCAGAAATATTTAACGTATCTAATTTTATAATTCTTGCGTTTGGAATTCTTTTTATCGTAACTTTTGGAACTCTTTTACTTAAAAACACAAAACAAATAACTCTAATAAAGTGAAAAGCGTAAAAAAAATAAAAGTTCTCTTTCGTACAGGAAGTTTGCGTGGTGGTGGAGCTGAAAAAGTTTTAATTTATCTTCTAAAAAATTTAGATTATTCTAAATTTGAAGTTGATTTATTGCTTAATATAAAACACGGAGTTTACCTAAGTGAAATTCCTAAAAACGTAACACTTCATTACATAGGAACAGGACCTGAATTTGTTTCTAAAAATCCTATCGTCCAAAATTTAAATAAAATCAGAAACGTATTCTTAGAGAAATTATACTTAAAGTTTCCAAAACTTCTGTATAAAAAAATAAACAAAATATACGATATAGAAGTTGGTTTTATACAGGAATTTGCAAAAATTCTCTATATAAGTCCACTAAAAAAATCTAAGAAAATACTTTGGATTCATAGCAACGTCTTAGATGATTTAGTTCAAGATTCTCATACAAAGGACTTACTAAAAAAATACGGGGAATCATTAGATAAAATTGTAGCTGTTTCTAAAAGTTCTTTAGATAAAATCATAGAATTAAATCCTAATTTAAAATCCAATTCTACTTTTATTTATAATCCTGTTGATGAACAAGAAATTAAAAAACTTGCAAACCAACCTTTAGAACAAGAATTACCTAGAAATATTAAAAATAACACTAAATTAATTTCCATAGGAACTGTTGCACATCACAAAGGTTTTGATAGAATTATAAAAGCCGTTGCTCGCTTAAAAAAAGAAAACATACCATCTGAACTTTATATTTTAGGAAGTCCTTTAAAGGAAAGTTATTTAATTGAGCTCAAAGATTTATGCACCGAACTTAATGTAGAAAACGAAATTCACTTCCTTGGATTTAAAACCAATCCTTATCAATACCTTAAAAATACAGATATTTTTGTATGCTCATCACATTCAGAAGGTTTTTCTTTAGTAGTTGCAGAAGCAATGATTCTTAAAAAAGTGATTGTTTCTACCAACATAGAAGGCCCTAATGAACTTCTCAATTACGGAGAATTTGGGGAATTAGTTGATAATTCAGAAGAAGGAATTTATAATGGAATCAAACATATACTCCTAAATCCTAAAATACAAGAAGAATACATTAGTAAACTAAAGAGTGCTAACAATAGATTCGATGGTAATAAATTCATTGAAAAGGTAACCAACGTACTTATAAATTAGCATTCCTTTTGACTATAATGCGTTACATCTTATTATAAAGTTTATTGTAGTAGTCTTTGTATTTATCTAAAATGATTTTTCTTTTTAGCTTTAATGTTGGCGTAAGTTCTCCTCCGTCAATGCTCCATGCGGTAGGCGTAAGTTCGAATCGTTTAATTTGTTCCCACGATCCGTATTTTTGATTAATTCGATTAATTTCTTTTTGAATAGCTTCTTTTACCGCAGGATTTTTACAAATAGCTTCATTAGATGAATTATCGCCAGTTATATTATTTTCTTTTATCCATTTTTGAATGTATTCATAGGCAGGTTGTATTAATGCACAAGGCATTTTTTCTCCATCGCCTACCACCATAATTTGCTCAATAAAACTGGATTGTTTAAAGTCTATTTCCATTTTTTGTGGAGCAATATATTTTCCTCCCGATGTTTTAAACATTTCTTTTTTTCTATCGGTAATGAATAGAAAACCATCTCTAATTTCGCCTACATCTCCCGTTTTAAAATATCCATTTTCATCAAAAATTTCGCTATTTAGTTCCTCTTTTTTAAAATATCCAGAAGTTATACTAGGTCCTTTTACTAAAATTTCACCATCTTCAGCAATTTTAACCTCTACATTTTTAAGTGGTTTCCCTACAGAACCAACTCGAACTCCATTTTTCCCAAGTGTATTTACAGAAATCACAGGAGAAGTTTCGGTAAGTCCATAACCTTCTAGAATTGGAATTCCTGCTCCATGAAAAATAGTATTAAGCTGAGGAGATAATGCTGCACTTCCTGAAATTATAGCAATAACATTCCCACCTACACCTTCTCTCCATTTTTTGAAGACAATCATATCTGCAATTCTGTGTTTTAATGACTTTGGAGAATGAATATCCCAATTTTTAATTAGAGAAAGTGACCATAAGAATAATTTTCGTTTTAAACCACCCGACTCAGTTCCCTTGGTATAAATTTTATCGTATACTTTTTCTATAAGCCTTGGAACTGCTGTAAAAAAGTGAGGTTTTACTTCTTTCAAATTATCACCTATAGTGTCTAAACTTTCAGCAAAATAAATAGTATATCCTTCTATCTGATACAAATACGTAATCATTCTCTCGAATATGTGACAAATAGGGAGAAAACTAAGTGTTTTTACATGACTTGATTTAGGATCAGGAACACGTTCTATGCTAGCAAGTACATTACTCACAATATTTTTATGAGATAACATTACGCCTTTTGGTTTTCCTGTAGTTCCTGAAGTATAAATAATTGATACTAAATTATCTTCTTTTATCAAGTTTTTTACAGCTTCTACTTCTTCTTGAGTTCCGTCGTCTTTTCCTAAATCTGTAATTTCACTCCAATTTGGTTTTCCTTTTACGTTATCAAAAGTATAAATTCCTACCAAAGAAGGAATTTGTGGTTTTATGGATTCTATTTTATGGAATAATTCTTCATCGGAAACAAAACACAATTTCACTTCGGCATCATTAAGAACATAAACAGTATCCTCCTCTGATATAGAAGGATAAATAGGAACAGAAACAGCACCTACTTGTTGAATAGCATAATCTAAAATATGCCATTCGGTACGATTATTCGAAGTAATTAAAGCAATTTTATCGTTTGGTTTTATACCAAGTTTTAAAAAACCTCTACTTACAGTATTTACTTTACTAACAAAGGTAAGTGTAGTTTCTGTTTTCCACTCTCCATTGCATTTTGTTGAGATGTATTCTCTATTGGAATTCTCATCTAAGTTCTTCTCAAGAATATCAAATAATCTCAATACTTTCATAAATTTTTCAAATTAAGGTTGTATACGTACTTTAACAAATCTACAAAAATATATTTATAATAAAGTACTACTTTATCAATATTAATTATACATACATACTAAATTTGAAAAATTTAAATTCACTAATTATTTTAATACATGCTTCTAAATTCAATTACGGAATTCTTTGATTCGTCTGAAGATATTTTTTGACTGTACGTTTTTCCGTCGAGATGTATTTTAACTTCTCCTGTATTCGGCGGAATTTCTCCTAAATTATGTGCTACAAAAACAACTTTGTGGTGTTTTGCATTTTCATCTAAATCGAGGTTAAAAGAATATTTTTCTTTTTTAATTTCAAGATTAGAAACTAATACTTTATCGTTATAGAATACCGAAACAACATCTCCATCTTCGTTTCCATAATCGTAAATTTCAAATTTTATTTCCCCTTTTTTATAGGAATACACATTGCTAAGTACATCTTTTCTACTATTTTTTCTTTCTGTAGCATCTTGTTCGGAAAGATATGCATCTAATTTTGGAGTTTCTTCTTTTACTACAATTTCAGGTTTGTTTACTTCGGCTACTTTTTCTTCTTCCTTTTTATCATCTGCAAAAGGAAAATACTCATCTGGTTGTGGCTCTTCTTTTTTTGATTCTTTAGATTGAATTGGTTCAGTTTCTTGATTTTTATATTCTAGATAACTGTTATCATAATTATATTTTTTACCATCAAAGTTATTTAAATCGATTGGATTATTTGCTTTTTGTATTTTGGATTCTTTGGATTCTTTTTTATAGCGAACTGTTTCGCTCTCATTATTAGAAACTATTCCAGTATAAACACCTCCTGTTGATGAAATATAGTTTTTTGGTTTAATGTTTACATGTCCTATCAAATATTCTTCTCCTTTTTCTTTTATATATTTTAAATTATAAATAGAAGCGGTATGGTTTTCAGTTTTATCGATTATATCTATGTTCTGAGCAACTAATTTTTTTTCTTTTTTATTATATTGTCCGTCAAAAGTGTGTTTGCAATATCCTTGATCAATAATATCAAAAGAATATCCTTTTACTTCTTCTTTTTTTGTATCATGAACTAAATGTAATTCTCCATAAAAATTTTCTTTAGCTTGATTAGGGTCTGTAATCCAAGTTCCTGTAAGATCTTGTGAAAATGAATATATAGAAATTAAAAATAAAATAATAACCTTGTTCATATTTACAATTTTATAACACAAAGGTAACAACTATAATGCAAAACTTTTTATAAAAAAGCTTAATGAAATGTGAAATTATAGACAAAACCTTTGAAAATAGCTTGTTAAGGAGAGATTAAATAGTAGTGAGCTTTCTCATATGGAATATTCATAGAATTCGGTTTATTGATTTTTAATTACAGGATAAAAATTATTTTGCATTAGTATTATATTTTTATAATTTCGCAAAAAAAATCATGACACACAACACACAACACACAACACACAACACACAACACACAACACACAACACACAACACACAACACACAACACACAACTTAATTTATTTTTTTAGTTTTTTATTCTTAATGAATTTTATTTCTTGTAATGAGGATAGGATAATTGAGGATAAAACTCCTATGTCTTTTGATGAGAGTGTAACGAGCAAAAATATTAGATTAGAAAATGGAAGATTACATTTTATTAGTATAGAGCAATTTGAAAAGATATACCAAGACTTAGATAACAAAGAAGAGGATTATACAATAGAGTTTTTACTGCCTTTTTATCAAAATGGTTTTATCTCTTTAAGACCAAAAGTCACTAAAAAATATGAAGATGTTTTTGAAAATCAATTAAAAAATAGAGATATAAGTATTCTATCAAAAACGGATTTGAGTAATCCTTCTTTTGTAACTTTATCTGAAGAGGAAAATGATGAATCTATAGCTGATTTGATAGATGAAACCGAAGAAATAATTGGAGACGATACATTCTCTTGTCTTCTTAATGAAAATGGAGAGGTTGTAGTAGGAGATTTAATTTATAAATACACAGATGTTGGTTTATTTACGGTGGATACAGAAAATGAAGTTGAATTAAATAAGTATTTAGACAGTGAAAATGTTTCTACAAACTTGCTGAAACCTACGTCTTATAGTACAGCAGAAAATTTTATTTCTAAAAATGGAGGTATATCAAATGAAAGAACATCATCAACTAGAATAAGTTCTTTTATAAAGGTAAATCCATTGGTAAATTATTTAATACCAAAAATTTCAAAAGCATATACAAAAAGTCAGAAGTCCGAGGAAAAATATAGTGAAAATCCAACAACTCAAGATTTTACAAAAATAGTACAGTCAATTTCTGAGTGTGAGCCAACAAAAGGTATATTTGGAAATATGTTTGGTATGAACAGGGTATGCAAAGATAAATATGAAAACAAGAGAAGGGTAAAAGTTAAGGCGTTTAATTATAATTATGTATTAGTTTATAAAACAGGCACAAAAGTTGTACACCAATATAAAGGTTGGACAGGATTTTGGAGGACAGAAAAGTGCGATGAGATTGCGTTGGGTGTAGATTATATTCAGTTTGAATACAATTATAATAATATACTGAATAATACATTAAATAATATTAACAAGTCAAATAGATTCCTTACAACATCTGATAACTTAAGATACGACATGTTGTATGTTTCAGGTAGTTATAATCAGTATTATTATAAAATGAATAACTATCCTGAGATATTTCAAGATGATATTGTGCTGGAGCTTTTTCTAGGTAATAGTTTTTTAGACCAACAGTTAGAGATGGCTATTCATGAAGTAAATAAACAGTTAACTACTGATAATTTGAATAAATTGTTTTGGAAAACAACATGGGATCAATCAAATGATTTTTTGAAAAAATTTAGTCTCGAATTTAATGCAGCAAACAATAATAATAGAACATTATTAGCAAAAAGTCTAAAAAACCAAAAACTATTAGTTCAAAAAAGTATGTTTTCGCATGGATATAATTTAGGAACTAAAAAGCGTACTTTTGATGTTGGAGGTGAAGTAGCTATAAATTTTAACCCTGATAATAATTTTTCTATTAGTGCTACTTCTGGAAATACATTAGTTAAACCATCTGCAATGAGAGGAAAGATTTATGGGATTTGTAGAAACGGAGATAAATGGCATGGTAAGAAATTCACTTTTAAATAAAATCTTCATGAGAAGATTATTCCTCATTTTTTCAATTATTTTCACATTCTATTCGAAAGCACAAAATGATAATTTTTTTCAATTTGAGTATGTGAATTATAATTCTTTTTCAGTTAATTTAGCATCAGAATCTAGTTTTCATCTTGGAGAAAATGAAGAAAGTAGTTTTGATTTAGATATTAACTCGTTACATGGTGTCTTTTTCACTAAATACACTTCATTAAGTGCAGGTTTAGGAGTGAATTGGCATATCAATAAAACACATCTTACCAATTATTGGTTAGCTGATTTTCGTTGGTTTTTAAAGAGTTTTGGTTATGAAAGTCCTTACATATTTTTGCAATTGGGGAGGAATATTAATTGGAATTCAAACTTTCCTGAAGGAGGAGTTGCTAGGTTTGGCGTGGGATATACTTTTGAGTCATTAACAGGGGATTTTCTTTGGTACTTACAAATCTTTAAAGACAGTAAAGAAAGCACTCTTTACAACGATGAAACAATGGAATATGGTAGTTATTTTATAGAATCTTTTGGAGCATCAGTAGGAATCACATTTTAAAAATAAATTATAAACATTAATCATGAAAATAAATTATTCGTTATTTATTATTTTTTTCTTAAGAATATTATTTTGTAATGCTCAACAGTCAGAAGTTTCTGTAGAGAAGAATATGTACGGAGCTCAATTGGGACTTATAGGTTTACATCTTCATAATGAAACAAAATTAGAACGTAAGTTTGCTTTACGAACTGAGGCAAGTGTTAGTTTAGTATCATTTCATGGGAATTCTGATAATATTGATTATTTAATAGCTCCATCATTTGTCGTAGAACCTCGGTTTTATTATGGATTAGATAGAAGAAGTAGACTTGGAAAAAATACTAAAAATAATGGTTCTAATTTTATAAGTTTAAAATCTAGATACCAAACTAGTTGGTTATTAACTGAAAGTGATACTTATGATATTGTTCCTTATATATCTTTTACTCCTATGTATGGAATTAGGAGGAATTTTGCTAAAAACTTCAATTATGAATTTAGCTTTGGTTTAGGATATCTCCGTGACTTAGAAAAAGCTATCAATAGAGGACAAAACAATCTTCTTTTAGATATTCAAGTAAGAATTGGGTATAATTTCTAATTGAAAAAAATATTTCAATTAGCTCAGTACGATGTAGTGGAATATGATGTAATAGTTAATTGAGTATTCCACTAAATTGTATAAAACTCTTTAATAATCTAAAGTTTAAATATTTGTAATGGTCTCCCTCTCCTAAAGTAATCGTATAGAGAAATGGTAGAAGAAATAAGAAGAAACCCATAAATACTATCTTCTACAGGAATAGTAAAAATTCTGATTCCTAAGTTTTCAGCATCGTTATACCACACGATAGGATTTTCTAAAAAACCACCTGTTAAGATTCCGTTGCTTAAAAGGAAAAAAGGAAATATAGAGATATATGTAAGGTAAATCCAAGACATATTTTTCTTCTTTATAATGTTGAAAAACAAGTATGCCGAAGTTAAAAGAAAAGTAGTAGAAGTATATTTTTTATCGAAAAAGTAGAGTCCTAAAACTAAAACCATTATAAGCAAAACATAACTAATAAATTTATAAGAGGAGATTAGAAAATTGGATTTTAGAAGTGATTTTAATGAAAAATAAGTAAAAACACACGAATAGGGAATACAAATAAAAAATAATATTTCTTCTATCGGTAAGTTGTAAATATAAAATCCCGAAAGGTAATCAGTATTGAATCCCCAAACGCCAATTTTAGTAAAGTAGATATCCCAAACAATAAATAAAAAACCTATAATTCCATTAGCTAAAAAATAGGATTTCCACGTTTTGTAAAAAGGATATTTTTTATAGAAACTTGCTAGAAATGGAATTACTATACAGGCAAAATCTACAAATAAATAAGTGTATATTTTCATTGATTAATTAGCTTTTCAATTGCTTCTTTAAAAGGTTTTTCTTGTACTTTGTGTAAACTTTCTTTAAGAAACTTGGTATCTTCGGGTATATTTTGGTCGTAGTTGAGTATTTTAGGAATTTGTTTTTGAGTAGAAAGTCTAAGAAAACGAAGTTCTATATGGTTTCTATTTTTACTAATTGTTTTTTCTAATAATTTTTTCCCTTTTAGAAAGTAGCTTAATTTTTCATAAAAAATTGCGTGTTTTGCCATACTAAAATAAAAACAAGCTCTATATCCTTCTAATATTGCATCGCCTTTTAAATCCTTATCTTTAAGTTCTTTATACCATTTTTTTGCAGTTGTTTCATCTTCAATAGATTTCACAAACTCAGTTCGGATTTTCATATAATCATACAGCTGAGAATACAAAGTACCGTTGATAAGAATAAAAATTATAACAATGAATTGTCTCATTTTTTAGTATTAAAGGCTTCTTTGAAATACTTTAATGGAACAAATAACATTCCAAAACATTCTCCATCTTCTTTCCCTAAATGTTTGTGGTGCATTTTATGTGCTTTTCGTAATGCTCTAAAGTATGGATTACTTACATTATCAAACCACTTAAATCGCCTGTGAATTAAAACATCGTGTACTAGAAAGTACGCAATTCCATAAAGAAGTATTCCTAATCCTATAAAGAATAAATAATTAAAATTTGCTTCTGCACCAAAATAAAAAAGAAGTATGGAAGGAGTTGCAAAAACTACAAAGAAAAAGTCATTCTTTTCAAAAACATGAGGATATCCTGGTTGATGATGGTCTTCATGAAAATACCAACCCAATCCATGCATCACGTACTTATGAGTAAGCCAAGTGATTCCCTCCATAATTACAAATGTGAGAATAGTTATTACTATCTTGAGTATCATGATTGATTGAATTTTTTTTCTAGGTACTGAAATCGATAGTCAAATATATGTTCTAATTTTTTCTTTACAAAAATCGTATGAGCTAATTTTCCCAAAATCCCAAAGGGAAGTTTGTAGGTAACGATGTCTTCCATCAAAACACCATTTTTATTTTCAGTAAATTTATGCTGATGATGCCATAAGGAATAAGGACCTACAACCTGATTATCTACAAAATATTTTTTATCTTCCACATGTGTGATTTCTGTAAGCCAAGTAGTAGGAATATTGAGTACAGGAGAAACTTGATACAAAATAACTTGACCTTGGTACATTTTATCCTCTAATTCCGAAACAATTCTAAAACACATATCCTTAGGCGTAATTTCATTTAAGTTTTTGGGATTCGAGAAAAAATCCCAAGCTGTATCCAATGAAATACGTAATTGTTGTTTTCTTTTTAATTGATATACCATTTTTAGTACATTTTTAGTTGATACCGAACATACGAACGAAACAAAATCATAATTTTCTGAAAATTTGGAATTCTAATTCGTGTATTCATAATTTTCTCAGAGTTACATCTTTTTATCTTTTTGAACAGTTTGTGATAATATCTATAAGCTAGATAAACTCCCATGCGTGAAGATATTGGTAAACTTACTACGCCTTTTCTTGCGTATTCAAATTCTTCTTGAATTTCAGCATAAATAGTGTCCAATTCATTTTCAGTAAGTGTATTGGAAGTAACAGAAGGAAAATACGAACGATTCAGTTCTTTTAAGTCGAATCGTAAATCCCTTAAAAAATTAACTTTTTGGAATACAGAACCCAACTTCATTGCAAAAGGTTTTAAACGTTCGTATTCACTATCATTACCATTTACAAATATCTTTAAACACATCAAACCTACTACTTCTGCAGAACCCAATATGTATTCTTCATACAACTCTTGATTATAATGCTGGTCTTCTAAATCCATTCGCATAGAATGAATAAAAGTATCTATTAGTTTCTCATCTATATTGTATAAGTTAACCGTAGTTTGAAAAGAATTTAAAACAGGATTTAAACTGATTTTGTTTCTAATGGCTTTTTTGGTATCGTCTACAAACTCGTTTAATAACTCTTCTTGCGGATAATCATGGAAAGTATCTACAATTTCATCTGCCAAACGAACAAATCCATAAATAGAATAAATATGCTTTTGAATTTTAGGTTCTAAAAGTAAAATACCCAGCGAGAAAGAAGTACTGTATTTTTTAGTAATCATTTCGCTGGATTTAAAACTCACTTTGTCGTATAAATCTTTCATATTTATTTTTGGTTGTTTATATAATTAGCAACAATTTCTCCTGATATAATAGACGGAGGAACTCCTGGTCCAGGAACACTCATTTGTCCGCAATAAAAAAGATTTTTCAGTTTATTATTTTTAATTCTTGGTTTTAAAATAGCCGTTTGGTTTAACGTATTTGCTAGTCCGTATGCATTTCCTTGGTATGAATTATACTCCGAAATAAAATCTCTTGTAGCAAACGATTTTTTATAAATGATGTGTTCTTTAATTTTTTGTTGTGTTTTGTTTTCTAATCTTTCTAAAACATCGTTTAGGTATTTATCTCTATCTTCATCAGTTTCATTGATTCCTGTTGCTATTGGTATCAAGATAAATATATTTTCTTTTCCCTCAGGTGCTACTTTGTTATCTGTAACAGAAGGTGCACAAACATAAAAAAGTGGTTTACTGGGAAGTTTTTTTGTATCGTAAATTTCTTCTGAATGCAAGCTAAAATCAGCATCAAAAAATAAATTATGGTGTTCTAAATTTTTGAGCTTTTTATCGACTCCCAAATAATATAAAAAACATGAAGGAGCTAATTTTCTTTTTTTCCAATAACTCTCAGAATAGTTTTTTGTTTTTTGATTCGATAGAATTGATTCTGTATGGTGGTAATCCATTGCAGAAATCACATAATCAAAATCGTTGTATTCATTTTTATTCGTTACTACTCGCTTTACTTTATCGTCTTGTGATTCTATTTTTAAAACATTCTCACCCAAATGAATTTTTACACCTTGTTCTTCTGCGATTTTTCTAAAAGCATTAGAAACTTCACTCATACCACCAATAGGATACCATGTTCCCAATTTAATATCTGCGTAATTCATTAAACTGTACAGTGCTGGAGTTTGGTTTGGTTTAGCTCCCAAAAAAAGCACAGGAAATTCCAATAATTCTATAAGTTTAGGATTTTTAAAGTATTTCTTGATTGATGATGAGATTGATGAAAATAAATCCAACTGAAAAAAATCTTTTAAAAGATTCACATCTAAATATTCCAATAACGAAAGAGAAGGTTTGTAAACCAATTTACTCATTCCTTTTTCATATTTGTATTTGGCATCATCTATAAATTTTTCAAGTTGTTTGGAACTTCCTTTTTCGTGTTGTTCAAATACTTTTTTTAATTCTTCAAAGTCAGATGGAATACCAATAGTTTCATCTTCAAAGATAACTTGATACGAGGGATTTAGATGTTTTAAATCGTATAAATCTTTAGTAGTATATCCAAACTGATTGTAAAAACGTTCGAAGACATCGGGCATCCAATACCAACTAGGACCTAAATCAAATAAAAAACCTTGCTCTTCTATAGCTCTACATCTTCCTCCTGCTTGTGAATGCTTGTCGATTAGAGTTACATCAAAACCATTTTTTGCAAGCAAAGAAGCACAAGAAAGTCCTGCAAAACCAGCACCAAGCACTAAGCATTTTTTATTTTTTCTCATACTTCCAAAAATAAAAAGTATGAGATTATAGATACGTAATTATTTATAAAATATTATAATACTGTTATTTAACAAAATATAAAATTGACTAAAAAGGTATCTTTATAAGATAAGGAACAAAAATTAACATACCTATTATAAACGAAATAATAGCAGAAATAAGTACTGCTCCCGCAGCTAAATCCTTTACCTTTTTTATTTGATTATGCTTCTCTGGAGAAATAAAGTCCGCAATGTTTTCAGTAGATGAATTAATCAGCTCAGCAAAGAATACAAAACCTATTGCAAATAAAATTGGAATCCATTCCAATGTAGAAATTTCAAATACAATTCCAAGAATGAGAACCAAAATAGTTGCAACTAGATGTATTCGTGCATTGTGTTCTTCTTTTAGTAAAATCTTTAATCCATTAAATGCATAACTAAAGCTTTTTAATCTCTTTTTTAATGAGAATTTTTCATCTTTTTTCATGCTATTAAATTACAGAGAATGCATCTTCTATGTGTTCCAATGAAGATTTGTATTTGTTTTCGATTATGGAAATTATATCAAACCGAACTTCTACATCTAAATCATTCTTTTGAATATAGTAATCCGTCGCAAGAATCAGTAGTTTTTTCTTTTTTTCGTTTACCGCTTCATATGGTTCCAACACAGAATTATAACTTCTTGCTTTTACTTCGATAATACACAAAACATCATCTTTTCTAGCAATAATATCTATTTCTGCCTTTTGATACGTAAAGTTTTGTTCTAAAATTACATATCCATTTTTTAACAAATAATTTTTTGCATCTTCTTCAGCTTTTTTTCCAAAATCATAGGAAACAGACATATCTAAAAGTTTTATCAACTGTATTAAAGCATCACAAAAACGGCTACTTAATTACATCAAATCCTGTATATTTTTGTAAAATAGTTGGCACTTTAATTCCTTCTTCTGTTTGATAGTTTTCTAGTATAGAAGCTAGAATTCTAGGCAATGCAAGTGCAGAACCGTTAAGTGTATGACAAAGTTGTGTTTTTCCTTCTGATTTGTATCTTAACTTTAAACGATTCGCTTGAAAGTTTTCAAAATTAGAAACCGAACTTACCTCTAACCATTTTTCCTGTGATGCAGACCATACCTCAAAATCATAGGTTATTGCAGAAGCAAAACTGGTATCTCCTCCACATAAACGCAATATTCTATACGGAAGCTCTAATTCCTCCAAAAGATTCTTTACCAAATCTTTCATTTCTTCTAAAGCATTGTATGAGTTTTCAGGTTTTTCGATTCGTACAATTTCTACTTTTTCAAACTGATGAAGACGATTAAGTCCTCGTACGTCTTTTCCGTAACTTCCTGCTTCTCGTCTAAAGCAAGGAGAATATGCAGTGTTTAATATTGGTAAATCATTTTCAGAAAGGATTACATCTCTGTAAATATTGGTAACAGGAACTTCAGAGGTAGGAATCAAATACAAATCATCTTCGGTTACATGATACATTTGTCCTTCCTTATCTGGTAATTGTCCTGTTCCTATTCCCGAAGCTTCATTCACTACAAAAGGAGGAATAATTTCTGTATATCCTTTTTCTGAATTATTATCTAAAAAATACTGAATTAAAGCTCGTTGCAACCTTGCTCCTTTCCCTATGTAAACAGGAAATCCTGCACCTGTTATTTTAACACCTAATTCAAAATCAATTAAATTGTATTTTTTTGCAAGTTCCCAATGCGGAATATGGTTTTTGGGTAAATTAATTTTTGGATTATTCTCAAATACTATTTCATTGTCATCTTCTGACTTTCCAACGGGAACCAATTCATTTGGCACATTTGGAATCTGATACAATACTTGCTGTAATTTCTCTCCAATTTGTGTTAGTTCCGCTTGGATCTTTTTAGTACTTTCTTTTAATTCTGCTGTTTTGGATTTTGTTTTCTCTGCTTCTTCTTTTTTTCCTTCTTTCATTAGCATTCCTATCTGTTTGGAAAACTGATTCAATTCGGAAAGTTGATTATCCAATTCAAACTGATTTTTTTTTCTGCTATCATCTAGAGAAATTGCTTCATCTATTAGCTCAACATTAGTAAAATTCTTCTTTGCAAGTAAAGAAATTACGTTCTCTCTATTTTCTTTTATATACGATACCAAAAGCATAAAAAATAATTTAGTATTAAAAATTCAACGACAAATTTAGTATTAAAATCAAGAAGTACTATTTACTTAAAGATAAATTTTCGAAAAACTGTATAAATTGTTGGGTTTTTGTATTTGAAAATACTTTATTTCTGATTTTTCCTATCGAAATAATCCCTTCTTTTTCTGAAACAATAAAAACTTCATCTGCTTTTTGTGTTTCAAATGGCGAAAGTGGTTTTTCTTCTATCTTTATATTTTGATTTATAAAATGTTGTTTTACAAGCAAACTCAAGGTTTGATTAGTTGCACCTTCTTCTTTTGGCACGCATAATAATTTATCCTTTTGTAAAAGAAATAAATCACCTAGAATCGTTCGTGCTATCCTTTTGTTGTTATTTAGTATAATAACATCATACAAATCATTTTCCTCTGCATAACATTTTGCAATAACTAATTCTGGTTTAAAACAATTAATTGTGGATAAAATCCCAGGAGTTATCACTTCATCTTTGTAAACTTCTATTTCTGTACCTTGTACTGTATTGTAAAATCCTACAAAAGAATTTATTTTTATTTCGTAGCTTACCTTGTCTTTGCTTCGAAGAATAATAAACTCCACTTGAGAATTATTTTGATTTGTCTTTTTAACTTCATCAAAAATTCTCTTCTCTACATATTCTAGAGATAAATCAACAGGAATCGGCATTCTATACTTTCGCATAGACGCAATCATGTTAAAATAAAACAACTCTCCTTGAAAAAGCTGATTGTTAATTACAAAGAAATAAGAAATTAAATAATTTTCGCTTGTAGTCACTTCAGTTAATTAAGAACCAATAATCTTTTTTAGATCATCTATTTTATTTTCCCAATACAATTTAGCTTCCTCTATTTCATCTTCTTCCTCAAAATCAATAACTACTAATGCTACATCATTGGTAATATCATCTTGAATAATTGCTATTTCAAAAAAGTATTTGGAATCTTCATCTTCTTCCCAACGAAAACGCACATATGATTCTTCCTTGTAACGAATAAGTTGTGCCACTTCATCTTGTCCACTCCACGTAAAAGTAAACACATCATTACTTTCATTTACCTCATCTGCAAACCATTCAGAAAGTCCTGATGCTGTACTGATGTAATTAAACAACAATGATACAGAAGCATGTATAGGAAACTCTATCTGAAACTTTTCTTTTACCATTTTCTTAAATAAATTTCCGCAATATAAACACTAAAATTTCAGAATTCCAAATAAAATATGTTTTTTTTGATTAACTCCAGTTTTTGTTAGATAAAAAAACATAACGCATTTTAAATTTTGCATATATTTGAACTGATAACAACTAAATTATAATTAATTTTAGTAATAAGTATCTAGATATATTTAACCTTTCAGGCAATTTAAAAATCAAACTATGCATCTAAACGATTTAAGTAAAATAGCTTCTAATATGAGTAGTACAGACAAAATGCCTGTATTATTTTTAGGACATGGAAATCCAATGAATGCCATTGAAGAAAATGAATTTGTTCAAAGTTTTAGAAAAATTGGTCATGAAATTCAAAAACCTAATGCTATACTTTGCATTTCAGCACACTGGGAAACCAACGGAACTTTTGTAACTGCAATGCAAAATCCTCCAACGATTCATGATTTTAGTGGATTCCCACAAGCTCTATTTAATGTTCAATATCCTGCACCTGGAAGTCCTGAACTAGCTAAAAAAACTCAAGAAATTGTTACTAAAACTCATGTCGAATTAGATACTAAGTGGGGATTAGATCACGGTGCGTGGAGCGTAATAAAACATCTTTATCCTAATGCCGATGTTCCTATAATACAAATGAGTATTGATTATACAAAACCTCCTCAACATCACTATGAATTGGCACAACAAATTAATAGTCTTCGTAGCAAAGGAGTTTTAATTATTGGTAGTGGAAACATGGTGCATAATCTAAGAATGGTTGCTTGGAATAAATTAAACGAAGAATTTGCATTTGATTGGGCAAGCGAAGCCAATGAAAAAATGAAAAAATATATTTTAAACGGAGATTTTCAGAAATTAGTTGACTTTAAATCACAAGGGATAGCATTTGATTTGGCTATTCCCACACCTGAACATTTTTTACCACTACTCTACACGTTGGCTTTAAAAGAAGAAAATGAAAACATTACTGTATTTAATGATAAACCTATTGCTGGATCCCTAAGCATGACATCAATAAAAATAAGCTAATATTTCACCTAAATCTGCTTCGATACTCACTAGGTGTAACGTCCAAAAGTTTTTTCACATAACGAGTAAAAAATGAGCGACTAGAAAATTCCATTTCATCGGCTATTTCCGCAATATTTAAATTGGGATTTTGGAGTAATAGTTCAATACGTTCTTTAACGTAGCGTTGAATCCATTCAGAAGCAGTTATGCTAGTTGTAGTTTTACAGATATAATTGAGGTATTTGGGTGTGATAAAAAGTTTTTCAGCATAAAATTTCACTTCTCGTTCTTGCATGCAATGCTGTTCCAATAAACTTATAAATCTTTCATAAAGTGTTCCTGTCTGCAAACTGTACTTGTATTGCTCATAATGTTCCGAAAAAATATGCCACATCTCCAAAATAAAAATCCGCATCTGAAGCTTTAGTATTTCTTCATAAAAAGTATGTTTTGTATCTAAAAACACTTGATAAATTTGCTGAAAATTAATAGCAATCTTATCATTTAAAGACTTATCATTTAATGATTTTACAGGATTTTTACGACTGTACAAAATCGCATTAATACTCCAATTTTGGTCAGGCACATTATCATTTAGAAAGCTTGACTCTACCAACAAAATAATAGCTTTGAATCGTTTTGAAAAACGAAGTTGAGACAAAACACTTCCTGAAAACCAAAATAAAAATTCATCTGCTTTACAGTGAAATTGTTCATTATTTAACTCAAACTTTAAACTTCCATATACACATAATAGGTGCGTATGAAATTGCATATTGAATTGTTTAGGGAAATCATTTTCGCATCTAATTTCTTTCAAAATGATTTTAGGTACAACTAATTCTGGCTTCACTTTTTTATTTTCCTACCAAAATACGAAATATTTGACATTTATTCCGAAAAATATGTAATAATCATACTATATATTCACTATAACTTTGTAGTGTTAATTTAAATGAGTTAAATTCAAAAAAGAAAAAAAATGAAAATTACAAGAAATGAAATCCTTCCCTCGGTGAAAGGTCCAGAAGATTGGTTTACAGGATCTGTTAGAATTGATCCTCTATACCAAAAAGAAGAAAAAACAAAAGGAGCAGGTTCTTTGGTAACCTTTGAGCCTAGTGCTAGAACCGCGTGGCATACGCACCCAGCAGGACAAACCATAATTATTCTGTCAGGATTGGGTTGGGTACAAAAAGAAAATGGCATAATTGAAACTGTACGAGCTGGAGATGTAGTATATTTTGAACCTAATGAAAAACACTGGCACGGTGCCTCTCCTACCAAAGCAATGAGCCATATTGCTATTCAGGAAGAAGTTAATGGAGAAGTAGTCACTTGGATGGAAAAAGTTTCGGACGAACAGTACAATAAATAATTAAAAATTTTCCTTTCCACATTAAATATCAAAAAAATGAAAACAAGAACAGAAAACGAATATACTTTTACATTAAGTAATAAAGTAAGTCGCCAAAAAGTAAGTTTCAAAAATCGTTACGGCATTAAGTTAGTAGGTGATTTATATTTACCAAAAGACAAAGAAAATGATTTACCAGCTTTGGCTATTTGCGGACCTTTTGGAGCAGTCAAAGAGCAAGCATCTGGCTTGTATGCCAATCAAATGGCGGAACGTGGCTTTACAGCCTTGGCTTTTGACGCTTCATACACAGGAGAAAGTGGTGGAGAGCCTAGGAATGTTGCTTCTCCTGATATCAATACCGAAGATTTTAGTGCAGCAATTGATTTTCTTGGATTACAAAGTAATATAGACCGTAATAAAATAGGAATTTTGGGAATATGTGGTTTTGGAGGATTTGCCTTAAATGCAACTGCGGTAGATAAACGAGTAAAAGCAGTAGCTACAACCGTTATGTATGACATGTCTAGAGTAAACGCTAAAGGGTACTTTGATTCTACTACACCCGAAGAACGCACTCAAATGCTAGAACAAATGAATCAGCAACGTTGGGAAGATGCCAAAAATGGCACTCCAGTTTTAACGCCTTTTGGTCTTCCTAATGAGCTGTCTGGAAGTGAACCTGATTTTGTAAAAAATTATTTTGATTATTACAAAACAAATAGAGGTTTTCATCCGCGTTCTATTAACTCTAATAGTTCTTGGACAATCACTACACCTCTCTCATTTATGAATATGCCAATTCTATCTTATATTGATGAAATATCGCCAAGACCAATGTTGGTAATTACGGGAGAAAATGCACATTCACGTTATTTTAGTGAAGATGCTTATAAAGCAGCGAAAGAACCTAAAGAATTAGTGATAATTCCAAATACTGTTCATACTGATTTATATGATAAATTAGCAATAATTCCTTTTGACAAATTAGCATCATTCTTCGAAGAAAACTTAAAATAACAGAAACAACGCTCAAGCAATAGAAAATATCTGATTCAAGAAAAGAGTCAGATATTTTTGAAATTCATAGTATTCTAACAATAAATTATTTTAAAATACTGAAAACAAGTTCACTCATAAAAGTACTATAATATAACACTAATTTTATTTACTTTTGCAGTCAATGTTTTAGCGGTATGGAAAAAGAAGAAAAAAAGAATTTAAACTTTATAGAACAAATAATCGAAGAGGATTTACATAATGGTTTTCCTAAGGAAAAACTACGATTTAGATTTCCTCCCGAACCAAACGGTTATTTACATATAGGTCATGCAAAAGCAATTTGCCTAAACTTTGAATTGGGAAAAAAATTTAATGCTCCTGTTAATTTACGATTTGATGACACCAATCCAGAAAAGGAAGAGCAAGAATTTGTAGACTCCATAAAAGAAGATATAAATTGGCTTGGCTATACTTGGAGCAAAGAACTTTATGCTTCCGATTACTTTGAAACCTTATACAACTGGGCAATAGAATTAATCAAACAAGGAAAAGCATATATAGACGATCAGTCTTCGGAAGAAATCGTAAAACAACGTACAACTCCTTTCGAAAATGGAATAGAAAGTCCTTTTAGAAATAGAAGTGTAGAGGAAAACCTAGAACTGTTCGAAAGAATGAAAAACGGAGAAGGAACTTCTGTTCTTCGTGCAAAAATTGACATGAATTCTCCCAACATGAACATGAGAGATCCTGTGATGTATCGAATACTAAAAAAAGAACACCACAGAACAGGTACTAAATGGAACATCTATCCTACTTATGATTGGACACACGGACAATCAGATTATTTAGAAGGAATCTCTCACTCTTTGTGTTCTTTAGAATTCGAAAATCATCGTCCACTCTATGAATGGTATTTGAATCAAGTATATGTAGATGGTACCGTGAAAAATAAACAACGTGAATTTGCTCGTCTTAATCTAAACTATACAGTTACCAGCAAACGAAAATTACAAAAATTGGTAGAGTCTGGGAAAGTATCTGGTTGGGACGACCCACGAATGCCTACAATCTCTGGTTTGCGAAGACGCGGATATACACCAGAAAGTTTACGTAACTTTATGGAAAAGGTAGGTGTTGCTAAAAGAGAAAATCAAATAGATGTAGCTCTACTTGAGTTTTCTATTCGCGACCACTTAAATAAAATTGCCGATAGAATGATGGCTGTTTTAGATCCTGTAAAATTAATTATTAGTAATTATCCTGAGGACAAAGTAGAGTACGTAGAAACGGAAAACAATCCTGAAGACGAAAATGCTGGAACTCGTACTATACCTTTTACGAAAGAACTTTATATCGAAAGAGAGGATTTTATGGAAAATGCTTCTAAAAAATTCTTCCGTTTAACTATAGACAAAGAAGTTCGTTTGAAAGGTGCTTACATCATAAAAGCTACTTCTGTTACAAAAGATTCAGACGGAAACATAACCGAAATCTACGCTACTTATGACGAAGATAGTAAATCGGGAAGTGGAACAGAAGCAAGTATGAGAAAAGTAAAAGGAACTTTGCATTGGGTTTCTGCTAAAGAAAATCTACCAATACACGTAAACATTTACGACCGATTATTCCAAGATGAAACTCCTGATTCAGATAAAGGTGTTGACTTTATGGAGCATTTAAATCCTGATTCACTTACAACAATACATGGTTTTGGAGAGATAAATCTAAAGCATGCAACTACTGAAAAAGCAGTTCAGTTTCAACGATTAGGTTATTTCATTAAAGACAAAAATAGCACAGAAGAAAATCTTATATTTAATAAAACCGTAGGATTACGAGATACTTGGAGTAAGATAAAATCCAAATAAGTAAACACATAGCGTAATGCAAAAAAACGAGGAAGCGAATAATTCACTTCCTCGTTTTTGTTTAGGTTGAAAAGAAAAAGATTCTCTCCTATTTCAATGTTTTTGTTTCTTCTCCTATCTTGAAACCATTTTGGAATACTGTAAATTTGTAGTTTCCTTTCTCAAAAGATTCTCCTTCCCAGTCAAAAGAGACAGGAACTTTTGTTCCTTGCGTATAATATACTGTTACTTTATCTGAATAGCGAGCGATTTCTCCACTTTGTAATTCTATAACGCCACTTCTATTCTCATCGAACATTGCAATGTTTCCGTTTGGTAAAGTTACTCGAATAAAAAGTTCTTTTTCTTCACTAGTAGAAACTCTGTTTTCATCTAAATCAAAGCTCACTCGTAATTTACTTACCTTATTTGAGCGTGAAGTTTCCACTTCTTTTCCCGAACTTTTGGTTTTGATTCCTGTTATAGAAAAGTTTGCTGCTTTTAGTGTAGAAGCAACTCCTATAATTTTCTTTCTCTCATTATTTTCTAAACGTTCTTGTTTTAAGCCTGTTTCTAAACTATCTTTTACACGTCTTAGTGTATCATTTTTTGAACGTAAAGTACCGTTTTCTGCTCGCAACTCTTCTATTTCTTCTTTATATGAAGCTATTTGTGATTTCAACTCTCGCACCAACTGCTGAGCTCTTCTTAAATCTTCTTCCGAAGCATTAGAATTTGATAAAATTCGTCTGATTTCCTCTTGTTTATTGGCAATTTCGCCATCTTTCTGAGCGATTAAATCATCTTTTTGGTACGATTCGTCCTGCAACTGATTGTATTGGTCTTGCAATGATAATAATTCTGAATTTAATCTTTCTTTCTCAAGTTTCACATCTGTAATTTGCGTTTCAGAAGAGTTTGTTATGTTTTGTAACTCTTTTTCATGTTCGCTTTGAGCATAAAATATATAACCTAAGCTAAGCAATAAACCTACAGCTAATGCAATGATTGCTATCAGATATTTTTGATTGTTTGATTCTTTATTTTCCATATTTAAAATTTTGACTTCAAATATAATTAAAGATTTTAGTTCTATGAAATGATTTATATTTTATCTTAAAAAAGATTTAAATGAGTTTTTAGATTTCATTTTTATAGCTACTTTTGTGTCTACCTAAAAATTCAAATTATTATGAAAACAAATTTTATTGCATTATTTATTTTGGTTTCTGTATTTTCTTTTTCGCAAGCATTCAACGGAAAAGATGATCAGAAATTAGGAATCGGAGCTACACTTGCAGATGGCGGAACTGGTATTAATTTTACCTATGATAAAGGTCTTGGAGAGAACATTTCCATTGGTACTTCGGGAACGTATTTACTTGGAGTAAAAGAGGTAAATTATGTTGAAAATGATGAAGTAAAAAAAGGACATGGAAATTTCTATGAAAGAGTTGATGTAAAATTCCGTTTTAATGTTCATTTAAGCGACGTTATAAATGTTGATGAGAAACTTGATGTATATCCTGGAATAAATATTGGTCTTCATAATCTTGGTGTGCATACTGGTATTCGCTATTTCTTTACCGATGGTTTTGGACTATTTTCTGAATTTGGAATTCCAATTGCTGTGTACGACAAAAATTTAGTTTTTGATTATTTTGATGGATTTGTTGCCAATATAGGTGTTTCTCTAAATCTATAAGAAAGAATAAATTAAACTTGAAATATAAAATTACTTTTCTTGAGAATCTGAATTTTCATTGTTGGATTCCATAAAAATACCAAGTTGGGAAGCTCGTTCTTCCCACTTTTTTCTTGCTAGCTTTTGTAAATCTTCTACATTGTCCATTTCGTCCATTATTTCTAATCCTAGCAAGGTTTCTATAACGTCTTCCATGGTTACCAAACCACTTACAGAACCGTATTCATCTACTACCAAAGCAATATGATCTTTCTGAGTGATGAATGTTTCAAATAACTTTGGAATTGTTTTATGTCTTCCTACTATATAGATTTCCCTTTTTATAGAAGATAATTTTTGTTCTCCTTGATTGTTGATTATTGCTTCCAACACATCGTCTTTGAGTACAAAACCTGTTATATTATCTTCATTTTTATTGTAAACAGGAATTCTAGAAAAACGGAGTTTTGGATTCTTCAAAAAGAATTCTTCTATAGTTAATTCCTCCGAATCAATTTTCATCACTGTTCTTGGAGTCATTACATCTTTTACCAAAATCTCATTAAATTTGAGCAAATTCTTGATTACTTTACTTTCCGATTCTTGAAAAACGCCTTCTTTCTGAGCTATATCTGCCATAGCTGTAAAATCCTCTCTACTTAGGATACTTCCATGATGATTTTTCCCTCCAATTAGCTTTGTGGTAAGTTGTAAAAGCCAAAGAATTCCCGTCCATTTAAGAGGGAATATAATTACGTCTAATGCTTTTGATGTAAAGTTAGCTAACTGTTTCCAGTAGGTTGCACCTATTGTTTTGGGTATAATTTCCGACGCAACTAAAATTAAAATGGTCATTACAGAAGAAACAACTCCTACCATTAAATCTTCCGTCATCGGAATGCCAAAAAAAGAACGTTCGGCAGTTCCATAAATTTCTGAGTATGCACTTTTTGCCTGAACTCCTACCAAAATAGCTCCTACGGTATGTGCTATGGTATTTAAAGTAAGTATTGCTATCAGTGGACGATCCACATCTTTTTTTAACTTTTCTAATTCAAAAGCAAACGCTTTTCCTTCTTCTTTTTTTAGATTTATGAAAGTAGGTGTAATGCTCAGTAGTACTGCTTCTAATATTGAACATAAAAACGAAAATAAAATAGATATAAACGCGTAAAAAATAAGTAGTGTCATAAATAACCTTTAAGGCAAAAGTAAAAAATATAACATGAAATTGCTCTATACTAGTTATTATTTTCAAAGAAGTTGGAAGAATCATCATCGTAATGATCTTTCCATTTCTTTATGGTCGTTCTACTTATTCCGTATTTTCTTGATATATAGGAGTCCGTATAATTGTGTTCTTTTTGGTATTCTAGTATTTCTTTTACAGAATCCTTATCATACGCTCGTAGCTTATAATTTTCTTTTTGCATTTGCTCATCTCCCGACTGATTAACGGTATCACTTATTTTAATTACCTCTAAAGAAGTCGTTATTTTTCCCTTTATAATGCTTGTATCTTCATTTTTTGCAGATAATAAATCTTTGTATATTTTGGTGTAATTGGGTTTTGTAGACATTGGTAGGTAGTTGTTGGTTATTAGTTGTTGGTTATTGGTTGTTGGTTATTGGTTGTTAGAATAATCTTCGACAAGCTCAGATTGACAACGATAAACTCAGATTGACAAAAGAAATCTTTCAACAAATCTGAAGGGACACAATACCTTATGTCACGCTGAGCGTAATGAAATGAAGTCGAAGTGTAGAATAATCTTCGACAAGCTCAGATTGACAAAAGAAATCTTTCGATAAACTCCTTTAGATTTGTAAAGTAAAAAGTCCTTTCCTTTGGAAAGGATTTAGGATAGGAAATATTCTCACAAATACTTTTTCATCCATCTGTGAATCGTTGTCTTGGGAATTCCGTATTCTTTTATGATTTCATTATGCGTCATTTTTTTCTCTCGGATTAATCCTAAGAGAAAATCTTTGATTTCTTGCGTATAAATATTCTTTTTAAAAGTTAGTGTTGTATTTTTAGAATCTTTATTACTTATTTTGGAGTTATTAATTCTATAATGCATAATTAAATGAGCAGAATATATTCTAAAGAAATTAAACTCCAACAACCTACTCCATTTTATTAGATGTTGAGTATCTATACTTGCCGAGCTATACATCTTTTGAATTTCCTCTTCCTCTACATCAAAAAAATTACAGATTCGTTTCATTGATATTTCTAATTCTTCTACTTTGGTTTTTATTATTTCTCCTATATGTATTTTTTTTAAGTTTATTTTATCCATGATACTTAGCATTTATAACTTATTTATCCTCCTAAACTTATCGGAAACTCTTTAATTATTTACCTACTAATTCATAATTTATCATTCATAAATCATCCTTCACATAGCCTTATTCTCTTACCTCTTTTCATAAAAAAGGATTGCCCAAAAATGGCAATCCTTTTTGTTTCAATACAAAACCTAACTAATTAGAAAGTAGCTAAAGCTGAACGTTTCCAACCAGAAGCCGTTTTGATATAAATATAATTAGCATCCCAAGCCATATCTCCAGTATTACCATTAGTATCTGCTGAAGAAGTTGGAGTATAGGATTTCTCTAATCTTAACTGATTATATCCATTAGCTCCATTTAAATGCAATCTAGAAGTAGCAGTAGATGAAGTTGTCCCAATACCTACGTTCCCATTATTCCCTTCTATTTTTAATCTTGTAGTAGCATTTTTTACATCTTGTATTATAAAATCATTAAGAGAATGTGCATTTGTTGCTACGTACCAATTGGCTTGACCTAATCCTCCTCCATTACTATTGGTAAGTGATATCCCTACAGAATTAGCTGATGTAGTAGTTTCAACCTTAACTAAAGCTCCACTAGATGCAGATTGAACGTGTAATTTTGTTGATGGTGCATTAGTTCCAACTCCTACATTACCATCCCCACGAACCACTAAACGATCCGTTCCATTTCCAGGTCCACTATTTGCTACAAAGATATTTTGTGTAGGATTTACTCCTCCTACCTTTGCTAATAATCCATGTCCTGAGTTTGTTCCTCCATCTCCGTTATAAATAGCTCCAGCATATCCTGAATTACCATGATACCAAGCCAAACCATTAGTGGTGCTAACTGAAGCTCCTGTCTCAGATGTAGGTACTGCAGTAGAGTTACTTAACCTAGTAGATGGTGTAGTTGTTCCTATACCTACTCTACCATTATCTAAAGCTACAAATTCTGTCCCTGCAGTTCTTGCTGCACCTGTTGAGGTAGTTCCTAATTCTACTCTTGTACTTCCACTATTATTAACCCAAGCATCATTGCTAAGGTCAACTCCTCCTGTTCCTCCAATCCAAGATAGAGTTCCTGCACCATTGGTAGTTAATACTTGCCCTGCAGTACCGTCGGTACGTGGGAAGGTATAAAACGACCCTACTCCTGAATTTCTCATATAAAATCTAACTCCTGTGGTTGCATCAAATTCAATTTTTGTTGAATTTTCAGTTGCAGTATAAGCATTCTTAGCAGCATACCAGTTTGTAAAATTATTAAGTCCTTTACCTACTACAAATGTAAATACCTCATCTGTAGCATCTACATCATTTTGAATTTGAGCAACATTAGTATTTAATATCATTGATGAACCGTTTTGTGAAGCAGTTACAGGGTTAGTTAATACTCCCAAACCTACTTGAGTATTCTGAACAGAAAGATAATTTAATTGATCTCCTGCACCATATGTAGAATTTGGAATATTATAAATAGAAGTAGATTGAATTCCTGAACCCAACCAAGAATTTCCTGAATACACTCCTGTATACGTTCCGTTAGTCAATTGTTTTTTATTAGCAAAAGAACCTGCTACATCCAATCTTTCTTGAGGAGTTTCTGTTGCGATACCTACATTCAATGCAGCGGATGAAGAAGGAAGTGCTCCTAAAATTAAGGAATTATCTTGACTTGCAGCAATGTCTTGACCTATTGCATACGTATTATTTCCACTAACATTCACATGGTCTCCTATTGCAAAAGAAAAATCTCCTACCACTGATGCAGAACCTCCAACTGCTGCAGAACTAGAATTAGCAACAACAGAATTATCTCCTATTGCTACAGAATTATTCCCTGTTGCACTTGCTGCCGTTGCTGATACTGGGTTTTCATCATACAATACTAAAGAAGATGCTCCTATTGCACTTATAGGTGCTGAAAGTAAACCTCCATATTCATCTGTATATAAAAAGTTAATAGGTGCTGTCACTCCACTATTATCCCTTGTATTTAAATACTCAAATAACTGTAAATCTCCTGTCCTTCCTATCTCCATACGCTCTTCAAATCCGTCAAAACTATCTCCTGTCCAAAAAGAAAGAGCTGAAGATGGACCATCAGCAGGAGATGGTCGTCCTTTTGCAATAATTGCGGCTTCTACACTCGAACCTCCACCTACATTAAACCCAATCCCTTGACTATTAAAAACTTTACCTGCTCTAGCCGCATTTATAACTAAAGAGTAAAGTGATGTAGTAGATTCATTACCAGCAACACTAGTAAGACCATAATCAATATCCAATTTCCCTAATGGTAAATTACTACCAATACCAACATTACCATTGTCTAAGGCTACAAATTCTGTTCCTGCTGGTCTTGCAGTAGTTCCGTCTGATAAGGTTCCCAGCTCTATTCGCGTATTTCCATTGTTATCAATCCAAGCATCTTTGGTTATATCTCCTGTAGCTGAATCACTCATCCATACCCATGCACTTCCGTTCCAATAATGAAATCCTTTAGTAAAAGAACCTGCATCAGCAACTAAGTATACTAATTGTCCGTTTACCGTTCCTGCGGTGGTTAAATCATTCACTCGTGGTACTAAAATACCATCGGTTCCCGTTACTGCTCCCAAATGATTGGTCGCACGTACGTCTAAGGTTGCTTCAGGTGTATCCGTACCCACACCTACTTGTCCGTAAGAAGAAACTGCTGTTCCTACTAACGCGACTCCTAAAATAAAACTTTTTGTTTTCATTGTATTAGTGTTTGTTTTTGTAATTTTTTCCTCTCCTAAATCCTCTCCTAAGGAGAGGACTTTTTTGATAGAGCTTTGATTTTATGCTCGTTGTAAAATGTACTGTTGTATTTGTGTATTGTTGTACTGTTGTACTGTTGTACTAATGTAACTCTAGATTAATGTAAAATGTGTTTTTTCTTTTTTTCATCAATCTGAGCTTATTGTTGTCAATCTGAGCTTGTCGAAGATTCACTACGACTTCATTCCATTACGCTCAGCGTGACAAAGCTGTTGTGTCCCTTTGGATTTGTTGAAAGATTTCTTTTGTCAATCTGAGTTTATTGTTGTCAATCTGAGCTTGTCGAAGATTCACTTCCTTTAGCTCAATGTAACTGTTGTTTATACTTCGACAGGCTCAGTATAACATAAGGTTTTCTTTTATCTAATCACTAAATCTCTAACGACTAACTACTAATTACCAACAACTATTACCTAACAACTAACTACTAAAAAAGAAGGTGGTGGACGAGAAAATATATCCGAAGTGTATAAATGAGACTCTAAAGAAAATACCTCTGTAGATACATTCTTAGATTGGTGTAGAGAAAATACATACAACGTAGGATTTGTATTCCCTACGCATAAAGTTTTTACTTGCTTTTTCTCAACAGTTCTAGATAAGGGAACAAATTTAATACAATTTAAACTCGCATTATCCAATAAATTAGGTACTCTTCCATAAAGCATAGAAGAGTCAAAATTAAATCCATGAGTATCTGGAAGTAAGTATACACATTGGAATTTTTGGATTTTTGGATTCTGGATTTTGGATTTTAGAAGCGAAGATGATTCTTTCGCTACAAGAACAATGCTTTTTACAGTCTTCTTATTTGAAAATACAACATTAAATGTACCACTTACTAAAGTATTAGGAGAAATGTATAGCGTTTGTTTACTTTCTTTTGAAAACGCAAGACTATCACCTATTTGATCATTTGCCTGTAACAAAATCCCAAAAAGAAACAATACTAAAACTATATGTAGTTTACTTGTTTTCAAAATACAATCCTCACTTCTCTTTGCAAAGATATAAAATAATTAAATACATTATGATAAAAATCACAAAAAAAATGAGAGTGTAGATTCAACAAACAGATGCGACACTTTAATATACAATACGTAACGAAACTAATCAAATTTCATTATTTTTGCAGAAAAATAACGTATGCGTACTAAATCTTCCGATAAGAAAAAAATAAATGTAATCACTCTTGGTTGCTCCAAAAACATCTACGATTCCGAGGTTTTAATGGGACAATTAAGAGCCAATAACAAAGAAGTGGTACACGAACAACACGGAGATATAGTAGTAATAAACACTTGTGGTTTTATAGATAACGCAAAAGAAGAAAGCATAAATACCATTTTGGAATACGTAAAACTAAAAGACGAAAAGAAAATAGAAAAAGTATTTGTTACAGGTTGTCTTTCCGAAAGATACAAACCCGATTTAGAAAAAGAAATCCCTAATGTAGACTCTTACTTTGGCACTCGTGATTTACCTCAACTTCTAAAAGTACTTGGAGCTGACTACAAACACGAACTCGTAGGAGAACGCCTAACAACAACTCCCAAACATTATGCGTATTTAAAAATTTCGGAAGGTTGCGACCGTCCTTGTTCGTTCTGTGCTATTCCCCTTATGCGTGGACAACACAAATCAAAACCAATAGAAGAACTCGTTTTGGAAGCAAAAAACCTTGCAAAAAACGGAACTAAAGAACTTATACTTATTGCTCAAGATTTAACCTATTACGGACTTGATATTTATAAAAAAAGAAATCTAGCAGAACTTCTAAAAGAACTTTCAAAAGTAAACGGAATAGAATGGATTCGTTTGCATTATGCTTTTCCAACTGGATTTCCTGAAGATGTACTCGATGAAATGAATCAAAATCCTAAAATTTGCAATTATATAGACATTCCTTTGCAACATATTTCCGACGATATTTTAAAATCAATGAAACGCGGAACTACCAAAGAGAAAACCAATAAACTACTCGATGCATTCCGAGAAAAAGTTCCAAACATGACTATTCGCACAACGCTTATCGTTGGTTATCCAGGAGAAACTGAAAAACATTTTGAAGAACTTAAAAATTGGGTTTCCGAGCAAAAGTTTGACAGACTTGGTTGTTTTACCTATTCACACGAAGAAAATACTTCTGCTTACCAACTTGAAGACGACGTTCCACAAGAAGAAAAAGAGCGAAGAGTAGAGGAAATCATGGCAATTCAACAACAAATCTCACTCGAAAAAAACAAAGAAAAAATTGGTTCTACTCTAAAATGCATCATCGATAGAAAAGAAGGAGACTACTATATCGCTCGCACGGAATTTGACTCTCCCGATGTAGACAACGAAGTATTAATTGATGCTACTGAAAACTATCTTTCACTAGGAACTTTCGTTAATGTAAAAATTTACAATGCTGATGATTATGATTTATATGGAGAGGTTTTAAGTTAAACTTGAGAGCAAAGAAGAAAGAAGTTAGATAAAAGAAAACCTTATGTCATACTGAGCGTAATGAAATGAAGTCGAAGTGAATCTTCGACAAGCTCAGATTGACAGCAACAAGCTCAGATTTGCAAAAAAGTATATTACAACGAACAAAAACTACAATATCAAAACACCACAAAAAAGTTCTTTCTTTTGGAGAGAAAGAAAGTAAAGTGCAGAAAAAAACGTATATTTGTATTACAGTATAAATTAATCCGTTATGAATACTTTTATCATTCAAGCAGATAATAAAATTTCAAAAGTGCTTGTCACATTATGCAAGGCATTAGACTTAAGTTTTGAAATTAAAAAAGAAAGTCCTTACAATTCTGACTTCGTAGAAATGGTTTTGAAATCAAGTAACGATGAAAGTGAAATTTCACTTACTGAAGATTACAAGAAAAAGCTATTTCAAAACTTATGAAGTATTCAATTGTATTAAAAAAACTTGCCGATTCACATTTTAAATTAATCCAAAAATCTGGAAATAAATCAAGTTTAAAAAAATTGAAACTTATCTTAGACGAACTGGAAATTCACCCAAAAACAGGAACTGGAAATCCTGAACAACTCAAACAGATTTATCTGGTTTTTGGAGTAGGAGAATAAACAAAAAAGATAGACTTATCTACCAAATCATTGAAGAACCTGAAAAGTTGATAGTTATTATCTCCGCTTTAGGACATTATTAATAAAATATCCTCAACACCAATAAAAGCGAGAAATCTTTCGACTAATCTCAAGATGACAACACTCTTTTGTCATACTAAACGCAGTAGAAGTACTTAACTCCCCTTTCAACAGATAAGACAAAAGTTAATTATTTCATAAACATTTAAACATTTCCATCTAAAAAAGTATCTTTGTATTCGTTATAAATCAAATTGATAGTTAAAAATGAAAGTAGCACTTATAGGATACGGAAAAATGGGAAAAACCATTGAAAAAATTGCAATTGAAAGAGGACACGAAATTGTAGCAAAACTAGAAGAAACTCCCAATGAAGAAAATTTAAACGGAGCAGACGTTGCGATAGAGTTTACTTTTCCAAAAAGTGCATACAACAACTTAAAAACCTGTATTGATTTACAGTTACCTGTAGTAAGCGGAACGACAGGTTGGACAGAAAAACTCCCTGAAATAGAAGCTTATTGCAAAGAAAAAAATAGTTCTTTTATTTACGGTTCTAATTTTAGCTTAGGCGTAAATCTTTTCTTTGAAATCAATAAGAAAGTTGCCCAACTGATGAAAAAACACAGTAACTATTCCGTAGAAATGGAAGAAGTTCATCATACTCAGAAACTAGATGCTCCTAGTGGAACTGCTATTTCACTGGCAAAAGATATTATTTCGGAATACGGATTCAAAGATTGGAAACTAGACGAAAAAACAACCGAAGATTCACTTGGAATTTATGCAAAAAGAATAGAAAATGTTCCTGGAACTCATATGGTTACGTATTCTTCTAAAGAAGATTACATACAAATAGAACATCTTGCACATAGCAGAGATGGTTTTGCTCTTGGTGCTGTAATTGCTGCCGAGTTCATTCATGATAAAAAAGGAGTTTTCACAATGAAAGATGTGCTAGGTTTATAAGTAGATAAAGAAAATAGCAGAAAGATAAAATACTTATAAAAAACGCCACGTATTTTTAAACAATATATCATTACTTATTTTAAACTCTTAAATTAAAAAACTAAATATGGAAATAGATATCTTAAATATTATTAAAGCAATTTTATTTATTTTAATTTCGACTGGATTACTTTACTTTATTTGTACTTGGAAACTTTTTAAACTTGCAGGAAGAAAATCATGGGAAGCTATTATTCCCATTTACAATATATTAGTTACCTTAAAAATAATGCAACGTCCTTGGTGGTGGATATTATTATTTTTTATACCTATTGTTGGTAGTATCCTTTTAGCTGTTTTTTTTGTTGACTTTATGAGATGTTACGGAAAAAAAAGCATTTGGAATACAATTGGTGCACTTTCCTTTAGTTTATTCTATGTTGGATATATAAACTACATGCCAAATACAAAATTTATTGGCGTTGAAAAGAGAACAGAAACACTAATATCTGCTTTAATTTTTGCCGTAGTTTTTGCAACAGTTATACATACTTTTATTATTCAACCGTATACCATACCTACTTCTTCTATGGAACGCACCTTATTGGTAGGAGATTTCTTATTTGTAAGCAAACTTAACTACGGAGCTCGTATACCAATGACTCCTGTTGCTTTGCCTTTTTTACAATCCAAGATACCTTTCACAGGAGAAAAACCTCATAATCAAATTGATTCGTATATAGATGCAATTCGTCTTCCGTATATGAGAATTCCAGGTTGGGAAAAAGTAAAACGTTACGATATTGTTACCTTTAACTATCCTGTAGATTCTTCACATACCGCAATAGATAGAAAAGACCCTTATGTAAAAAGATGTTTAGGAATGCCCGGAGACTCGCTTTCTTTAAAGAACGGACGCGTATTTATAAACGGAAAAGAAGAACAACTTCCTGCTGATGCTCAAAGACAATTTTCATATTTCTGTTTGGCTAATGGCGGAATTAGTGATGTTAAAATACAAAAATTACTTGGTTACACTCCATATTTTCCTATTGGACAAGAAGGAAATACCATTCAATATTATTTTCAAGGATTACCAGATAAAGAAGCCAAAGAAATTGAATCGTGGTCTAACGTGATTGCTATGAAAGAAAACATAGATTCCACAGGACGAAAAACAGAACATTTCTACGATAAAGCACATACAGTTATAGACAGCACCAACACCATTTTCCCTGAAGATAAAAATTGGAACGGAGATCAATACGGACCTTTGTACATTCCTAAAAAAGGCGATAAAATTAAACTTACCAAAGATAACATTACTCAATACTACAATATCATCTCTAAATACGAAGGAGATAGAAAAATAGACGTAAAAGGAGATGAAATATTGATTGATGGAAAACCTACTTCAGAATACGAAATCCAAAAGGATTATTATTTTATGATTGGAGATAATCGTGATGCATCTTTAGATTCTCGTTATTGGGGATATGTACCAGATGATCATATTCTTGGGAAACCTGTTTTTGTATGGTTGAGTATTCAAGGAATGTTTGATGATGGAGTACGCAAAACACGTTGGGATAGAATGTTCAAACGAATCAATACAGGAGAAGCAAATAAAACGTCGTATTTACCTCATTTTCTAGTACTACTTGCCATTTACTTTGGTTGGGATTATTTTAGAAATAGAAAAAAGAAGAAAAATAAAAAATAATTGTGTTTTTGCATTATTCTAAACAGGCGAAATCAAACAAGTTTGATTTCGCCTGTTTAGTTTAAAAAAAGTCTGCTTAATTATAGTTGATACTTGCTCCGTTTCCTAAATTTTTACTGATGATTTTAGGATTTCCATACACTTGCGTATTTACAGATGAATTAGCAGTGATAGAAAGCTCTTTTGCGTAAATATCGGTATCTATAGAACTATTCGTAGAAATATTCACTTTGTTTACTATAAAGTCTTTTGCGTTAAATCCTACTGATGAATTTATAGAAATTTCTGCGACGTTCGCACTTCCGATTAACTTTGTTGAAACAATCGAATTTCCTTTTAACATCAAATTATCTACCTTTAAATGTAAATCTGAGTTCACAACAGAATTAAAATCCAAACTTAAATTTTTAATCTCTAAAATTCCTTCTGTTTTTGTATCTACTACCGAATTTGTATGAAGAGCAAACTGTTCTTGTGTTGGAACTGTAATAATAATCTTTTTTAGTTCTAAGTTTTTATATTTTTTTTGCGATTCCACGGAAATAGAAACTGTTTTTTCTGTTTTTTCTGTTTTTATAAATGGAAAATACCGTTCTTCTGCTTCTATAATTACTGAAAAATTTTCTCCGTTTCGTATTGTTGCATTGGTAATGCTATTTAATTTTAAACTTTCTATTTGTTCTCCTTGAAAAAAGGTTTTTTGAATGATTTCAGAACTTAAATTTTCATCTTGAATATCTTTATTACTTCCACAATTAAAAAGTAAAAAAACAGATAAAAAGCTAATTAAAAATGTTGTTTTCATAAATGATTTATTTCTATATTTTATTAAACAGTGACAATTTGGCAAATTTAGGATTAATTACCTAAAAACCTACCTCTAGTTTAAGTAATTAATATCATAAAAAAGGAGCGGAATCAAACGCATTTGATTCCGCTCCTTTTTTAAACAATTAACTCTATTATTTCTAATTTTATATCAATTCTGGATTCTTTCTGGTTTTGAATCTGCTAATCATTATAAACATCACAGGAACAATAACTAACGTAAGGAAGGTTGCAAAACTAAGTCCGAAGATTACTGTCCACGCCAAAGGTCCCCAAAATCTAACATTATCTCCCCCTACATAAATATGAGGATTAAACTCCGTAATTAAGGAATAAAAATCAATATTTAAACCTATTGCCAATGGCACCAAACCTAATACAGTAGTTATCGCCGTAAGAAGTACAGGACGTAAACGAGATTTTCCTGCATCTATTGTTGCTTTTTGGTATTCACTAAACGGAAGTTTTTCTGATTCGATTCCTAGCTTTTTAGCCGTTCTATCCAATAACAACTGCGTATAATCTACCAGTACAATTGCATTGTTTACCACAATTCCTGCAAGTGATATAATTCCCATCATGGTCATAATTACTACGAAATCCATACTAAAGATTACCAATCCAAGGAAAACACCAATAAAACTCAAGACAACTGCACTAATTATAATTATTGGTTTCGATACAGAATTAAACTGCAATACAATAATTAATGTGATTCCAAAAACTGCAAACAAAAGAGCTTTTACAAGAAAATCCATATTTTTCCCTTGTTCCTCCTGCTCTCCTGAGAAAGTATATGAAATATCGCTAGGTAGATTGTATGCATCTAAGGTTGTTTTAATTTTTTCTGTAATCTCAGACGCATTGTAACCTTCTAGTACATTGGAATATATAGTAATAACTCGCTTGTAATTTTTACGTTTAATTACGTTGTATGTAGATGAATTTTTAACCGTAGCAACTGCTGAAATTGGAATCTGAACCAACTGACCACTCGCTTGATTTCTAAAGGTTATCGGTTGATTGATAAGCACATCAGGATTATCTCTTTGGTCTTTTCTTCCACGCACCATTATTTTGTATTCGTCTTCTCCGTCTTTGTATGTAGAAGCTTCCATTCCATAAATAGAACCACGCAAAGTTCCTCCTATTAGTTGTGTATTTAGATTTAAACTTCCTGCAATTTGTCTATCTACATCAAGGATAACTTCAGGACGATTTTTATTTACATCTAATTGTAATTTTTCGATTCCCGCAATGTTGGACTCTTCTATAAATCCTTTTATTTTATTTGCTTCTTTCAGCATTAAATCATAATCCTCTCCTGCTACTTCTATACTAATAGGATATCCTCTTGGCGGACCTACTCGTTCTTTTTCTACGGTAATTGTAGGACCTGAAACATCTTTTAATTCTGTACGAATCTCTTCGAGAATATCATTGGTACTTTTGTAATTACCATCTTTATCGTAACGATACTTAAACTCTCTAAACAAAACAGTAACTTTTCCTTTTTGAGGCATTTCTGCTTGTGAACCTCCATCAGTTTCTGGATTTCCTGCTCCATCTCCTACTTGAGCAATAAAAGATTCTACCATATAATTGTATGGTTTTCCCTCTTTTTCGTACTGATATCGATTTACCACATTCAATACTTTTTTCTCAATGTATTTAGTTGTTTCGTTGGTTTTTTCTATAGCAGTTCCTTCTGGATACTCTATGTATACGATTGCTTGATTCGCTTCATTATCAGGGAAGAATAAAACTTTTGGCTGAGAAATAGCAAATAACATTATAGATAAAATCAACAATGAAACTGTTGCCCAAAAAAAGTACTTTTCTCTTCTGTTGGTAACTGCATACGTTAAAAACTCTTTGTATTTATTTTCTATTTTAGGAAAAATGTCTCCCATAAACCAATCTGAGGCTTTCTTTAAAAATAATTTATATGCCCAAATAAAAAGTAAATAATACAAAAGTAAGTTTCCTACTGCTACAAAAAATTTAACTTTAAAAACTAAGCCAAGTACTATAGCTACAATCCCTATTCCTCCAAAAATAAGTGTTTGTTTTTTTAATTTCTTTTTCTTCGCAATTCCTTTATCTGTAAGAGTCATGTATTGCGAACTGAGCATTGCATTAATCACAAGTGCTACAAAAAGAGAAGAACCAAGTACAAAAGAGAGCGTTAAAGGGAAATACAACATAAATTTCCCCATAGTTCCAGGCCAAAGACCAAGCGGAAAAAATGCCGCAAGCGTAGTTGCCGTAGAGGCTATAATTGGCCAAGCAATCTCTCCTACTCCTTGTTTTGCAGCATCTATTCTGCTCATACCTTCTTCCATTTTGGTATGAATGTTTTCTACCACCACAATTCCGTTATCTACCAGCATTCCTAGTCCCATTACCAATCCAAAAAGAACCATCGTATTCATAGTAACACCATACGCAGAAAGAAGTGCCAATGCCATAAGCATAGAAAGAGGAATTGCCGCTCCTACAAATAATGCATTTTTAACTCCTAAAAAGAACATTAAAACTCCTACCACTAAAAGAACACCAAACACAATGTTATTAACTAAATCATCTACTTGGTTTTGTGTTTTTATAGAAGTATCATTAGATAAACTGATATGTAAATCTTGAGGAAAAACATTTTCCTGTGCTTCCTTAACTATTTTTTTAGTTTGCTCCACAGCATCAATCATGTTCTTTCCACTTTTCTTTTTGATGTCGAGCATTACTACTGGCTCTTCGTAATACCTTGCAAAAGTAGTTGCTTCTTCTTCTTGATAATTAATGGTAGCAATATCTCTCAGTAGTACTTTTCCTCCTTGTGTTTTTACTACTATATCTTGAAGTTCCTGAGGATTGTCTATATCTCCTATAATTTTTAAGTTGGTTCTCATTCCTTGATTGGTAATATTTCCTCCCGAAACGGTTTTGTTTTCATTGCCAATTGCATTTAGAATATCATTAAAACTAACTTTAGAAGCTGACATTTTGTATAAATCTACTGCAACTTCTACTTCTTTATCGTTTGTTCCTCGTATATCAACTTGTTTTACTTCTGGTATTTCCTCAATTTTATCTTCTAAATATTCCGCATAATCTTTAAGCTGTTCTTTCGTAAAGTTTCCCGAAATATTTACATTGAGTATTGGAACTGCTTCACTTAAATTCAAGTCAAAAACATTAGGATCTACCTTTGCTCCTGTATCAAGCGTTGGCCATTCAGACTTTGCTTTGGTAAGATCCACTTTATCTTTTACCTTATCTTTTGCTTCATCTACCGTCATATCTTCGGTTAATTCTACCAAAATCATAGAATAATCTTGCATAGAATTAGAAGTAACTTTGGTAATCCCACTAATATCCCTTATCTCATCTTCGAGTCTTTTGGTTACTAGCTTTTCCACATCTTCAGATGAGTTTCCAGGATAAATTGTAGATACATAAATTTTGTTTTCTATAATCTCTGGAAAACTCTCTCTTGGCATATTAAAATAGGACATAATTCCTGCGGTAAGTATAATTACAATTACTACAAAAACGGTCATTTTGTTATCTATCGCCCAAGACGATAAAGAAAATTCTTTATCTAATTTCGTATTGTTATTTTGATTCATAAATGAATGATTAATGATGAGTTATGAATTATTACTCTTTTCTCTTTCTTCTTTTCTCTAAAATCTAACACCTAATTTCTAACCTCTACTTTGTTTCCGTCTTCTAATTGTTGGATTCCTCCTACTACTACAGTTTCTCCTTCTGATAATCCATTTACAATCTCTACACCATCGTTATTTTGTTTCCCTACAGTTATCTTTCTCTGCTCTACTTTATCTCCTTTAAGCACAAATACAAAATTATTTCCTGATGCATCTATTTTTAGTATTGACTTTGGTACAACTATCGCATTTCCATTTACGTAATCAATTAACTTCACTTTTGCAATTAAATTTGGTTTTACCAATCCATCTGCATTCTGAACAGGAATTTCGACTTTAAAAGTTCTATTTGCAGAATTGATGTTGTTTCCTAATAATGAAACTCTACTTATAAGTTCTCTATTGTTTAATGCTGGGATTGTAATCTCTGCTTGTGTTCCCTTGCCTACTACTGGTAAATACGTTTCTGGAACCTCTACCACTGCTTTCATATTACTTAAATTTACCAGCTTTACAATTTGCATTCCAGGTGAAACCGCTTGTCCGTTTTGTGTAATTACTTCGTCTATAATCCCCGAAAATGGAGCTCTAAGATTGGTTTTATCTAAACTCTCTCGAACTGCATCTGCTCCTCTTTGTGAAGCAGAAACCTGACTTGCAAGAGCGTTTACTTGCTTCTGAGCTGTTTCGTAATTGGTCTTTGACTGTAAGTATTGTATTTCCGAACCAATTTTCTGATTCCATAAACTTTGTTGTTTTTGGTAGGTAAGTTTTGCTAATTCTACTTGTGCTTGTGCTTGTTGTAACTGTGCTTTTACCGAACTTACTTGAACTTCTGCTTGTTTTAATTGCTGAGAAAGTCCTCCGTCGCTTATTTTTCCTATAATTTGTCCTCTAGAAACCTGCTGACCTTCTTTTACAAGCAACTTTAACGTTCCTGAAAATTCAGGAGATACTACCACATTTTCATCGGTTTCTATGTTTGCTTGAAAATCCAAATAATGACGAAACGCTTGTGGTATAATTTTTTCTACAGAAACAACAGGAATTCTATGTGTAGTATCTAATACTGCTATCTTTTCATCTAATTTTTTGATTTTCGCAAATAATTCATCTGCTTCTTTTTGCATGGTAGACTTTGCTTCTTTCAGTTGATTTAAGTCGCCTGATTCCAAAGCTTTTTCATAACCTATACTTTCATTCTTACACGAAAATAAAAACAAAGTAATAAAACCTAACGTTACTATATTTTTCATTGATTTGATTTTTATATTTTAAATTATAATTGACCTAATGTTTTTTCTAGTTTAATTTTTGTTTGAATCACATCGCTTACTGCTTGGAAATACGTATTATCAGCAGAATATTTTTGAGTTTCTGCACTGGTTAAATCAAAGCTCGTTCCTATTCCCTCAAAGTACTTGATTCGTTGTTTGTTGTATATTTTTTCTGAAAGCTCTTGTAGTTTTTTTGCCGTTTCTAATTGTCCTAATGCATTTTGATACGAATTATATTGTTCGTTTGCATCTTTCGTGAGTCTTTGTTTGGTATTTTCTAATTCTATCTGTGATTTTTCTATTTCTATTTTCGCTTGCTGTGCTCTATAAGTTCTTCCTAATCCACTAAAAATTGGAATTTTTAAATTAACTCCTACAAGTGTACTATTAAACCACTGTCTATCTATAAAATCAAATTGACCTGAATACGCATTGTAAGTGGAACTCAAAGATGCAGATAAAGTAGGTAATGCTTTACTTTTTTCGTACTTTAGAAGTAATTCATTGGTTTTCTTATTATTCTCTGCAATTTTTACATCTATATGATTTTCCCAAGAAGAAAATTGACTTTCATCTACCAACTTATCTTTAAGCATTAAAACTTCATCTAACGTGGTAGTAAGTTCTATTTTCTCATCTTCTTTTTTTCCAATTAAAAACTGTAAAGAATGCATTAAATTAACTTTATCTCTTTCTAAATTGGTTCTGTTTGATTTTAGTGATAACAATGTGTAATTTATCTGATCCACTGATTGCTCCTCTCCCAATCCAACTTCATAAGTCTTAGTAACGTCATTTAAATTTTTCTCTGTTACTTTTATATTATTATCTATAATGTTCATATTTTCATCTAAAACCAAAATAGAAGAATACGTTAAGTAAACCGCTTCCTTTATTGACTCGTCTGTTTTTTCCACTGCCAATTCTGCAATTTTTTTGTATGCTTTTGCTGATTGTAATCCTACTAAATAAGAGCCGTCAAAAAGAAGTTGAGAAAGAGTTGCTCCTGCTGCCATGCTTTGTTTCGTTCCAAAAGTAACAGGCACATACGTCCCTGGCGTTCCTCCAGCAATTTCAGCAGGAATCATTGAAACAGGTTGTTTTAAATAGTTGTTGTACGTTACATCTGCATTTAGTTGTGGTAATCCCATTGCTCTAGTTTCATATACTTTGTTTTGAGCATTTATAACATCGAGCCGAGCAGATTGCATATCGATGTTATTCTCCACCGCGAATTCATATGCTTGCTCTAAGGATAGTTTTTCTTGGGAAAAACCTAACGCATAAAGCATCATAATAAATGTTGAAAAAATTGTCTTTTTCATATATTAATTTAGTTTGTATTTATTTTCTATTTCTAAAAAGTCCTTCTTTCCTTGCTCTGAAACAATGGCGTTTATATGATATGTTAATAAGCAACGATGTAATTTTTTACTATCTAAACGATACTGATTAAAAACTTCGTTTTCCTTTATGGAATAACTTAGAACAAAAAAGAAACGTGTAATTATTTCAACATCAAAATCACTTCTGTATAATCCCATTTCTATTCCTTTTTGAATGTTGTTTTGCAATACCAAAAGCATTCTTTTATTGTTTTGTTTACAATGATTTTGATGTATTTCTGGATAATATTTACACAACTGATGCATAAAAACATCATTATCTGAGCGAATTAAACTATGAACTCGATTATGAACAATAAACAGTTCTTCTATGGGATGATGATTCTCCTTTTGAATCTTTTGAATCTCTAACAATATACTTTCAAAAACAGTTTGTAGAATATCTATAATCAATGATTCTTTATTTGGAAAATACTGATACAACGTTTTTTTTGACATTCCACATACCGAACAAACATCGTCCATAGTAACAGACTTTGCTCCTTGCGTAAAGAACAACTCTTTTACCTTATCTATAATTATATGCTTATCTTGTTCCATAATTTGAATGCAAATATACTACAGGAAACTTAAAAAACAAAAAAAGTTTCCTAAGTTTACTTATTTTTAATATAAAAGAAACAATTAGATTAAATCAAACTGATTTCCAGCAAATTGAATCGTATTTTCTAAACCAAGTAAGCTGTCTTTTTGCGTATCTACGTGTGTTTTTTTGAATTTCTTGTATTGCAAAATCTAAAGAATAAATCCCATCTAAAAAATTAAACAACTCTTTGTAACCAACTGTATTTAAAGCGTTTTTAGATTTGTATTGGTATAAATCTTTTACTTCTTGCAACAATCCTTGTTCCATCATTTTTTCTACACGCAAGTTGATTCTTTCGTATAAAACCTCTCGTGGCATATCCAATCCTATTCTCTCTACTTCAAAATTCCGTTGTTTTGTATTTTGTTTTTGAAATTCTAAAATGCTTTTTCCTGTGTGAATTGCAATTTCAAGACCACGAATTATTCTATGTGGATTGTTAGTATCTATTTTATTGTAGTATTCTGAGTCGCATTTCTTTAATTCATTTTGTAAATATTCCAACCCAAATTGCTGGTAATTTTCATTAATTTGACTTCGTACTTCTGCTGGAATTTTAGGTAAATCATCTAAACCTTCTACCACAGCTTTTTCGTACAATCCACTTCCTCCTACCAAAATAAGTGTATCGTATTTTTCAAATAAATTCCCTATACAAACGAGTGTTTCTTGCTCATAATCCCCTACATTATACTCTTCTTTTATGGATTTATTTCCTATGAAGTGATGCGGAATTCCTTGCATCTCCTCTTGTGTAGGCACCGCCGAACCGATTTGTAATTCTTTAAAAAACTGACGCGAATCGCAAGAAATAATTTCGGTATTTAGTTTTTTTGCAAGTTCTATAGAATATGCTGTTTTTCCTGATGCGGTAGCTCCAACAATTGATATAAGTTTTTTCAAGCAAAAAATTTTAAACAAAATTACTCAAAAAAAGTTGGTAAATAGAAATTATAATTTAACTTTGCAACTCAAAGTACTTTTATCATGAATAATAAAGCTCATCAAGATTTACAACATATACGCTCTTTGATGGAAAAATCAGGAAAGTTCCTTTCACTTAGTGGTTTATCTGGAATTACAGCTGGAATTATTGCCTTGATAGGAACCGCAACGGTCTTAATAATTATGGAAATCAATCATATTAGTTACTTTGATGGAAAAAAAGATTATTACACTTGGAAAAGTATTTACCAAATTGGATTTACCTTACTCATAACTCTTGCATTGAGTATACTTTCTGCATATTATTTCACACAAAAGAAAACCAAAAAGAACAATCAAAAACTTTGGAATTCATTAACAAAATATCTTTTGGTTCAACTTTCCATTCCGCTGGTTTGTGGAGGAATTTTGTGTTTATTATTAATTAAATATAACCTTTATTTACTAATTCCTGGTTTTACTCTTATATTCTACGGAATTGCATTAACAAACTGTAGTAAACATACTTTTTCAGAAGTTTTTTGGCTTGGAATTTCTCAAATCATTCTCGGTTTACTTGCTGTGTATTTTATCGGATATGGAATTGTTTTTTGGGCAATAGGATTTGGAATTTTACATATTATCTACGGAATTATAATGTATAAAAAATACGACTGATTTTTAATGACGAATTATAAGTGATAAATTATGAATATTTTGACTTTAACATTAGTTTCTTTATTACTCCTTTTTATAGTAATAACTATTCCTATAATTACATATTACTCTTTAAAAAAACTATCTAAAACAATTGGAATAATAACATCTTTAGTACTTATTATTGTCGTCTTACTTTCTTTTCCTTTTAAAGAAATAGTATTTATTTACTGGGAAATAATAAATTAATACAATGCTAGAAAACCTAAATAAAGATTTTGAGTCACGTGTACGATTGGGAATAATGTCTATTCTCTTAGTAAACGACTGGATTGAATTCAAGGAAATAAAATCTTTGCTTAGCATCACAGACGGAAACTTAGCAAGTCATTCCTCTGCTCTAGAAAAAAAAGAATACATAGAAATCAAAAAAGAATTTGTAGGCAAGAAAACACGAACTTCCTTTCGTGTTACCCAAAAAGGAAGAGAAGCTTTCAACCTTCATTTACAAGAATTAGAAAAACTCATTAATCCATAAAACGATGAAACAAAAAAAATTTTACCTATTAACTTTGAATCTCAAAGTACTTTTAAATAACAAAATACTAATTATTAGTATTGTATTTTTAAGTCTTGTATTTTTTGTTGCTAACCTAGAATTATCTAAAAGTATAGTATCTCTTGTTCACATGCTTCCTTTTTCGGATAAAATAGCTCACTTTGTTTTGTATGGAACTTTTGCTTATCTGATTTTTGAAATTCCACAGAAAAGAATCAAAAGGAGATACTTACTTATTCCTCTCCTACTTCTTGGTATTGCAGATGAAACGGTTCAGTCTTACTTTCCCAATCGAACTCTTTCTGTTATGGATTATCTTGCAGATGTAAGTGGAATTCTAACTGCATTTTATTTATCTTCCAGTAAAAAAAGAAAATCATATCAGCTTCGTTTCAAGTTATTTGAACTACTTTATTATAAACCTAAAGACAACTATTTCAATCAACTTCCTGTAACTTCAAAATACATAAAACAGTTGAAACTACTCTCTAAAAATAGCGTCGGAAATAAGCTTGGAAGTTTTTACCAAGAAAATTTATTTAATCCGATTTTATCCCAAAACAACGACACAATCTATTATTTGCTCACCTATTCTCCTCTTAACATTCAACATAGAATTGCTATTCTGTATTTTCAGCTTGGAAATGGAAAAAGAGATTGTTCATTTTTAGCAAAAATAATTATTGGAACTATTCTCTATCCTGAATACTTTTTACTTTACCTAAAATATTACCAAAAAGGGAGAAGTTATTTTCCTTTCTATAGCTGGGATTTCAATAAACTTCTTAACTGCGACATCAATTTAATTCAAAATACATTAAGTAGATAAAAAAAACACTATTAATTCATTACAAATAAACAATTAAACTCAATTCATCATGGAACAAAATCAAATTTCTAATCAAGAAAAATTAAAAAAAGAGGAAAGTTTTTTCAAAAAAAGTAGTTCTCAAATCACATTAAAACTTCTTTTAATTGGAGCGTTAATCTTGGTTTTACTTATCCCTAAACTTCTGGTAATAAATCTAGTAGAAGAGCGAAAAGAATACAGTGTAGAGGTAAATAATGCCGAAACTAAAAATTGGTCTGAAACACAACACATTGCAGGTCCTTTTCTTGTAATTCCGTATAAAGAATACGAAACAAAAACTATAAATGGAAAAAAAACAGTTCAAGCTTATAAAAACAATTTAATCATCAACCCGAATGATTTAAACCTAAATGGAGAAATCCTTACTGAAAAAAAGTACAGAACCTTACACGAAGTTATTTTATACTCATCTAACTTACAAATCTCTGGAGATTTTAAGATTCCTCAATTAGAAGAGTTAGAAATTAACCAAGAAGATTTGTACTTAAACGATGCTTTTATCAGTTTTACCATTGGCGATTCTAAAGGTGTTTCTAAAGCAAAATCAATACAAGTAAACGGAACTAATTACGATTTTAAACCAAGCACCAAATTCATAAACGTAACCAATAGCGGAATTAATCCTTTTGACTACCAAATAAAAACACGTAATTACTACGGAAATAATAGTAAAAATACCGAAGGAATACACGCATTAGTTCCTCTAAAATCTATAGATAATTCTTTAAAATTTAATTTTAACTTGAAACTTAACGGAAGTAATCTACTTAGCTTTTCTCCTGTTGCTAGAAATACCAATGTAAGTTTAAAATCACAGTTTCCAGACCCTAATTTCATTGGGAATTTTTCTACTAATGCTGGTTCTGAAATTTCAAAAGATGGTTTCAAAGCAAGTTGGACAATTTCTGAATTTCAACGAAACATTCCACTTTTTATAAAAGGGAACAACATTGATTTAGAAAATAGCGGATTTGGAGTTAAAATTTCTTCTCAGGTAGATAATTACTCAAAAACGGAACGTTCTGCAAAATACATGATTCTAATTATTGTGTTTACTTTCCTTGTGGTTTTTGTAACCGAAATTGTAAACAAACTAAAAATTCATATTTTCCAATATACACTTATAGGATTGGCAATCGTTATATTCTACACCTTACTGCTTTCGATTGGTGAATATTTAAGTTTTGATATTTCCTATTTAATTGCTTCTATTGCAATTATCGGTTTGATTATTCTTTATTCTCTTTCCGTATTTAAACACCGAAAAAGTACACTTACTTTATTTGGTTCGTTATGTGGATTATTCTTGTTTATGTACATGATAATCCAAATGGAAAAATACTCATTGATTACTGGTTCTATAGGAATATTTATTGCTCTTGCAATTACGATGTATGCAACTCGAAAAATTCAGTTTTACGAATCGGAAAAATAAAACCCTAAAAACATCATTATAAAAAACGTGGATTGCAATCAAATGTAATCTGCGTTTTTTTATTAAAAAATTGCTTACCATAAAAATGATAAGCAATCTAAAAAATAGTAGTTCAACTATAAATAGGAATAGATTTAAATACAGTCAATAATTATACCAAAAGTAAATCCTCCGCACTTTCTTTTCAGATAAAGAAAAATTGGATATATCATTTTAATTATATACTTTTAGTAAACTACATCTCTCATTTATGAAGTAGGTAAAAAATTAAAACGTATTTTTCAACTAACAACTTAAACATCATGAAACAATTTTTTATTTTTATTTCGTTAATTTTCTTTTCACTTAATGTATTTGGAATGCAGATTTTCATCAAAGTATCTATTGATAAAACAATAGCACTCGAAGTTGAAGCTAATGATACCATTGAAAACATAAAAGCTAAAATCCAAGACAAAGAAGGTATCTTGCCAAGCAATCAAACATTAATGTTCGCTGGCACCGTTTTGGAAGAAGGTAGCACATTGGCGGATTATAACGTAGTAAAATACAGCATTATTGATTTAGAAATTTCTACACTAGCAAGTTCAAACATAGAGTTAGCTGGTAATAGTAAAAAGTTTAGTTTATATCCTAATCCTGCAAAAGACTTCGTAAAAATAGAAGGATTAGAAAAGCAAAAAAGCTTTGTTATTTACGATGCTTTAGGTAATGTGAAAATTATGGATACTATCTCCTCTAACAAAACAATTAATACCGAAAACTTGGATAGAGGAATTTATTATTTAAAGCTTGAAAATGAAAAGGTATCAAAATTTATAAAAGAATAAGAAAACCTAATTTACGTAACTGACATATATCATATTTTTAAATTATTTATTATATTTGAGTCATACCATAAACAGTTTAAACATGAGAAAAAAAACATTTATCAGTACATTATGCTTACTTATAGGAGTTATAGCATATTCACAAAGTTTGGGAGAGTTTACTCCAAAAGACAAAAAGCTTGGCAAAGACTTAAAATCTAAAACAAAAGAAGTCTATATTGCTAATTTTTCAGTAAACTATCAAATATTCAACCAAAAGGAAAAAAGTGTAAAAGGTGGTTTAATTGGTAGAGGAATTGGAGGAAATACAAAAGCGGAGCTTACCGTTGGTTTAAATAATGTAGAGTATAGCGACCTTCAGAAAGTAACTAATGAAGTTTACCAAAAGTTTGTAACCGATTTAAAATCTCAAGGATTTACTATTATAAATGCTGACCAAGCAGGAAAGACAGACTATTTTAGCAAATATACCCGAGTAGATAATATGGAACCTAGTCTTGCTGAAGGACCTGGATTATTAACTGTATATCCACAAGGTCAACCATTTTTTATTGAAGGTTTTTATAACTCAGGAGAAAAAAAACAAGGTGGATTACTTGGGAAAATTAGCAAAATTGGAGGCGAAGACGTTAATAGATTAAAAGCTATAGCAAGCTATAATAAACTTTCTAGCCAACTAAATGATGCTGCAATAATAAATGTAGATTTATATGTAATGTTTTTGGAAGTTGAAAAATCATACCAAGGAGGCGGTGCTAAAATTGTTGCTAATACTAATTACAGATTATCTGCATACGAACACCTAAAAGGAAAAAATGACAGACCTACGTCTAAAGTAGGATCTATAATTGGTAAGGCAAGTGAAATAACTGTGCTTTGCGAAAGTAGATTTGATGTAGTACAAGGTAAAAATAAAATAGGCGGTTCTCCCTTATTTCAATACACAGGAGGTATGAAAAAAAATCTTGAAATTGACGGCGTGATAAAAAAAGAATCATTTAAAAGTTTCGCTCAACAAGATATAGATGTGGTAGGAACAGAAACAGCTTTTGGAAAACTGTATAGAGCCGAAGGAAAATCTTCTGAAAGTATAGCTATTATTGATGTGAATAAAAATGCCTATTTAGATGGAGCTAAGCAATCATTAGAAAAATTCATGGATTATCACACATCTGAGTTTACGAAATAATTAAACATAGCAAAGGAGGTTGTTTAATTGCAACCTCCTTAAAAATAAGCTGATGTACATTCCTAAATCCAATATTTTAACTGACAGAAACGAAGCTGTAGAGTTCATGAAACGGTTTAGCTTTGCTACTATAGTAACTTCAAAAGACAATATTCCAACTGCCACTCATCTGCCTTTTCTAGTAGAATTAAAAAATGATAAAATCATACTCTCGTCTCATTTTGCAAAAGCAAATAAGCAATGGGAAGATATTGAAGAAAATCAAGTACTTGTAATTTTCACTGAACCACATGCTTATATTTCACCTAGCAACTATGAAACGAAACTAAATGTACCTACATGGAACTATATTTCTATTCATTCGTATGGAAAAGGAAAACTTATAACTAATTTTCAAGAAGTCATTCAATTACTAGAAAACTCTATTGATAATTACGAAGAAACTTATAAAAAACAATGGGATTCATTACCAAATGAGTATAAAATTAAAATGATTAAAGGAATGGTCGCTTTTGAAATTGAAGTAACCGATTTGCAAGCAAAGAAAAAATTAAGCCAAAATAAAACCTATTCCGAACAACAAAATATCATCAATACGCTTTACAAAAGTGTAAATTCAAACGAACAACTGATTGCAGATTATATGAAAAAGGAGCAAGAATAGAGGTTACGCTTTTAACGTTGTTTTACCTGTTCTGGAAGTTTCGCTTTTGACAATAATTCGTTTGCTAACTCTAATTTTTTGGGAAAAAGAATTTTATCTCTAAATTTTTCCAATTTCTTATCAATTTTAACAACTGGAACTTTTGCTTTATTTAAGTCTTCTACATTCATAGCTTTATATTTTAAAGTTTTTATTTTTTCTAGTTACTAAAAAACCAAGATAATCTTCTCCTACTACAAATTCTTCAAATATTTCATCTTTCCTCAATCCATAAACAAAAAAATCTTGTTTTAGTTCTTCAAGATTATTAGTTATTCCCATTCTATATAACCTTGTTCTTGCTTCACTGCTTCCTGTTGCAAAAACATTTGCTTTAGGATACTTTCCTGTAAAAGCATATAAAGTTGACACCACTGTTGATAATACTTTTAATCCATCTCCATTATTGGTTACGACTTCATCATCAATTTCTTTTGTTTCTTCATTATAATCTCCAAACCCCAAATTATAAAATCCTTTCACAGACATTTCTGCATATTGAACTACTTTTCTTACCTTTCCCTTGATTCCAACACTTTCGAACTCAAATAAAAAAAGATTTTCTTCGGTTGAATATTCATACCTTGGATATTTCATAACTTAATTTTACTGACGTTGTTTCTTACAACTAAACAAATTTACAAATTTTATTTTGAGTTTATTTCAAACTTTTCATATTACTGATTATAGTAACATTTAGCATATCAGAGACAAGTAATTTCATGAAAAAGACTTTCAACCTTAGCAATATTTTAATTTTAAAGAAATATAAACTAATGTCATTATTATTTATTATTCTAATCCTTCCTTATATACTTTTAATGCTCTTTCTCGTGCAAATTTTTCAGAAATCATTGGTTTGGGATACGAAAAATCATTAATTTCTGGAATCCATTTTTTGATGTATTTAAATTCTGAGTCAAACTTTTTTGCTTGTAATGTAGGATTAAAAACTCGAAAATATGGAGCCGAATCACAACCACAACCTGCCGACCATTGCCAATTACCATTGTTAGATGCTAATTCATAATCCAGGAGCTTCTGTGCAAAATATGCTTCTCCCCACCGCCAATCAATCAACAAATATTTACATAAAAAGTTAGCTACTATCATACGAACTCTATTGTGCATCATTCCTGTTTCATTGAGTTCTCGCATTCCCGCATCTACAATTGGAAATCCTGTTTTTCCTTGTTTCCAAAGTTCAAATTCCTCTTCGTTGTTTCTCCACTGAATATTTTCGTATTTTCTTCTAAAGCTGAAATTCTCATTTTCAGGATAATGATATAAAATTTGTATAAAAAATTCTCTCCAAATCAGTTCGTTCAAAAAAACGTCACTTTTATCTTTTATTTCATTTACAATTTCACGAATGGAAACGATTCCAAAACGCAGGTAAATTCCCAAATTAGAAGTTCCATTTTCCGCAGGGAAATCCCTCTTTTTCGCATAATTATCTAAAAGTTTATTTTCTATAGAATACGGTTTTACCTTTATTTTAGAATGAGTAAATCCTAAGAGTTCTAATTTGGGAAAATCAAAATCAGACTTGTGTAAATTATTTAAATTAATGGATTTAACTTCTAAACCATTAAGGTTATTAAATGCTTCTTTCCACTTTTTGGAATAAGGTGTATAAACTAAATATGGCGTTTGGTCTTGTTTTAAAATTTCATTAGGAGAAAAAATAACTTGATCTTTAAAACTAGAAAACTCAACTGAATTACTTCGTAAAAACTCATCTACCAAATTATCTCTTTTTATAGCATACGGTTCGTAATCTTCATTACAAAAAACAGAATCTACATTAAAATCTTGAAGAATTTCTTTCCAACATTTCAGTACATTTCCTTGGTAAATTTTTAACGAACTTCCTATTTCAACTAATTCCTCATGAATATTTTTTAAAGAATCGTATATAAACGTAATTCGTGCATCATCTTTAGAGAATTGTTTGGTAATATCATCATCAAAAATAAAAACACATTGTACTTTTCCTTTTTGCAATGCGAAATAAAGTGCAGAATTATCATTTAACCTTAAATCTCTACGAAACCAAAAAATGGATACTTTTTCTTTCATTTTTTATTGATTACCTACCAATTGACTCAAAATTACGGAAGTTGCCATTGCAACATTCAGACTCTCCGTTTGTTGATGATTGCTGAATTGTGGAATGGTTATCTTAGAATTAGAAAGAGAAAAAACGTCTTCACTAATTCCATTTCCTTCGTTTCCAAGTACTATATAACAAGGTTCTTCAACCTTAAACTCATATAAACTTTCTCCTTGCATTGCCGTAGATACAATTGGAATCTTTGATTTTTTCAAAAACTCTTGTAAATCAGTATAAAAAACATTCACACGAAGAAAACTAGCCATACTTGCTTGAATCACTTTTGGATTGTAAACATCTACAGTATTGTTACTGCAAATAATTTGTTCGATTCCAAACCAATCACACAAACGAATAATAGTTCCTAAATTTCCTGGATCTTGAATATCATCTAAAATCAGTTGTATTTTTTTTGATTGAATCAATTTACTTTCTGGAATTCTAACTACTGCCAATGAATCCGAAGGATTGGTAAGAAAACTTATCTTTCTAATCTCATTCTCTTCTACTAAGTTAATATCTGAAAAATTAATGTTTTCTTTAGATTTTTGCGTACAATATATATTTTCAATATTATAATCTGACTTTATCAGTTCTTTTATGATTTTATTTCCTTCGCATACAAACAAATTGTATTTTTGCCTAAACTTCTTTTTATTTAAGGATTTAATTAGTTTTACTTTGGAAGCAGTTAACATACATAAATTTATAAAATTCTGCATAAAGCTACTTTTTTTTGCTGTAGTAGGCAACATATTTTTTTCTTGCCAAACCTCAAAAGTTCCTGATGGAAAATACCTGCTTACCAAAAATGAATACGATATAAAAGGAAAAGACGTTCACAAAAGTCTATTACCTGAGTACGTAAAGCAAAAGCCAAATGCTAAAATGTTTTTTATTCTTCCTTTTGAATTGTGGATGTACAACTATTCCAATAAAAAATTAGATGAATCTTTTGAAGAATACGACAGAATTATTCCCAGTGAAAGAAGTCAAGCAAAACTAGATTCTATTCTAATTAATAACGGACTTGGTGAATACGCAGGAAAATCCTATTGGTTGCAAAGGCAAATGCATAAACTTGGTTCTCCTCCTACAATTATAGATACACTTTCAACAGAAAGTTCAACTATCAGATTACAAAAATTCTACCAATCAAAAGGGTACTTTGATGCTGTTTCCTCTTTTAAAGTAGAGCCAAAAGGAAAAAAGAAAGCAAAAATCACATACAGTATAAATCCTGGAAAAGTAACTAAAATAAAAGAATACAGCTATAACATTCCTTATGATGAACTTCGTGAACTTTATTTAACGCGAAAAAAAAATGAGTTCATAAAAGTAGGAAATCCTCTTGACCAGCAAATACTAAAAAAAGAAATAGAACGACTAGAAAATAACTTTAAAAACAACGGATACTATGATATAAATAATACTCGTGAAATTTACTTTAAAACCGATACGATAAACAAAGAAAGAGAAGTTCCTTTACAACTTGTAATTAAGCGTGATACTCTTGTAGATTCTACTGGAAAATTTAGAAAATACTATTACAACAAAATCACAATAAACGACTTCAGACCTTCTAGGAATAGTAATACTGAAAACATTACGACTACAAATTTTGAAAACTATATACTCAACTCTAAACACAATAAATACACAAAAAAGGCTCTTACTAATTTAGTAATCATAGAACCAAACGACCTTTATTCCCAAAAAGACATAGTTGCAACCAAAAGACGAATTTATGCTTCCAATAATTTTGATATTTCTGACTTCGTCATAAAAAAAGCACCAGCATCTGACTCTTTACTAGATGTTCAGATTTATTTAAATCCTAAAAAGAAGTTTGATTTGGATTTTTCTAGTGATGTTCAATATTCTGAACTTTTAAACTTTGGTTTTTCTCCTGGGATTAATTTCAAAATGAGAAATATTTTTGGTGGAGCAGAAAACTTAGATATTGGTTTACAAGGAACCTTTGGAACTGTAAAATTTGAAGATACTTCAAAAAACAAACCTTTAAATGCTTCTGATGTTTCTCTACAAGCAAAAATCAGTTATCCTAAAATTTTATTTCCGTATGCAGATAAACTCATTTCTAAAAAAATGACACCTTCTTCTGAATTGATATTCAGAATAAATCAACAAAAAAATATAGGATTAGGAAGAGTAAATGCAACTGCTGGTCTTAACTACTACATACAACCCAAAGAAACCATAAAACACCGACTTAATTTACTCAATACTCAATATACCAATATCACTCAACCAGAAAATTATTTTAGCATTTTTAGTTCTGCAAAAGTCACTCGAGATAAAATCTTCGCGAACTATTTTGAATCAAATCCTAGCTTAGAAACTCAATACTCAAACAATGAAGTAACTGATGATTATGTAATACAGCAGATAGAACAAGACATTAATTACTTGGAACAACTGAGAATTAATGATAACTCTCTTTATCTTTCGTATAGAAATATGGAAGCTCGAAAAAGAATAAACACAGCAAATACCTTTAATAATTCTTTTATTTATGAATTTGAATACAATGAGAAAGTAGATGCTCTAAAAACACATCCTTTTTATTTAAATGTAAAAACAGAATATTCTGGTGCATTACTTCATGCTGTTGACAATATTTTTAATCTAAATGGAAAAATATTTAATGTCAACTACACGCAGTTTACAAAATTTGATGTAGATATTCGTAAATATTGGAATATTAACAAAAATCATCAAATTGCATTTCGTCAATTTGCTGGGATTGCAATTCCTATTGGAGATAATTTTATTCCTTTCTATAAATCTTATTTTATGGGAGGAAGTAATGACTTGCGTGCTTGGACACCTTATAGCGTAGGACCTGCAGGAAGAGATCATGGTGATTTTTCGGTAGATACATTCAAACTTCTTTCCAGCTTAGAATACCGTTTTCCATTATCTGGTTCGTTACAAGGTGCTTTATTTGTTGATGCAGGAAATATTTGGTCTTCTCAGAAAAAAAGTGATTTCAATCCTATCGATTCTAATTTTGATATTAGTGATTTTTACAATGAACTTGCTATTGGTTCAGGGCTCGGTTTTAGGTATGATTTCAAATACCTTATTTTTAGGTTTGACCTTGCTTACAAACTTGCTAATCCTCATCGTCCACTAGGAAATAGATTTGATTTAACTGAAGTAAATCTACTTAAACCTACCATCAATTTTGCAATAAATTATCCTTTTTAAAACAATAAAAAAAAGCATATCAAATGAATAATATGCTTTTTGCTTTTTATAGATAATCTACCGAATATTAACTTCTTTTTTCCAATACCTCATCTACCATTCCGTACTCTTTTGCCTCAGAAGAAGTCATCCAGTAATCTCTATCGGAGTCTTTCATTACCTCTTCAAATGATTTTCCTGAATGAGAAGAAATGATTTGATAAAGTTCATCACGAACTTTTAAGGTTTCTTTCACTGCAATTTCCATATCGGATACTTGACCTTGCGTTCCGCTCATGGGTTGATGAATCATTACACGAGAGTGTTTTAAACAAGAACGCTTACCTGTTTCTCCTGCACACAAAAGAACCGCTGCCATAGATGCCGCTATTCCCGTGCAAATAGTTGCTACATCAGGGCGAACAATCTGCATGGTATCGTATATTCCTAATCCCGCATAAACACTTCCGCCTGGAGAATTAATGTAAATTTGAATATCTTTAGTTGCATCTGCTGATTCCAAGAACAGTAGCTGAGCTTGAATAATATTTGCAATTTGATCATCAACTGCTGTTCCTAAAAAGATTATTCTATCCATCATTAAACGAGAGAAAACGTCCATTTGAGTAACGTTCATTCTTCTTTCTTCCATAATGTATGGCGTCATAGATGTAATGTAACTATCTACCAATCCACTATTTATATTCTTATGCTTGGTAGCATACTTTTTAAATTCTTTTCCGAAATTCATATGTATTATTTTTTAATTCCAAATTTTGTCCAAGTTAGTTTTTTTTCTTTTACTTCTTTACGAATTGCAAAATTTCTTTCCCAACTTTCTTTATTTTCGTATCCTCGCGAATGATCAAGATGCATACATATGGTGCTATAACGAATTTGTTTCCCTCTAACACTTGCATTTTCTAGTCGTTCTCCTAATTCTCTATCTGGGCCACCATATTGCATTCTTTCATCGTATCCATTTATTTTCAACAAATCTTCTTTCCAAGCAGATGAATTACAGTTATTAAAAGTAGGATTTGTAGGCGTAAAAAAGTTATATAATTTTTCTTTTCCTTTTGCTCCTAATTTTAGTTTATTTTTCCAATGAACTTTTTCTATTTTTTCTAACCATTTAACATCAAAACAGTGCTGACTGATTATGTGTTCTTCATTAATGTATTTACTTGTTTCCATTGGTAATTTACAATATCCTCCCGATAAGAATCGTCCTTTTTCAGCTAATTGTAAATGTTTAGAAACAAAATCATTTCTTGGTATGCAATCTCCATCAGAAAATATAATATACTCATGATTTGATTTCACGATTGCGTCATTAAGTATTTTTTGTCTTTGATATCCATTATCTTCATGCCATACATGAATTAAATCTACAGGAAAATCTTTTTGGTATTTTTGAATTAATCTCTGAGTTTCTTCTCGCGAACCATCATCAGCTATAATCAGTTCAAAATTAGATGTGTCTTGAACTTTATATCCTATCAAAACTTTTTCTAACCAATCTGGTTTGTTGTATGTACTTACAATTACAGATGCTTTTAACATACTTATTTATTTAATAAAAATGCTTTTAAATCCTCATAGGATTTTGCTTTTACACTCACTTTCTTCTTATCTATAATTTCTGCAATTTTATGAGGTATTTCTACTTTTAAATTCAATGTGCTCTCTACCACATCTATAAATTTACACGGATGTGCTGTTTCTAAAAATACTCCTACTTCGCTATTAGTTTTTTCTTCGGATTTATACTTTTCTAATCCTAAATAACCAACTGCTCCATGAGGATCAGCAATATAGTCGTATTCATTATACAATTCTTTCATTGCTTCTTTGGTTTGAGCGTCTGTAAACGAATATGATTTTAATCCTTGTTTTAAATCAGAAAAGCTTTGTTCAAATAATTCTTTTATACGAATAAAATTACTTGGATTCCCTACATCCATTGCATTAGAAATGGTAGGTTTTGAGTTTCTAAGTTCGTAATTACCTGTATTTAAATAATTAGGAACGGTATCGTTTATGTTTGTAGAAGCTATAAACTGTTTGATTGGTAATCCCATTTTCTGAGCTAACATTCCTGCACAAATATTTCCAAAATTCCCACTAGGAACGGAAACAACCAGTTCTTTACCTAAATGCTTCAACTGTTTATACGCAAAAAAGTAATAAAACATTTGTGGCAACCAACGAGCTATATTGATAGAATTTGCTGAAGTTAAGTTTAATTCTCTAAAATCTTCATCTAAAAATGCTATTTTTACCATATCTTGGCAATCATCAAAAACACCATCTATCTCCAATGCATTTATATTTTGTCCTAATGTAGTAAGTTGTTTTTCCTGAATATCACTTACTTTTCCACTCGGATATAGAATCACTACCTGCACGCCTTCTACACCTAAAAATCCACTTGCTACTGCTCCACCAGTATCTCCTGAAGTTGCTACTAAAACTGTACTATGCGAGGACTTGTCTATATGGTTAAAATATCCTAGACATCTTGCCATAAAGTAAGCACCTACATCTTTAAACGCCATTGTTGGCCCATGAAACAATTCCAAACTGTATGTAGTTTCATTCACTTTAATCGTAGGAAAATCAAAACTTAAAGTTTCTGCAATAATCTCTTTTAATTTTTCATCAGGAATTTCATTTTCTATGAAAGGTTTGATTACTTTAAACGCAATTTCTTGATTAGAATAATTTTCTATCTTTTCAAAAAAATCATGTTCTAACTGTGGTATATTTTCAGGAAAATACAATCCTTTATCAGGAGCAATTCCGTTTATAACTGCTTGTTTAAAACTTGTTTTTGGTGATTTATGATTTAAACTGAAATACTTCATCTGATGATTAACTTAAATATAATTTATTATAAAATTTTAATTCCTTCCTCATTGATTTTCGTGACATAAATATCATACGAAATCCCTACATTTTTGTAGAATTCATTCCAAGATTCTTTTACTTTTTCAGCATTTTCTTTACCTTGATTCAAGGCAAATACAGACGGACCTGAACCAGAGATTCCTCCTCCTAATCCTCCTGATTTTTTAGCCAAATCAATTAAATCTTTAAATTTTGGAATTAAAATGCTTCTAATTGGCTCTACAACTACATCTTCTAAAGAACGTGCAATCAACTCATAATCATTTGTATACATTCCACTAACAAAAGCTCCTACATTTCCCCATTGCTGAATAGCGTTTTTTAACGTCACTGTTGGTTTGAGTATCTTTCTAGCATCTTTGGTTTTTACTTCTATATGCGGGTGTATAATGGTAGCATATAACTCACTTGGAACAGGTATTTTTAATACATCAAGCGGAGTATAACTCCTAATTAAGGTACAACCACCTAACAGTACTGGAGCTACATTATCTGCATGCAAAGAACCACTTGCCAGTTCCTCTCCTTTCATAGCATAAGGAACCAATTCTTGTAATGAATATGGTCTTCCCAAAATTTCATTTACACCAAAAGCCGAACCCGATGCACTTGCAGAACTACTACCTATTCCACTTCCCGCTTTTATTTTTTTATATATTTCTATTTCTATTCCAAAATCCACTTCCACAGAGTCGTATACTGCTTGTGCAGAAACTCCTGCTACATTTTTATTGGTTTCGTATGGAAGTTCCGCTCCTTCTATTTTTGTAATAAAAATTCCTTTTTTCTGTGTTTTTCTGAAAATCATTTCATCTCCCACAGAATCTAAACATAAACCTAGTACATCAAATCCACAAGAAACATTAGCAATAGACGCAGGCGAAAATATTTTTATTTCGTTCATCTGTAAATATTAGATTTTTTATGCAAGCAAATCTTTTATATGATTCCTCAATAACAAATACTTCATATTTGCTTTTTCGTCAATAATTTTGGTAAGTACATCTAAACTCACTCTTTCTTGTTCCATAGAATCTCTATAACGTATGGTTACCGAATTATCTTCTAACGAATCATGATCTATAGTTATACAAAAAGGAGTTCCTATAGCATCTTGTCTTCTGTATCTTTTCCCTATAGAATCTTTTTCTTCGTAGATTACGTTATAATCAATTTTTAAATCGTTGTATATTTTTTCTGCAAATTCTGCTAAACCATCTTTTTTAACTAGTGGTAAAATTGCTACTTTATACGGAGCAAGTGATGGAGGTAACGAAAGCACAGTACGTGTTGTTCCATCTTGTAACTCTTCTTCTTTTAAGCAATTAGAAAGGATTGCTAAAAACAATCTATCTAAGCCAATAGAGGTTTCTACTACATAAGGAATATAACTTTCTTGTTTCTCGTTATCATAATACTGTAATTTTTTTCCCGAATATTTTTCATGTGCACTCAAATCAAAATCAGTACGAGAATGAATTCCTTCTAATTCTTTAAATCCAAATGGAAATTTAAATTCAATATCACAAGCAGCGTTTGCATAATGAGCCAAATTATCGTGATCATGAAATCTATAATTTTCTTCACCTAATCCCAACGCATGATGCCATGCCAATCGTCTTGCTTTCCATAGTTCATAAAATTCTAATTCTTTGCCTGGAGGAACAAAATATTGCATTTCCATTTGTTCGAATTCTCTCATTCGAAAAATAAACTGACGAGCAACAATCTCATTTCTAAATGCTTTTCCTATTTGTGCTATTCCAAAAGGAATTTTTTTTCTTCCTGTTTTTTGAACATTTAAATAATTTACAAAAATACCTTGTGCTGTTTCTGGTCTTAAGTATAAATCGGTAGCTGTATCTGCAGTAGAACCTAACTTAGTAGAAAACATCAAATTAAACTGACGTACTTCTGTCCAGTTTTTAGAGCCAGTAACAGGATCAGCAATTCCCAATTCTTCAATTAATTTTTTAACATCTTCTAAATCATTACTTTCAAGAGATTTAGACATTCTTTTTATGATGGTATCTATTTCCTCAGTATACTTAATTACTCTTGGATTGGTTTCTCTGAATTGGTTTTCATCAAAGGCATCTCCAAATCTTTTTTTTGCTTTTTCTACTTCTTTGTTTGCCTTTTCTTCTAGTTTGGCACAATAATCCTCGATAAGCACATCTGCTCGGTATCTTTTTTTTGAATCCTTATTATCTATAAGAGGATCGTTAAAAGCATCTACGTGTCCTGAAGCTTTCCAAATAGTTGGGTGCATAAAAATTGCAGAATCAATTCCTACAATATCCTCATGCAATTGCACCATTGATTTCCACCAATACTGTTTTAGATTATTTTTTAATTCTGCTCCATTTTGACCATAATCATAAATAGCAGAAAGTCCATCGTAGATTTCACTTGATTGAAAAATAAAACCGTACTCTTTTGCGTGAGAAATTACCTTTTTGAAAATATCTTCGTGATTCGCCATATCGTAAAAAACTCTTTTATGGTGCGAAAATACGAAATAATATTAAAAACTTTACTTTATAAAATTAAATATGCCGATAACATTCCAAATACAATAATTAGTAATTTAATTAAATTAAAACTATGTTTTTTGTTGCTTTCAAAAATAATAAGTGATGATATGTGAAGAAAAACTCCTCCTGCTACTGCTAAACTTTCGTTTTGGTATTTCATTAAAAAGTTTTCTCCTACTAAAATACCTAAAGGAGAAGAAATAGAAAAAAGGAAAATTAAAAGCAACGAATAAATTATTTTTAGGTTTGATTTAAATAAATAATAACTTAACAAAAAAGAAACAGGAAGTTTATGAACAAAAACACCAATTGATAAACTTTCATGTAAGTGGTCGTGCGAATGATGTTCTCCTGACGAAATAGGAATTCCTTCTATAAAAGAATGAAGTAACAGTCCAATTAGTAAAGCAAATGGAAAAACCGTTTCTGATTTTTCGTGGTGGACATGTCCGTGCTCTACTCCACGAGTTAAAAACTCTAAAAAAATCTGAATAATAACTCCCAAAATAATAAATGCTCCTACATCACTTGCTTGGCTCTGATAAATATGTGGAAATATTTCATTTAAGGTAATGCTTAACAAAAAACCTCCACTAAATACTAAAAAATAATTAGGAATATTACTTGTTTTTCCTCTAAACCAAAAGCCTACAAATGCTCCAATCCATACTGAAAGAATTAAAGCTACTATACTTGTAATATTATCCATTCTTTTTTGCTATAAAGATAACTCGGTGAGAACTCTCTTGATTAAACTTAGTTAAATCGTAATCGCCAAAAATAGAAACCACATTGAATCCTCTTTGTTGTAATGCTTGTTGTAATTCTTCTTTTTTAAACAAACGCACACTTTCTTGAAAACTGTGTTTTTTTCCTTCATCATTAAAATCAATATTCTTGATTACTTTTCCTCCTTTAATTTCTTTTGTGATATGAAACTCAATACCTTCTATAGTTTTGACTTCTTGTTCTGCCAAATTAGCTACCACATAGCTTGAATTCAGATAATCAAAAACAAAAATACCTCCTTTTTTTAACTGCTTATTTACTGCATCAAAAACTGAAAAGTTTTCTTCGTTTGTTTCAAAGTAGCCAAAACTTGTGAACAGATTAAATATTACATCAAACTCATTAGGAAAATAAACTTTCCTCATATCTCCTACTTGAAAATGCAACGTTTTATTTTGGAATTCTTTTGCTTTTCTAATACTATCTTCCGATAAATCAATTCCCACGACATCATAACCTAAACCGTTCAGCTCTCTACTGTGGCGACCTTTCCCACATGCTAAATCAAGAAGTTTTGCAGACTTAGGTATCTGCAAATAATCAACAAGATTACTCACAAATTTCTTTGCTTCATTCCAATCTCTGTTTTTATAAAGTATATGATAATACTTGGTATCAAACCAACTTTCATACCATGCCATTCAAAAAAATTTACGCAAAAATAACTATATTATTTATTCTTGCAGGTATTAATTCCAAAAAGAGTGTAAAGTGGACAGAAACCTATTAAAGTTGATAACATAAATACAACAGCAATAATTAATGCGACAACTCCCAATTTCCCTGTTAGAATATCAAGATAATACATTGCAATTAATGCCAAAGCAACAGTAAGGCGAACTGTTTTATCTGTTTTTCCCATGTTCTTTTTCATATTATATGTGTTATAAAGTTACTGTTCGAATTTACAAAAAAAACACTAAATATTAACTAAACTTAAATTTTTTATTAATGGAATATTATCTATAAGCGTATTAATTTATATATTTGTTAATATTTCATATAGAACGTTATAAATCCTAGATACTATTTAATTTTATGGCAAAATACAAAGAAAAAGTGAAGCCTGTAAAAATTCTGTTGGTAGATGATGAACCAGATATTTTAGAATTTGTTTCTTACAATCTTAAAAAAGAAAATTTTATAGTTTTTACCGCATCTAATGGTGTGGAAGCTATAAAAATTGCAAAAATAGAGAAACCTAATCTAATTATCCTCGATGTGATGATGCCTGAAATGGACGGTATTGAAACCTGTGCAGAAATCAGAAATATTGAATCACTAAAACAAACAATTGTTGTATTTCTATCTGCTCGCTCAGAAGAATTTTCTCAATTGGCAGGATACGAAGCTGGTGGAAATGATTATATCACTAAACCTGTAAAACCAAAAATACTCATTAGTAAAATAAAAGCTTTATTAAAGCTTGGAAATAAAGAAGAAGCGGAATCTATAATCCATGTAAAAAATATGGTAATAGATAGGCATTCGTATAAGGTAACCTACAAAAAAGAGGAGTTTAATTTACCAAAAAAAGAGTTTGAGCTTTTGTCTATGCTTGCTTCCGACACCGAAAAAGTATTTAAACGAGAAGAAATCCTAGAAAAAATTTGGGGAAATGAAGTAATTGTAGGTGGAAGAACCATAGATGTTCATATACGAAAACTACGAGAAAAATTTGGAGATAAAAAAATATTAACCATAAAAGGTGTCGGTTATAAATTCAACGAATAATGGCTCCTTTTAGAACTAAATTTAATGCCTTAGTTTTTTCTTTTTTCAATTCATTGCTAATTTTTATATTGGTAATGATTGTATCTTTTGTGTTTTCTAAAAGGATGTATGCTCTTTTGATTGAAGAAATTATTTTTGTAATTGTGCTATTTTTACTATCTACAATTGCATCGTACTTGCTCATATCTATTGCTTTCCGTAAACAGCTAAAACAAAACTTCTCTCAGATAATAGAACACCTCCCTGGGGAAGTAATCGCAAAAGACTATACTCTTTCCAACATTACAGAGTCCATAAATCGATATAAAGAAAATAAAGAACTCGAAATTTTATTGCTTAAAGATCGAGAAAATTACAGAAAGGAATTTTTTGGTAATGTTGCTCATGAACTCAAAACTCCACTTTTTTCTATGCAAGGCTTTCTGCTTACACTTATAGAAGGCGGAATGAATGACGAAAGTATACGTTATAGATATTTAGATAGAATAAATAGCTCTTTGGAACGATTAATTTTCATTATCAAAGATTTGGATTTACTATCTGAACTCGAAAATAGAAACCTTAAATTAAACATAAAAAACTTTAATCTTACTGCTCTTACTAGAGAAATTATAGATATATTAGAATACAAAGCAAAGAAAAATAAAATTAAAGTTGACTTCACTTCTGGAAGTAATAAGGATGTTTTTGCTATAGGAGATGTAGAACGAATAGGACAAGTACTTACCAACTTAATCGCAAATGGAATTTCCTATGCTGGTGAAGATGCCACCATTTCTGTATCTTTTCAAAACAATGCAAATAAAATAATGGTTTCTATAAAGGACAATGGAATAGGTATAAAACCTGAACACTTAGAACGATTATTTGAGCGTTTTTATAGAGTAGATGAGCATAGAAGTAGAAGCCAAGGAGGAAGTGGACTGGGATTATCAATCGTAAAGAATATTCTTCATGCACACAAAGAAAACATAACCGTACGATCTACATACGGTTACGGAACTGAATTTATTTTCTCTTTACAAAAAGCATAATTTCTAAACTATTCTTCTCCTCTTATATCATCTCTCAATAAACTTTTGTGATAATTAATCATAGATAAAAGTTCATTAGCTAACTTTAATGCATCTCCTGGAGAGAGTTTTACTTTAGGAAATATGTCGTATGAATTATCAACTACCTTAAAAACAATATCTTGTCCACTTTTCGTGATTTGTACATCTTCCTTATGAAGATATACTCGAAGTCCTTTCTTTTCAGGTGTTTCAACGTCTTTATAGTATAATGTATCCATAAATTTAAGTTATCTTTATCTAAGACAAATATAAATAATTTTGACTCAATAAAAATAGTTAATTTTGATAAAATTTAATCCATTGCAAAAAAACAAAGATTTTTTCACTTATCAGGCACAGACTACACAATTTGCATCTGGTTTTGAAGTTGATAAAGCTTTAGGAAGCTACATTTATGGAAAAGATGGCAAAAAATACCTTGACTTCGTGGCAGGAGTTTCGGCAAATACTATTGGTCATTCTCATCATAAGATTCTAGAAGCAATAAAATCCCAAGCAGAAAAATACCTTCACGTTATGGTTTATGGAGAATATTCGTTAGAGAAACCTGTGGAATTATGTAAATTTCTTGCAGAAAAAACGCCATCTCCTTTAGAAGTTACTTACTTGGTAAATTCAGGAACCGAAGCGATAGAGGGAGCTTTAAAATTAGCAAAACGATATACAGGAAGACATGAAATAGTTGCTTTTAAAGGTTCATACCACGGAAATACACACGGGAGTTTAAGCGTTTCTGGAAACGAAATTCACAAACAAGCTTTTCGTCCTCTACTTCCTGATGTGTCATTTTTGGAATTTAATAATGAAGACGATTTTATTAAAATTACGAATAAAACTGCTTGTGTAATTATCGAAACCATTCAAGGTGCTTCGGGTTTTATTCTACCAAAAAATGACTTTTTATTAAAACTCAAAAAACAATGTGAAAAAGTAGGAGCATTACTTATTCTTGATGAAATTCAACCAGGAATAGGAAGAACTGGAAAGCTTTTTTCATTTGAGCATTACGACATTGTTCCCGATATTTTAGTAATGGGAAAAGGACTTGGCGGAGGATTGCCTGTTGGTGCATTTATGAGTAGCAAAAAAATCATGGAAACACTTTCATTCAATCCTAAATTAGGACATATAACCACTTTTGGTGGAAATCCACTGATTGCTTCTTCTTGTTTAGCTACTCTACAAACAGTTTATGATGAAAGACTAATGGAGCAAATTGATGAAAAGGAAAACTTATTTAGGAATTTACTGATTCATGATAAAATAAAACAAATACACGGAAGAGGACTTATGCTGGCATTAGAGTTAGAGTCAAGTGAATATTGTCTACACATAGCAAAAGAGTGTATGAAAAAAGGATTAATTGTTTTCTGGCAACTTTACAAAAACAACTTTATGCGAATTACTCCGCCTCTTACCATTTCTAAAGAAGAAATTAAAATTGGCTGTAAAGTTATCTTAGAAGCGTTAAATGAAAATTAAACATCACAATTAAATCCGATCGAATTTTCTTACAAAACTGTCTACTTTTTCCCAATCCGTATACTCAATTTCTGTTTTTGAATTAACTGGACCTTTGGTGATTAACATTATTAATTTTATTAAAATTCTATCAGTAAAAGTATATATTTTATAATTTAATTTCCCTGCAAATACAGCAACAATTGTTGGTTTCCACTGTATTGAATTTAAAAATTTTATGACGTATGGATTGGTGGTAGGTTCACTTTTTTCTGTTTTACGAGCTACTAAATTAACCGATATAAAAGCCGTCTTTTTAGAATTTAGCACCTCATAATTCTCTTGTATAAAATTTTCTATTTTTTTATTGTGTTTCCCATATCGTATACTAGAAGCAATGATTATCTTATCATAATCCAAAATTTCATCAACTTTAAGCTCCTGAGTATTATTGATATTTAAGATTTCAACAAACTGATTTTCTACTGTTAGAGAAGATTTAATGTATTCACAAATATTTCTCGTCTGACCATCAACTGATGAATAAATAATAATTATTTTCATTTTCAAACATTAAATTCTCTAATACAAAAATAAAGACAACATTATCTGTATTTTTTTAGCTTATTTCCTACAAACTCTTTTAAGTAAAAAGGTTCAAAATAAGCTACATCTTCAAATTCGGAATTCTTAAATTTTTGAGAAACTAAAGATACCATGTTTTTAGCTGATGGAAGTTCCTCACTAAAATCAATATTTCTAAAAGTAATTCCTGTTTCATCACAATAGTTTTTCACTTTTTCAATGCAATCTCCAACTATACATATTGACTTATCTCTATATTTTTCCCACGATTTTTCATTGAGTATATGAGATTCTATCTCCTCTACTCTTTCTCCTGTTTTTGCATTAAAAACAGTTGTATATAGCTCCATTCTTCTTGCATCTAATACAGGAATTATGTAATCATATTCTTGTTTTCCTATATATTTATTTGCTAAAATTGACAAGGTATCTATTGAAATAAGAGGAATACCTAGAGCAAAACACAATCCCTTTGCCGTAGAAACTCCAATCCTTAAACCTGTATAAGAGCCAGGTCCTTTCCCTACTGCCACAGCATCTAAATCTTGAATATTTATCCCCGCTCCTTCCAATACCCATTCTATAAAGGTGTGTAATTTTTCGCTATGAGAAAAATCTTTAGTAGCTTCTTCACAACTGCATACAACCTCTAAATCCTTAGAAATTACTACCGAACAATTTTTGGAACTCGTTTCTAAATGAAGAATATAAGACATAAATATATTAATTACCCACAAAGATAGAAATAAAATATTTTCTTTCTGATTAATAAATTTTGACTATATTTGCATCATTGTAACATTACAGTAATACTTATTATGAGTTTTAAAAATACAATTAATCAATCAAACGGATATTTTGGAGAATTTGGTGGAAAGTATATTCCTGAGGTACTTCGCCCAAATATAGAAGAAGTAGAAAAAGCCTTTAACGAATGTAAAGATGATACAGACTTTCAACAAGAACTTAAGCTTGCATTTAAGGAAATTTCTGGTCGTCCTACTGCATTTACACCTCTAAGGAATTTAAGTAAACATTTAGGTGGTGCTCAAATTGCTATAAAAAACGAAGGATTAAACCATACGGGAGCTCACAAAATAAATCACTGTATCGGACAAATTCTTCTTGCAAAAAAAATGGGAAAGAAACGAATCATTGCAGAAACAGGTGCAGGACAACACGGTTATGCTACAGCTTCTGTATGTGCTAGATACGAACTTCCTTGTACTATCTATATGGGACGTGTTGACTATGAACGTCAAAGACCTAATGTTTACTGGATGGAACTTTTAGGAGCAGAAGTAATTCCTGTTGACGAAGGAAAAAAAACCTTAAACGATGCTGTAATTGCCGCTTTTAAAGATTTGGTTCAAAACCCAGAGGATTCTTTCTACTTGCTTGGTTCTGCAGTTGGTCCGCATCCTTATCCTGCAATGAACACCTATTTTCAAAAAATTGTAAGCGAAGAAATGAAACAACAATCCAATGAATTTTACGGAAAAAATCCCGATTATGTATTGGCTTGTGTTGGTGGAGGAAGTAATGCTATGGGAGCTTTTTATGATTTTTTAGATGATGAAAACATAAAATTAATTGGTGTAGAAGCTGGTGGAATTTCAAGTAAAGATAAAGAGCATGCATCTAAGGTTAGCTTTGGTAAATTAGGAATATTTGAAGGTTATAAATCTTTTTTCCTACAAGATAACGATGGAAATATATTGCCTACACATTCTATATCTGCTGGATTGGATTACTGTGGTGTTTCTCCTATTTTAGCTTATTTACACCAACAAGGAAGAGTTGATTTTTCGTTTGCTACTGATGACGAAACGTTAAAAGGATTGCAACTTTGTGCTCAAAAAGAAGGTTTTATCTTAGCATTGGAATCAGCTCATGCATTAGCTCATGCCATTAAAATTGCACCTGATTTACCAAAAGATAAACTAATAATAGTAAATGCATCGGGACGTGGTGATAAAGACTTATTCATTACCATGAAAGAATTTCAAAAAGAGCAGATGATAGAGTACATGAAAAAAACAATTAAAGAAAATGAGTAACATAAAAATAATGGGACATCTGGTAATCGGATATCCTACCTTAGAAAAAAGTTTAGAAACTGCATTTACCTACATAGAAAATGGAATTGAAATACTCGAATTACAAATTCCTTTTTCCGACCCAACAGCAGACGGAGAGGTAATCACACTTGCAAATAAAACAGCTATTCAAAATGAAGTTTCTCTTGAGGATTCTTTACTGTTCATAAAACGCATAAAAGAAAAATTCCCTACTCAAGAAATTTACGTAATGACGTACTTAAATAAAATCATTACTCAGAATTGGGAATCCGTAGAGCAAAGGTTTGTAGATTTAGGAATCACACAACTTATCATTCCTGATTTGCCTTTTGACTCTCCTGAAACTGCCGAACTAGAGAAAAATGGTAGAATCAAAATCGTTCCTGTAATTGGAGTAAATATTACAGAAAATCGCCTAGAAAAACTATTAGAAAAAAATCATACCTTTATCTACATCATGTCTGGATTCAAAATCACTGGTTCTGCTTTTGATATGCATACACAAATGAAAGAATTAATATATAAAATCAGACAAAAATCAAATGCGGAAATTGGAATTGGTTTTGGAGTTGATTCTCATTCCGATGCTGAGCAAATTGCATCAATTGCAGATGTAGTAATCGTAGGTAGTTCGTTAATTAAAGCAGAAAAAAACGGAAAACTAACAGAAAAAATAAACGAAATAAAAGGAAATTAAATTCATGCTAGAAAAAAAAGAAACCCAATACGAAAAAGTAGTTTTAATTGGTCTTATCACTCAAAATCAAGACGAAGAAAAACTGAATGAATACCTAGACGAATTAGAATTTTTAGCGTACACCGCTGGTGCAGAAACAGCAAAACGTTTTACTCAGAAACTAGACACTCCAAATCCAAAAACATTTGTAGGGAAAGGTAAATTACAGGAAATAAAAGAATACATAATTGAAAACGAAATCCCAACTGTAATCTTTGATGATGAACTTACGCCTTCTCAACTAAAAAACATAGAACGAGAACTTGAAGTAAAAATTCTTGATAGAACAAACCTTATCTTAGATATTTTTGCACAAAGAGCACAAACTTCTTATGCTCGCACGCAAGTAGAACTCGCTCAATATGAATACCTTCTCCCTCGTCTTACTCGTATGTGGACGCACTTAGAAAGACAAAAAGGAGGAATTGGATTACGTGGACCTGGGGAAACTGAAATCGAAACCGACAGACGTATTGTACGCGATAGAATTTCTCTACTAAAAGAAAAACTAAAAGCTATAGATAAGCAGATGCAAACCCAACGAGGAAATCGTGGAAAAATGGTTCGTGTAGCTCTCGTAGGATATACCAATGTAGGAAAATCTACACTAATGAACGCATTAGCAAAATCAGAAGTTTTCGCCGAAAATAAATTATTTGCTACACTCGACACCACCGTTAGAAAAGTAGTAATTAGCAATATTCCCTTTTTACTAACTGATACAGTTGGTTTTATTCGTAAACTTCCTACACAGCTTGTAGAATCGTTTAAATCTACATTAGACGAGGTTCGTGAAGCTGATTTACTTATTCATGTGGTAGATATTTCTCATCCAAGTTTTGAAGACCATATAGAATCTGTAAATCAAATTTTAAACGAAATAGATTGTAGAGAAAAACCAACAATACTTGCCTTTAATAAAATTGATGCTTTTAGCTATGTACAAAAAGAGGAAGACGATTTAACACCTACTACTCGCGAAAACCTTTCTTTAGAGGATTGGAAAAAAACATGGATGGCAAAAGAAAACAATCCTACGGTATTTTTATCTGCAATTCAAAAAAGTAACTACACCGAATTTAAAAAATTAGTGTACGAAGAAATTAAAAAAATACATACGCAACGATTTCCTTATAACGATTTCTTGTACGAATACTACGAAGAGGAATAGAATTTATTTCGCTTAGAATACAAACTTAATTCTCTCGGAATTAATTAACTTCTTTCGTTTATACCCGAAATACTATATCTTTGTTTTAAAATTAAGCTGGAAAATATTTTTTCTTTTGATTAAATTGCATCTGAATAAATATTTAACCTCTTTGTAAATTGTTGTCATTATGAAAAAAAAAATATTGTTTTACATATTCTTAATATGCACAATCCTAACTTCATGTATAACCAGCAATAACGAAGTTTCTGGGAGATACATGACTGATAATGGCGAAAAAAATCTTATCGGATACCAATCAATTAAAAACTTTAAAAATTCCGATTTTGAATGGTATGAAGATGAATACAGCTCTTACAAAACCAATCCTGATTTAATTAAAAAGCTAAAGAAAAAACTACTTATACACAACATTGTAATTTTTACTGCAACTTGGGATAGTAATGCAAAAAAGCAATTTCCCAGAGTAATGAAAATACTAGATGAAGCTAAGTTTCCACATTCCAAAATAAAAATCTATACTGTAGATAAGAATCTAGAAAGTTTCTACGGAGAAGAATTAAAATTTGGAATAGAACAAATCCCTACATTTATTGTTAGACGATTCAACACAGAAATAGGACGTATTACCAATCCTACTGATTCAAATTTAGAAAACTCTTTGTATAATATCCTCAATCAATAAATATGAAATCGAAGTTATTACTTTCATTTTTACTGGGAATATTCTTTTTATTTTTAATTCAACAACTAACTAATTCTAAAAAAGAGGAAGAAAATAATGATGTAAAAATCATTTCTCATGAAATTAAAAAACTAAACAAACTCATAGTACTAGAGCAAGGTTTTTCAGAGTTTTATACACATGAAAATTCTGTTTTCAACGACTACATAAAAGACTATTTTAATATTGATGACAAAAAAGTAATTCTTCATGTATCCGCAAAAGCACAAGCGATATACAATATGAAAGAACTGGATTTAGAGCTGGATTCTGTTCAGAAAAAGATTATCATAAATCATATTCCTAAAGTAGAATTACAAGTTATACCAGATATAGAAATATACCATATCAATCAAGGATTACTAAATTCATACTCAGAAAAAGAATTACAAAAGATAACACAAACAGCAAAAAATAAAATTAAAGAGCAAGCTGAAAAATCAGACATTAAACAAAGAGCAAAAAAACAACTCATAGAAAACCTCAGCGAATTATTTTTCCTTTCTAAAGTTTACAACTGGGAAATTATTGACAACACAAATACACTTTTTCCTATAAAAAACTAATCCTAGTTTTAGCTTTATAAAACCAATAAATCCTACTAAAAGCATTATTTAGTGGGATTTATTGGTTTTATAAAGCACCTAACTTACTATACCTACATATAAAAAAAATTGACAAATATTTGGTAATTCAAAAACTTAACATTAAATTTACATTAAAATTACATACAATTAATATTAACTTAAAGTAAATGAAGATGAAAGCAACAGTATTTTTAGCAATTTTAGTAGGTTTATTCGCAACTCAATTAACATATTCTCAAGAACTTGCAACCGTAAATGTAAAGAATTACAACGGATTCACGAATGAAATTTCAGAGAATACAGTATACCCAGAATCATCGTTACAAAACTTAGATGAAGGTAAAGTTATCGTTCGATTTATTCTAAATGATAGTCACGATTTACAAAAAATTGACGTAGTTGGAAATACAAGTCTAGATTTAAAAGATGCAATCAAAGAGTCAATCACAAACTATGTAGCTACAAAAGGAGAAACTCTTGATTCTAATTTGGTATACGAATTACCTGTACGATTTGTTATAGAATAAATTAAAAATTTATACTTAATTCTCAAAAGTCATCATGTTTTATTGGTGACTTTTATTTTTTATCTGTTTAGCAATTAAATGCTATATTTGTTTAGTAATTTTTACGATGAATCAAAATCCTAAATTAGAACATTATATAGAACAGTTGTCTACACCAGAAACTAACTTACTAAAGGAAATACGAAAAAATACATTCCTAAAAACAACTCATCCTCACATGATTTCTGGTCATATTCAAGGGAAATTCTTATCCATGATTTCACTAATGATTAATCCTAAAAATATATTAGAAATAGGAACCTTTACAGGATATTCTACCTTGTGTCTTTTAGAAGGTTTACAGCAGAATGGAAAAATAACTACCATAGATAACAATGCTGAGCTTGAAGGATTATGCAAAGAGTCCTTTGAAAAACATAAAAAATCAAATCTTATAAACTATTTATTAGGTGATGCAAAAAAAATAATTCCTAATTTAAATGACGAGTACGACCTTATATTTATAGATGCCGATAAAGAAAATTATTCTAATTATTTAGATTTAGTAAAACCCAAACTCAAAAAAGGCGGTTTTATTCTTGCCGATAATGTACTTTGGTATGGAAAAGTTACAGAAAACACCGATGACAAAGCAACTAATTGTATAAAAGAATTTAACAAAAAAGTAAACAACGATTCAGACTTAGAAGTAGTTATCCTACCTATACGAGATGGAATTAGTATAATACGTAAAATTTAACCATGAACAAAAAAGTTATCTGCCAAACAACTACTGCTCCTATGAGAGCCGAACCAAAAAGTCAATCTGAAATGATTTCTCAGTTCCTATTTGGTGAATTGGCAGAAATCATACAACAAGAAAACACTTGGATTCAACTACAAACCACTTACGACAACTATGTCGGTTGGGTAGATTGCGGACAAGTTATAGAAATTAGTGAAGAAGAATTTAATTCTAAAAAAGAAGACGTCAACTACGTAACAAGTCCTTTTGATTATGCTATTCTAGAGGAAAATCCTTTTCCTCTTACCATAGGTGCACAATTTAAAATACATCAAGAAAATAAGATTCAATTAGCCGATAAAACATTCTCTTTTGATGGAAAATACATTAAAAATCAAAAACTTAACAAAGAAAAAATTGCTGAAATTGCCAAAATTTACATAAATACACCTTATTTGTGGGGAGGAAAATCAACTTTTGGAATCGACTGCTCAGGATTAAGTCAAATGTGTTATAAACTATGCGGATATTACTTACCTAGAGATGCATACCAACAAGCAGAAATAGGAAATGTAATTAATTTTTTAGATGAAGCCGAAGAAGGAGATTTAGCTTTCTTTGAAAACGAAGAAGGAAAAATTATTCATGTTGGAATACTACTAAACGATTCTAAAATTATTCATGCTCACGGAAAAGTTCGTATAGATACTATCGATTACAACGGAATTTACAATTCAGAAACAAAAAAATATTCTCACAAACTTAGAGTTATCAAGAAAATAATAGAATGAAAAAAATCATTTCAGTAGACCTAAACCACAGCTCTTTAAACACTTCTCTACAAAAAAAAGGTTTTATAGTAGACGAATTTCACACACAAACAAAAGAAGAAATAGAAAATATAATTTCCAATTACAATGGATTGATAATCAGAAGTAGATTTCCCATAGATAAACAATTTTTAGATAAAGCTACTAATCTAGAATTCATTGCACGTGTTGGAGCTGGAATGGAAAATATTGATTGTGAATATGCAAAACAAAAAGGAATTCATCTTATTAACTCTCCCGAAGGAAACCGAGATGCCGTTGCCGAACATTGCCTAGGAATGCTCCTTTCCTTAATGCATAGAATTTTTATTGCTAATATAGAAGTGAAAAATAATATTTGGAAACGAGAAGAAAATCGAGGAGATGAACTCATGGGAAAAACCATAGGAATCGTAGGATACGGAGTTATGGGAAAAGCATTCGCAAAAAGACTTGCTGGTTTTTCTGTAAACGTAATTTTTGTTGATATTCTAGACAATTTAGAAGATGAATTTGCCAAACAAGCAAACTTAGAAACTATTTTTTCTGAGTGCGATGTCGTAAGTTTACATCTTCCTCAAACCGAAAAAACCAAGCATTATGTAAATAGTGATTTTATACACAAAATGCAAAAACCATTTTATTTAATTAATTCTGCTCGCGGACAATGTGTTAACCTTGCTGATTTGGTAGATGGAATTAAATCAAACAAAGTAAAAGGTGCTTGCTTAGATGTTTTGGAATACGAAAAATCTTCCTTCGATTTCGATTTTAAAAACAATGAAGTTATGGAGTTTCTTTGCAATTCAGATAAAGTAATCTTGACTCCTCATGTTGCAGGTTGGAGTTTCCAAAGCAACGAAAAAATGGCAAAAATCATTGTAGATAAAATTGATAACCTTTATACAAATATTATCAAACAAACTATCTGAAAGTCAAAAAGCTGAAACAATCTCTATAAATGATAATTTCAGCTTTTTGAGCTATGTAAATACAAATCTATTTTACGATTCCTGCACGTTTAAGTAACGCTTCATTGGTTGCGTCTTTTCCTCTAAATTGTTTATATAATTCTACAGGATTTTCCGTTCCACCTTTGGAAAGCAGGGTTTTAAATTTAGAAGCAATTTCAGGATTAAAAATTCCATTTTCTTTAAAGTAATAAAAAGCGTCTGCATCTAACACTTCCGACCATTTGTAAGAATAATATCCTGCCGAATATCCACCTTGAAAAATATGAGAAAAACTACTGCTTATAACTGCATTATCAATTGCAGGATAGAGCTTTGTCTTTTCTAACGTTTTCTTTTCGAATGATTCTACATCAAAATCATCAGGTAATTTTCCTGTATGGTATTTCATATCTAGTAATCCTAATCCTACTTGACGAACAGTTTGGTATGCTTCCATAAAATTAGAAGAAGCTATGATTTTATCTATAACGTCCTCAGGTAATAATTCTCCTGTTTGGTAATGATGAGCAAAAGTTTGTAAAAATTCTTTTTCGTAACAGTAATTTTCTAAAAACTGAGAAGGAAGTTCTACAAAATCCCAATAAACCGACGTTCCCGAAAGACTTTCGTATTGCGTGTTTGCTAATATTCCGTGTAATGCATGACCAAATTCATGGAAAAGTGTAGTAACTTCCTGAAAGTTAAGCAAAGAAGGTGTATCGTCAGTAGGACGAGTAAAATTACAAACAATAGAAACGTGTGGTCGATGATTTTTTCCATTTTGTTTGTATTGATTTTTGTAGGAAGTCATCCAAGCACCTGCACGTTTTCCTTTTCTAGGAAAAAAATCGGTATACAAAAGAGCTTTATGTTCTCCTTTTTCGGTTACTTCATAAACATTTACTTCTCCGTTATATGTTTGAATTTCTGGTTTTAAGGTAAATTCCAAACCAAATAATTGATTCGATAAATCAAAAACAGCTTTTAGTGTTTTTTCTAATGAAAAATACGGACGAACAGCTTCTTCATTAAAGTCAAATGTTTTTTCTTTTAGTTTCTCTGAATAGTACGCATGATCGTAAGCTTGTAAATCATCAATATTATCTTCTTGCTTGGCAATTTCTTTTAATTTTTCTACTTCTTTCTGAGCAAAAGGAAAAGATTTTTCCAATAAATCTTCTAAAAAGTTGATTACAGTAGAAGTATTTTTTGCCATTCTATTGATTAGTGTAAGTTCTGCATGTGTAGAAAACCCTAATAATTCTGCTTTTTCTTGACGAATTTGAGCAATTTCTTCTATAAACGTAGCATTATTATATTCATTATCCTTAAACGCTTTTGTTCCATTTGCTAAATACAATTCCTTTCTAAATTCTCTATTTTTTACATATTTCATAAAAGGAATATAACTAGGATACTGAAGTGTAAATACAAATCCGTCTAAATTTCTATTTTTTGCTTCCTTTTTTGCTTCATCTATATAACTTTCAGGCAATCCGTATAAATCATTTTTGTTTTCTATATGTAGGAAATAATTATTGGTTTCATGCAAGACATTTTCTCCAAATTTTAACGATGCAATGGTAAGTTTGTTGTCTAATTCTCTTTTTAAAAGTTGTTTTTCATCGGAAAGTAAAGCTCCATTTTCTACAAATGATTTATAATTAATTTCTAATAATCGTCTTTGTTCGGTATTTAAATCAAAAGATTCTTGATTATCGTAAACAGTTTTAATTCTACTAAACAGTTTTTGGTTAAATAAAATATCATTGGAATACTCTGCCAAAATAGGCGAGATTTCTTGAGCAATTATTTGAATTTCATCATTTGTTTCTGCCGAATGAAGATTAAAAAAGATTGATGTTACTCGGTTAAGTTGTTTTCCTACATTTTCAAAAGCTTCTATTGTATTGCTAAACGTTGGATTATCATCACTTTCACTAATTACATTAATTTCTTCTTTTGATTTTTCTATAAGTTGGAGAATAGCATCTTTAAAGTATTCTGTTTTTATATCATTAAACGGAGCTGAATTATAAGGTGTTTTAAATTCTTCTAGCAAAGGATTACTTATATTATTCATGATTATTTTTTTCACAAATGTACAAAAGTCAAGTAAGAAAAAGTCTTAACTTTTGATTTAAGATTTTTGTAAGGTGACCTTATATGAAAAAAATTACTCTTGCCTTTTATACGTTATTTTAGAAATCATAATACTAAACTCGTACAAAGCAATAAGTGGCAAAGATGCAATAACCATAGTAGTTGCGTCAGGCGGAGTTATAAAAGCTGAAATTACCAAAACCACTATTATTGCGTGTTTTCTATAAGTCGTTAAAAAAGAAGGTGTAATGATTCCCGAAGCAGTTAAAAAGTATACCACTACGGGCAACAAAAACACTATTCCCATTCCTAAACAGGTATTAATGATAATATCTATGTAGTTAGCTAAATCAATGTTGGTTTGTGCTATATCCGAAATTTTAAAATTGTATCCAAACTGAACCGATAACGGAGCAACTAAGTAAAACCCAATTAAAACACCTAATAGAAAAAATATACTGGTTCCAATTATAAAAAATACCGATTTTTTTCTTTCACTATCTGTAAGTCCTGGAGCAATAAACTTCCATACTTCGTAAACGATGTAAGGAAAAACCAAAATAATTCCTCCTATTACCGACACAGAAATTGCTACATTTACTTGCTCGTACATCTTTCGTACTTGTATTGGGAATTTCTCTGGCATTTCAATCCTAGTATCTGTCCCTAAATGCTCGGATAAGTAATTTAGTATTTTAAAAGTGATAAAGTCATTCTTGGTTGGAGCAAAAAGCACTTCGTCCATAATATAATTCACATTAAAACCTATAATTACAGCTCCTATGATTATAGCAATAACTATTCTTACTAAGTGACCTCGTAATTCACCTATGTGTTCTAAAAAAGACATTTCTTTCCCTGGCATAGAAAATCATTTACAGAACGCAAAAGTACCTTTTTATTTTTATATTCGTCTGATTTAGAATTCGCTTATTGCGAATCTTTTTAAGGTAAGATTTATTTTTTACTAAAAAAACTTCCTAAATATGAAAAAAATCACGAAATTTGTCCTTTACAAATAAATTTATTTTTTTATGAATAACCAAGAAGTGGAAAAGTATTTACACGAAAAAGTAGAAAATGGAGAACATATTAGTCCTGTCTTACCTGAAGGAGTTAAAAACTACCTTATAGACATCGACGGAACTATATGCGATGATATACCCAATGAAGAACCCGAAAGAATGGCAACAGCAAAAGTGTATCCTGATGCTTTAGAAACACTAAACAAATGGTATGAGGAAGGACACGTTATTTGCTTCTTTACTTCTAGAACTGAAGAGCATAGAAAAGTTACAGAAGATTGGCTAAACAAGCATGGATTTAAATACCATGGTATGGTTATGGGAAAACCACGTGGAGGAAACTACCATTGGATAGATAATCACTTAGTAAAAGCTACTAGATACAACGGTAAATTTACAGATTTAGTAAAAAAAGAAGTATCTATAGAGGTATTTGATGATGGCAAACATGAACAATAAATAAATCTGCCAAAATTGTATAAATAATTAAGCTCAAAATTACCTAATAAAAAATATGCCTGAAGATATAATCAGCGACATCGGATGTGTAGTTCGTAACGGATTTAACTCCTTAGACATACAAAATGGTTTTTCAAAAGAAGAATGGAAAGCTTTTATGTATGAAAAAGAAGAGGTAAATTTTAAAAAAGGAGAAATAATAATCAAGGAAAATTCTGTACCTAAGGGAGTTTTCTGTATAAAAACAGGAAAAGCCAAACTCTACAGAAACGGTTTCAACGGCAAAGAACAAATCCTTAGATTTCTTCAAGAAGGAGATTTAATTGGTTATCGTTCTATACTTTGTGGAGAAACTTTTAGTGCTTCTGCAACAGCATTAGAAGATATGGAAATCACCTACATACCTGAACGTTTTTTCATCAAACTACTAGAACTAAGTCCTACTCTTGCTTTTGATATCTTAAAAAAAATATCGCACGATTTAGGAGAAGCAGGAAAAACAATTACGCTACTTGCTCAGAAAACAGTACGTGAAAGACTCGCAGAAATCCTTATACTACTTGAGGAAAAGTTAGGTGTAGATAAATTCGGTTTTATTAATATAGAACTTACCCGAGAAGAAATTGCAAATTTGGTAGGAACAGCTACAGAATCAGCTATACGTCTAATTTCAGAGTTTAAAAATGATGAACTTATAGAAGTAGACAAAAGAAAAATTAAAATTCTTAATCAAGAAAAATTACTAAAATCAGCTAATATAAAATAACCTTAAAGCAGAAAACTGCAGAAAACCTTCTAACTAATTACTAATCTAATGAAAGAAACTATCAACTTTTTTCATCCCGACGAAACCTTTGTGTATAACGTTAAGAAATTTTTTTGTAAAATCGTTTTCCAAAACAAAAAAAGAATCTTAGTATTAGAAATTCAATCAACTGATGAATTGCATCATGTTGAAGAGGACTCTATTCAGAATGAATTTCCTGAAATAGCACTTACTATTGAAGACGCAGAAATAGAATATTCAACCTTAGATGACCTTACAGGAAATACCATCGAAATCCCTATTTCATTCGAAGAAAAAACAAACAGCGATGGAGAAATAGAAGAATTTTTCTATACCAACTTGAATGTAAATGATGAAGTAGATGTTGAATTAAACAAAAATAAACTTACTTTCTCTAAAGATAAAAACAACAACATTACTTTAAAATGGACAGGAATTGCAGATGATTTTACTGATTCCGACATAGACGAAGGAATTCCTTTTGAAGTAAACTGCACTTTAAAGGAACTCGTTTCTGAAAGTAGTAACTTGCTAGAGGGAATAGAATAACGTAAAGATTCTCTCAAAGTTTATCAAAATTTTATAGATTTGTGTACTTAACTTCTAGTTATGATGAACAAACCTATAGAATCTACTCAAGCTATAGAACGCCTTTACATTACTATGCGTTATCTTTTTTACAAAGATGCAGTTAAACCAACAGGTGTTGTAGGAAATACACTTCGTGAGCAATTGCTAAAACTAGAACCCGAAATATATGGTTCTATTGCTGATTCTAAAAAAGTAGAACTTAATGGTTTAAAGTATGTATTGGATCGGCTTCCTGCTGGCATTGAAGAGTGTTCATTTATTCATCTAACTTCTAATGAAGGTTTCGATAAAACTAATTTTCAAGCTATAGTTCCAAAAAAAAGAAGAAGAAATTGCTATAGGATAGACGCACAACAAATGAATATTGAGGTACTTCTTGGTAGATCAGAGATATACGATATTCTTACTCATCTTACTTTTCTGTTTATGGAAGCAGATAAAATTAGAGATAATGCTTATGCAGGAAAAAATATCCCAAAAAGAGAATGGTTGAGTTTAGAAGAATGCATAAATACAAAGTCTGCTCTTTCTAAATCTACTCTAGATGTTATTTTGGTTCATCTGGCAAGCATTATAGGTAGAACTTACGACGAAACTCTTGATGCGTATTTAAAATTTCAAGAGCCTCAAGATGCCAATCGATTTCTAAAAATAATTTATTTTCTTGGTAAGGTTTCCTATGATGATAAATGCGAGAATAAACAGCGAGAAATTTCATTTTCCAACCTCCTTAGAGAACGAATCGGTCAGCATATATATGGAAATTTGTGGGCAAATAACATTAAAAATAAAATAGCAAAGCACGATTTACAAATAAAGAAGACACATATCATTTCTTCTAATATGCACTCTGTTCTGAATAGCTTTTTTGCTTTTGATGCATTAGGTATACGTTATTCTAAAGAAAACGAAATGAAAGTATACGAAGACATCAGCAATGATTCAGAATTAAGAAAAAAGATATTCAAATATGCATTAAATAACGGAATGATTTACTTGGAGGATAATTCTGGTTCAAATATAGATGTTCAACTTTTCGACCTCAGTAAAATAAATCTAGAAAATACTTCTTTTAAAAACGAAAAAAAATCAAATGATTTAATTCTTGTTTTTGATTACGCCTTTGGAGAACAAGCATTTGAAGTATTAGACGAATTATTAAAACCTTTTGAAAATGGCAAACTAACCTTAGATATTGATTCCATTTCCATAATGGGAAAAGCTGGAATTTTGCAAGGTAAGAAAGGAGATATTATGATTCCTACGTCACATATCTACGAAGGAACAGCTGATAATTATCCTTTTAACAATGACTTATCTGTGGAAGATTTTGAAGATTCAGATATTGATATTTACCAAGGAAGTATGATTACAGTACTTGGAACCTCATTGCAGAATAAAGAAATCCTCTCCTATTTTATGAACACCACATGGAAAGCTATTGGTTTAGAAATGGAAGGAGCACACTATCAAAAAGCGATTCAGATTGCCTCAAAAATCAGAAATCACATCTCTAGTAACGTAAAAGTTAGGTATGCGTATTATGCCAGTGACAACCCTTTAAAAACAGGAAGTACACTAGCATCTGGTGGATTAGGTCTTACTGGCGTAAAACCTACCTATACCATAACCGAAAAAATTATTGAAAAAATTATTGAATTCTAACCTTTTATTTTCCTTTCAAATAATTATATACTTCTATTTGCGAACGGTATTTTTTTCGTTTATTTTTTTGGTATGGTTCTTCCAATCCTTCTACCACTTCCCTACCTTTGATGTTATCGTAAAAGCTAAGTTCAAATATTTTCTTGATTTGAATTTTGTGTTTGTGCGAACGAATAGGACAAGAAGTTTCTATTCTATGATCCAAGTTTCTAGGCATTAAATCAGCGGAAGAAATATAAATTAAATCATCTCCTGCATTTTTAAACCAGTACATTCTTGGGTGTTCTAGAAATTTGTCGATTACAGAAACTACTGTTATATTTTCGCTCATTCCTTTTACTTGTGGAATCAATGAACAAATACCACGAACTACAATACGAATCTCTACTCCTTTTCTAGAAGCATTGTAAAGTTCATCAATAATTTCTTTATCACTTAAACTGTTTACTTTTATATTGATTTGAGCAGGAAGACCTTTTTTATGGTTTTTTACTTCGTTATGTATCAGCTTAATTATCTTCTTTCTTTGTTGCCAAGGACTTAAAACTAAATTATCATACTTTTTAACTAAATAATTTTTATCAAAAAAGTCAAAAACTTCTTTTACTTCATTTGTAATTTCTTTATCAGATGTAAATAAGGTAAAATCGGTATATACTCGTGCTGTTTTTTCATGAAAATTCCCTGTACTTACAAAGCAATATTGAGTTGAAAACCCAAACTGAGGTTCTCTTTCTATATAGCATATTTTTGAGTGAACTTTTAATCCCGGAACACCAAAAATCACTTTAACACCTTCTTTCTGAAGAGTTTTAGACCATTTAACGTTGTGTGCCTCATCAAAACGAGCTCTTAATTCAAGTGCCGCAGTCACTTCTTTTCCATTTTTAGCAGCGTTAATAAGTGCACTCATTACCTGTGAATCATCGGCAACTCTATAAACGGTAATTTTAATTTTCTTTACATAAGGATCTATCGCTGCTTTTCGTAAAAACTTTAACAGTATTGAATAATCGTGATAAGGAGCATACAAAAGAACTTCTTTTTTAGAGAAAAGTTTAAAATAATTTGACTGATTTACTACATCACTAGGAATAAGCGGTTTTATCTTTTCGTATTCCAAATCGTTTCTTCCAAAATTTGGAAAGCTCATAAAATCTCTCTTATTATGGTATTTTCCTCCTGGAGTTAGATTATCATAATCATCAATTTCCAGCATACTTATCATAAAATCGAGTGTATCTTCCGAAATGCTTTTATCATATACCAAACGTACTGGTTGTCCTTTTTTACGTCCTTCCACACTTTCAGAAATACTTTGTAAAAAACTAATCTGAACGTCATTATCTATAGAAAGTTCTGCATCTCTTGTAATTTTTATAGAATGTGCTTCTACTTTTGAATACCTAAAAATCGAAAATATATCTTTAAGGTGTAGACGAATAACATCTTCTAAATACATAAAATAGTTTGTTCCTCCAATAGAAGGTAGAACAATAAAACGAGAAAAAATATTGGTAGGAACTTCTATAAGAGCATACGATTTTTTATTCCTAGACAGCGTTAGTTTTACTACCAAATAAAATGCACCATCTTTTAATGCAGGTGTTTTATCTCCTTCTTTCCAAAATAATACTACAATAGTATGACTCAATTTTTCATTGAAATACTCTCGAACATATTCTTTGTGTTCATCTTTTATCGTTTTATCATCTACAAAGTAAATATTTTCTTTTTTTAAATCTTCTATAAGTTCCGTATAGAGAGCATCATATATTTTTTGTTGGTAAAAAACCACTTTATTTATTTGTTCCAATAAATCTTCTGCCGTTTGGTTCTTTACTATATTGTAAAACAAGCTTGACTCTATATTTATAGCTCTTACCAAAGAGGCATAACGAACTTTATAAAACTCATCTAAGTTATTTGAATAAATCCCAAGAAAACGTAATCTTTCTAATAATGGAACTTTCTCATTTTGAGCTTCCTGCAAAACACGTGCATTAAATTTAAGCCAACTAATTTCTCTATTTATATATTTATTCATGAGTTATATGATGTTCTTAGGTGTTATAAACCAATTGGTTTGTCCTTTTTCTATTTTTGACCAACTGTCAACTTCAAATGATAACAATACACAACCAGAAGTAGGAACGTTGTCGATGTATTCACTTCCAAATTTATTCACAAAATCAGTAAATGCTTCATTGTGTCCAAAAAGAATTACATTCTGATGTTGGTTTGGTATTTTTTGTATATAATTCGTTAATTCTTGAACAGAGAACGTGTATAGATTTTCATCTAAAACTAATTTTGTATCTAAATCAAGGATATCTAAAACAATTTCTGCTGTGCTTTTTGCCCGCTCAGCTATACTTGAAAAAATGGCATCAATAGAAAATTTAATTTTATCTTTCAAGACCAATGCAACCTTTTGAGTTTTCTCAACTCCTATTTTTTTTATTGGACGTTGAATATCAGATAACTGATTTCCCCAATCGCTTTTGGCATGTCTTATAAAAATTATTTTTTTCATTGTACTCACAAATGTAATTATTTTTAAAATGGAAAAAAAGACCTAATCTTTAATTTAATACTAATTCTATAATTTTTAATAAACAAATTATGTAAACATTGGTTTTTTATTGATTTTTTCTAACTTTGTTAGTATTAAGTACACTTAAAAAAATCACATCATCACTAAATGAGAATCCATCGATTTCATATTATATTTACTTTATTTATTATTTCTTTTTCGTTGAATGCACAGAAAAATTACATCAAAAAAGTGTATTTTGACAAGGATAGTTATGAGATCAATTCAGAAAACAGTATAATCATACAGTTTTTATGTAAAAAAATAAAAAACAAGAAACCTTACTTTGTAAAACTAGATGCACATACCGACTCCGACGGAACAGAAATCTATAACGACACACTTGCTACAAAACGTGCTATATCGGTATACAACAAACTCATTGAATGTGGCTTTTCTAAAGAAAACATAGAGATTAGTAGTTTTGGGGAAAGACGACCTGTGGTTAAGAATGATTCAGAAGAAAATATGCAAAAAAATCGCCGAGTGCGAATGATTTTTATCAATACTAAAGATAAAATCCGAATACAAGGCAAAATTTTATCTGATGCCGATAAATCCGAATTAGCAGATGCCAAAATATTAATTAAAACAGAAGAAAAACTCACAGAACTATACACTAACGACAAAGGAGAGTACGATATTTGGGTTCCTAAACACAATCCTTCTTATTATTTAGTATCCAAAGTGAAAAATCATTTTTATCATTTCGAAAAAATCGACACCGAATCCTACAAAGGAAAGGTAATGCAGTTAGATATTGAATTAAAAAAATTAACACCTGGAAGCACCATTAAAATTCCTCTTTTTAATTTTATTGCCGAACAAGATGTACTTATACAAGAATCAGTGCCTAATCTAGCATTACTTTTAGGCACAATGAGGCAAAATCCAAACCTAAAAATTGAAATTCACGGACACATCAATAAACAAAAAGTAGGTCCTGTAGATGAAAATAGTGCCTCTTTTCAACTTTCTGTTCGGAGAGCAAAAATGGTATACAATTACCTACTAGAACACAAAATAGATCCTAGTAGAATGGAAATAAAAGCATTTGGGAATTGGCATATGTTGTATCCTGATACTGATGATATAGAACTACAAGATTTAAACCGAAGAGTAGAAATTTACATAGTAGACAACTAATTTTCTGGTTTGGTATTTTTTTTGATTTAAAATTCACTACATTTACGTTATACATAAAAAAACAAATTTAATCACGATGATAAAACAAGTTTATTTACTCCTGCTTTTCATATTTACCTTACCAGCAGTACATGCTCAAATGGAATACACAAATACAAAAAAATACGATTCTTATGATGATTATCCTGTTTATGATGGAAATGATTTAGGCGTTACCTATACTCCAGAAAAAACAGTTGTAAAACTTTGGAGTCCTGAAGCAGAAGAAGTCGTTCTTCGAGCTTATGAACTTCCTTATGGAGGTGCAATGTGGAAAAAGGAAAATCTTCATCTTACAAAAAATGGTGTTTGGGAAGCCGAATTACAAGGAGATTGGAAAAACACATACTATACGTTACAAATAAAGTACAATGGAGAATGGCTAAGTGAACAACCTGATCCTTATGCAAAAGCTGTAGGAACAAATGGAATGAGAGGAATGATTATCGACTTTAAAGATACCAATCCTGAAAACTGGAATGAAGATAAAAAACCTGAATTAAAATCCTACAACGATATAATTTTATACGAGGCTCATATTCGTGATTTTTCTATTCATAAAAATTCTGGAATGCGATTTAAAGGAAAATACATTGCTTTTACAGAATCAGGAACTAAAAACTTTCAAGGAAAAGCAACAGGTGTAGATCATTTAAAAGAAATGGGAATTACACACATTCACCTTTTACCATCGTTTGATTTTAAATCTATTGACGAAAAAATACCAAATAACAAAGAATACAACTGGGGATATGACCCTCAAAATTACAACGTACCAGAAGGAACCTACGCTACTAATGCTGATGATGGACGAGTTCGTATTTTAGAATACAAAGAAATGGTTGAAGCTCTTCATAAAAATGGAATACGTGTAATTATGGACGTAGTATACAATCATACAGGACATACCAAAGAATCCGTATTTAACCAATTAGTTCCTGGATATTATTACAGACAATGGGAAAATGGAAAATTCTCTGATGCGTCCGCTTGTGGAAATGAAATAGCATCTGATAGACCTATGGTAAGAAAATACATCGTTGAAAGTGTTAAATATTGGGCAAATGAATATCATTTAGATGGATTTAGATTTGACTTAATGGCAATTCACGATATAGAAACTATGAATCAAGTAGCTTCGGAGTTAAGAAAAATAAATCCTACTATTTTTGTATACGGAGAAGGTTGGACAGCAGGCGATTCTCCTCTACCTGTAGAACAGCGTGCACTAAAACAAAATGCTAAAAAACTAGAAAATGTGTCTGTTTTCTCTGATGATATTCGAGATGGAATAAAAGGACATTGGAGTGATGTTCACGAAAAAGGTTTTGTAAGTGGAAATCCCAACTTAAAAGAAGTAGTAAAATTCGGAATCGTTGCATCTACCAATCATCCTCAAGTGATTTTAGGAACTCACGATTCATATGCGAAAGAACCGTACGCAAAAAAACCTTCTGATGTAATAGGTTACGTTTCTTGCCATGACAATAATACCTTATACGACAAATTAAAAATCGCAAATCCTCATGCTTCGGAAGAAAGTATACGAGAAATGGATAAACTTGCTAGTACCATTATTCTTACATCACAAAGTGTACCTTTTCTCCATATGGGAGTAGAAATGAAACGCACTAAAGATGGTGTGGAAAACTCGTACAAATCTCCTGATTCAATAAATCAAATTAATTGGGATTGGAAAGATGAGAACTACGGATTGGTACAATACTACAAAGGATTAATTCAGTTAAGAAAAAATCATCCCGCTTTTAAAATGCCAACAGAAAAAATGATTGCAAAGCATTTGAAATTCTTACCAACAGACCACCCGAACTTGATTGCCTACAAACTAACTGATAATGCAAACGGAGATTCTTGGAAAAACATTATGGTATTCCACAACGGAAGTTCTAAAGAACAAACCTATCCTATAAAAGGAACATGGAAAGTGGCACTCAATAAAAACACTATTGATTTAAAAGGTTTTGAAACTATATCTAAAAGTGTTGCAATAGCTCCTTACAGTTCTGTTATTTTATTTTCTAATTAAAAAATACCTAAATATTATTTATTACTACGAGTAAACTCTTATACTTATTCTATTTTAAACTCATAAAACGTATTATTTGATTTTAATGAAAGTATGTTGTAGGGTATTTGAATATACAAAACACCTACAAACTGTATAATTTAAATAACTGATAATAAAAATCTAAAGTATGTTAATTTAATTATGTATACTTATATACAAGCATTTTTTGAGATATTTGTACTTATGCTTTATCCAGTTGTAGTAATAAAATGTTGCTACTAATCATACACTTATGTATTACCAATAATTATAGGAGCACATCACAAAAAAATGAAATGAACGAAATTGAAACATATATCCAACAATTTCCCGATAATGTGCAGGAAGTTTTACGCAACATTAGAAAACTGATAAAGGACAACGCCCCCAAAGCAGATGAATTGTTTGCTTACGGGATGCCCGCATACAAAATAAACAAAAAACCTTTGGTTTATTTTGCTGCATTTAAAAATCATATCGGGTTTTATGCTACACCATCGGGACACAGCAAATTTCAAGACGAACTTTCAAAATACAAACAAGGAAAAGGTTCAGTACAGTTTCCTCTTAGCGAACCAATTCCTTATAAACTGATTGAAAAAATTGTAAAATTTAGGGTAACTGAAAATAGCGAAAAGAAAAAATAGCGAATCACTAACATCTGTTTTGAAAAATGCAGACTGATAATCTTTAATTTTAATTTCGTTATTTTTTTGTAATTTAACTTCACAAAAAGTATTGACTTCTATTGGTCTAGGACTGAGTTTTCAGTTCATCATTCATTCTATTTTGATAAATTTACAATGAAATAAAACGAACAGTAAAAGAAAATGAATTAATGTTGTATTGTTGGTTACGGGAGACTAAATTTCAAAAGAAATAGACATATTAATTTAAGACTTCTACCATAATATTATTGGTCAATATTGAAATAAAGAACGCAAGTACATTAATGATAAATACATGACTATTTCCATTTCCATTCGATGAAATTAAGACTCCAAATTTTACACTTAAACAATATTAGACTTTGGAACATTTAATTGGTTACCTGAACACTTGGTCTGCTGTTAAACATTTTATTAATCAAAACAACTACAACCCGACACATGCATTACAAGTAGAAATTGAAAGAAAATGGAATGAAGAACAAATGAAACAAGTTCAATCTCCTTTACTTTTGAGATTAGGACAGATAACTAAATAAGAAACGCTATTACAATACATTACAAAAGGTTTGACTAAACTGTTTACATATTAGTTGATAGAAATAAGCAATATATAAACTCACTAGAACTGAAATGATTATGTAGATTTGCTAATAAGCATTACATTTGGAAAAGGAAAAAGATAACAAAACTTGTAAAATAAAACATTCCATAAAAAATGAGTAATGAACAGAAAGCAATCCAAACCACTCTTTTTAGTATAATTGGAAATGTTTGCTTAGCTTTAATTAAAGGTCTTGCAGGATTATTTGGAAACTCTTATGCTCTCATTGCTGATGCTATAGAGTCTACAACTGATATTTTTTCCTCTTTACTTGTTCTTTTTGGTTTAAAATACGCAAAACGACCTGCAGACAAAAATCATCCTTATGGACATGGAAAAATAGAACCTATAATTACTTTTTTAGTTGTTGCATTTTTAGTGACTTCCGCGACAATAATTGCATATAAAAGCATTCAAAATATACAGACTTCACATAAAGCTCCCGAATCTTGGACGCTTATCGTTTTAGCTTTAATTATTCTATGGAAAGAAATTTCTTTTAGGATAGTTATAAAGAAAAGTAAGGAAACCCATAGTTCCTCTTTAAGAGCTGACGCATGGCACCATAGAAGTGATGCGATAACATCAGTAACCGCATTCATTGGAATTTCAATTGCTCTAATTTTTGGTAAAGGATATGAATCCGCTGATGATTGGGCAGCTTTATTTGCATCTGCTTTTATTTTATACAATAGTTATTTGATTTTCAGACCTGCTTTAGGAGAAATAATGGACGAACATTTGTATGACGACCTCTTAAATGAAATACGAGAAGAATCAATCCATGTTGAAGGTATTTTGGGTACTGAAAAATGCTTTATACGAAAATCAGGAATGAAATATCATATTGATTTACATGCAATCGTTGATGGGGAAATTTCTGTAAGGAAAGGACATGAAATATCACACAAACTAAAAGATTACCTAAAACATAAAATATCTAATTTAGGGCATATTTTAATTCATATTGAACCTAATAAATAATGAATTTAATACCTAATCCATTTAATGATTTCTTTGAGTGTTACTTTTTTTCCGTACATCAATATTCCGACTCTATAAATTCTAGAAGCAATATACATCATAAAAAATGTAGAAATTACCAAAAGAAACATCGATAAAAGAAGTTCCCAAGCTGAAATCCCAAAAGAAATACGCGAAACCATAGCTACAGGAGAAGTAATAGGAATCATCGACATCCAAAAAGCAACAGGACCTTCTGGATTGTTTACAATAGAAATACTTCCGTAAACCGCAATGGAAAGAGGAATAATCACAAGAGGTGTAAACTGCGATGTTTCTGTTTCTGAATCAACTGCCGAACCAACTGCCGCAAAAAATGAACTGTAAAACAAGTATCCAAAGAAAAAATAAAATAAAAACACAAAAATAATTAGCGGATAATTCAAACTCCATAAACTTGCTATTACTGAAGATAATTCTTCGGAGCTTCCTTGTGCCACCAAACTACTCATCTGCTCCGAAGCAAGTGAAATTTGCAATACAGAGAGCAATAGCAAAGTCATAGAAATCCATATAACAAACTGAGTTATTGCCACAAGTGTCGTCCCTAAAACTTTCCCTAAAAGAAGTTCAAATGGTTTTACCGAAGAAATAATTATCTCTACTACTCGATTGTTTTTTTCTTCCAGAATATTTCGCATCACACGAGTTCCGTAAATGATGATAAACATAAACGTAACGTACATAAGTATATAGGAAAAAACTTCTTTTACCTGATTGTTGGATTGTTCTGAATGTTCTCCCGAGTCGCTTATACTGATTTTCTCAATGCTTACATTCGGATTGATTAATTCATATTCCTGTTGTGAAATACCATATTTTTTTAGGCGTATCTCTTTAATTTTTTCTTCTAATTGATTTTGAATTGAATAAAGCGATGCGTTACTTATATTTTTAGAAAAATAAAGTTTTGAATTGGTTTCCAACTGAGTATACGAAGAGTCTATTTTTTGAGGAAGAACTAAAACGGCATTCAAATATTCACTTTTGGGCAAAGAATCCAAAATTGCATCTATGTTTTCGTGTGTATCAAAAGAATAGGAAATATCTTGATTATTTTTAAATGCAGAATATAATGCTGTATCGGAATTTACAACTAAAATCCTGCTTTGAGTATCGTTTGCTTTAAAAATATAGGCAATAATCAATGAAGATAGCAAAATAAGAAAAGGAGCAAGAAAAGTAAGTAAAATAAAACTTTTTTTTCGTACTTGAGTAAAGTATTCTCGTTTGGTAATTAGAAAAATGTTGCTCATAAATTTTAATTTACATTTTCTATAAAAATTTCATTCATACTCGGAATCACTTCAGAAAAATGAATAAGGTTTGCGGTTTGTGTAATCTCATTTAAAAAATTTCTTTCATTTTTTAAATCCATTTTGATGGTAAACGTAGTTATTTCTTTTTCTTGATTTAGGTTTTCTACAAAATAATTTTCTTGAATTTTCTGAATCAATTGAGCATTGCAGTCTGTAAGTTCTACTCGAAATTTATTTTTTTTATGTTGATTTTTGATGTCTTCTATTTTTCCGTCCAGTACTTTTTTTGATTTATTGATGAGTGCCGTATAATCACAAAGTTCTTCTACGGATTCCATTCTGTGAGTAGAAAAAATAATGGTAGTTCCTTTTTGTTTGAGTTCTAAAATTTCATCACGAATTAGATTAGCATTTACTGGATCGAATCCAGAAAAAGGTTCATCAAAAATCAAAAGTTTTGGTTCGTGTAAAACGGTAACTATAAACTGTATTTTCTGAGCCATTCCTTTAGAAAGTTCAGAAAGTTTTTTATTCCACCACTTTTCTATATCTAACTTTTCAAACCAATAGTTTAACTTTTCTTTTGCCTGATTTTTAGACATTCCTTTCAGCTGAGCAAGATAAATGCACTGCTCTCCTATTTTCATATTTTTATACAAACCGCGTTCTTCTGGCATGTATCCGATTTGTTTTATATGATGCTTTTGTAGTTTTTGTCCGTCGAATAAAATTTCTCCCGAATCGGGTGCAGTAATCTGATTGATGATTCGTATAAAGGTAGTTTTTCCTGCTCCGTTAGGGCCTAAAAGTCCATAAATACTTCCTTTTGGAATCGCCAAAGAAAAATCATCTAGAGCAATTTTATCCGAATATTTTTTAACTACATTTTTGGATTCTAGCAAATAATTCATTCTCTAAAAATCCCTTAATTCTTTAAGTGAAATTTTACCTTCATAAATTGCTTTTCCTACAATTGCTCCTTCACAACCTATTTCTTTTACTTTGTGTAAATCATCTAAACAAGAAACTCCTCCGCTTGCTATTAATTTCACATCTGCTTCCGAAAGAATTTCCGAATATAACTCATTTGAAGTTCCTTGCAACATTCCGTCTTTGGAAATATCGGTACAAATAACATACGAAATGCTTTTTTCTACATAATTTTTTATGAATTCAATTACGTCCATTTCGGAAGTGTTTTGCCAACCGTGTGTTGCAATTTTTCTGTTGATGCAATCTGCTCCAAGAATTATTTTTTCTGTTCCGTATTTTTCTATCCAGTTTATAAACGTTTCAGGATTTTTTACCGCAATACTTCCTCCTGTAATCTGATTTGCACCTGCATTAAAAACCGACTCTATATCTTCATTGGATTTTATTCCTCCTCCAAAATCTACTTTTAAATCGGTATGAGTTGCTATGGTTTCCAACGTTTTTAGGTTGACCACATGCGAAGCTTTTGCTCCGTCTAAATCTACCAAATGCAAATGTGTAATTCCAAAATCTTGAAATTCTTTAGCAACTTCTAGTGGATTTTCATTGTATGTTTTTTGTGTAGAATAGTCGCCTTTGGTAAGACGCACACACTTCCCTCCTATAATATCTATTGCAGGAATAATTCTCATTTTTTAGTATGTTTTTTAATTAGACAAAAGAAGATAGATGAAAGATAAAAGACTTATAAATTAATTACTCATTTTTAGATAAAAGAAGATAGATGAAAGATAAAAGACTTATAAATTAATTACTCATTTTTAGATAAAAGAAGATAGACAAAAGACTTATAAACCGTACTCATTTTTAAATAAAAGAAAGTAGATAAAAGATAAATGACTTACAAACAGTTATCAAAAATTTAAAATTCTACAATTAAGTAATTCATCATTTATAATTCATAATTAACTTAATGTCCTCCTCCCGTTGGAATCGAAGAACTTTCTCCTGTAGATTCTGGTTCTTTTACAAAAAGCCAAAATACAAACGAGATAAATAATGAAATTCCACAGACTAAATAAAGCATAGAATAATCTCCCGAATCTTTTACCATTGCGGCAACTCCTACGGTCATCATTTGCGGAAGTACTACGGAATAATTAAATAATCCCATATTGAGTCCCATTTTCTTTTTATCTACTCGCTCAGACATAATTGCAAATACAATGGAAATTACTGCCGACCAACCAATTCCAGCTAAACAAATTCCTAGATAAAAACTTGTTTCTGTATGTCCTAATTTCCACACAAAAAGGTATGCCATAGACATAATTAGAATGGAAATAAAGTAGGTTTTTACTCTCCCTAAACTCTTTGCCATTGGTTCTAAAACCAATACTGGAAAGAAAGCACCTACTGCGTTAAACAATAGAAAAGCCAATGAAAGTATGTTTCCTGCTGTATCATCTGCCGAAGGTATTTTCCCTGTAAAAAATGTAGTAAACGAATTCGCTATTGCACTATTCTCTAAATTAGGAACGATAATTTCTTTCGCAAAAAAGAAACTCATTACAAACATCGACTGTATTCCCAGCCAAGAAAAAGAATGAGCAACCATAATTTTATGAAACTCATTTTCATTGCTTTGTTTTTTAAATCCTTTTAGAATAACGCCAATACCTAGTAATAAAGTTAATCCCAAACAAGCATACATCACATTTACTTGAGCAGATTCCCACTTTCCATGAACAATAAGTTTATCAATAATTAAATATACTGCAAATAATAAAAACCCTGAAAGTGGATAAATAATCTTAAAAATTTGAGCTATTCCTGTTTTTGTTTTTACCTCATCTTCAGAGCCAACATTCATATTTTTATCTTCCTCTATAAAGAAACAAGGAATCACTGAGAATGCTAAAACCAAAAATACAGCGATGTATATAAGTGTAATATTTCCTAAAACAATAGAGATAAAATACGCCAAAAGACCAAAGAATCCCGAAACCAACTGCATTATAGTAAATCCAGAAGTTCGTTTTTTTCCTTCGGGAGTTAAATCCGCAATAATAGAACGTGCAGGATTAAAAGTTACATTTATGGATAAATCTAATAGCAAAGCAATTATCGTTGCAATTACAATAACTCCTTCAAAACCCAATGCCGTACTAATAACTCCTATCTCGGGAAGAGCTAAAAACATAAGAGCTCCCAAAACTCCACCAATTAAGATAAAAGGTTTTCTTCTTCCTCCTAAAAACCAAGCATCATCGCTAATAGCTCCTACAATTGGTTGTCCTATAATTCCTGCCATTGGTCCTGCCAACCAAACTAGTGCAACATCGTGAATATCTAATCCAAAACGAGTACTCAAAAGCCAGCTCAATGCTGCAATCTGAGTAGATAGTGCAAAACCCACTGCCGTAGCAGGTAAACTCAAAAGTCCAAGAAATGAACCCGATAATTTTTTCTGTATATTTAACATGACTTAACTATTATTGTAATGAAACAAACAAAAATAGCGTAATTAATACACATAAAAAAATTTTCAACAAGCTATTTTAACTACTCTATTCTTAATCTATACAAACGTAATACTATCAACAAAATACAAAAAATAAAATTCTAAAAAGTTTAAAGAGATTTTATTTGTGACTTTGATGCTCTTTTACTTTTTGTTTTATGTAGTTAAGTATTTCCACTGCAACATCTACATCATTTACTTTTTCTAATCCTTTGAATCCAGGAGAGGAATTAACTTCACAGATTCTAAAATCGGTACCGTCAAAAAGTAAATCTATTCCAGCAATTTCAAGATTAAACAATTCTGTAATTTCTAGCACTTTCTTTTCTAACTCTTCGGTTATTTTGAATGGTTTTACCGTTCCTCCTCTAGAGAAGTTTGCTTTAAAGCTTTCATCGGAAGAAGAACGCTCCATTGCACCAACTACTTTACCTCCAATCACATACACACGCAAATCACGCCCTCTACTATCCGAAATAAACTCTTGAATAATGAAGTTGGCATCTTTATTTGCCGATTCAATTACTTTCATTAAATCCTCCAACATATTTTGATTCTCACATAGAAAAACTCCACTTCCTTGCGAACCGCTAAGTGCTTTCACGATTGCAGGAAATTTAATCTGCTTTTCTACCCAATGGGAATCCACAGGAAACTTTGCCAATATCGTTTTAGGAATAGAAAAACCTGAATTTGCCAAAATCTGCATCTGAAAAAGCTTATCTTTTACAGTATCTATACTTGCCGATGGATTTACACAATATACTCCTAATCTTTCGAAATGACGAATTACCGCAAAAGCAAAATACGTAGTCGTCGCTCCCATTCTTGGGATTATAAAATCAGGAATCTGAGTAGGAACATTATTTAACAAAACACTTTTTCTGTCTTCACGAGTAACTACAATTTCAAACTCACGAGGATCGTGTAACGATAATTCTATACCCAACTCTTTAGCTGTAGAAATCATTTTTTGCGTTTCATAAGAAATCTGCTTTCCTAAATAATTTCTTTGAAGAATCCAACCTAACATATTCTTTTTATTATTTTGAGCCAAATGTAATATAAAAATTTAGAAAAAAAATCTTTTTTATCTAATATAACTTTCAATAAACATACCGCGTTTTAAATTAAAAACAAGAAGTTTGTAACTTATTTATTCATATAATTTTAACCTACATTCTAATTTGCGAATTCTTTCTTTCATATCCTCCATTTTATCCATCATATTTCCAATTACATCAATGCCTTCCATGTTTACTTTTAACTCATAATGCAATCTAATCACTCGCTCTAATACAGGTAATTGTTTAGTATGTATATATTTATCTGTATCCTTTATAATGATATCTATCAACTGAAATGATTCTACTTGACTTATAAAATCCTCATCTACTTTGTGATAAAGTATAATGCTTTTTATGTTTATTAGTTCTTTGCTTTCCATGATTATGAGATTTTAGAAAGTTTTACAAATAATTCACGCTGTTCATCGCTTAGCTTAGTAGGAATTTCCACGTTGAAAGTGATATATAAATCTCCATAACTACCTTCTTTCTTGTATACAGGAAATCCTTTTCCTTTTAACCTTAATTTAGTTCCGCTTTGCGTTCCTTCTTTTATTTTTAATTTAACTTTATCTGAGAAAGTTTCTACAACAATCTCTCCTCCTAAAACTGCTGTATACAAATCAATCGTCTGTTCTTTATATAAATCTGCTCCATCACGTTTAAACACACCATCAGGAATTATATCAAAAGTAATGTATAAGTCGCCTTTAGGTCCACCGTTTATACCGTCCCCTCCATGACCTTTAATTTTTATTGTTGTTCCATTCTCAACACCTGCAGGAACCGTGATTCGTATATTCTTTCCATTAATGGTAAGTACTCTTTTTTCGGTAGTATAAACTTCTTTTTCCTGTAACTGCAAAGTTGCTGTAAAATCTTGACCACGAAACTTCGCAGATTGATTCGTTCTCTGCCTAGCTCCTCCACCAAACATCGAATTAAAGAAATCAGAAAAATCACTTTCGCTAAAATCTTCGGAAGAATACTGTTGATAATTAGGATTACTTGCGGAACTTTTTTGATAATTACTATTCTTTTGAGCTTGCTCATATGCTTCTGCATGTTGCCAATCTTTGCCGTACTTGTCGTATTTTTTTCTTTTTTCGGCATTACTCAACACTTCATTAGCTTCATTTATTTGCTGAAACTTTACCTTAGCATCATTATCATTTGGGTTTATGTCTGGATGGTACTTCCTAGCTAATTTTCGATACGCTTTTTTAATCTCATCTTGCGAGGCAGATTTATCTATACCCAAAACCTTATAATAATCTATATATTCCATACTAAAAAATTATGCTTTTGAAAACTAGCATTTACACCAAAGATACAATTTTAGTCGAAATATTTGCGGATTAGTTTAAATTAAATAAAAGCTAATTCATTTAAAATTAACTGCATTTTAAGTTCTGTTTCCGTCCACTCTTTTTCAGAATTACTACTGCTTGTAATTCCTCCTCCTGCATACAGTTCTATTGCATTGGAATATACTTTCATGCACCTTAAATTCACATAAGCTATTTTTTGATTTTCTAAGTTTATATTGATTTTTCCTGAATAAAAATTACGATTATAGTTTTCATTTTCCTGAATATATACAAAAGATTTATCTTGTGGTAATCCACAAATTGCTGGCGTTGGATGAATTTTTTCAATTAGCTTTTCAAATTCATTCGAACTAATCTTGGCTTGAAATTCAGTAACCAAATGCTTAATGTTGTTGTAATTAATTTCTTTTAAATTAGAAACCTTAACTGACTGTGTATACTTTCCAAGAATATCCTTAATGAATTGAGTTACCATCTCTTGTTCTTCGTATTCTTTATCCGAAAAAGCTTCGTCAACAGGAAGTGTTCCTGCAAGCGAAATTGTTTTAAAATTATCCTCGTTTAATGATGCAAGTAACTCAGGAGTTGCTCCAAGCCAAACTTCGTTGTTTTTTTTGAATAAATACACCAAAGTATTCGGGAATCTCTTTTTGAGATTGAGTATCGTTTGCTTATAGTTAATTTCTTTATCTATCGGGATTATTTTTTTCCTGGAAAGTACAACTTTGTCAATACTTGAATTTGACTTCAATTCCGACACACACGACTCTATTTTACTGATGTATTCTTGTTTTGAAACTGAATTAGTATTTTCTACAACCTCATCAATATGAAAATCAATATCTGTTTTTTCAATATCAACTGGTTTCACACTACTACTTATAAATTGTATTTTTTTTTTCTCGTCGAACGAAGTTATTTCAACAGAATATTCTCCATTACCATCGTCCGAATTAATTACAAAGAAATCACTCGAATTAGGTAACGAAAATAGAAAAAAATCATTCATAGTTATTTTTTCTGCTGAATGAAGTTCGTTAACGTACAAACGCAAGTCGGCTTTTGCTCTTCATTTTCCAATTGAATCTGTACCACATGTGTGGTTCTTCCTTTTTTTATGAATGTTCCCGTTGCGTACACATATCCATCTTTTACTGGTTTTAGATGATTTGCCGTAATCTGCAATCCTAAAACATTATATTTATCATTATCTACATTTATTGAAGAAAGTACCGAACCAACGGTTTCTGCCAGCACTACAGAAGCTCCTCCGTGCAAGATTCCATACGGTTGATGAACTCTTGAGTTTACTGGCATTTTTGCTTTTAATGAATCTTGTGAAACTTCAATGAATTCTATTCCCAATGTTTCCATTAAAGTATTTTTATTCATTTCGTTAAGTCTTTTTAAAAGACTTTCTACCTCAAAACTCATTCTATCTAATTTTAGGATTAAAGTTCTCTGGTATTTTTGCCATTTCTGGTGTAAAGAATCCTTCTATTTCATCAAAGACCTCATCAACTGTCTTATCTCCTACTTCAATTAATTTACCAAATCCGGCACGTTTTCTACTGTAATCAGCATAAGAAAGTATGATTGGAACATTTGCACCTTTTGCTATATAGTAAAATCCTTTTTTCCATTTTTTTGAAAAAGAACGTGTAGCTTCTGGCGTATTAATCAAGGACATTTTTTTGTTTTCCTTAAATAAATTAATCGCAAATTCCACCATATTGTTTCTAGCTCCTCTGTCAACACCAATTCCTCCTAACCATTCTACAATAAATCCGTACCATACTTTTGTATGAGAATCTTTAATGAAAATTTTCACTGGAGTATCCAATGCCCAAAAAGAAAGAACTGCATATAAAAAATCCCAATTTGAGGTATGCGGAGCACATAAAATAACTGCTCGCTCTATTCTTTCTTTAGGTACTTTTATTTCCGATTTCCAACCTAATAATTTCAAAATCAATTTAGCAATATGCTTTTTCATGATTCTGTTAGTTTTTTTATTGCGTCTATTAGTATTTCGTATTCAATGCTATGCACTTTTTCTGCTAAAGACTCAGGTGTTTCGTCTTCACTAATTTCCACCGATTTCTGAAGTATAATTTCTCCTTCGTCTACTCCTGAAGTTACATAATGAACGGTTGCTCCTGATTCTTTTTCATTATTTTCTAAAACCGCTTTATGAACATTCATTCCCCACATTCCCATTCCACCATATTTTGGCAAGAGTGAAGGGTGTATGTTTATGATTTTATTTTCCCATTTAGAACAGAATTCATTAGATAAAATAGAAAGGAATCCTGCCATTACTATTAAATCAACGTCAGAATCCAATAATTCATCTAACTCTTCGGACATCTCCTTTCCTCTTTCTACTATAAAGGTAGGAATATCATAATTTAATGCTCTTTCCAAAGCATAACAATTTCTATCTGCAATTACCTGAACTACTTCTGCACCTACTATCTCTTTAGCTTCAATTGCATCAATAATTCGTTGTAAATTGGTTCCTGACCCAGAAACTAAAACTGCTATTTTCATATTACAGCAATTCAATTTTTGTATCGTTTTTCGTAATCTTTCCTATACAATAACTCTCTTCTCCCATTTCATTGAGAATAGCAATTGCTGTATCTAAGTCTTCTTCTTTTAGAACTACCACCATTCCTACTCCCATATTAAAAGTTCCAAACATTTCATGTTCTTCCACTTTTCCTCTTTTTTGAAGCTCTTTCATCACTGACGGCACTTGTATCGTTGATATGTCAACCGAAGCACAAAGTCCTTCTGGAATTATTCTCGGTATATTTTCTATGATTCCTCCTCCTGTAATATGAGCAATACCATTTACGGTAATTTCACTTGTAAGTTTACCAATCTGATTTCCGTATAATTTGGTAGGAACTAACAAGGTTTCGTAAAGTGGTTTACCTTCAAATTTCTCGTCAAAATTTGGGAAAACTTTTCTGATTAAAGAAAAACCATTACTATGAAAACCACTTGAAGGAAGTGCTAAAATCACATTACCTTCTTCTATTTTGCTTCCGTCTATAATGTTATCTCTTTCTACAACTCCTACACAAAATCCTGCAATATCGTAATCTCCTATCTGATACATTCCTGGCATTTCTGCTGTTTCTCCTCCTATAAGTGCACAACCTGTTTCTTTACACGCATTCACAATACCTGATACAATTTCCGCGGCTACTTCTGAATCCAACTTTCCACAAGCCAAATAATCCAAAAAGAAAAGCGGTTTTGCTCCATGACACAAAATATCGTTAGCACACATCGCAAAACAATCAATTCCTACGGTGTCGTATTTTTTAACGTCCAATGCTATTCTAAGTTTAGTTCCTACTCCATCTGTTCCACTTACCAATACTGGGTTCTTGTAATCAGACAAAGCATAAAATGCACCAAAACTACCAATGTTATTCAACACGTTAGCATTGTGAGTACTTGCCACACCTGCTTTAATTTTATCTACCGTTTTATAACCTTCTTCTTTATCGACACCTGCTTGTTTGTATGTGCTCATGATTTATGTAATTTTCTAAAAGCCAAAATTAGTAATTTTTACCTACATTAAAGTAGTATTAATTCAAGTTTTCCTATTTTTTAATTAATCTTGATTCTAAATTTCTAATGGTTTTCTTACAGAATGATTACTTTTGTATTCTAATTTTTTGGTCTTGAAAAGAAAAAAAGAAATCATATACGAAAATCTATTAGTTACTGATATTGGAGCTAAAGGTGTAGGAGTAGCAAAAACGGAACAAGGAAAGGTAGTTCTAATTAAAAATGGAATCCCTGGAGATGTACTCGACGTACGCGTTTATAAAAATAAAAGACGGTATTCCGAAGCGAAAATAATCGACATAAAAGAAAAATCCTCCTTACGCATAAATCCAGAATGTACTCACTTTGGAGTTTGTGGAGGATGTAAATGGCAAAATTTGGCATATTCTTCTCAAGTAACCTACAAACAAAACGAAGTAGAAAACAACATTAGAAGAATTGGAGGTATTTCTGATTTTGAAACTCTTCCGATTGTAAAGTGTGAGGAAATCTATTTTTACCGAAATAAACTTGAGTTTTCTTTTTCTGATGCAAGGTGGATAACCGAAAATGAAATTAACGAAAATAAGGAAATTGAGAATAAAAATGCTTTAGGCTTTCATATTCCAGGAATGTGGAGCAAAGTGCTACAAATAGAAAATTGTTTATTGCAACAAGAACCTTCAAATAAAATACGACAAGAAGTTTTTAGGTATGCAAACGAACATAACTTTGAGTTTTTTAATCTAAAAGAACAAACAGGATTTATTCGCCAAATGATGATTCGTTCTAATGAGAAGGGAGATTTTATGCTTCTTTTTCAATTTATTCATGAAAGCGACGCGATTATTCCTTTCCTTAACCACCTTACTACTTCTTTCCCTGAGATTAAAACGATTGGTTATGCAATAAATGATGGTGCAAATGATATTTGGTATGATTTAGACATTAAAATCACAGAAGGAAGTGGTTTTCTTACCGAAACAATGGAAGATTTAAACTTTAAAATTTATCCTAAATCATTCTTTCAAACCAATACCAAACAAGCTATAAAGCTATACGAAATCACTCGAGAATTTGCTCAACTTACTGGAAACGAATTGGTATACGATTTATACACAGGAACAGGTACTATTGCTCAATTTGTAGCTAAAAAAGCTAAAAAAGTAGTTGGTATAGAATCCGTCGCTGATGCAATTCTTGCCGCAAAACAAGCAAGTAAAGAAAACAACATAAATAACTGTGAATTTATTTGTGGAGACATGAAAACTGCCTTATCGGAAGAGTTAATCCAACAATATGGAAAACCAGAGGTAATTATTACCGATCCTCCTAGAGATGGAATGCACCCAAAAGTAGTTAAATTTATAATGAATTTATCTCCTAAACGAATTGTATACGTAAGCTGTAATTCTGCTACTCAAGGAAGAGATATAGAAATCCTAAAAGAAAAATACAAGCTTATAAAAATACAAGCTGTTGATATGTTTCCTCAAACGCATCACGTAGAAAACATAGCATTACTTGAACTAAAAAGCGAATACTAAACATGAAAAACATCTTACTTCTTGTCTTACTTGGTTCTGTATTTTTTTCTTGTGAAGACGATGATATTTGCACAGAAAGTTATACTTCAAGGTTATTTATAAAATCTTATGAATACCGAACAGGAAATGATTTAACTATAGATTCTTTTGTCACAAAAACCATAGACACACTCTATATAGAACGAATAAATAGCGACAACACATCGGATTATTTTATTTCCACAAACTCAAATACATTATTAATACCTATTGATGAAACTAGTGAATCTCCTACTCGATTTAATTTTTACTTGTCTGAAGATGCAAGCGAAGATGAAAAAACTAAAATCATTTTGAATTATACAAAAACAGAAAATTACGTTTCAAAAGCATGTGGATTTCGTTATGAATTTTCCGACATTTCTTACGAAGTTACCAATCAAGGATTTATAGACTCTATTGCTCAAAATTTAAATTCAATTACCAATGAAAGTTCTCCTCATTTTTCTTTTTTCCATTAGTACTTTTCTTTCAGGACAAACACAAGATTCTATAAGTGTAAAAAATTCTAAACCTATTAAATTTACTAATTCTATCTTTGTTGGTGTGGATTTATTTGGTGCTGGAAAATCATTTTTTACGGATAATAAAAAATACTCCGCGATGTTAACTACTCGTGTTTATAAGAATTTACATCTTGCTTTTGAAGTCGGAAATCAATCAGGGATTTATGATGATTTGGATTGGAAAATGAAAGGAGAAGGAATGTTTTATAAAGTTGGTGTTAATTACTTTTTAACTAAAAGAGCAAAAAACAAACACGATGGATTTTACATTGGTGGGAAATTTGCGTATTCCAATTTTAATCAAACCATAGAACAATACCCGATTCGTTATTCGTATCAATCTGCAAGTTTTGGTTCTATTTCTAAAGAAAACACCTATGCTTTTTGGTTGGAATTTTCTGCTGGAGCACGAGTACAAATTGGTAATTCTAATTTCTATCTACTTTCTGAATTACAACCTAAAATTGTTCTTTCGGCAAACAATCAAAATGATATAGAATCTCTTTTTATTCCAGGTTTAGGAAAAAACAGTTCTGCAATAAACTTCGATTTATTCACTGGAATTGCATATAAGTTCTAATAAAAGACCATTGCATACTAATTTTGATTTTTTAGTGATGTGTAAACCTCCTAAAGTTTTAATGCACTTGACCTAATGCATCACACAAAGGCATTTTTTTTAGTATCTTTGTGTAAATAGTTTAATTATGATTACTATACAACCAAACTACATAACCGATGGGAACGGAAATAAAATTTCTGTAATTCTTTCTTTAAAGGATTTTAATTCTATGATTGAAGAACTCGAAGAGTTGGAAGATATAAAATTATATGACCAAGCCAAAAAAGAAGATAATGGAAAACGCATCTCATTTTCTGATTATTTAAAAAAAAGAAAAAATAAAAATGCCTGAATATTCCTTTCAATTATCTAAAAAAGCAGAAAAATTCCTCGATAAGCTTTCTGACCATATTGCTAATCCTATTCTTGAGGCTATTGGAAATTTAAAATATAATCCCGCTCTGCAAAGAGTGAACAAACAAAGAGTAGCTCCGCAAATGTCTCTGACTTTGCGGTAATCATTTATCATAACTATTATATTTCATAAAAAGATACATTCTATTTCTTGTAGTATTTATTTTCTCAAAGTTATAAATTTTAGTAAAATAAAAACAGTAAATTATATGTACTTACTGTCTTTATTTACTTCCGCAAAGCTTTATATACTCCCGCAAAGTCAGAGACGTTTGCGGAGCTACTCTGTGGCTATTTACTCTTTGCAGAGCGGGGAATTTATTAATTTCTATTTTTACAAAAACTAAAAAGCAAGACCACTAAAATCTTGCTTTTTGTTTATTGTCTCCAAAATTGCAACTGCGTTAGCACATCACGAATACCATTAGAAAAATAAATACTAATGAGTAAACTTTGAAGAGTCACTATCTGGTCAAGCACTCTAAAGAGAACTAGGGGCAGGCTATTTACTTCGTAATTTTAATGGACTAAAAGAATCATATGGAAAAATCAAATACTTAAAAATAGTAAAACAAAAATAACACTCTACACAATTTATTTTATTACATTTTATTTTTTTTCGTATATAATTTTTATTTTCCTCTATATGCTGTATATATTCATAAAATGAAAAATTTGATAAATTAATCTTATTTAACGATTCTTTAGACGTATTTTTAGGATAATATTGAATTTCATATAAATACCTTCTTTTAATCTTATATTTTACCATAAACGCATATTTCATTGATCTACTAGTATCATTTTCAATACGATACACATATATACCAAAATTGGGCTTTAATTTACTATCTAATTCTATAATATAATCTATATTATCTAAATTATTTTTTTCTAAGAAAAATAATAAATAATCATCTATCACTTTAAAATTAACAATATTTTTTCTTAGTTGAGAGTTAGTTAATAATAAAAATCTATTTTTCTCTTTTATATATATCAATAACTTAATACTATAATAATCATTACTAGAAAAAATACTATTCTTATTTAATTTTTCACTACTCATTAAATATAAACTATAATTTTCATTACTATTTAAATAAGTAATATATATCCCATTATATTTATCATTCTCTATATAATAATTTTTCGAATCTTCAAAAGTATCATTATAAAGTAAATAGTTTGATGATTTAATAGAAATTGAGTCTGAAAATAACTTATTTAGTATACCTTCTGGGCTTTGCGAACTTAAGTAATTACAAAAAGTAACTAAAAAAAGTAGTATTGTCTTATATTTAATTTCTTTTACCAATTGCTTTGACTCCATTTTGATTTATCGTTAAATTTTCATAATTAATAATAGAACTATTTGATTTACAACCCATTGAAAATCTATTTACAGCTAATTGTGGTTCTCCGCTCCGCAAAGAGTAAATAGACAAAGAGCAGTTCCGCAAAGTTTATTCATTTTTTGTTATTTTTTATTAAGGAACTCATGATGTGCTAACGCAGTTGTGACTTTGCGGTAATCATTTATCATAACCTTTATATTTCATAAAATTTGTAGTATTTAAAGTATTAATTACTGGATTCTGAATTAATTCAACTTCTACATAAACCCTCGTTATTTATATAATTACTTACACCATTAGAAAAAGCATTTTCTCTACTTTTACATGCTTGTTTACAATGTTGTGCATTTGGTCGTATCCCATAGACAAAGTATAACGTTTACGGCTAAGTTTTCTAATTAGATGAATTACTTTTCATTTGCTCTTCTAATTCTTTTTGCATTTCGTCCATGACAGGTTTTACGGTATTTTCAGGAATTTCACTAATCCTGATGTACATCAAACCATCTATCGCATCATTAAACTTAGGATCAACATTAAAAGCAATTACTTTTGCGTTTTGTTTAAAGTATTTTTTTATAAGAACAGGAAGTCGAAGATTCGGTTCTATTTCATCTATAATCTTATCAAACTTAGATAAATCATTATCTAGATTCTGAAGAAATGCTTCTTTTTCAAAATCTTTTAATCGAACTTTGTATTCTTTTTTTGAATGAACAAATTGAGCAACAAAAGCATCGAAATAATGAGAACGCATAAACTCAATCATCAAAGACTTAGAAAAATTAGAAAATTTATTACTGATACTAACTCCTCCCATTAGGTATTTATGATCTGGATTTCTAAGACATACATGAACAATTCCTTTCCAAAGCAAAAATAGTGGCATTGGTCTTTGTTGGTATTCGGGAATAATAAATGCACGTCCCATTTCTATAGTTTTTCTAAAAAAAGGATGAATTTCGGAATCAAAATTAAAAAGTGAACTGGTATAAAAACCTCTTATTCCATATTTTGGATAGATTTCTTGACCTAATGTCATTCTATAAGCACCTACAATTTTTTCTGCTTCATTATCCCACAAGAACAGATGATGATAATGCGAATCAAAGGAATCTAAATCCATAGACTTATTGGAGCCTTCTCCTATCAAGCGAAATGTTATTTCACGTAATCTTCCTATTTCACGAATAATATTAGGAATTAAATCTGCCTTAGAAAAAAAAACTTCGTATTGATTATTGGTAAATAAATGAGCATTTTTATGATTTCTAATGGTATTGATTTCCTGTATTATTTTATGTTTTTTTACTGGTGGAATTATTTCTTTTGGCTTTGAATTTATCTTTATTTGTGTTGATTTTCTAAGTGTTTGAAAAAGTTTAGAACGATCATCATAGAACGACTTAAGCATATATACTTTCTTGCGTAAAAAAGCACTTAATTCCTCTACATCTTGGTGTTTTTCTAATTCTTTTAACGGAATTGATTTCCCTATTCTTAGTTTTATCGGCTTTACTCTTTTTTTGAGCATTTCTCTAGGAAGAAGTGCTGTTTGAATATTGGGATTAAGTTTAGAGAATCGATAAAAAGACTTGCTGTTTTTTGCATGAAAATAAAGCGGAATAACAGGAACTCCAGCTTTTTTTATCAGTTTTATAGCTGTTTTTTGCCATTCTCTATCAGTAATACTTCCTGTAGTAGAGTCTTTGAAAGACACTTCTCCTGCGGGAAAAATCCCTAAGCAACCTCCGCTTTGTAATAATCCAAGAGCTTGTTTTAATCCGCTAGAACTATCAAAAACGCCTTTTCTGGTTTCAAATGGATTCACAGGAATTACATATTCAGAAAGTGGTTCGATTCTTTTCAATAGGAAATTCCCCATGACCTTAAAATCAGGACGAACGGACGAAACAATTTTTGTCATAATAATTCCGTCTAATGCACCTAACGGATGATTAGAAACAACAACGAAAGCACCTTCCGTAGGGATTCTTTTTACATCTTCTTCATGAAAATCTATTTTGACTCCCAATTCTTGTAAAAGTTCATCAAAAAATTCTTGACCTCTATAGTTGTATACTTTTTCGTATACGTTGTTTATTCTATTTATACTCAATAAATTCATTACAGAAGCTCCCAAAACATTACCTAAAAAGCCTGTATGTTCTATGCCTAGAGATTTCTGAATATCTTTATTGGTAACTAGTTTCATAAATTAATTTTGCACTACAACTTGGAATGTATTTTTGGTTACTTGCTCCAAAAGAATTACCTTGTCTTTTGTTAATTTATTTTGAGATTCTTGATTAAAATGCCTAGAAGTATACAATATGGTATCTTCTACTTTTTTCACAAGATATTTATCTGAAATGCTTTCTATAAATTCATTTATTTTGTTGTACTTATCTTCTATACACAAAGAAAGTTTTAAAGCAGAAACCTGAAGTAAATTTACTTTTAATTTATTTTCTGTTATCAGTTCATATATTTCCTTAAGGTTTTCTTCTGCAATAAAAGAAAAATCTTTAGCCGAAATATTCAATAAAATTTGATTTTTTTTAACAATATAACAAGGAACCTTTGGTACTATTTTATGTCCTTTCTGAATGCTTGTTCCTGGTTTTAACGGCTCTATAAATGATTTAACATAAAAAGGAATTTCCTTATTCTGAAGAGGTTTCATCGTTTTTGGATGAATTACCGAAGCACCGTAATACGCCAATTCTATTGCTTCTAAATAGGATATACTTTCCAATAAAACTGTATCCGAAAATTCTCTAGGATCACCATTGAGTACTCCAGGAACATCTTTCCAAATGGTCATACTTTCAGCGTTTAAACAATACGCAATGATTGCTGCCGTATAATCGGAACCTTCTCGTCCTAACGTAACTGTAAAATAGTTGTCATTAGAACCGATAAATCCTTGTGTGATGTATAATGATTTCTGTGGCAATTTCTTGAAGTTTTCTTCTGTTTGTTCAAAATCAACTTTTCCTTCTCTGTAATTACTGTCTGTTTTTAAGTAATCTCGTATATCAATCCATTGATTATCTAGACCAATATCATTCATATAGGCACTTAAAATTTTTGTTGAAATCATTTCTCCACAACTCACAACTTGGTCGTATACAAAATCGTATTTAGGCGACTTATTTCTCCTTAAAAATGCATTAACATCAGAGAAGAATACTTTTATTTCATCAAATACCGTGGAATTTTCACTAAATAATTCCTTAGCTATAGTCAAGTGGTTATCTTGCACTTCATTCAAAATGGATTCGTAATCCGATTCATCAAAATACGCTCCTACTACTCGTTCCAATGCATTGGTAGTTTTTCCCATTGCAGAAACCACAATAAATACATTCTCGTATGAAGTCTTTTTAAGAACTTCTACCACATTTCTTACTGAACTCGCATCTTTCACTGATGCTCCTCCAAATTTATACACTTTCATTTTGCGTGAGTTTAATCAAAAAATAAAGGAACAAATATAGTACAATTCTCTAAATAAAAGAATGAAACCTTTATGAGATAAAATTCTAATTCAACGAAAAAAGCTCAGTTTAATCCACTAAATACGTGTTTAGTTATTCTTTTTAAACTAAAACTCTACATACCAAAGAATTTTTTCTAAATCTGAGGAATTTTTGATAATCGAAGCCAAAGATTCCTTTGTTATTCTAGATTGATAACGAAAATCTAAAATTTGTTGTTTGTATTTCTTTAGGTAAATCTGATTGTACAAATCACTTTCGGAGCAAGAGTTTACGTTGATTTTATTTACTTTGGATTCATCTAGCGAAAAATCAGAAATTATCTGCTTTGCTACTTCTTTATCGATACCGTATACATCATAAACTTGCTCTTTCTTAGCAAATCCACCTAGTGCTTTTCTAAAGCCAATAATTCTTCCTTTTATTTTATCCGAAAGATTGTAGTTCGCTAAATCATAAAATGTAATTGAATTTAAATCTTTCTCTGATTTTAATGCTTTTACTTCTTCTTTAACTATTTCTTTTTGATTCTGTACCGAACTTAAAACAATAAATGGCTCTAATTCAGTAAACTTTTCATCGGAAACTGCATAACATCGTTGCAACTGATTTTTTGAAGAGAAGTTTCCTCCTAGTGAATTCTTATATTTTAGAATCGTAGTTGCTTGTTTTTCAGTGAATCCTATATTTTGCCAATCTGAAACAGAATATGTATTAGGATTAAACTTTTTTAACGTATAGTTTACATTTTGTCTCTCTCCCCTTTCTGTATTGTACTGATTATTTTGGAATTCTTTTTTATAACTGGAAGTTGTCTTTACATCAGAAAGCTGAATGTATGGCTTTAATTCTTCCAGCTTTTTATCTGAAATCACAAAACACTCGTCTAAATCATCTATCGACTTAAAATTTCCTCCTTTTATGTATTTGAATTTAATAATTGCACTCGCCTGTTTTTCAGAAAATCCTAATTCCTCCCATTGCTTTTGAGTTAACGCATTAGGATTAAATGGAGAATAGACTTTAGAACTTTTCTCTTGTTTTTGTTCCTCTAAAGTATCTTGTTCTAATTTATAAACGAGTAATTCTTGAGCAATTTGAGAACCTTTATCACTAGTAGAATAATAATTTTTATCTACATACATATACGCATGAATCAAAACAATACAAATAGATAGACTTAAAATCCCTAACTGTTGACTTCTAATTATACGAATCCGTGGAGTTTTCATTAAAACTAATCTTCTTCTTTTTCTGTAATTGCTTTTATATATTTTCTAACTTCCTCTTTTACTTTTGGAAATAAAATAAACAATCCTATAATATTAGGAATTGCCATTGCAAAAATCATTGCATCTGAGAAATTAATTACCGAATCTAATTCAATTGCAGCACCTAAAATAATCATTAAACAAAAAATGATTTTAAATGTATAATCTGATTTCTTTGACCTCCCAAAAACATACATCCAACTTTGTAACCCATAGTAAGACCAAGAAAGCATCGTAGAAAATGCGAACATAAATACTGCAACAGTTAGCACATAAGGGAACCAAGGCAATACTTTAGCAAATGCTCTAGAAGTAGCTAAAACTCCATCAATTTCTTTCACACCGTATTGCATAACAGTACCATCTGTATTGGTAAGAATAATTACTAATGCTGTAATAGTACAAACAACAACAGTATCTATAAACGGACCTAAAAGCGCTACTAAACCTTCTGACGCAGGAAACCTTGTTTTTACTGCAGAGTGAGCAATACTTGCCGAACCGACACCTGCTTCATTAGAGAAAACGGCACGCTGAAAACCAATAAACATTACTCCTATAACTCCTCCTGCAATTCCTTCGGGATTAAATGCTCCATCTATTATTTGACTAAAAGCAAATCCTATTTTATCAAAATTAAGAATCAAAATAACAATTGCCGCTAAAAAATAAATTCCAATCATAAATGGAACTATTCTTTCTGCAATTTTCCCGATTCGTTTTACACCTCCTATAATAACAATCCCAACTAATATAGATAAAAACAATCCGAAAACTGCTCCAGCAGAAGCAGATTCTAAATGAACAATTGAATTAAACTGTTTTGCTGCTTGATTTGCTTGAAACATATTCCCTGCACCTAAAGATCCGCCTACACACATAATTGCAAAAAACACAGCTAGAATTTTCCCTAACTTTTCTAATTTAAATTCTTTTAAGCCTTTAGAAAGGTAGTACATAGGACCTCCATAAATGGTTCCGTCTTTTTCTACATCTCTATACTTCACACCTAAGGTGCATTCTACAAACTTAGAACTCATTCCTACCAATCCTGCCAAAATCATCCACAATGTAGCTCCTGGCCCTCCTAATGAAAGAGCTATAGCAACACCCGCTATATTCCCTAAACCTACTGTTGCCGATAGTGCAGCTGTAAACGCCTGAAAGTGTGAAACCTCCCCTATTGCTCCTTCTACTCTAATTGTCTCTATAGAATCTCCACCTGGAGTTACATCTCCTTTCATAGGAGCCACTGTTACATGATCTATATTGTCATAATGTCCTTTGGCAACCTTAACACCCGTAATAAAATACCTAATGTTAGGAAATTTAAAAATAAGAGTAAATAAAAATCCTGTTAGGAATAAAACAATAACAACTAAAGGCACTTCTACGCCTTTTGCTACTTCTACAGAATAAAAAATAAATCCACTCCATGCATCAGAAATAGGTTTAAACCAATCATCAAAAGTGCTGTCCAGTCCTTTTTTAGATTCTTGGGAAAGAAGTAATGTTGAAATTAATAAAGCAATTGGCGTAAATACGTTTTTTCTGATGTAAAGATTAAAATCTCGCATAAATGGTAATTAATTTTAAAATCAGTGACAAATTAACTAAAAATTATGCGGAACAACAAACTACTCAAAATTTGAACATAAAAAAAATGCTTCACAAAATTTGCAAAGCACTTAATCGAAGTTTTTCAACTTTTATTTTCTAATTCCTAAATCTGCAATTATAGACCTGTATCTCTCTATATCTTTTGCTTTTAGGTAATCTAATAATCTTCTTCTTTTACCTACCAATTTTACCAATGACTTTTCGGTATTAAAGTCTTTTTTGTTACTTTTTAAATGTCCTGTTAAATGCTGAATTCTATACGTAAATAGAGCTATTTGACCTTCTGAAGATCCAGTATCGGTTTCTGACTTACCGTACTTTCCAAAAATTTCTTTCTTTTTTTCTACTGTTAAATACATTCCAATATTGTTTTTAAATGATTATTATGTATGAGCCCGCAAATGTATAGCATTATTTTTAATCTCACAAATTAATTTAAACTTCTGAAAATTAAATCCCTAACAAAAATCATTCTTAATTATTTCAAAAAAGGTGTATACAAAACATTATTTTTTTTGTAACTTTACAAAAAATTAAACAATGATTAAACGACTCTTTTTATTTATCATTCTTGTATGTGGACTTAGCAGTAAAGGGCAAGTGCATACTTCTTACTTGTGGCATTTACACCAACCTACTTATTGGGGAGATGTTAGCCAGAAAAATCCCAATCGTTACCAAATAGTAAAAGAATCTCAAGATTTAAAACTATCTGGTGCAAATAATGACATCAACGGATTAGCTCACCCTACTAATAATTTAGAAGAAATTTTTGGTGCGGGAGATAGAGTAAATGCTTACCAACACGGAACGAAAAATTCCATAGCATCTATCCAAGACCTCCCAGAAGCAGGAGCTCAAATAACCTACGGAGGTTCACTGATGGAAAACGTTGAAGACCTTGCACAGGCAAATCAATGGGGATACTATCCTGCTTGGAAAGATAATATTATTACCGCTAAAGGGTGGCAAACTTCTGGAGGACACCCAAGAATGGAAGTGGTTTCTTTTACAATGCACCATTCTCTTTCTCCGCTTTTAAGCGACAGGGCGTTAAAAAAAGAAATTTTAGCTCATCAATACTACTCAAAACAACTTTTTGGAACTCATGATTCCAAAGGATACTGGCCGGCAGAATGTTCTTTTTCTGAAAGAATAATTAAAACCTTAACTGAATGCGGAATAGAATGGTCTGTAATTGCAAATAGTCACTTGGCTCGTACTTTATCCGATTATCCTGTTCAAGCGGGAACAGGAGGTTCTATGTGTGATTATCCGAATAAAGCGGATCAAGTATCCACAACAGGAGGAACATGGTTTTCTGCACAAAAAGATGCTAGAGGAGGACAATTTTCGATTCCTTACTCTTTTCTACCACATAAAGCAAAATATGTAGACCCTGAAAGTGGACAAGAGTATAAAATCACGGTAGTGCCTATGGCAGATTATGAAAGTTATCTAGATGGTTACTCTCCTATAGGTGTAAATGAAATTGATAGAATTGCCGCAGTAAGTTCTTCAAGACCTCCATTAGTTTTACTTGCTCATGACGGAGATAATGCTTGGGGAGGAGGAGATGCCTATTATAATCAATCCGTTACTAATTTCTCTCATGCAGCAGCATCTAGCGGATATGTCCCAACAACTATTCCTCAATATTTAGCGGATCACCCAGTTCCTGAAAATGATGTTGTACACGTAGAAGATGGATCTTGGGTAAATGCAGATAGTGATTTTGGACACCCTCAGTTTGTAAACTGGATATGGCCTTTGTATGACCCAACCACTAAAAAATTCAACCCTGAAGGCTGGACAGAAGACATGATGAATCAAGCAATTACTACCGCTGGGGAACATCATGCAATTATGGCCGAAGATTTAGAAGGAGGAAATCTTAGAATTTCTGAAATTGTGAATCCAACTTCTAGTATTTCTCCTGCTGAAAAAGCTTGGCATTTTATGATGGCTAGTTACGATTCAGGGAATGCCTACTATGGATTAGCAGAAGACTTAGAAATTAAAACAACTTTAGGAACCAATAGATGTGTACAGTTTGCTCAACCTACCATTGATGCTCACCCAGGAGTTGATAATACAAAACCTTCTGTTTTTATACCTCAACGTTGGCCTTATAATCCTGGCGAAATAGGTTTTGGAGCTCCTTATTCATACAAAGAAACTTTAAATCCTGCAGATTTTACTGTTTATACCTTCGCATATGATTACAGTGGAATCCAAAAAGCAGAACTAAAATATAGATTAGATAATGACGGAACCAATAATTTAAATACTAATGACAACGAAACCTATGCAGGAGGTGCCGATGTAGGAAGTTGGATTACTTTACCGATGACAGAAAGAATTTTCCCTAAAGGAAATATTACTAATGCTCCTCAAGCAGATTTATACATGTTACCAGACGTTATTGCTAATCAATACCATGCAGAGATTGCTGGTGTATCAGAAAAATTAGTCGACTATTACGTTGAAGTTACTGATAACAAAGGAAACGTCACTAAATCTAAAATTCAACATGTTTGGGTAGGAAAAAACTTAAATGTTTCTCCTAATATAACGTTTAGTCCTTCTACAAATTATTCTACAGACCCTATAGATGTTACAATTACTGCTAATGACTCCTCTGACCCAAATCCTACTATTTATTACACAACTGATGGAAGTACACCTACAACGTCTTCTCCATCTGCCGTTAAAACCATAACACTAAACATTAGCTCTACTACTACCATCAATGTATTGGCAGTTGATAACGAAGGAAATCAATCCACAGCATCTCAAAAATATACTGTTGGTGATGTTCCCACTATTACGCTATACTTCAAGCCTCCATCTGGAAGCTCTGGAATACCTAATATATACGCTTGGACAACTACCGATAGTGTAACTACCGAATATGTTGGTGGATGGCCAGGAACTGCTATGGAAGCTGATTCTAACGGTTGGTACAAATATACCATTACAGGAGTATCTAACGTAAACGTTATTTTTAATGGTTCTTTTGGACAAACGGCTAATCTAGAAAATATAACCACAGACTCTTGGTACGACGGAGATTTAGGGAAATTTGTACTTTCTGTTGATGATACTTCCGTGGAAAATGCTGATTTTGTAATTTATCCTAATCCTACTTCCGATGGAATCATAAGCATTAAATCCAATGATAATTTTGATGTATTTGGAATTTATGGAATGAATGGAGATTTACTTTTAAATGGAAAAATAACTAATAACAAAATTGATTTTTCTAGACTTCCAAAAGGAATATACTACATAAAATTACTAAATCTAGACAAAAAGATAGTACTGAAAAAAGTTATCTATAAATAACTCAAACTAAAAAATAGTATCAAATAAAGGAGAAACTAACACCATAGCTTTCTCCTTTATTTCTTTTTAAGAAAGATTTAACATGATTTTAGGTGCTCTTATTTTTCTATATCAATGCTTTTTAGCATATTTGCAAACTCGTATTCTGCACGAAAAGAGCATAAAGAATATACCATAAAAGAATGACAAATAAACTTATACTTTTCTCGCTTTTTATTAGCTCCTATATTTTTACTCAAAACGTATCTATATCTCCTTATTCTTCAGGAGGATTAGGTGAGTATAAATTTGATAACAATGCTACATTAAACTCCATGGGAGGAATAGGATCTGCTTATACTAGTGAACTTGGAAATGAAGTCAACTTTACCAACCCTGCAGCCAACTCAACTCTTTTTTATACTACTTTTAATTTAGGAGTTAATTCTGACTTATATAATTTAGAATCAAAGAATACCTCATCAAAAAAATCATCTTCGTATGTTTCAAACCTTTCTTTAGGTTTTCCTATAAATGATAAAATTAAATTTGGAGTTGGATTTCAACCTTATACAGGAACAGGATACAACATCAAATACGAAACCACTAACGAACCTAGTTCTATATCTAAATTTACAGGTAATGGAGGTTTAAACTCACTTCATACCATTACGTCATACTCTATAAATAAAAAATTAAGCATCGGTGTTCGTCTAAATTATATTTTTGGAAATACCGAAAAAACACAAGAGATAAATGTTGAAAATTCAGATTTGATAAAATCAAAACAACTGGATTACGACCAAAAAACATTCCAAATAACTCCTGGTTTTACATACAACACCAAACTGGGAAAAAATCACAAAATAAACTTTGGAGGAACTTATGGGATTTCATCTAACCTAAATACTGATTTTAACTTAAAAAGCTCTACCTACTATTACCTTCCGAGTGGAGAAAAGTATAACGAAAGTATTTTAGAAGAGTATACTCAAAAAGTAAACACTAAATTCCCTGCAAATTATACTCTTGGAGTTTCTGTAGGAAAAGAACAAAAATGGATGCTTGGTTTGGAGTATAAAAATAGAGATTTAGGTGTTACGAAATTACCTGAAGAAAGTTTTTCTCTTTCTAATCAATCAAGAATTGCCTTAGGAGGTTGGGTTATTCCAAATAGAAACAGTTATAAAAGTTATTTTTCTAGAGCAACCTATCGTTTCGGAACCTACTACGAAAAAACTGGAGTTGCCTACAACGGACAAGATATAAATCAATTTGGCATAAATTTTGGAATTGGATTACCTGTAGGAAATACGCAAAACAATCCTTCAATGCTAAACATAGGATTTGAATTAGGAAGACGAGGAAATTTAGAAAACGGATTGTTTCGTGAGAATTTTGGAAAAATCAAAATTGGATTTAATTTAAACAATAGATGGTTTACAAAAGTAAAATACAACTAAAAAAAACTACCATGAACTCTACTAACTGTAAAAATACTTATATGGAACGTATATCAACAAATTCTAAGAAGTTTTATTCTATACTATTTGTTATAGGATTCTCACTTATCACAAATGCACAACAAGTAAGTGACGATGTGTGTAATGCTTTATACAAAGAGTACGAGCATTTATATCACGCAAAAAAATACAAAGAAGCTTTTCCTAGTTGGGAACAAACATTCGAAAAGTGTCCTACATATACAAAGAATATTTACGGACATGGAGATGAGATACTTACCTATATGATTCAAAACTCTACTGGAGCGGAACAGCAAAAATACAAAGATTTAATCGTGAAACTTTATGATGTACGTGTGAAAAGTTTTGATGATTTAAAGCTTTTTAACGAAGGAGAAAAGTATAATAAAATGTATACTTACCAAAACTACCAAGATCCTGTTGCGTTATTTAAAGATTTTTCTAGAGTATTCAAAAAAGCAAACGAAACCGATGAAAAAATGTCTGGTCAAGCGTTATACTCTTTCTTTAATTTAGGACAATATTTATACTCAAATCAAGGGATTTCTGTAGATGACTACATAGATATGTATTTTGATGCCAAAACAGCTGCAGAAAAAAATATTGAAATCCGTAGTAATATTATAGGTCCTTTAGTTGTAAAAGAGGAAGGTATTAAAGATATAAATGGAAACGACTCTATTCAAGCAAAACCATTATCTTTAAGTGAAAGAAAAATTATGGATCAAGCTAAGGCATACAAAGATTATTTTGTTCAAATAGACTCAATTTTTGCTTACAGCTTTAATAATAGCTTAACTAAAGAAGCTGCAGTATCATTGTACGAAAAACAATTTGAAGAGAAAAAGAAAGATACCGTTTGGGTTGCAAATGCATACAGTATGCTTAAACATAAAGATGCAACTGACTTACCTATCTACGACAAAGTACTTAAAAAAATGATTGAGTTCTATCCTCCTAAAAAAACATCTACTGGAACAGTCGCTTCTACTGGAGGTTCAAGTGGTGGATTTAATAACGACGAAGCATTGGCATACAGTTACTTAAAAAAAGGACAATACAGTAGTGCTATCAGCTCATTTAACAGTGCAATAGCTAATACGTCTAACAGTTCTAAACAAGGAGAATTATACTATTACCTAGCATACGCTTATTTTAAATCAGGAAATTTAGGAGCTACAAAATCAAATGCAATAAAAGCGGCAAGATTAAAAGCAGGATATGGAGCTCCTTACATACTTATCGCTCAAGCATATGCAAAAGGTGCTGGAAGTTGTGGTTCCAATACATTTGAGAAAAAAGCAGTTTATTGGGCAGCAGCAGACATGGCGGCAAAAGCAGGTAGAATTGATGGTAGTGTAGCAGGAGATGCAAGAAAAACCGCAAACTATTACAATTCGTTAGCACCTTCTAGTCAAGAAATTTTTACCACAGGTAAAAAGAAAGGTCAAACTATGAGAATCAATTGTTGGATAAACGAAACCGTTACTATTCGATAAATGAAACTAAATATAAACACATTACTAATTCAAGCAGTTCTATTGGGAACTGCTTGTTTGTTTACTATTTCTTGTGAAAAAGAAGTTGTAAATAATACCATAAAAAACAAAAAAAACATTCCTTCCGAGAAAATATACAACGCAAAAATTACCGAAAAAGATTCAGGAAGAATTAAATATCATCTTACTGCTCCACTTATAGAAAAATATGGTTTTCTAGAAACACCTGTTACTTTATTTAGAAAAGGCGTGCATATCACATTCTTTAAACCCGATTCTTCTAGTAGTAGTTTACGAGCAGATTATGCAAAAGTAATTGAAGATAAAAAGTGGTACGAAGCAAGAGGAAATGTAGTAGCAATAACTCCCGATGGTGATACTATGCGTGCAAATTCTTTTTACTACAATAAAAAAACAGGAAAAATATTCACTAAAGACACTGTTACTATTCATCGTTTAGACAATAGTATTATATTTGCTAATCACGGATTGGAAGCTTGTGATGACTTTTCATGTTATAAACTATTTGAAAATAAAAATTCCGAAATTTATTTAAAAGATCAATTACCTAAATGAGACTATTCAGCATTCCAAATATCTTAACATTACTCAATTTACTTTCTGGAAGCATTGCTTGCATACTTACTATTCAAGGAGAAAATGCTCATGTTCTCTTGTATTTTTTGATTGGTAGTTTGATTTTGGATTTCCTTGATGGTTTTGTAGCTCGATTAACAAAACAATACAGCGATATTGGAAAAGAATTAGATTCTCTTGCCGATGTTATTTCTTTTGGTTTGTTTCCTGGATTATTGATATTTAGACTTTTAGGAGGAATAATAAGTCTAGATTCGCTTCTTCCTATAATTGGATTATTAGTTCCTTTGTTCTCTGCTCTTCGTTTAGCTAAATTTAATATTGATACCGAACAAGCACTTTACTTTAAGGGATTGAATACGCCTACCAACGCCATATTGATATTCTCTCTATTTTATCTGTATGAACAACAGCAAGTTCAGTGGATTCAAAACATATACTTTTTGATTGTACTTGTTATTTTATCTTGCATTTTATTGATTTCTAATATACCAATGTTGTCTTTAAAATTTAAAGGTACATCTTGGAAAGAAAATCAAATCATTTATTTATTTCTGATTTTTTGTCTAATTCTTCTTACTCTACTTCAAATATATGCTGTTCCAATTCTAGTAGTAGCTTATATTTTAATTTCGATTGTTTTTAAATCCAAAATTGTACGATAACATCTTTGTTTTACGTTTGCTTTTTTTATAAATTATACTGATAATTTACCTTTATTTTAGAACTAAATTAATTACTTTTGCGATTATTTTATTTAAATATAATTGCCATGAAATATGCATTTAGTTTAGCACTTTCTTTTTTTGTAATGTTCTCCTATTCTCAAAACGATGCCTCAAAAATTTGGGATTTACTGATACAGAATAAACGAGAAGAAGCTTATAAACTCATTACTAAGGAAATCAAAAAAGAACAAAATCCTTCTGCCGAGCAAATAATAACAAAAATAATTACTGAAAAAGAATTAGGTAAGCTTATCTGCGACAAAGAGCTTGTAAAATCTCTTGCAAATACAAAAGATGTAGAATATTATATTTTTCCACTTAACTTTGAAAGCTCTACGTATTTGAGCGGTGGAAGTGGTTATATAGACGAAAGCAAAGAAAGAATTGATTATTTTTACTCTAATCCTAAATTAGCAAATACAGATATCGTAAAACTTCAAAAAGCCAACATAGAAAAGTACAATAAAAACTTTGAAATCTATAAATCACTAAATTCTGAAATAAATAGCATAAGCAACTGGCAATTATGTGGGACTTTTGAAAATCCAAATTCAAGCGGAATCTTTATAGAATATGAACCTGAAAATCATGCTAAAAACGACAAACTTTTCGATGCTCAAATCAATGGGAAAATAGGTTGGTACACTCCTAAACACAAACAACAGTCTGCATTCTACGCCTTTACAAACGAAGGATACGGAATTATCTATATGCAAACTTTTATAGAAAGTACAGAAAATCAAGATGTGATACTGGATTTTGCAAGTAAATATGCTCTAAAAATATTCGTAAACGACTCTGAAATATATTCAAACGATAGAGTATATAGTTCTACAATCGGTTCCAATAAAATTCAATTTAACTTAAAAAAAGGAATTAATCGTTTGTTGTTTAAAGTAGAAGCCGAAGATGCCAGCTCTTATCTATTCGCAAAAATTACAGACACAAATGGAAACCAGCCAAACATAACCTACTTAGATAGCTATAACGATTATACTAAATCTACACTTCAAGAATTAAATATAAAAACAATAATTCCTGAATACGAAGCATTTTTACTCAACAAAATCAAAGAAAATCCAACCAATTATTTCTATGTATATGAATATACCTATGCTCTCCTTTTCGGTGGAAAATACGATCAAGCAAATGAATTCATTGAACCTTACTTAGAAAAAAATCCTAAAAGCTCTATTCTAAACCTTTTAAAAACATCAATATTAGCTTATGATGATGAATTCGGCGAAAGAGAAAAATATTATGGAAATATAGAACTTAACGATCCGTATTACTATGCTTTTATACGTGATTCTAAAATCAGAGAATTAGAAGATAAATCCATAGAAGAAGTAAATAAAATCAAAGCTGAAACCGATAAGTATTTAAGTCCTTTCTATTCTTATCTTATAGAAATGAATATTGCTTCTAGAAATAACAACAAAGAAAAATTACTAGAGCTTGTAGACCAAATAATACAAATCTCTCAACACAACAGTGTCATTATGCCTACGTTTTCACAGTTTTATGATAGTCTAAATAACAATCCTGATAAAACCGTAGAAATCCTAGAAAACATTTACGAAACTAAATTCAACGAAAGTGCGAACAATCAACTGATGAGTTATTATGAAAAACAAAATAAAAAACAAAATGTAGAAACCTACTTATCTTTTCTTGTTGACTTATTTCCAGAACATAATAATTATAAAAACAGGTTAGTTGATTTTTATTCCTACCAAAATAAATACGACGAATGTATAGAACTCCTCAACGAATCAATTGCTAACTATCCGTATTCTGAATATACGTATGAAAAGTTTGGGGAAATTTACTCGTTAAAAAACGATAAAAAGAATGCTTTAGAATACTACACAAAGTCCCTTTCTTACAATCCGTCTGATAATAGTGTACGAAAAAAAGTTGATGATTTAAAAAACAAAAAGAACATTCTAGACATTATTAGCACAAAAGAGGTCTACGATTACATAAAAGCAAAAAGAGGAAAATCCAAAATGAAAAGTAATTTGGGTGTACAAGTTCTTTTAGATGAATACCAAGTTGAAGTTTTAGAAAATGGCGGATACAAATCAAAAGCAATCTTGGTATACGAAATTCTATCTGAACGAGGAATAGAAGAGATGAAAGAGTATTCCATTGGTTATGCAAGTGAAATCACAAAGTCAGAAATCGTAAAACCTGACGGCTCTTTAACTCCTGCTGACTCTAGCTACGGAAGTTTTGTGTTTAAAGATTTAAAGGTAGGAGATGTTATTTATATAGAATACAAAAATACCAACATTAATTCAGGGAAGTTCTACGATGATTTCTCTGTTGGCTATTATTTTAATGGAAGATACCCAAGTTTAAAATCTATTTTTGGAATTATCTCTCCTAAAGATAAACAGTACAGTACTTTTTTTGTAAATACACAGTTCAAGAAACAAGATAAAACCGTCGATGGTTTAAATTATACCTATTGGTTGGTAGAAAACCTAGAAGAAATCCCTGAATATGAGAACTTCTCTCCTGCTTACCAAGATATTACCGACATGATTAAAGTAACTTCTATAAAATCATGGAGCGATATAGCAAAATGGTATTCAGAACTGGTAACTTCTGTAATGAAAACCAGCAGACATACAGAAAATGCATTCAATGAAATCTTTCCTAATGGATTTTCTCAGTTTAGTGAATACGAAAGAGCTGAAAAGATATACAATTATATTGCTAAAAACATCAATTACAGTTCGGTAGATTTCAGACAAAGTGGATACGTTCCTCAGACACCTTCCAAAACGTTGATTAGCAAATTAGGCGATTGTAAAGATTTATCAACACTTTTTACAGTACTTGCAAAACAAGCAGATTTAGAATCAAAACTTGTGCTTGTACTTACCAATGACAACGGAATGAAATATTTTAATCTTCCTTCTCAAGACTTTAATCATTGTATCGTAAAAGTAACTTTAGACAACAAGGATTACTTCGTAGAAATGACCGATAAATATGCTCCGTTTAATACTTTTGTTTCTTCTCTGTACAACGCAAAAGCTCTTGTAATTGACTCTGATTTAGAAAAAAACAAAAATGCACAACTTATCAGCATCGATTGTAGTAACAACATAAAAACTAAAATCACATCAAATACAACCATAAAAATAGAAGATGGAAATCCTAAATATGTGCAAGAAATTATTATAGATGGAAATTATTCTTATTTCAATGAACTGCTTTTCAACGACTATTCCGAAGATAAAATTATATCTGATTTACAAGAGCAATATTCAAATAGTTTAGGGAAAAATATAATCATTGAAAAAATACTTGATAAGAAAATAGATTCAAAAAATCATCTTATTTCTTTTAAATTTGAGTTCAGCATTAACGAAAAATTACAAAAAATAGGTTCTCTAAATCTTTTTAGTATTCCTTTTATTTCTAAAAGTTATAGCGATATACTAATTGGGGAACAAGAAAGGAAATTCCCTATCATCTATTCTTACTATGAAATGTTTCACGAATACAAAAATAATTTTACTATTGAGTTAAATGAAAATAATAAATTTATAGAGATTCCTAATGATTCTAACTTTACTTATAAAAATCATTCTTTCTCTGTTAAACACGAGCTTCAAAAACAAAATATTTTAAACGTAACTACAAATGCCAAAATATCCTTTGAAACCATCAGTACAGAAGAATATTCTGAATTTAAAAAGTACGTAAACAATATACTTGAAGTATACAATCAAGTGCTTGGTTTTAAATAGAAAAAGTTTCTCTTAATTTTATTAAGAGAAACTCCTCTATTTGAATTTATCTATTATGTTTTTTAATGTTATTTAGATTTTATACACTGTATTGTTTTTTGAACTACAAACCAACAAAAATATCCAATCCCTATTGAGAATACAATATCTCCGATAATTCTCATCCACTTAATAATTTGAACCGTAGGAGAATATAAAAGTTCTGCATCTCTTGCATAAGAATATCCTTTAGTAATTGATGTATACGCCTGTATAATTCCTAATGGTAGTAAACTTAATACTACCATTAATACTAAACCTATATTTAAGAACCAAAAACTATTTCTTATGTATTTTTCGTTCCAATCTTCTTTGGATACCAAACGTAAACATATTAAAATAAATCCCATTCCTAACAGACCATATACTCCAAACAATGCTGTGTGAGCATGAACTGCAGTAGTATTTAATCCTTGAATGTAATACAGGGCAATTGGAGGGTTTATAAGGAATCCAAAAACACCTGCTCCAACAAAATTCCAAAAAGCTACAGCAATAAAGAAAAATATAGGCCATTTATATTTTTGCATCCAAGATTTACTCTTTAGAAGATTCCAATTTTCTCTAATTTCAAACCCCATTAAAGTTAATGGAACAACTTCCAAAGCACTAAAGGTTGCTCCTAATGCGATAGCTTGTACTGGAGTTCCCGAATAATATAAGTGATGTAACGTTCCTAATATACCTCCAGCTAAAAATATAGAAGCTGAAGCAACAGAAACTCTACCAGCAGTCTTAGAAGATATAATTTTCATTTTGGAAAAAATAAAGGCTATTACTACAGTGGCAAATACTTCAAAAAAACCTTCTACCCATAAATGTACCAACCACCATCTCCAGTAATTAATTACAGGTAAACTACTATTTTCTCCATACATAAGCCCTGAGAAAAAGAACATACCAATAGCTATAACTGATATCAATAAGATAATTAACAATTGTTTAGAATTATCATTCTTTTTAATTCCATAGACAATATGTCTCCCCACCATCAATACCCACAAAATTAATCCAACACCTAATAATATTTGCCAAAATCTCCCCAAATCCATGTATTCATACCCTTGATGTCCGAAAAAGAAATTAGCTGTTAAATTTAAAAACTGATGAACTCCTAACCACTCTCCAAACATAGATCCTAGTACAATTATTAGTAGTGCAATAAATAAAAAATTAATACCTTGAATCTGATATTTCATTTCTTTTCCTGATATCATAGGTGCTAAAAACAATCCTGTAGCTAACCAAGTAGCAGCTATCCAAAATACCGCTAACTGTGTATGCCAAGTTCGAGTAATTGAATAAGGCAAAAAGCTTGATAAATCAAAACCAAAGAATGACTGTCCTTCTACTGTATAATGAACTGTTATAATACCCAAAACAACTTGTAAAGCTATCAATAAAGAAACTATAATAAAATATTTTAATACCGATTTTTGAGATTTGAATAACTTTAAACCTACCAAAGGGTCAGATTCTGGTTTGGTTAAGACCTCTCCTTTTTCATGATTTAAAAGATAATAATAAGTTAGTATTCCAATAAATAATAACAATAACACAATGGATAAACCTGACCATATTATTGAAGCATTAGTAATATGATTATCAATTAATGGTTCATGTGGCCAATTGGATGTATAGGTATAATCCTTACCAGGTCTATTTGTGCTAGCTGCCCACGAAGTCCAAAAAAGAAAAGCATTTAATTGGTTTAATTTTTTCACATCAACAAGTGCTCCTCTAGGAATAGCATACTCTTCTTTACCATTAGAAAAAATTGAAGAATAATGTTGAATATTATTTTTTATAGCTTCTAATCTATCTTTAGAAATCGTAATGGTTTTATTGGAAGAATCAAACGTATTTGTTTTAATATCCTGTATAAGTCTAGCTTTTAAAGCCGCTTTTTGCTCTACATTTAGATTTTCATATTTTGTTTTAAACTCTTTCTGAGCCCAAGATTCCAGCATAAACTCGGCTTCTTTATGAATCCAATCTGCTGTCCAATCGGGAGCTACATAACTCCCATGTCCCCAAATAGAACCTACCTCCATACCTCCTATAGACTCCCAAACATTCTGACCTGTTTGTATATCTTCTTTTACATATAGGATTTCACTAGTACCTTTAACGATTACCTTTTCAGGTATCGGGGGTTGTGTTTGATATATTTCTGTTCCCACCCAAATAAGTACTACAAATGACACTGCAACTACGGCGATAAATACTGTCCAAATTTTTCTCATTTTTTTATTCTTTGTTATTCTATAATTTTGTTATTTCATAAAGGATAAAAATATCCTTTATTATTTCAAAAAATAAGAGAAATACTTTATTTTTCTCTTATTTTATTTTAATTAATCACTATCTCTAATAAACTATATTCATAAAAATTTAGATACATATATAATTTATTTTTTTGCAAAGTTAAGTCTTTTTTTCAATAAAAGACAATAATATCCTTTAAAAGATTATCCTTCCAGTTGTATGATTTTGTTCATCTCCTTTTTAAGATGATAGATTAAATATAAATGGCAATTTTCGAATAAAAATGCAATCAGTAAAAGAATTCCACCGATTATGTATTTTAATTTTGCTTACATTAATTTGAATATTTATAATTTAAATACTTAGAAAAGATAGCCGAATGAAACTATACAACTCTTGTTATAAGTTGTTAATTATTTTCGGATTCTTCTATTCTACTTTTCATATCGTTTGCTCTAGTTACGTTATTTAGTTTATGTACATTCATAGAGTTTTTAATGTCCTCTTTAGTATTAAATCCAACAATTAAATTTCTATCAGACATATATTTAGTAAATCCATTCACTAAATCATCAAGAAACTCATCTGCTTTATACATTTCAAGAATAAACCTTCGACCTTCTAAATTTTTTGAAGACGAGTCTGCAAAAGTAGAAGTAATAATTTTACTCACTAAAATCCAAGGAGTTGCACTGGAATTAACAACGGTATTTTCACTTCTATTACTGTCATATATAGACATACCTGATGATACTTTTGATTCAGAATAAGTACCTTCTGTAAAAAAATGAACTAAATATGATGAAAACAGTATCTCTGAATAAAATAAATGTGCAATTCTTATCAAATAGTAGCTGAAGACACTCAATAAAATTGGATAGTAAAAAGTATTAAAAATAGAGTTTATTGATATACTTTTTTCTACTAGTGTACCAACTCCAAAAAATAAATAAACAAAACTAGAAAGCATAAAGATTCTACCTAAAATAGAAATATATAATCTAACTTTAACAGCATCATTTGGCAAAGAGTTCTCTTTGTAAATGGGTTGAGTTTCTTGAATAGTTCCACCTGTAAAACTTCCTTTATTTTCACTTCCTTCAAGTTCTAATACGGGTTTTATTTGTTTATATATTCTATTTGGATGTTCTAAGTATCTTTTATTAGCCATTTCAAGTTCAAAACATCTAAAAATATCTTTAGGATGTACCGAAACTTGAATGTGCTCTTTGTATTCACTAACTTCAGTTTCGGGATTTGAATTTTCAAGTCTTTTAGAAGATAGGTAGTAGGTTATTAAAACTAAACTCACCGAGAAAAATAAAAGTAAAACTATGGGAAACAAAACGTTAATATCAACATTTGGAATATTATTACCATCTCTAAGTGCTAACTCCAATAGTAAAGGTGCTAATATTGCCATTATTAATGTGAAAACTATATTTTTATAACCGTAAATTGAAGGTCGTAAAGTTGATATTCTCTTATTGTTAGGACGATAAATAACCCATATAATTAACTGTTGAAGTACAAAAAACACACCAAATAAAGTTATAACAGTCTTTTGATTAGTCAAAGTTATCAATCCAATTGATGTTGAAAATACAGCCAATAGATAAACCCCTAAAAAGATTAGAAAACTAAAAAATATGGAAGAAACTGCTTCCAACAAGTTTCTAAAACCTATTGGAAGAAAAAGAAACTTATCAAACACACTTATTATTAGACGTGAAATAAAATCTTTCTTCTCCATATAAGTTGGATTAGACCTATTCATCAATACTTTTTCAATAGTTTCTTGCTTGTACGGTGACGGAGAAATATCTGAAGGGATATCACGACCAACCAAAAACCGAAAAATTCTTAAAGAACCAACGACGGCGTATCGAATACCTACAATTAAAAATATAATTGACAATACTAATTCTAGCCAAGCTAACGATTGAGAACCAGAGATTATGCTCATTCTTACTCTAAACACTAACAATATGCCTAAAATAATAATTATTAAACCCAAAATTAAATCCAATAATCCCTCTTCTTTAAAAGGGTTTTTAATCTCTAAATCTTTCTTACCGTAACTAAAAGCCATTATTTTAACATTTACTTTGCAAAGATAAGTTATTTACTATACAAAATAGATTACATCTTAAAATAGATTCTTAAACCCAATCAAAAAAAGCTTGAAACAATTTAATTTCAAGCTTTTTAATAAATAATCTAAATCTTAGATTTTAATTTCCTATTTTATACTCTTTCCAGCTTACAATGCCTATATCTTCTAGTTTATACTGAGTGCATGCTTGTAAGAATGCTTGTGCAAGACGTGCATTGGTAATCAGTGGAATACTAAAATCTATTGCTGTTCTTCTGATTTTATAATCGTTATCCAATTCTGATTTCGTTAAATTTTTAGGAATATTAATTACAAAATCGATTTCTTCATTTTTCAACTTAGAAATTACATTGGGTTCTTTTGCTGAATCCGGCCAATAAACTAATGTAGATTTAATTCCATTTTCTGCTAAAAAGTTATGAGTTCCTTCTGTTGCAAAAATTTCAAATCCATTTTCTTGGTAGGTTTTAATTACAGGAAGTAATGTTACTTTTGACTCTATAGGTCCACCACTTACCAATACGTTTTTCTTTGGAATTGTGTATCCTACCGAAAGCATTGATTTTAAAAGTGCTTCTTCTGCTGTCTTTCCGATACAACCTACCTCTCCTGTACTCGACATATCTACTCCTAATGCCGGGTCGGCTCCTTGTAATCTAGTGAATGAGAACTGAGATGCTTTTACTCCTACATAATCCAAATTCATCATCGGATCGTTTTCTATTGGTTTTACATCTTCTCCTAGCACTACACGTGTAGCAAGTTCAATTAAATTAACACCTGAAATTTTAGATACAAAAGGAAAACTTCGTGAAGCTCTTAGGTTTAATTCAATCACTTTTAATTGGTTATTTTTCCCTAAAAACTGCATATTAAAAGGTCCTGAAATATTATATTTTTTTGCAATTTTCTTACCAATTCTTCGGATTCTTTTTGCTGTTTCTATATACATTTTCTGTGGAGGATAATACATGGTTGCATCTCCCGAGTGAACTCCTGCAAACTCTACGTGTTCCGAAATACATGAAAATACAATCTCTCCATTTTTAGCAACAGCATCTAATTCCAACTCTTTTGCACCTTGTATAAACTCAGAAACTACCACAGGATATTCCGCACTCACTTCTTTTGCCAATGCAAGAAATTCCATAAGCTCGTCGTTGTTTGAAACCACGTTCATCGCTGCACCAGAAAGTACATACGAAGGACGAACAAGAACAGGAAATCCTACCTCATCTATAAAACGTTTCATATCGGAAAGCGTTGTAAGTTCTTTCCATTTTGGTTGAGCAACTTCCAGTTCATCCATAATAGATGAGAATTTATGACGATTCTCTGCTTTATCTATATCTACAGGAGAAGTACCTAAAATTGGAACTTTTTCATTGTAAAGCAACATTGCTAAATTATTTGGAATTTGTCCTCCTGTTGAAAGAATCGTTCCTTCTGGATTTTCAAAATCCAAAATATCCATTACACGTTCAAAAGTAAGTTCCTCAAAATACAACTTGTCAGATAAATCATAATCCGTAGAAACTGTTTCTGGATTGTAATTAATAATTATGGTTTTGTATCCTCTTTGCGAAGCCGTCTGTGCTGCAATAACACCTCCCCAATCAAACTCTACTGAACTCCCAATTCTATATACTCCCGAACCAATAATTGTTACCGATTTCTCTGTTTCAGGGTTTACATCATTCTCTGTTCCGTGATACGTCAAATACAAATAATTGGTCTGAGCAGGAAACTCTGCTGCCAAGGTGTCTATTTGTTTTACAACTGGCTTTATGTTACGAGAAATTCTATTCTTTCTAACTTTTAATAAATTTTCATGAGTTCCTTCTCCGTAAAGATATAATGCAATTTGTTTATCTGAGAAACCATCTTTCTTGAGTGCTAAAAATTCGGCATCAGAAATTTCACTTACCTCATTTTGTTTTTCAAGTTCTTTTCTTTTAGCGAAAATATAACTTAGACGTTGTAAATACCAATGGTCGATTTTAGTAAGCTCGTAAATTTCTTCTATAGAATATCCTAATTCAAATGCTTCTGCAATATGATAAATTCGTTCATCACTTGGATTTTCCAACATCTGATTAAGTTCCTTTTTATCATTTACTTTAACTGGATTTCCTACAAAACCGATATTTCCGTTATCGAGCATTCTCATTCCTTTTTGAATTGCTTCTTCAAAAGAACGTCCGATTGCCATAACTTCTCCTACCGATTTCATTGCTGAACCAATTTGTCTTTTTACACCGTCGAATTTCCCTAAATCCCAACGTGGAAGTTTTACAACACAGTAGTCAAGTGCTGGTTCAAAAAACGAAGAAGTATCCTGCGTAACTGCATTGTTCAGTTCAAACATTCCATAACCAAGAGCTAATTTTGCTGCAACAAATGCTAATGGATATCCTGTTGCTTTAGAAGCAAGTGCCGATGAACGAGAAAGACGAGCATTCACTTCAATTACTCGATACTCTTCTGAATGAGGATCCAATGCATACTGAATATTACACTCTCCTACTACTCCTAGATGTTGAATGGTTCTGATGGCAACTTCTCTAAGTTTATGGTATTCGCTATTGGTTAAGGTTTGTGATGGTGCAATTACAATACTTTCCCCTGTATGAACTCCCACAGGGTCAAAGTTTTCCATGTTACAAACGGTAACACAATTTCCATATTTATCTCGCACTACTTCGTACTCTACTTCTTTCCAACCTTTTATGGATTCGTCAATCAATAACTGCTCTGAATACGAAAATCCTTTTTCTGCTAATTCTCTAAGTTCTTCTTCGTCATTTGCAAATCCTGAACCTAAACCTCCTAACGCATAAGCCGCTCTTACAAGTAACGGGAATCCTATTTCTCTACCTGCCTGCATTGCTTCTTCCACTGTATTAGCTGCAATACTTTTACAGTAAGATACGTTTATTTCATCTAATTTATTTGCAAAAATCTGACGATCTTCCGTATCCATAATTACCTGAACAGGAGTACCAAGAACTTCTACATTGTATTTTTCAAAAACATTTTTCTTGTATAATTCTACCGCACAGTTTAGAGCTGTTTGTCCACCAAAAGCCACCATTATAGCATCTGGTTTTTCTTTTTTGATTACCTGCTCTACAAAATAAGGCGTAACAGGAAGAAAATACACATCATCTGCAATATCATCAGACGTTTGAACTGTTGCAATATTTGGATTGATAAGAATAGTATGAATTCCTTCTTCTTTTAGTGCTTTTAGTGCTTGAGAACCTGAATAGTCAAATTCTCCTGCTTCTCCAATTTTTAATGCTCCTGAACCGAGCAATAGTACTTTGTTATATTTTTTCATTTTTGAATGTTTTTTTACTTTAATCTGTCATCACAAATTGTGATGACACATATGTATATGAGGTATCACAGATTGTGATACTACTTATTATCTATTATTAATAAACTCTAAAGCTTTTTCTACATCTTCTTGATTTACCATTAAACGAACTCCGCCAGAGGAAAAGTTAATTTCTGCATTTGTAAGCGAGGTCATTTCGTCAAATAAAAATGCTTTAATTCCGTTTGCTTCGAGCATAGATTTATAAATATTCGCTTGAGCAGAATTAGTGAATGTTTTGAGGTTTACTAGGTTCATTAATAATATTCATAAAAATTCTTACTAACTAAAATCCGATTTTCAACGCTTGACTCCGCATAATTTAATTTTTCTATTGGATAATTATCTGAATCATACTTTATTTCTGAAGTAAAGGTTGTGTACCTAGGATAAATAACACCAATATTAAACTCAATTTGATAATTAGAAATTATATTATTTTTATTTTCTCTAAATATTCCATAGTCCAAATTAAAGAACTCACTTTGATAAGGACTATTTTTATCATCGTATTTAAAGTCTTGATAAATTATATAGCTACCATCTTTGTATTGATGTTTAACATAGGTTAAATTATTATTTGACAACTTAAATTCACTAATTATATCTAAATCTTTTTCAGAGTCATAATCATAAATTTTATACCCATCTTTGTTGTACTCATAAACTGCTTTATTTGTCCAAACTGTACCATCAAATAAATCCTTGTATTCATGTATAATAGAATCGATTCTATTATTTTTATGATATATGTAATCAATGTTTTGCTTATTATTCATTTTAACTAACATATCATTTGGATATTCAAAAGTAATAGTGTCTCTATAATTATTAATTTCATAAAAATTATTTATACTATATGATATTACCTTAGACAATCTATTCCCTTCATATTCATAATTAGCATAATGTTCACTACTTCCTCCTGCACTTAAATAATTAACCGTTTTTAGAGTTTTAATCTTTTTTACCTTGCGAGAAATTTGACTGGAATCATCATCAGAATTACAAGAAAATAAAGTAGCAACTACCAATAAAGCGATTAATTTTAAATGTATTTTTTTCATTTTATTTATTTTTTAAACTTCTCTACATTTTTTAAGAAATCATCGAAAAGGTATTCTGTATCTACAGGACCTGAAGTTGCTTCTGGGTGAAACTGTACCGAAAAAATGGGTTTGGTTTTATGTTTAATTCCTTCGCACGTATTGTCATTTAGATTTTTAAATAATACTTCCCAGTTTTCATTAAGTGATTCTCCATCGAGAGCATATCCATGATTTTGAGAAGTAATATAACAACGTTTATTTCGTAAATCCATTGCTGGTTGGTTGTGTGAACGATGTCCGTATTTTAATTTATAGGTACTTCCACCCGATGCCAATCCTAATAATTGATTTCCTAAACAAATTCCAAAAATTGGTTTTTCCTCTTGAATGGATTTTTTTAGATTGTTAATGGTAACATCACACATTTCAGGATTTCCTGGTCCGTTGGAAATAAATAATCCATCGTATTCTAACTGTGTATAATCATAATTCCATGGCACACGAATTACCTCTACTCCTCGTTTAATCAAACAACGAATAATGTTGTATTTCACACCACAATCTACCAAAACAATTTTTGTATCTCCACTTCCGTATTTGATTACTTCTTTACAAGAAACCTCATCAACTAAGTTATCTTGATTAGGATCATGGAAATCCACTTTTTGGTTATCGTATTCCAGTTTTCCTAAAATTGCACCTTCTTCACGAATTTTTTTAGTAAGCATACGTGTATCTACATTACAAATCGCGGGAATATTATGTTCTTTTAACCAATCTCCTAACGATTGTTTTGCATTCCAATGACTGTATTCTCCTGAATAATTTTGAACTATCAACCCAGCAATTTGAATGGTTTCTGATTCAAAAAACTTAAGTAAATCGTCTTCCATTTCCTTTCCTGGAACTCCATAGTTCCCAATTAGAGGGAAAGTAAGCACCAAAATCTGACCTTTGTACGAAGGATCTGTTAATGATTCTGGATATCCTGTCATTGCGGTATTAAAAACCACTTCTCCTGCAACAGAAGTTTCTGCACCAAAAGAATCTCCTGTAATTTCTGTTCCGTCTTTTAAAATTAATTTCATAGATGTATTTCTATTTTTTTTGTTATTCTTAATTAAAAATTCCTTTTTGTTTAACGTTTTAATGATTTCTTTTCTAAACACTTCATTCTTTAAACAAATACAATATTTTCGAGTTCCCTCATGCTCAGGAACTAATAATTCTTTGTTTATCAATTTTTTAATTTGCCTTGAAATTTCGGCATTTGCTTTTCCTTTAAATAAATCTTTTATATCTCCTGCTTGAATACTTTGTAATTCGATTGTTCGTTTTGCAATATCGTATTCTTTTTTATTGATATAATTACTATTTAAACAATTTTCGAGAGCAGGAAGCAGTATTTCTTCCGTTAGAAAATCTGCTCGTAGTAATTTATTTTTTTGTGTAATTTCCTCTTGTAATTCTTGAAGAAAAAATTCAATCCATAATTCTAATTTTTCATTTAGGTATTGATTAAATCTTTCTTGGTTATTCAGAAATAAAAAAGAAGCAGTTAATGGTAAAGAACTGCTCCTATTATTTTGCAATAAATAGGTATAAATTAAAAGAAAAACTAATTTATTATTTGTTTCAAGAAAAGGTTTTTCTTGTATGCAATAACGCACCAATAACGCTAAGTTTATCAGTTTATATTTTTCTGAATCGTCATTATTTACAAAATCGCAAATATCTTTAAGTTTATCAGAATCAAAATCTGAAAAGTCATTAGATAGTATTCGATGTAATTCATAAATAAATGGAGGAGTTACTTTACTACTTCTCTCTATAAACTGAAAAGCTTCTTGTAGTTTTTTTATCTCTTGCCTTTGGAGGTTCTCTTCTACAAGATAATCATTAACTTGAATTGAAACTGAGTCTTGAAAATCATCAATTAATGAAAGATTGTAACTTTCTATATCTAAAAACAGCTCTTTTAATTGCGTGAGTATCTTTCCGTGTACGTTCGTTTGATTGGAAATCCTCTTTAAGCAAGTCAACTCAATAACAAAATCAGTAATATCAGAATCAAAGCTAGGTTGAAACTTCACTAGTGATTTTATACTTTTTGTTGAGTTTATATTCACTTCACTTATTTAACGAAGCAAATATAACAATTAAAAAAAACAGAAACAAGAAATTAACAATAGTTTATATAAATACTTAAATACAAGAATATTATAAAAAATAAAATTTAAATAATACAACCAATACGAATTAACAAAATCAATTTACTTCTTGTTTTAAAGCACTTATAAATATATCTATTTCTTCATTACCTATTGCCATAGACGGAAGCAAACGAAGTACATTTGGATCACTTGCATTTCCTGTAAAAATATGATGTTTATACAATAGATTATCTCTTAAATCTTTGATTGGAAAGTCAAATTTTATTCCGACCATAAGTCCTTTTCCTCGAATTTCCTTGATTTGAGGAATTTTAGATAATTCCTGCTTTAAATACTTTCCTTTTTCTTCAGAATTTTGAACTAATTCTTCACTTTCAATTACTTCAAGAACGGCAAGAGCAGCTGCACACGCTAAGTGATTCCCACCAAAAGTAGTTCCCAGCATTCCAAACTTCGCTTCTAATTTAGGCGAAACCAAAACTCCTCCTATTGGGAATCCATTTCCCATTCCTTTTGCAATGGTAATGATATCAGGCTTTACATCAGAATATTGATGAGCAAAGAATTTTCCCGTTCTTCCGTATCCACTTTGCACTTCATCAGCAATAAGAAGTACATTGTTTTTTTCACAGAGTTCCGCAAGCTTTTGTACAAATTCATCAGATGGAGAAACAATACTCCCAACACCTTGAATCGGTTCGTAGATAACCGCACAAGTATTATTTTCCTTTAATTTATTTTCTACTTGCTGTAAATCGTACTCTAAAATAGAAACAGAATGATTGGCATTAAAAGGAGCAACAATTTTAGGATTATCTGTAATTGCAACCGCACCTGAAGTTCTTCCATGGAAAGCACCTTTAAAAGAAATCACATTTGACTTCCCTGTATAAAAAGATGCCAACTTTAAAGCATTTTCATTAGCTTCTGCACCTGAATTACATAAAAATAAATCGTAATCTTCGTAACTAGAAAGTTTTCCTAATTTTTCAGCAACGCGAGATTGAATTGGAATTTGAACCGAATTGGAATAAAATCCTATATTATTTAATTGCTCGGTAATTCTTCTGATGTAATGCTGATGCGAGTGACCAATAGAAATCACAGCATGACCACCATAAAAATCTAGGTATTTAGTTCCGTTCTCATCGTAAACATAAGAACCTTTTGCCTTTTCTATAGTTATATTTTGTAGCGGATAAACGTTGTATGGTTTCATTTTTATTTTTATTCGTTTAATAAGTTTTGAACTTCTTTCTTTAATTTAGGAATATAATTTCTTACAATTCCAAAAATCAATTCATCAGAGATAACATCGTATCCGTGAATAATTTTATTTCTAGAATCTACTATTTTTCTAGAATTAGAGATAGATATATCCTCCTTTTCTTTCAAAATTCTATTCATAGCTTCTCCAATTATTTCAATATTTCGTTCAATTGCTCTTTTAGTTTTAATGTCATTTCCATATAATTCAATAGATAAGTCATCATCTACAAAACTTTCAATTTCATTAACCGCATTTAAAATATCGTATAAATAAGTTTGGATTTTAATTTCCATATACTATTTTCATTTTATTTTTTATTTCCTTTAGAAAATAAGGATTTTTAATTCCTTTCTCTTCTAACAAATCTACATTTCTAGAAAATATATTTTCTAAAGAGTACTTGAAGTCAAAATAATTATCTACGTATTCTTTTGGGTTAATATTTTTAAAATCAACAACTAAGTCCAAATCACTATTTTGATGAAATTGATTCGTCAATACAGAACCAAATATATATAATTTATTAACATAATGCTCTCTGCATATTTCCCTTATTTTATCTATATTTTTTGTAATAATTGAATTCATACTTATATTTCTTCATAATGTTCAACAACAGGAAAAGGAGAATAGTAATGATGTAATAATTTCTTCCATTCTAGATATTCTTTCGACTCCCTAAAATCAATGGTGTGATTTTCTAGAGTTTCCCAATTTACGATTAAAATATATTGTCTTTGATTTTCGACACACTTTTTTAATTCTAAATTTACAAATCCCTGAATTTTAGACATATACTATTTCGCAAGATTAAAATCTTTTTCAAAATCAGTGGTTGACTTCTCTTGAGCTATATTTAAAATCGCAATTTCTGTAATCATTGTTTTTCAATATCTTTTAATATTCTTAACACGGTATCCGCTTCCTCTTCATCCTCTTTTTGTTCAATCAATTTAGAATAATTAGGATATTCTTCTTTTATAAATTCTTCAAATAATTTTAAATTCTTAATAATTTTAAATCTTTTTTCTTTTTCTATAAATAAAACTATTTTTTGACGCCTAGCAGCTAATGTTCCTGTTATACCTCCAAAGATAGACGCCGCTGAACTTGTAAAATAATCTCTTAAATATAAGTATCCTGCTACATTATTTACTTTTACAAAATAATTTCCATCATCTCTTAATTGTCCTTTTGAATCTTTAGTAAGACGTTTGTATATCATCTTCAATGTAATGTACAATTCCCCTTTATAAGATATAGCAAATACATTCTTTAATCTTTTCTCAGTAGATTTATAATAGAATCGATGTGAAATACTATCGTTTCCATATTTAATAACTAAAGAATCATTAATTGGCTTTGATTTTTTGAATAAAAACTCCTCAAAACTTTCATAAATCCCTTCAGGATAATCTTTAGTATTATATTTACCTGTTTGAGAAAATAGTACCGAAGTAAATAACACCAATAATACTGATAATAGTTTCATAATTTATAAATTTTAAAAATAAGTAGCTTTTAAGTCTAATCCTAAGGTTTCCTCCCAACCATACATTAGATTCATATTTTGAACTGCTTGTCCCGATGCTCCTTTTACTAAATTGTCTATGGTAGAAGAAATTAGTAACTGGTCATCATGTTTCGCTAAATGAATTAAGCATTTATTGGTCGCAACCGCTTGTTTCATATGGATTGGTTTTTCAGAAACAAAAACAAAAGGTTCATCTTTGTAATACTCACTGTACAATTTGTATGCATCTTCTATACTTCCGTCAAATTTGGTATAAATAGATGCAAAAATTCCTCGAGTAAAATCTCCTCTGTACGGAATAAACCTAATTTTCTGATTAAACGATTCCTGTAATTGATTTAAGGATTCGGTAATTTCTCCAAGATGCTGATGAGTAAATTCTTTATACGTAGAAATATTGTTATTTCTCCAAGAGAAATGAGTGGAACTCAAAAGACTTCTTCCTGCACCTGTACTTCCTGTAATTGCTGAAATATGAATATCTTGTGACAAAATATTTTCTTTTGCAAGTGGAAGCAAACCAAGCTGTATACATGTAGCAAAACAACCTGGATTCGCAAGATAATTGGTGTTTTTTATTTGTTCTTTATTAAGTTCAGGAAGGCCATAGATAAATTCTTTTCCTTGAAAACTTCGATTGTTTTTTAATCTAAAATCATTGCTTAAATCTATAATTTTAGCAGAGTCATGCACAGGATTTTCTTCTAAATATTTCGGCGAAATCCCATGACCAAGACATAGAAAAACCACATCTTCTGTTCCGTTCAACTTATCTGAAAACGTTTTGTTTTGCAAGTCAATTAAATCATCATGGATAGTATCAATAGGGGCATTAGGGTTAGAAGAACTTACTATGGACTCAAGTTCTACTTTAGGGTGATACATTAAAATTCTAATTAACTCCCCAGCGGTATATCCCGCACCACCTATAATTCCTACTTTTATTTTATTATTCATTTTTTTTACATTTCTTCATCAAATAACCATCAAATAAAAAAACATTGATAGTCAGTGTTTTAATTTTTTATTTTATTTATATATCAAATAACCATCAAATAAAAGACTCATAACCAATAAGGAATATAACTTCTATGTTTTTTTGAATTACTTTCCGGATTTTCTATCTTAATAAGTCCTGCCTCTATAGTATCTGCTATAATTCTTGATGCAATAGATAAATTTTTTTCTTCGATATTAAATCTCTCTCTTAACGTTTGATTGGTCATTTTTTCATTTGAAACATACTTTAAACAAGCATGTTGATAACAAGCTCTAATTTTATCATCTCTATCCATATCATTAAGTTGTTTATACGAATACATAATTATCGAAGTTCTTGAATTTACCACCTGAAACTTGATTGCAGGAAGTTGGTAAAGTTCAACATTAAATATCACCTTATCTATTCCACTCCCTATTTCTTCACAAATATACATCCTTCTCATAATGTCTGATAGCCTTTCATTTCGTGATTCATAACCATCAATAAATCTATCAGGTTTAATTAGCGGAGTTCCTGAATTTGAAATCTCTATTCTATCTTGGTAAATTTCTACCATTGGAAATCCTTTAACTTCAAAATCCTGATGAATTAAAGCATTTGCAACCAACTCTCTGATTGCTAAGGTAGGATACATTGTCACCTCTTTCCTTAATGCCTTTTCTATTTCCTCATTGGCAGGCAACTGACTATTGATAAAATCGACTAAACCATCAAACCCTAAAGCATATCCTTTACCTCCAATTTGTTCTCTTATGGTTTCTACTTTACTCTTCCCTTTATATATAATAACCCTAATGGTTTTCCTAAAAACCGTATCAAAGTCCTCTAACCTTTTGGCAAGAAGTAATGCTCCTAAGTTTGTAATACTTAATTTATTATTTTTTATAACCAATATTTTTTCTGAAATAAATTTTTCAATGACAGATGACTGATCAGAAGGATAAGGAAGGTTTAATAAATCAAAATAAGTCTCTGTACTCAGGTACTTAAATACTTCTGCATTTGAAATGTCATGCTTTGCAATTTGTTCTTCGAAACATTTTATATTTACACTTCTTATTTTTTCAATTTTATCAATAGATAGAGGGACTAAACTTTCGTGATTTCTAGCATAATAATGCCCTTCAAAAGCAATAGGGATGCCTTTTGGAGAAGATGGGATTTGAAACATTATTACTCTTTTATTATCAATATAAATTTGATGAATTTCAATAAAAGTAATTTGATTGGTTATTTTGTCTGCTATTTCTTTTTTTAGATTATTAAGATTAGTACTTCTATAATTAGTTCCTACAATTTGTCTAGTTTTATCTTCTATTCCAAAAATCAACCAAGCATAATCTTGATTTAATAAATTAGCTTCATTACTTAGAGCTGAAAAATATTTTCCTATTTTACGGAAATCATAATTATTTTTCACTTCTTTAAATTCAACTAACTCATTTTCAGAAGGTAAATTAATTAATGTAGTAAGTATAATCTTTAATTCATTTTCTTCCATGAAGAATTACTTTTCAAAAGATTGCCAAATTTTTAATTGGTTACCAAAAATTTTGATAAATCCTCTTGCATCTCTCGAATCCCAAGCTTCATTTTCCTCTCCGTATTTTGCTACTTTAGACTGCATCATATCGTAGGGAGATTCGATTCCTTTTAATTCAAACTGGTATGGTTTTAAAGTTAAAAATACTTTTCCCGTAACTCGATTTTGAGAAGAAGTTAAAAATGCTTCAAAATCCCTCATAATAGGATCTAAATACTGAGCTTCGTGCAATAAGGTCCCATACCAAGATGCTACTTGTTCTTTATGAATAAGTTGCCAACGAGTAAGTGTATGTTTTTCTAATAAATGATGAGCTTTAATCAAGATTAATGGAGCCGAAGCCTCAAAACCAACTCTTCCTTTAATTCCTAGAATGGTATCGCCTATATGCGTATCTCTACCAATGGCATATTTTTCACCTAACTCATTTAATTTAATAATCAACTCCGTAGGCGACATTTTTTTACCATTTAATGCTGTTGGCTCTCCTTTTGTGAACTCAATTTCAATATCCATACTTTCATTTTCTTGTAATTGCGATGGATATGCTTCACTTGGCAAACTTTTATTGGAAGTTAAGGTTTCTTCCCCTCCTACACTTGTTCCCCAGATTCCTTTATTGATAGAGTATTTTGCTTTTTCCCACGAATATTCAACACCTTGAGATTTTAAATAATCAATTTCTTGTTGTCTTGTTAACTTTTCATCTCGAATTGGTGTAATAATTTCTACTTCAGGACAAATAACTGAAAATGCAACATCAAATCTAATCTGATCGTTTCCTGCTCCTGTACTTCCGTGTACGATACAATCTGCATTTTCTTTTTTTGCATATTCTGCAATTGCAATAGCTTGAAAAATTCTTTCTGCAGAAACCGAAAGTGGATAGGTATTATTTTTAAGTACATTTCCGAATAATAAATACTTCAAACACTTATCATAAAAGTTTTCTACTACATTTATAGTAGTATGCTTTTTTGAACCTAATTCATATGCTCTCGTCTCAATTCGTTCTTCTTCCTCTTTGGAAAAACCTCCTGTATTTACAATAACAGTATGTATTTCGTATCCTTTTTCTCTATTTAAATTTACCACACAATAAGAAGTATCTAAACCTCCACTATATGCTACTATTGCTTTTTTCATTTTTTATTTTTTTGTATTTCTGTATTATTGTATTGTTGTAATGATGTATTATGTATTTCTCAATGCTAACATCTATTATCTGTAATTTTTATACCTTTCTTTTAAATAATCTTGATGTTCTTTTCCTCCTTCACTGTACTTATCTGAATCGATTTTATCATAAACCATTGCTGTGCAAAGACACATTTTTCTTTCGTTCTCCATTAGAATGTGATAATTTTTGCAACTTTTACAACCATTCCAAAACTCATCACTGGTAGTTAGTTCAGAAAAAGTAACAGGATGGTATCCTATTTCTGTATTTATCTTCATTACAGGAAAGCTGGTTGTGATTCCAAATATTTTCGCTCTAGGATATTTAGTTCTAGAAAGTCTAAACACTTCCATTTTGATTTTCTTCCCAAGTCCTGCTTTTCTTAGTTCTGGCTTGATGATTAGTCCTGAGTTTACCACAAACGATTTATTATCAAAAGTTTCTATATAGCAAAATCCTACAAACTCTCCATCATCATCAAAAGCAACCACAGCATCTCCTTCTGTCATCTTTTTCTCGATGTATTCTGGTTTTCTTTTAGCGATACCAATTCCTCTTTGTTTTGCTGACTCTTCATACCAACTGCACAAAACTTCCGCATATACTTTATCACTACTATCTGCAACTCTAATTAGCATAAATTTGTTTTAAAAGATTAAAATTAAACAATAAGAAAAAACCTATATATACAAAATAGCAACCATTACTGGTTGCATTTTTTTATGTCTTCAACGCTATATATCGCACTTATAATCATGAGTGCAAAGATACGCAAAAATGAAGATTTTACACAAAATTTACATACAAAAAAAAACCCACAATTTTTTGCAGGATTTTTTTGTATGATTTATAATTTATTCTACTATTATAAAAATATTGAGAATCCTAATCCAAGAGTAATTCCATTATTTTTAAGAACCAATTTTTTATCTTCAGAATACTTTAAATTTGAACCTCCGTATGCAACACCTAAACCAAAAGCAACATTATTATTAATAAAATAATCAACTCCTAGACCAGCTGAATATCCCAAACCAGAAAATTTAGCTTCATCTTTTCCTCCATCATACTCCTCTACCTGCTTAGCTGACGCAAAACCTATACCTGCTTGTATATATGGCTTAACTTTACCATCTACAGGGAAATAATATCCTACTGTTGGCAATAAAGATAACTCTGATGTTTTTGAAGTATTACCTCCATATTCATTTTTAGTAGATGTTATCTCAGAACTTAATCCAACCCAAAGATTATCAATTACAAAATACCCAAATGAAGGATTTACTGTAAACGTAGACATTTTTGTTTTTCCACCAAGCTCAGTTCCATCATATTCGCTCTTTTGAGTTAAACTAGAAAAATCAATTGCAGTCTTTCCTGAAAACACAAACTTACCTTTTTCCGTTTACCCAAAAACAACTGTTGAAACTGCAACTGCAGCGATTAAAAATAATTTTTTCATTTTTATATTTTTTTTTAAAATTCGTGGCAAATGTATGGTATTTTCTGAATACAAAACAAGTTTTTACGTACAAAAAAAACCTGCTAAAATGCAGGTTTTTTGTATGACTTTATAATCTAAAATGATTAGAATGTATAACCAACTCCTGCACTAATAACAGCGTTTTTAACATCTACATCATCCTCATCAGCAATATTTGATAAACCTACGTTATATCTAGCTCCAAAATTTAAACCACTCTCCAACTCATAGTTTAAACCAATATTTAAACCGAAGTCAATTGATTTAAAAGCATCTTTTACATCTTCATCACCTGATTCTGATTCACCAGCATAACTTCCCTCCCACTTATCCTTTGCACTTAACAAAAAACCTACTTGTGGACCAAATTCTGCTTTAAAACCTTCTGCTAGTTCATATTGCAACATTAAAGGAATATTCAAGTACGAAAGATTCAATTTTTCCTCATAGCTATATCCACTTCCAGACTCCTCAAATTTCGCACCTTGTGCTGAATACAATAATTCTGGTTGAAATGAAAATACTTCTGTTATACCTATGTTAGCATAACCACCAACATAAAAACCAACTTTCATATCTGAATTCTCAACATCACCAGTTAAATTTGCTAAATTAACACCTGCTTTAGCTCCGAATTTAGTTTCTTGTCCAAAAACAACTGTTGAAACTGCAACTGCAGCGATTAAAAATAATTTCTTCATTTTTATATATTTTTTAAATTCGTGGCAAATGTATGGTATTTTCTGAATACAAAACAAGTTTTTTTTCAAAAAACAACTACTGTTCACTACTTGTTGAAAAATAATAACTATACGCCTCATTTTTTGCGATTTATTAAATACCTTTAAGTAAATTTACATTACACTAAAAAAAGTGGAGGATTTTAATACAAATAAACTGGTAGAGCGATTTGAACATTGTCTAGAATCTAGAAAAATGTCTTTTTTTGATGCGGAAGAGTTTGAAGACATCATTCTTTACTATTTAGATATATACGATTTAGAATATGCAGAACGAGCGTTAAAAGAAGCATACAAACAATATCCTAATAATCTTGATTTAAAAACACGTGAGTTGGAATTTCAACTTGTAAACAATAAACTTAAGCGTTCGTATGATTTAATTCAAGAACTTACTAGTTATAACATTGAAAACCTAGATTTCTATTTATGTCAAGCACACTATTGGTCACTTCGAAAATTTCATAAAAAAGCAATCTTTTTCTATAAAAAATCATTAGAATTTGACGAAGAACACGATTTTATATATAATTCTATAGGAAATGAATATTTTGACTTAAAAGATTATTCCAACGCTTTGGATAACTACATAAAAGCGTTAGAATATTTCCCTGAAGATGAATTTGCATTTTTCAGCATTATAGATTGCTACGACTATCTACACAAACCTAAAGACGCAATAAGGTTTGTTTTAGACTATATTGATAAAAATCCGTATAACGAAACTGCATGGTATACCTTGGGACAGTTGTATGAAGAAGATGATAACTACCTAAAAGCATTAGAAGCGTTTGACTACGTAATAGTTATAAACCCTAAAAGCATATATGGATACATGCAAAAAGCCTCATGTTTTGAAAAACTAAAAAAATGGAAATACGCAATAGATACCTATAGCGAGTCACTAGAATATGATGACACGCCTGCATATACTTACTATAAAATAGGGCAGTGTTACCTCAAAGTCAAACAAAGAAATCAAGCATTTAAGGCGTTTGTTAATTCCATTCATTCCGATCCTCAATTTGAAAAATCATGGTATGCTATTGCTCTCTTTTATGAAGAAACAACTAATTACGAGGAAGCTCTCTTTTTTGGACAAGAAGCCTTAAAAATTGACTCTAAAAACACTCAATACTTAAAGAAAGTTGCTTATTTTGAAATCATACTTGGCAAATACGAAGAAGCTACTACACGACTCAAAGACCTAACTTTACTGGAACCTTTTAATTATCCTAATTGGATTGCTTATTTAGAAACGTTAACAACAATAGGAGAATATGAAGAAGTTCTAAAAAACAGCAAAAAAGCTCTTCAAATTCACGATAAATCAGAATTATATTACATTATATCTAATAGTTATTTCCAACTAAAAAAAGATACCGACGGAAAAAAGATGCTCTCTTTAGCTATTAAAAAAGATAGCTCTATACTTAATGAATACTTAAAAACATTCCCTATTTTACAAAGGTATGTGTAAAGTAAAAATGCACCTTGATTTATCTTTTAATTTTGCACCTTAAAAATACTATAAATAGGAAAATGATCACTGTATCCACCAAGGTATCGTGTTCCTGCGTAGGTTCTAAAAGGTTGTCCAAGATACTTGTGGGAAAACTCTTGCAAGTAATAAGGCGAAAATACTTTTGAATAATGATACTCAAAAGCAGGATTCTCTAATAAATTTTTAGATAAAATAAGTTGATCAAAAAGATTGCCTTGATGTTTATAGAAAAGACTGTACTTTTTTTGTTCAAGCAATAATTCAAATGGATTGTATAATTGATTATCTTTAATATAGTCTGGATTGGGAGTTGTATTTAACTCTTTTCGCAGGCTTTCTACATTTGGATTTTCATTAAAATCACCAAATATTATAATGTTAGGATTTCCATATTTATCATAAAGTTCATCGGATAGTTCTCGTACTTTTTGTATTATCTTTATTCTATTAAACAAATTAATATCATTGTCGCGTTTGGAAGGCAAATGAATGGTAAAAAAATGAATAATTTCATTTTTTATTTTTGTTTTACAATATAAAATATCTCTAGAATAATCTTTTTTTCCTTCTTGCGTAAACAAAGGAACAGTATAGGTTTTAGAAGAAAGCAAGTCTACGTATTTTTCTTGGTATAAGAACGCAACATCAATCCCTCTTTCATCTTGTGATTCATAGTGAGAAAATCTGTAATTAAATGGAAGAATTTCTTTTTGTTTAATTAAATCTTTGAGTACTTTATCGTTTTCTACTTCGGCAAGACCAATAACAATAGGAGCTTTTCCTGTTTCTTCTTTTCCAATTTCAGAAAGAACCTTTGCTATTTTACTTAATTTTAATTCGTATCGATCTTTATTCCAACGTTTTGGCGAATATGCGAGAAAATCATCATCTGCTTTTCTTTTGTTATCATATATATCAAAAAGATTTTCTACATTATAAAAAGCAATACACAGCGAATTATCCATAGTGCGAAAATAATTTTTTTATAACTAAAAAAGAAATAATTGTAAAATATAAAGCAAACTTATGTATCCATAATTTTTAAATATCAACAATGTGTTTTTTCAACACTAAGTATTTATACCTTTGTATCGTAAACTTGTAAAAGTGAATTAAAATGAAAACGAATTATTTATTAGAAATGTTTTATGAAGGATTAAGCAACTCAACATTTGGGCAAGCTTCATCTATGGGAATAGGAGTTTACTCTCCTATGAGAAATGTACGTGCGACTAAAACATCTGTTAACGAGAATATAAAGTTTAATGACAGTAACTTTTTTAGTCGTTTCAAATTTGAATTAAAATTATCTTAATACAAAAAGGGTTTAAAAGTGAATTTTTAAAACGTTTCAATGCAAATTGAAGCGTTTTTTTTGTTTGAATAACAATCTTTTTTGATTTCAGAAGACGTATATTTGCACAAAACAAATTCAAATGGACAAAATTCAGATGGTAGATTTGGTAAAACAGTACCAAGCTATAAAAAATGAAGTAAAAAACTCTATGGACGAAGTGTTAGAAAGTGCAATGTTCATTAATGGTCCACAGGTAAAAGATTTCCAAACAAATTTAGAAAACTATTTAAACGTAAAACACGTAATTCCTTGTGCAAATGGAACTGATGCTTTACAAATTGCTTTAATGACACTTGGATTAAACCCTGGAGATGAAATAATTACTGTTGATTTTACATTTGCCGCAACCGTTGAGGTAGTTCATTTACTGGGATTAAAATCTCGTTTTGTAGATGTAGATTATGATTCTTTTACCATGAATATTGATGCTATGAAAAAAGCATTAACTCCAAATACCAAAGCTATAATTCCTGTTCACTTGTATGGACAATGCACAAATATGGAAGAAGTCCTCAATTTTGCAAAAGAAAACAACTTATATGTAATAGAAGATACTGCTCAAGCTATTGGTGCTGAATATACCTTTTCTGATGGAACAAAAGCAAAGGCAGGAACTATGGGAACTATGGGAACAACTTCGTTTTTCCCTTCTAAAAATTTAGGTTGTTATGGAGATGGTGGAGCAATTTTTACCAATGACGACGACTTAGCATACAAAATGAGAGGAATTGTGAATCATGGAATGTATCAAAGATATTATCATGACGAGGTAGGTGTAAATTCTCGCCTAGACTCATTACAAGCTGTGGTTTTAAACGCAAAACTTAAACAATTAGATAATTACAATCAACAAAGAAAAAATGCTGCGGATTATTATGATGATAAATTTAAAAACCATTCTTCTATTCTCATTCCTAAAAGAGAAAAATATTCTACGCATGTTTTTCATCAATATACACTAAGAATCACAAACGGAAAAAGAGATGAATTAAATACCTATTTAGCTAAAAAAGAAATCCCATCTATGATTTATTATCCTGTTCCGCTTAGAAAACAAAAAGCGTACGATACAGGAGATTATATTGATTCGGATTTCCCAAATACCAATAAACTAATAGATGAAGTAATTTCACTTCCGATGCATACCGAACTTTCGGTAGAGCAATTGGAATACATCACTTCAAATGTATTGGAGTTTTTCAAGTAAAGCCGTAAAATAGTTGTTATATTTGCTGAGTGAATTAAAGTTATGGAAAAAGAAAAAAATAAAGAATTCCCGTTTGTTTTTAGTAAAAAAAATTATCAGTTCATGGTTGTAGGAATCTTAGTAATTGCTCTTGGATTTTTGTTAATGATGGGACATGATGCAAACACATTACCAGATGGAAAATTTGACGCAAACTATTGGAATGAAGGTATATTCTCATTTCGAAGAATACGCCTTGCTCCTTTTTTAGTTCTTGCTGGTTTTGTAATCGAGATATACGCAATTTTTTATAAAGATAAATCTAATGGATAGTTTTCAGGCAATTTGGATTGCAATTATAGAAGGTTTAACGGAATTTCTTCCTGTTTCCTCTACGGCACACATGATTTTCACAAGTACATTATTTGGTATTCAAGAGAATGAATTCGTAAAAATGTATGAAGTTTCTATACAGTTTGGAGCAATATTAGCTGTAGTTGTTTTATACTGGAAAAAGTTTTTCAATTTCGAAAATTTTAATTTTTATAAAAAATTAGCTTTTGCTGTTATTCCTGCTTTAATCCTAGGGAAACTATTTGATGACAAAATAGAATCTGTAATGGGACAAACAGAAGTGATTGCTATTGTTTTAATTCTAGGAGGAATAATTCTTTTATTTATAGATAATTATTTTAAAAATCCTGTGATACACGAAGAGAAAGATTTAAGCATAAAAAAAGCGGTAACGATTGGTTTTTGGCAATGTTTGGCGATGATGCCTGGGACATCTCGTTCAGCTGCATCTATAATTGGAGGAATGCAACAAGGATTAAGTAGAAGTTTAGCTGCGGAATTTTCATTTTTTCTTGCAGTTCCTACCATGTTAGCAGTTACCTGTTATTCTCTTTTCTTAAAAGATTGGAACTATGAAGGACAAGAACAGAAAGGGTTTGAAATGATATTTTCTTCGTCTGATAATATTCTTAATTTCTTAGCTGGAAATGTAATTGCATTCGTAGTTGCAATAATTGCAATTAAGTTTTTTATAGGAATCCTAAAACGCTTTGGATTTAAAATTTGGGGATATTATAGAATTATTTTAGGGATAGCGATGCTTGTGTATCTATATGTAAGCAAATAAAAGTATTTTGCTGTGAAATAAAGAGTTTTTTATGTCTAGGATTATTACATTGATGTCGGACTTGGGAATAAAGGATTATGGAGTTTCTGTGTGGAAAGCAAGTTTGATTTCAAATGTACCTAATTGCCAAATTATAGATATTTCTCATCAAATAGATGCTTATAATGTCTTGGAAGCACATTATATTTTTCTGAATTCATATCAAGAATTTCCTCAAGGAACAATTCATTTAATCGGAATTGATGCTGTTTACAAAAAAGACGCTCGTATACTGATAGTAAAAAAAGATGAAAGTTATTTTTTATCTATTGATAATGGATTATTCTCACTTTTATTTTCTGATGGAACGTATGAATTTATGAAAGTACATTCATTAGAAAAACACGATTCTTTTATTCTTAAAAATTCGTTTACACATTTGGTAAAAAAAATCATAGAAGACAATGATTACATCAAAAACTTACCAGAAGTAGATTCTATTAAGGAATTAAAGCTTCCACAGGTTTTGTATAGAGAAGCAAATCAAACATTGATAGGAAATGTTATTTATATTGATAATTTTGGGAATGCAATTACCAATATAAAAAGAGAAGATATTCAAGAGTATTTTGGGAATAAAAGAATTAGAATTAATGCTAATTTTAGATTTATAACCAAAGTTTATGAATATTATGAAGAAATCGTTGAAAATGTAGAAGACAAATCACTCAGAAACGGAGAAATAATGGCATTGTATAATGAAAATGATTATTTAGAAATTGCAATATATAAAAGTAATCCCAAAACTACAGGCGGAGCAGAATCTTTACTGGGACTAAAAACTGGAATTCAAATAAAAATAAACCTAGATTAGAAATGGAATATTCGGTACTCAAATCAATTCACATTATTTTTATGGTAAGTTATTTTGCAGGAATATTTTACTTAGTTCGTTTGTTTGTATACCACGTAGATGCAGAAGCAAAAGATGAGGTAGAGCGAAAAATTCTTCAAAAGCAATATGTATATATGATTCGTCGCTTATGGAATATTATTGTTGTTCCTGGAGGAGTTTTAATGTTAATTTTTGGAGTTTGGATACTAATTTTACGGCCTTGGTTATTTCAAGAAGCTTGGTTTCATGTGAAGCTTACGTTTTTATTGTTTTTATTAGGATTTCATCTTTGGAGTTGGAGAAAAATTAAACAAATTAAACAAGGAACTAATAAAGACAGTTCGGTAAAGTTGAGAATGATGAATGAAGTTGCCACTTTTCTTCTTTTTGCAATTGTATTTGCCGTAATTTTAAAAGGACTTTTCATTGAAAACTGGTTGTTGTTATTATTGTCTTTCCTTGGGTTGATTCTAGGAATTTCATTGATTGTAAAACTTGTAAATAAAAATAAAAGATGATAGCTATACTAAAAAAAGAATTAAAACTGTACTTTGGGAATTTTCTTGCTTATTTGGTGGCAGGGATCTTTTGTGTATTATCTTCTTTGTATTTATTTTATTTTGAAAATGAATTTAATATTTTAGAAATAGGTGTGGTTTCTATGAGTCCTTTTTTTTACGTTGCACCTTGGTTTTTACTATTTTTAGTTCCTGCAATTACCATGAAAACAATTTCAGAAGAAAGAAGTCAAGGTACATTGGAATGGATTTTTTCTAAACCAATTTCTTTATTATCCTTTATTTTAGGAAAATTCTTTTCGGTTCTCACCGTAATATTATTTTCTCTTTTATCTTCTTTAACTATTATTTATACACTAAATAAACTTTCTTTAGTTTCTGAAAGCATTGATTATGGAAGTATACTTTCAGGATATATAGGTCTTGTTTTATTGTGCTGTTGTTTTATTTCCATTGGAATTTTTGCATCATCAATCATGAAAAATCAGATATCTTCTTTTCTTTTAGGTGTTTTCCTATGTTTTATCTTGTATTTTGGATTGGAGCAGTTAGCTACATACAAATTCCTTGGTAGTTTTGATTATATTCTTCAGAACATCGGATTGTATTATTCCTATTCGAGTTTTGTAAAAGGAGTTGTTGGAATTAGAGAAGTGTCTTATCTAATTTTTATAACAATGTTATTACTGCTAATTTCAGAATTGGTAGTTAAGAGAAAATAGAAACCAGTAAAAAAAACGAAATAAAAAAAGTTCTTAGAAATTCTAAGAACTTTTTGCGACCCGGACGGGACTCGAACCCGCGACCACCTGCGTGACAGGCAGGTATTCTAACCAACTGAACTACCGAGTCATTCATTTGGGTGTGCAAATATAAAAATTATTTTTGTATTACAAAAAAATATTTTTACTTTTTTTTTAAATCTGTTGATGATAATTAAAATTCATTTGAGTTTCTTTCTCTTTGTATACACCTGAAATTAAATTTTCTCGTACGGCATCAAATGCTTTTAATGTAAGCTCTATATCTTCATCAGTATGAACAGCTGTAGGAATCAAACGCAATATTATCATTCCTTTTGGAATAACAGGATAAGAAACTACACTACAGAATATAGAATATTTAGACCTTAAATCCTCTACCAGTAAGGTCGCCTCAATTGGACTTCCTTTTAAATATACTGGAGTAACGCATGTGTTTGTAGTTCCACAATCAAATCCATGCTCCCTTAGTCCTTTCTGTAGTTTTTCTACGTTTTCCCAAAGCTTGTTCTTTAGTTCTGGAGTTGTTTTAAGAAGTTCTAACCTTTTAATAGCTCCCATCACCATTGGCATTGGTAATGATTTTGCAAAAATTTGGGAACGCATATTGTACTTTAAGTATCTAATAATTTCCTTATCTCCTGCAAAAAAACCTCCTACACCTGCCATTGACTTAGCAAATGTAGCAAAGTATACGTCTATTTTATCTTGAACACCTTGTTCCTCTCCTGTCCCAGCACCTGTTTTACCTAAAGTACCAAATCCATGAGCATCATCTACAAGTAATCTAAAGCTATACTTTTCTTTTAAATCGCATATTTCTTTTAACTTACCTTGCTCTCCTCGCATTCCAAAAACACCTTCAGTAATCACTAAAATCCCTCCACCTGTTTTTTCAGCAACTTTAGTTGCTCGCTGTAAGTTCTTTTCTAAACTCTCTATATTGTTATGCTGATACGTAAATCTTTTACCAAAATGAAGTCTAACACCATCAACAATACACGCATGAGAATCTACATCATATACAATTACATCTTTTTTAGACACCAAAGAATCTATACAAGAAACCATTCCTTGATACCCAAAATTAAGTAAATAAGCAGACTCCTTTCCTACAAACTGAGCCAATTGATCTTCCAACAACAAATGCATATCGGTTGTCCCTGACATAGCTCTTGCTCCCATTGGATATGCTAATCCATATTTTTCGGTTGCTTCTGTATCTGCCTTCCTAACCTCTGGATGTTCTGCTAAACCAAGATAATTATTTATACTCCAACATATTACTTCTTTCCCCTTAAATTTCATTCTAGGTCCAATAGGTCCTTCTAACTTAGGAAATACATAATCCCCTTCTGCATAATCCGCAAACTGTCCCAAGGGACCTGGATTCTGTTTTACTCTTTCAAAAATATCCATGTAAAATCTATATGTAATTTACAACAGCTCTTGATTCTAATCCATTTAGCTTTGAGTTTGTAAACCCTTGCTCTGCCATCCATTTATCATTAAACACCTTTGTGATGTATCTTGAACCATGATCTGGAAATATAACAACAACTCTTGATTTATAATTTAATTCGTTTTTAATTTGCTTTAAAGCTTGAATAACAGCACCTGATGTATACCCTGCCATTATTCCCTCTTTAAGAGCAATCTCTCTTGTACAATAAGCACTTTCTTCATCAGCAACCTTCACAAATCTATCTATAATTTTAAAGTCTAATGCTTCTGGTATAAGGTTTTTCCCTAATCCTTCTATCTGATATGGTTTTATCTCATTCTTGTCAAACTCACCTGTTTCGTGGTATTTTTTTAAAACAGACCCAACAGCATCTACTCCAATCACTTTTATATTTGGATTCTTCTCTTTAAGGTATCTTGCAGACCCAGAGAGAGTTCCTCCAGTTCCACAGCAAGCAATTAAGTGAGTAATATCGCCTTGCATTTGCTCCCATATTTCAGGACCTGTAGTTAAATAGTGAGCTTCTATATTCAACTGATTAAAATACTGATTAATATATATCGAATTAGGAGTTTGCTTAGCTATTCTTTTCGCAACTTCATAGTAAGATCTAGGGTCATCAGTAGGAACATTAGCAGGACAAACGTATACTTCTGCTCCTAATGCTTTTAGGTATGCTATTTTTTCTGCCTTGGTCTTGTCCGAAACTGCCAGTATACATTTATATCCTTTAACAATACTTACCATTGCTAAAGAAAATCCAGTATTACCAGATGTTGTTTCAACAATAGTAGATCCTGATTTTAATAAACCTTTCTTTTCAGCCGTTTCTATAATATGCAGAGCTATCCTATCTTTGGTTGAATGTCCCGGATTGTATGATTCAATTTTAGCATAAATTTCACCATCAATATTTTCCGCAATTCTATTTAACCTTACAAGAGGTGTAGATCCTACTAGCTCAAGAATATTGTTATATGTTCCATTCATTTCTGAATATACTTTATTTAAGTCGCAAAATTACAACTTTTTTTTTATTAATTATAATTATTGGTTAATCTCATATATTTTGGCGAGTACTTTTCGCTCTATATCCGTCAGTATTTCTCCTCTTCTTTTCATCACTAAATCCGCTATTTCAAAGGCTTTATCGAGTCTAAACTTATCTGAACCTTTAGCTCCTCCCCAAGAAAAAGAGTTTACTAAATTAGGCGGAAATCCTGCGGTAAAAATATTAGCAAAAACACCTATCACAGTACCTGTATTTAACTGAGTATTTATTGCAGTTTTAGAGTGATCTCCCATTACAGTTCCACAAAATTGCAATCCAGAGTTTATAAATTTACGCTCCTTATAAGACCACATCTTTACATCGGCATAATTATTTTTCATGTTAGATGAATTGGAATCTGCACCAAAATTACACCACTGACCTATAACAGAATTGCCAATAAAACCATCATGACCTTTATTAGAGTATCCCCATATCACTGAATTATGGATTTCTCCTCCCACCTTAGAAAATAATCCTATGGTTGTTCCTCCATATATCCTACTCCCCATATTTATTGTAGCATTATCACCTAAGGAAATGGAACCTCGCAAATGCGAACCTTCCTGAACTTGAGAATTCTTGCCTAAGTAAATAGAACCTTCTTTAGTATTAAATGTGCAAAATTCCGCCTGAACTCCCTCTTCAACAAAAATTCTATTTTTATCTCCTATAACTCCATTTGTACTTGAAAGCTCACAACTCTTTCTTCCTTTTGTGATTAATTCAAAATCATACTCAATTGCCATAGAATTAATCCTAAATAAATCCCACGGATACTTTATTAATTCTATCTCACCTGTATACTCCAAAGACTTATACTCTTTCACATCAAAAATCTTTTCATTGGAATTACAAGCTAAAACTATGCCATCTTTTACCAAAGCTTCATCTTTCCCCAATTTACAGATAGATTTAATTAGTTCATCATTTGGAAAAACTGTAGAATTAATAAAAATAGAATTATTAGAATTCTTGATTGGATATTTTTCTTGTAAATAGTCTACTGTTTTATATGAAAAATCAGCTTTTAAAAGCGTAGACCACCGCTCAGCAAAAGTTAAAATCCCACATCTCAAATCCCCTACAGGTCTTGTAAAAGTAAGTGGCAAAAAATCCTCTCTAGAAAAATCAAATAGAACAATATCCATAATATGTATTAAAAAAATATCCAACAAAAATTTGCTGGATATCTATAATTAAACGAACTAATGTGAGTATAAACAATCCACAACAAAACAGTTACTTCTTAGAAAACTTTTTGTATTTAGACATAAATTTATCTACTCTACCTGCCGTATCTACCAATTTAACCTTACCTGTATAAAAAGGATGAGAAGTACTAGAGATTTCCATTTTAATAAGCGGATACTCAACTCCTTCTACTTCTATAGTGTCTTTTGTGTTTGCTGTAGACTTACACAAAAAAAGATCACCATTACTCATATCCTTAAATGCTACTAATCTATAATTTGATGGATGTATTTCTGCTTTCATTCTAAATAACTTTTGGTCGGCAAAGATATAAAAAATATCTAAATAATAAAATTTATTTCTTCAATTTTATTCGTCAATATCTTCTTCTTCGTATTTTGCAATTTCGGCATCACAAAACTCATATGCTTGTTCTATTACGGCAGTCAATTCCTCTGCAATCTCCTCTTCATTTTCATTTTCCTCTATCTCATCTAACCATTCTACTTCTTCTTCCTCAACATTAAGTATAAATCTTGGATACTCAGTATGTACTATAAATAAATCATCAGGAAATCCTGAATTGTCTGCCATTAAAAATTTAGGTAGTGTCATAACTTTTTTTTACAAATTTAAACTATTATTTTGATTAACCTAGACTTTTTCAATCTAAACTAAAGTTCTATTCCCAAAATAGTGGAGTCTTAGAAATATAAAAAACATACTAGAAAAAGCCAATAATGAGCTTCCTCCGTAGCTAAAGTAAGGTAGTGGAATACCTACCGTAGGAAAAAGACCTATAACCATTCCCACATTAATGATAAAATGCATAAAAAATATTGATGCCATACAATATCCTATCACTCGTATAAATGCCGATTCATGAGTTTCTGCTAAATAATAAATCCGCAGTATAAAGCACGCATAAAGAATTAACAACAGTGAGCTCCCAACAAATCCCCATTCCTCTCCAACGGTACAAAATATATAATCCGTTCTTTGTTCAGGTACAAATTTACCATCTGTAACAGTTCCTTTGTTATATCCTTTCCCCCAAAAACCACCAGAACCAATTGCTGTTTTTGCATACAACAAATTGTATCCCGCAGTATCTCTATACTTAGCTTCTCCTTCAAACAAAACATCTATTCTTTCTTTCTGATGTTTTGGTAATTTCTCAAAAACTGTCGGTGCAAAAATCACTAATGGAATTGTAACTAAAGCAATAAAGCCAAAAGCCATGTAGACTTGCTTCTTATTTTTTTCTTTAAAAAATATTAATACTAAAACACCTAATAACGAAATTACAAAATATGTTATCACTAACGAAAATGAGTGATTTTCCGAGCTAAATAGATAAATTATTCCCAGTAGTACTAAAAAACAAAGAATAAGATAAATGAATCTTACCTTCACATAAGAGTATAAATAATACAAATTTAATCCTGTTAGAAGAAGCGAAAGAAAAATCAACGCATTTACTGGTTCTTTAATTGATGTTAAAAATAATATTGCAAAATATCCTCCTATTAGGAATACAACTCCAGACATTCCCTCTCTAAAAAGAGCTATAAAGAAAGCAGTAAAAACCAAAATCGAACCTACGTCAGGTTGCAATAAAATTAAAATAATAGGAATTAAAATCACACCTAAAGCTCTCACTTTATATTTAGTTTCATAAAAGTTAAATTTTGGAAGATTTACGATACTTGCAAGCATAAGAGTAGTTGCTATTTTTACAAATTCAACGGGTTGCAAACTAATCGGACCAAAAACAAACCACGCCTTGGCTCCATTTACCACCGAACCCAAAGGAAATAATAGAATCAACAACATTATACCGATTATGTAAAATACCACCGAAAATGCCTCAAAAAAATGAGCTTGAATCATGAATATAACTATACCAATAAAAAGAGAAATCCCAAACCACATCAATTGTTTTGTCCCTGAAGTTTCCGAAACACTATATATATTGAGTATCCCAAAAAGAACCAAACTCAAATACATGATTAATAAAGGAATATCTACTCCTTTGAGTGCTTTTTTCATCTTAATTTTTGCGTTTATTATCTACTTTTAACGAATCTGCCTTTATGGTATCAGGAGCAACATACCACCCTTTTGCTTTCAGTTTATTAATGTAATTTTTTCTGTATTGCCCATAAAGATTCATCTTTTTTAATCTTTCCACCAAATAAGTCCTTTCTATCTTGTTCAACAAGTACTTCTCTGCCAATAATGTTGCTATTGGTGCTGCACTAGTAGCTCCAAATCCTCCATTTTCTACAACTACCGCAATTGCTATTTTAGGATTTTCAACAGGTGCAAAAAGAACAAAGTTGGAATGATCCCTTGCTCCGTGCGGAACCTGAGAAGTACCTGTTTTTCCTGCCTGAGTAAAAGACTTTGTAAGAATTCCTCTTGCCGTACCATTCGTTACCACTTGTGACATACCTTGAATTACTTTAGGAAAATACTTTTCATCTACCAATGTCTTTTTAGGTTTTGTGAAATTTGAATTTTCTATTGGCTTTCCATCTATTTCTTTTACAATATGTGGTGTATAATAAAAACCTTTATTCGCAATTGCTGATACAAAATTTGCCATCTGTAAAGGTGTTGTTAATACTTCCCCTTGTCCGATTCCATTAGAAAATATAGAATATGCATTCCAACCACCTTTAGAATACCACTGATTATAAAATTTAGAATCTGGAATATTTCCTTTATTCCCTACAGCTAAATCATTACCAAAGTAGCTATTTAGTCCAAAACTAGAAATAAGCTTATTCCATTCATCTAAACCTTTTTCTACATTAGCAGAATCTTTTTCCAACATTCCTATGTACGACTTACAAAAATAAGAATTACACGAATTTTGAATTCCAGGAACCAAACGAATCATACCCGCATCATGACATTTCACAAACCTTCTTCCTATTCGCGAACCATGCCTACAAGCATATGCTGTAGAATCCGTAATGACACCCAACTGCTGACCTACCAAACCATTAAGAAGTTTGAACGTAGAACCTGGAGGATATGCCGCTTGAACAGCTCTATCATACATTGGTTTCCGCATAGAATCGTTAAGAAGTTGGTATAAATTATGTTGTTTATACTTTCCTGTTAATGCTTTTGGGTTTATAGTTGGTGCAGATGCCATGCAAAGAATCTCTCCTGTTTTAGGATCAATTGCTACCGCAGCTCCCCATTTCCCTTCTAATAATTCTTCTGCCAATGCTTGAAGTTCATAATCTATAGAAAGCATTAAATCTTTTCCACTCTGAGCATCTATATCATACTTTCCATCTTCATAAGACCCAATATTCTGTTGATGAATATCTTTTTTATAGTACTTAACTCCTTTAACTCCTCGCAACTCCGCTTCATACGATTTTTCAACACCTGCCATTCCTGCTAAATCACCAGGTAAATAATACAACGAATCTCTTTTAATATACGCATCATTCACCTCGTTTATATATCCCAAAACATTGCCTGCCGTTTCTACCAAATACGAACGTTCTGGTCTTCTTCCTAACGAAAAAGCTGGATATCTGTATAACTTCTCTTGAATACGAGCTACATCTTTTCTCTCTAAATTCTTTAAAAATACCTTAGGTATACTTTTTTGATACGAACGTTTCGAATTTAATGGCGTTATCTTCTCGATGAATTCCTGCTTTGTGATGTCTACTAACTTACAAAATTGAATCGTATCAAACGAATCATCCATCATCGACTGTGTATAATTCAATTCATAAGTAAGCATATTTCCTACCAAAATACGCCCTTTCCTGTCCATGATTACACCACGTAATGGAATTTCATATTCTGGTTTTATAGATGTGTTCTCTCCATTTAATCGATACCTTTCTGTGAATAATTGAATATATGAAATCCTGCCGATGTATATCGCTGTAACTGCCACTACACATATAAACAAAATTTTATAATGTTTCATTTACTAATCTTACTTACTATAAAACAGAATTTTTACAACATAAATAGAAACGACACTAAAAAGCACAGTATACAACACTTGACTCAACTGATGAACTATGTTTCCTAATTTAAAATTATCCATAAAAAAAATCAAACTAACGTGAACCGAAACCAGTATAAAAATAATTAGAAAACTTTCTAAGAAAGAAAAGGAATCCTGAGTAGTTTCACTTTCAGAAAAATCAAACTGATTGGAATGTATCTTTCGAATAATCGAATTTCTAATAAACACCACAAATACCGTTGCAAATGCATGGACTCCTCCTGTATCTGCAAATAAATCCATAATTAAACCCAAAACAAATCCTAAAAAAAGAAATAAATTTTTACTTGATTTAATAGGATAATAATAAACCCAAAGCATATAAATCATCGGATAACACCCTTCATAAAAAGACAGCTGATTAAATACCAACACCTGAAGTGTAGCAATGAAAAATAACGAAAGAATATTTTTTAATAGTATATTATTTAACATAAACAACGGTATCTCTTTGACTAACTATACTATCCGATTTTAACTCTATATTCCTTTCTAATTTCCTTACTACATCTACATTATCAAGAGCTATCATTTCTTGAAAAAGTTCTACAGAGATATCCCAGTTCCCTGAATTTCTTTTTATTCTTTTACCTGCAATTCTTCCTACAGGAATTCCATCAGGAAAAATCATCGAATTTGCAGTTTCTACTGTATCTCCTACAGCTATTTCTGTATACTTGGGAATATCATATAAATGCATTAAACGAGTATCTTCCGCCTCCCAAACCAAAGACCCAAAATAATTTGTTCCTTTCAATCGAGAATTAATTATTATCTTGGTATTCAAAGCTGACATCACTTTTGAATGATTCTGAGCGACTTCATATATTTGCCCTGCAATTCCTTTTGACGTAATAACTCCCATATCTTCTTCTACGCCTTGCTCTCTACCTCTATTTATATAAAAGAAATTATCTTTATGTATTATAGAATTTTGCGTTACTTTTGCTGTAATCAACTCGTACTTCTGAAAAGGTCTTAATGAATCATTTACTTTTTTCACCAATAAAGAATCCTTTATTTTTATTCCGTATAGTTTAGCTCTAAGTCTACTGTTTTCTTCAAGTAATTCTTGATTCTTCTCTTTTAACTGAAAGTAGGCAACGAATTGCTTAATGTTTCCAGAATACCAACTATTAAAAGTGATTATATTTTGATTAAACACAAGGTTATGAAAATCACTCCTGTTGATTATTAATACAACACTAATAATCTGTAATAACAGAAAAAATCCAAAGTTTTTAAATTTCCTAAAAAACTCAAAAATTAAATTCACAGATAGTTATTATTTTAGTAGCAATCTGTACTTATCCATGTTTTTAAGAGCTATTCCTGTTCCTTTTACTACAGCTCTAAGCGGATCATCTGCTAGAAATACTGGTAATCCTGTCTTTTTAGAAATTCTTTTATCTAATCCTCTAAGCATGGAACCTCCTCCTGCCATGTATATTCCTGTATTGTAAATATCTGCTGCAAGTTCTGGTGGCGTTTGAGATAAAGTTTCCATTACAGCATCTTCTATTCTAAGTATAGATTTATCTAATGCTTTAGCAATTTCTCTATACGTAACTGTAATTTCTTTAGGCTTCCCTGTAATCAAATCACGTCCTTGAACCGCCATATCTTCTACAGCTTCATCTAATTCTTCCACAGCCGAACCTACTTCTATTTTTACACGTTCTGCAGTACGCTCTCCTATATATAAATTATGATGTGTTCGTAAATAATACGAAATATCATTAGTAAATACATCTCCTGCTATTTTCACTGATTTATCGCACACAATTCCTCCAAGTGCTATAATCGCAATTTCCGTGGTACCTCCACCTATATCTATAATCATATTTCCTTGAGGTTGCTGAACATCAATCCCTAAACCAATCGCGGCTGCCATAGGTTCATAAATCAAATGAATATCTTTCGCATTTACATGTTGTGCAGAATCTTTTACTGCTCGTTTTTCCACTTCTGTAATTCCACTTGGTATACAGATAACCATACGAAGAACAGGAGAAATAAATCCTCCACTAATCCCTGGAATTTTCTTTATAAATTCCTTTATCATATGTTCTGAAGCTTCAAAATCCGCAATTACTCCGTCTTTTAACGGACGTACAGTCTTAATGTCATCATGCGTTTTACCTTGCATATGTTTAGCCTGCTCTCCTACTGCTATTGGCTTGCCGCTCTTTCTATCAAAAGCGACAATGGAAGGACTATCTACTACAATCTTCCCTTTATGTATAATTAATGTATTTGCCGTACCTAAATCAATTGCTATTTCTTGAGTAAAAAAATCAAACAATCCCATATTTTTATATATATAATATCTAGAAAAGGCAAAATTACTATTTTTTATTTAATATATTACACAGTACTTATAACAAAATTGTCAACAATTTACAAAGCTACCGCCATAGTAATTACAACCACTGAAACCTTACTATTTTTATGCAATTCACGAACGCAATTTACAATGGTAGATCCCGAAGTACTTACATCATCTATAAGTAGATAATTCCCTGGCGGAATCGACTCGTTCTTTTCAAAGACATTCCTTCTTCTTTTAAATCTGAGTAGTTTATTTTTAGTCGTTTGTGACTCTTGGTAATGACTTACCTTTAATGCCTTATGAAAAATAGGAATTCCCAACTTTTGAGATAATGAAATACTCAACTCTTCTAATTGATTATATCCACGAATTTTCTTTTTCTTTTCATGAATTGGAACATATACAATTCCATGTAATGAATGTTTTTGTTGAAATAACTTTATAGGATTTTCAAACAATACAGACATTTCTTTCCCTATCAAAGAAAAATTCTGATACTTCAATCTGTAAATTATCGCTTTCGATGAAGTATTTTCATAATAATACATAAGTGAATATGCTGCAAGTATTGGCACATACGAATTTATTTTCTTATACAATTCATTTTCTCTATCTACACTCCAATGCGTAAATGGAATTTCAGAAATACACGAAACACACAAATTAGCTTCGTTATCAGAAAGTATTTTTGAACAACAGGCACAACGTTTAGGAAAGAAAAAATCCAAAAGAAAATTTATCTTCAAAGCGAAAAAAATTATATTTGTGCTAAGTTAAATAAATTACCGATGATTCTTCTAACCAAAATATTCCGTTTTGAAACCGCACATGCCTTAGCAGGATATACTGGAAAATGCAAAAATGTGCACGGTCATTCCTATCAGCTTCATGTAACTGTTTCTGGAATTCCAGAGAAAAACGAGAATTCTCCTACCTATGGAATGGTTATCGACTTTGGAGATTTAAAAGAAATCGTAAATAAAAATATCATTACTATTTTCGATCACGCCACAGTACTCAATGAAAATTCATCATCTATAACCTTAGGGAAATATTTAGAAGAAAATAATCATCGTGTAGTATATATGCAAACGCAACCTACATGCGAAAATATGTTGTATTATTTTGCAGAAATTTTAGAGCAAAAACTACCTAATCATGTACGTTTAGAAAAATTAAAATTATTTGAAACTGAAAATTCCTACGGAGAATGGATTCGCAAAGACAACATACAATAAACCTTCCGCAAGGAAAAAAAATTTATTTCTGCTCCGACCAACACTTTGGAGCTCCCAACAGAGAAAAATCAAAGGTAAGAGAGGAGAAATTTATTTCTTTTCTAAATGAAATTAAATCTGATTGTCGTACACTTTTTTTACTTGGCGATTTGTTTGATTTTTGGCATGAATACAAAACAGTAGTACCAAAAGGATTTATTCGCGTACTTGGTAAACTAGCAGAATTATCCGATTCTGGGATAAAAATCTATTTTTTTGTTGGCAATCATGATCTTTGGATGAACAATTACCTAGAAGAAGAGTTAAACATCACTACTTTTTTTTCTAAGCAAGAATTTTTGATTAATGGAAAACAATTTTTAATTGCACATGGAGATGGTTTAGGTCCTGGTGATAAAGGATATAAACGAATGAAGAAAGTCTTTACTAATCCATTTTGTAAATTTCTATTTCGTTGGTTGCATCCTGATTTAGGAGTTCAACTAGGCAATTATCTTTCCAGGAAAAACAAACTCATTAGCGGTGACGAGGATATTCATTTTTTAGGAGAAGAAAATGAATGGTTGGTGCAATACGCTAAACATAAACTCAAACAAAAACACTACGATTATTTTATTTTTGGTCACAGACACCTTCCACTGGAAATACCAATAGAAAATAGTTTATACATCAATCTTGGCGATTGGATTTCTTACTTTACGTATGCTGTTTTTAGCGAAGATAAAATCGAATTAAAAGAATACAAAAAGTAAACTTTAATTCTGATTAACTTTAAGAATAAATTTCTTTTTCTTTCCTCGTTGAATCAAAATAAATTTATCGTTAATTAAATTTTCTTTAGTAAGAACTATCTCTTCTGAATTTACTTTTTCTTGATTAATTGAAAGAGAATTCTCTTTTATTGCACGCCTTACCTCACTTCTACTTGGTAAAAAACCGCTTATATCTGTAAGTACATCGACTATATTTTCATTAAAATCAGTAATAGAAATTTCCTTTTGTGGAACTCCATCAAATACGGAAACAAAGGTTTGTTCATCGAGATTAAATAAATCTTCTTTGGTACTGTTTCCGAATAAAATTTGTGTCGCTTGTATTGCTTTTTCGTAAGCATCTTTTCCGTGCACAAAAGTAGTAACTTCTTCTGCCAATTTTTTCTGAAGTAAAAATAAGTGCGGTTCTTCTCTGTGCTTTTCGATTAATCCATCGACTTCTTCTTTTGGTAAGAATGTAAATATTTTAATGTATTTTTCTGCATCTTCATCACTTACTTTCATCCAAAACTGATAAAATAAATACGGAGATGTTTTATCTGCATCTAACCAAACATTCCCTGATTCTGATTTCCCAAATTTAGAACCATCGGACTTGGTAATAAGCGGACATGTAATTGCAAATGCTTTTGCTTCGTCGTCATTTAACCTTCGCACTAATTCTGTTCCTGTGGTAATATTTCCCCACTGATCGGAACCACCAAGCTGAGCTTTACAATTGTAGTTTTTATGTAAGTGATAAAAATCGTAACCCTGGATTAATTGGTAGGTAAATTCTGTAAAAGACATTCCTGCACCACTTTCTCCTGAAAGGCGTTTTTTTACCGAATCTTTACTCATCATATAGTTTACAGTAATTCTTTTTCCTACATCACGAGCAAAATTAATAAAGCTGAAATCTTTCATCCAATCGTAATTATTTACCAACACGGGAGCATTTTCTTCGGTGGAATTAAAATCCAAAAAACGAGAAAGAACACTTTTGATTCCTGCTACGTTTTTATTTAATGTCTTTTCGTCAAGCAAGTTTCTTTCATCTGATTTCCCTGAGGGATCACCAATCATTCCCGTTGCACCACCAACAAGAGCTATTGGTTTATGTCCGTGTTTATACAAATGAACAAGTAAAATAATAGGAACTAAACTTCCGATATGCAACGAGTCTGATGTGGGGTCAAAACCAATGTATGCAGTTGTTTTTTCGTTATTAAATTGTTCTTCTGTTCCAGGAATTGTATCGTGAATCAATCCTCTCCACTTAAGTTCTTCTACCAATGACATAATTTCAAATTTATTCTTCTGCAAAAGTAAATCTATTAATGGAGATTCGCAAGGTGGAATTTCCTTAATTCCAGTTTGTTTTTATTTATATTTGTTATTGCCAATAAAACAAAAAAACTACATGAGGCTTATAACTTTCTTAACTCTATTTATTTCAAGCTTTACTTTTAGTCAAAATGACAAATACTGGTATCGCTTTGATATCGAAGATACAACTATAAATTCACTTTCTTCAACGCTTGGTTTTAAAGATATTAAGGGGAATATAAAGATTAAACCTGCTTTTTTGAGTCCGCTAACTCGAAATAAACGATTTGAAAAAGTTGTTGCAGTAACTGAAATCCCTAAACTAAATGGTAAAAGTTACTACTTAAATAAAACCGAAAAAGAATTTGGAATTGATAGTGTTTATACTTTTGATTTTATGCACGACACAGAACAAGAAGGTTTTATTAGATTTTCGGTTGGTAGATACTTAGGGCTCAAGCATAAAAGTTTTTGAGAAAATATTGAGAAAATGCAAAATAAAAAAACCTCAACTATTTAATAATAAATATGTTGAGGTTTGTAAGATGTAGACCCACAGGGATTCGAACCCCGAATAACGGTACCAAAAACCGGTGTGTTACCATTACACTATGGGTCTGTTTTTGAAAACGTTTTGCAAATTTATAGCTTATAATTTAATTATGCAAGAGCAAAAATATATTTTTTTATATTTTTCTTTTCTGAGCTTTTAACGTTGTAAGAATTTCTCCTAATTCATAACCTCTTTCATGGAGGAGAAGAATATAATAGAAAAAAACATCGGCAGCTTCACCTAAAAATAGTTCATCATTTTCCTTACCAGCTTCTATAACTAATTCTACGGCTTCTTCACCAAATTTTTTTGCAATTTTAGGCGGTCCCTTTCTTATTATAGTATTGATTTTAGAGTTTTTTTGTGCTCTTATATTTTTTTGAATTTGAGATTCTATTCTTCTAAGGTAAGTATACGAATCTTTATTAAGCTCATTAAATTGCGTTTCTAAACGATAATGTAGAGAGTCTTTATTTACTTTTACTTTTACAAGAACATTTCCCAAATTATCCTTTAGTACCTCTTTTATAATGTACTGATCTATATTTGTCCTAGAACTCTCCAAAGAAATATAGGAATTTTCTTTTATTTTATGAATGTCCTCTAATTTTACTTTTTTTAAACCTAGAACTTTCATTGTTCTGTAATCTTGGAATACAACAGAATATTCCTGATTTTCGCGTACCTCCATCGTTTTTTAGTATATACAATGCTAAGCTAGATATATTTTTTAATTATTCAAAATTATATTCTACAAAGACCGTTTTTTATACCTTTGATTAATGAACATAAAAGAACATTTAAAAATAGTTGTTGTGGAATTTTCTCCTTTCTGGAAAAACAAAAAAGCAAATTTTAACTATTTAAATAAATTATTAGAAAATGTAGAAACCGACCTTATTATTTTACCTGAAATGTTTAATACTGGATTTTGTATGGAATCAGTAGTAATTTCAGAAAAAGAAAATGGTATCACATTTGAATTTATGCAAAAACTTTCAACAAAACTAAAATGTTGTATTTTAGGTAGTTTTGCTGTAGAAGAAGAAAGTAGATTCTATAATCGTATATTCGTTGTAAATCAAGGAGAATTAATAGCAAAGTATAATAAAAGACATTTATTTACCTATGCAAAAGAGCATAAAAATTACGCAAAAGGAAGAGATAAAGTAGTGTTTGATTTATTTGGCTGGAAACTTAACTTAACGATTTGCTATGATTTACGTTTTCCTGTATGGAATAAAAATGCTGATAATTACGATATTTTAATTAACGTAGCCTCTTTCCCTAAATCTAGAATCCATGCGTGGAATACTTTGCTTGACGCTCGTGCTATAGAAAATCAATGTTATACTGTAGGTTGCAATAGAACAGGAATAGATGGAAATAAAATAGAATACAACGGAAGTTCAAAAGTAGTAGATTTTTCAGGTAAAATTTTAAACCCAAATAAAGCTAAATCAGAACTTTTAGAGTATAAATTGAGTTACAGCAAACTTATAGATTTTAGAGAAAAGTATCCATTCCTAAAAGATTCCGACTCTTTTGAAATAAATAATTTATAGCTAGTTAGAATTCTACGAAAGAGCTTATTTTTTAAACACCAAAAGAAGTATTTTATCAATCTTTTACATTTGCTTATTAAATCTACATCAATCATATTAAAGAATGTTTACAAAATACTATCATTCCTTTTATAGTAGAGTACGAATTCAAGATTCTCTATTACAAAGGATTATCCGAATACCCTAAAATTAAAAATTACCTGACCGATACCTACCTATCTGATCAAGATAATGAGAGTTAATAACGTATTTTGAAGTAGATTTGTGAAAATCTGAATAATACAAAGTAGATTACACTCATATACGATTTAACTACCATGATAATTCAGCAGTCTTTGCTTATGTAAGTCAAACTCTTCAGCACTTAAAATTCCTTTCTCTTTCAATTCAACTAATTTATGAATTTCATCAGCAATAGAAATATTTGCATTCACATTCACAAAACTCTGCTTTGTGTTCTTTTTAATTTTTCTAATTAAAGAATTAATTGACCCAGTTAATTCTTTTGCTTCAGTCATTCCAGAACTTGAAAAAGAAGAAGTTGTACCTTCTGTTCTTCTTATTGTAATAGATGCAAATCCAAAAATTGTAGCAAATATCCCTTTTTCAAAATATGATTCATAAATATCCTCTAGAGGAATTTCATAATAAGTTTTATTCCATGGCAAAAATCCAGATTTGAAAACTAAATCTTCATTTGTCAAAACCATACTGACTGATTTATTTGCTAAAACTGTAATTATACCCAAAGTTAAAAATATAATTCCTCCTATAAAATTTTTTGACAATATAGACAGAGCACCAATTATTAATAAAATTACAGGAATAACATAAGTAACCCAATGCTTTTTTGAAATTACCAAAACAGTATTAACTTGTCTATCATGAGAATGTCTAATTTGTTCCATATGTATCGTTTTTTTTCAATAAACATTATTCTAAAAGTATGATATTATAATTTTCTACTATTTTACTAGAACACAAAACTAAACAAAAAAAGCCACTTATTTCTAAGTGACTTTCAATTAAGTATTAACTGTATTTTACTTTATAAGTTCGAAGCTTCTTTTCACAAAGGAAGTAAGTTCTTCTCCTTTAAGTAGATTTTGTGAAAGCTTTGCCAAATCAACCGCTTGTTTTATCAGCGATTCTTTTTGTGAGTCGTCAGCTTTTGCAAGAACATCTTTTGCAAATTGATGATTAGAATTGATTACCAAGTTATACATTTCAGGTAAATTTCCCATTCCAAACATTCCTCCTCCACCAACTTGACTTTGCTCTTTCATTCTTCTCATAAACTCAGGTTGAACAATTTTAATTGGCGTAGAATCAGAATCCAATGCTTCTAACTGAACGGTAAATTTCTCCTTAGGAACCACTTTTTCTACCGACTCTTTTAATTGCTTTTCCTCGTCTTCGCTTAATACTGAAACTCTATTTTCTTCTTTTTTAATTAAATTTTCTATAGAATCAGAATCCACACGTACAAACTGAACTTTCTCGTTTGACATTTCTATCTTTTGAATCAAGTGCGGAACAAGTGGAGAATCTAAAAGCAATACTTCGTATCCTTTCCCTTGAGCTTCTTCTATGTACGAATGTTGAGCATCTTTGTCTGACGCATAAAGAAGCATCACGTTATCATCTTTATCTGTTTGTAATGGTTTTACTTTTTCTATGAATTCATCGAGTAAAAAATACTCATCTTTTACCGTTGGATACAATGCAAACTTTCCTGCTTTCTCATTGAATTTATCATCGGAAATCATTCCGTATTCAATCACAATCTTTATATCATTCCATTTTTTAATGTAATCTTCCTTTTGATTTTTATAAATAGAAAGTAATTTATCCGCTACCTTTTTAGAAATATAATTCGAAATTTTCTTCACATTTCCGTCCGCTTGCAAATACGAACGAGATACGTTTAGTGGAATATCAGGAGAGTCAATTACACCACGAAGCATCGTAAGAAAGTCTGGGACAATTCCTTCTACATTGTCCGTTACAAAAACTTGATTTTGGTACAATTGAATTTTGTCTTTCTGAACTTGTAAATTATGGTTTAATTTAGGAAAATATAAAATCCCTGTAAGATTAAACGGATAATCTACATTTAAATGAATGTGAAATAACGGCTCTTCAAACTGCATCGGATACAGTTCTCTATAAAAACTTTGGTAATCTTCATCTTTTAAATCCGTTGGATTTTTTGTCCACGCAGGATTAGGATTATTGATGATGTTATCTACTTCTTTGTACTCCGTTTTATAATCCTCAGGAGCATCTTCTGGTTTTGGCAATGCTTCTTGTTTAGTTCCAAATTTAATTGGAATTGGCATAAACTTATTGTACTTGGTAAGTAGTTCAGAAATTCTATTTTCTTCTAAAAACTCGGTAGAATCTTCCGCAATGTGAAGAATTATTTCTGTTCCTCTTTCTTTTTTATCGTTTTCTTCTAAAGTAAATTCAGGAGAACCATCACACGTCCAACGAACTGCAGGAACTTCTTCTACATGAGATTTCGTAATGATTTCTACTTTTTCTGCCACCATAAATGCAGAGTAGAAACCAAGACCAAAGTGACCTATAATTCCCGAATCAGGAACTTTATCTTTGTATTTTTCCACGAATTCTTCTGCTCCAGAAAACGCAACTTGATTAATGTATTTTTCTACTTCTTCGGCAGACATTCCAATTCCTTGATCGATGATGTGGATTTTTTTATTGTCTTTATCCACTTTTACCTCAATAATTGGGTTTCCGTATTCTGATTTTGTTTCTCCTACCTGAGAAAGATGCTTTAGCTTTAACGTTGCATCAGTTGCATTGGAGATAAGTTCACGTAAAAATATTTCGTGATCGGAGTAAAGAAATTTTTTGATAAGCGGAAAAATATTCTCCACAGAAACTTTGATACTTCCTTTTGCCATAATATTTGTATTTTTAACTTCACATTACGACAAAACAGATACCAAAGATAAAATATTGTCAATTTGGCAGATTGCAGAATCTACTTAACTAATTATTCATTGTTCTAACTTTAAAATTTATGTACATTTGCACGATATGCCAAAAGCAATTGCCTTAGATTACGGAAAAAAAAGAGTTGGAATCGCAGAAACTGATGATTTGCAAATAGTTGCAAGCGGACTTACCACAGTAGAAACCAATCATTTAATTCCATTTTTAGATGATTATATAAAACAAAACATAGTTGAAGTAATGGTAATAGGAGAATCCAAAACACTAAATAACGAATACAACGAAATAGAAAAAGATATTATTCAGCTTATAAAAAAATTAAATAATCGATTTTCCGAATTAAAAATTAAACGAATCGATGAGCGATTTACTTCAAAAATTGCCTCGTATGCAATAAGCCAAAGCGGAATGAATAAAAAGAAAAGACAAAACAAAGCTCTTATAGATGAAATAAGTGCAACCTTGATTTTACAATCGTATTTAGAACAAAAAACATACTTTTAATTATATGATACTTCCCATTTATTTATACGGAGATACTATTCTAAGAAAAAAATGCAAAGACATAGAAAAATCGCATCAAAACCTTAGCGAATTGATTGAAAATATGTTTGAAACCATGTATAATGCTCAAGGAGTTGGTCTTGCTGCTCCTCAAATTGGATTAGATTTACGTATTTTTATAGTCGATGCTTCTCCTATGGGAGAAGACGAACAATTTAGTGATATACAAGAAGAGTTAAAAGATTTTAAGCGAGTATTCATTAATGCTAAAAAAATTAATGAAGAAGGTGAAAGTTGGAAATTTACTGAAGGTTGTCTTAGTATTCCCGATATACGTGAAAACGTATCACGACCCGAAAAAATAACTTTGGAATATTACGATGAGAACTTTGAAAAGAAAACCGAAACCTTTACTGATATTCGAGCTCGAATTGTTCAACACGAATACGATCATATAGAAGGGATTCTATTTTTGGATTATTTAAGTGCTCTTAAACGAAAACTACTTACCAAAAAACTTACTAAAATCGCTAAAGGATTAGCCAACATTGACTACAAAACCAAACGAAAATAAAAAAGAGAGATTACTAAAATAATCTCTCCTCTTTAACATAAAATATTCTACCTGATTATATTCTAACAACTAACGTATCAGATAATTTTATTGGTAATGCAGAACGTTTTACTTGTGAAGCTTGTTCTGTAGTTTTAAAATCAATTTCTTTGATATTAGTGGTTTCTTCCACTCTCTTTATTTCAGAATTCTCAGATTCATTGTCAAGAATTCTGTATTTTATATTTGCAACTCCTCTATTCAAACTCATTATACTTTTGAAAGCACCTTCACTTAAATCGAACAGTCTTCCTTTCACATAAGGTCCTCTATCATTTACTTCTACAACAACTTTTTTTCCATTTTTTGGATTATAAAATTCTACTTTCGTTCCAAAAGGAAGTGTTTTATGTGCTGCCGTAAGTTCATGCTTATTGTACGTTTCTCCGTTCGCTGTTTTTCTTCCGTGAAAAATTCCTCCGTAATAAGAAACTCGTGCTGTTTTATAATCTTCTTCCTCTACTGATTCAGAATCTTCTATGTTATTCCCATTAAAATCCACTTCATAAACTTCTTTAATTTCAGGAATATGATCTCCTTTTGCAAGAGTATCTGATTCAAGACCATTGTAAGTTAACATTTTGTACTTTTCAGCAGAATCAAAGAACGCCAACGACGTAGTAAGTGTTACTAAAACTAATAAAATACTTAAAGTTAAATACTTTTTCATACAATTTTGTCTAAAAGTTTGATGCAAATTTAAGGTAGAAATCTTAAAATGTACTTTACCTACGAGATATGTATACAAAACACTAAGCTATATCAACTAAAAACACGTATAAATAAAAGCGTCTAAGCTATATGTTAAACTTTTGTTAATTTAATTTAAATTGTTAAAATCCATGTTTCAATACAAATTCAACGTTGTTTTAATTTTAAATTCACAACGAATCAATCTAAATTTATATTATTGTTTTAATATTTTTTTTATCTTTGCAAAAAAAATCACAACATGAAAAAATTATTACACTTTTTTGCAATTTCAGTGCTATTGTTCTCTTGTGCAGAAAATGATGACTTCGCTCCTAGTAGCACCATAGAAAACTCGCGAATTCTAGGCAATGATAATGTAAAGCTAATACGTGCGGAACATAAAAGTAGACCTATATATGAGAATGAAACAAATACTGATGCTCTTAATATAAGAACTTTCTTAGTGCGGGTTAAAAATTTGACATATGAAAAGAAAGTTTATATTCATCATGAAATGAAAGGATTACCTTGGAAGGATTTCGAATTAAAATACGTTAAAAGTGAAGATGGTGAAGACATTTTTGGTTTAACTATAAATATTCCTTACCAAGACGATACTTTTGGAAATGAATTTGTTGTAAAATACTTGGTAAATGGAAAAACTTATTGGGATAACAATAATGGTGAAAATTATTTATTAGAAGAAGGTTCATATATAAATAATGAATCACAAACTATGGTGCAACTATCATATGCTTTTTTTAATTCATTTACAGATATTGGAGATAGAGAGTGTGATGAAGTTCCTCTTTTTGGAGAAGATGGAGATATTATAGACTATGATTTAAACTGTTATTACGTTGAGAATTTAAATAGACAATTTCAGTTAGAAGTTTTTGTGAATAGTCAAATACAAAGCGAAATAGATTCCACAAAAGTTGTTTATACTTATGACAACTGGAAAACAACCCATATATATCCAGTTAAGTATGGTAATTCCTTTTTTAATATAATAGAATACGGACCAGAAATTGAGTCAGTAGAATTTGCAATAGTTACTAAAATTAACGGAATAGAATACTGGGATAATAATAATGGTAAAAACTATAAATTATCTATAAATGAGAACTATAGTATTATACCTTATTCTTGGGAATAATTTACTTTTTTAATAATTTAAAAGACTGCTTTTGCGGTCTTTTTTTTTACCTAATCTTTAACTAGCTTTGCTCTTGTGATACCTGAATCTTTACAAAACAAATTAGAACAACGAAAAAACAATCAAGAGTTGCGTGAACTAAAAGTTTACGATAAAAACAAAGTTGATTTTTTTTCCAATGATTATTTGGGATACGCTACCAATAAAAACTTAATTGAAAACGTTCAGGGAAGTAGAAATGAAATCCAATCGCTTGGTTCTACTGGCTCACGTTTGATTAGTGGTAATTCTAAAGAAATAGAAAATGTAGAGTCTTTTTTAGCTAATTATTACAGTTCAGAATCTGGACTTTTGCTGGGAAGCGGTTTTGTAGCGAACTTAGCTTTGTTTTCTTGCGTTCCACAAAAAGGAGATGTTGTGTTATATGACGAACTTATTCATGCTTCTATACGAGAATCTGTACGCCTTTCTTTTGCAAAAAGCTATTCTTTTAAACATTTAGACTTTAATGATTTAGAAAAAAAATTACAAAAGAACTCTGGAAATGTATACGTTGTTTTAGAAGGATTGTACTCTATGGACGGAGATATTCCTAATAAAGAAGAACTCTCTTATTTAAAAGAGAAATATTCCTTTCATTTAATTTTAGACGAAGCTCATTCTACAGGTATTTTAGGACGTAATCACAAAGGTTTTTACGAGAATTTACCTTCTGATTTTTGTTTTGCTCGTATTCACACATTCGGAAAAGCATTTGGATACCACGGAGCTTTTATTGCTTGTTCTCATTTGCTAAAACAATATTTAATTAACTTTTCTAAACCGTTTATTTATTCTACTGGAATTCCATTGGAAACTGCACTTACAATTCAAGAAATTCATAAATATCACATAGAAAATGGGGATTTGCATGTAGCTAAATTAAATGAAATCATAGCTTACTACAAAACGATTTTTAAATCTAACTTAAATTCACCTATACAACTTTTATACTCTGAAAATTTAAAAGAAATAGAAGAGAAATTAGAAAAAAATGGATTTCTGATTAAATGTATTTATTCTCCTACTGTTCCTAAAAATACCGAACGAATTCGATTGACTCTTCACAGTTATAATACTAAAGAAGAAATTAATCACTTAAAAAGAATAATTAAACTCACTGAACTAAAAAATAAAATTAATGAGAGTTTGAATCGGGAGGTGTAGTAAATTTATAAAACCAAATTTAGGATTTTCAGTAATGTCCTTTCAAAGAATATACAGTAATAACTTCATTTTCAACACGGTAAACTAAGCGATGTTCTTTATTAACTCTTCTACTCCAATAACCACTGTATTGATATCTTAAAGGTTCAGGCTTCCCTATTCCTTTAAATGGAGTTTCAATAATAGACTTTAATAAATTTTCTATTTTATTTTTTAACTTTTCATCATTTAGTTTGTTAAAATAATTCAGATGTTCATTTGCTAAGTCTGTAAATTTTACTTCCATAAATTATTTACATCAATGGTTGTTAATTTACCTTCTTTTTCTTGCTGAATACTTTTATCCATATTTTTCACAAATTCAGAACTATAGTCTTCTTCTTTTTTTTCAAAAGAAATATTAAAAGCTTTTAAAAAATTAATTAAGGCTTTTATTTTTTTACTTTCTGCTTTTATGATTAAAGTTTCCATTTGTTTTGCTTTTATACAAAAATACTACTTTAAAAGTATTTTCACAAGAAGTGTATATTGAATATTAAATAGTGCTTCTTTTTGATAATTCTAAAATTATAACTCTTTCTCTTGATAGAATTACGCTTTAAACAGTGCTTCTATCTACCTCTTTTTTTGTAGCTATCTCGGCTTTACTGAATCCTCTTTTATGTAAACTATAAATTACATATCTTTGTTCTAAGGTTAAATGTTTCATATTTTGCAATTTTAGTCGAGGACACAAAACAAACAATTTTATCCATTCAGAGGAAAAAGGCATAAGTCCTTTCTTTTGAAAAAAATATTTTTATTCTCATCCTCAAAAATTGCATTTACTAATAGAATTAACATTATTAATTTATTAATTACTTTTCTTAAATGAACACTAAAACGATATTTGTTGCTGGAATTTCTACCGAAGTTGGAAAAACATTTTGTTCTACTATACTTACCGAAAGTTTACAAGCTGACTATTGGAAACCTTTGCAAAGTGGAAACTTAGATGAACTGGATTCTAGTTTTGTTAAAAATATGCTTTCCAATACAAAATCTAAAATACATAAAGAAACATATTTATTAAGCATTCCAGAATCTCCGCATTACGCTTCTGAAAAAGACAATATTACCATTACTATAAAAGGTTTACAACCACCTAAAACAAATAACAATCTTATAATAGAAGGTGTTGGAGGAATTATGGTTCCAATTAATAATCAAGAAACCATGGCAGATTTAATGTCGGTAGAAGATTATGTAATTTTGGTTTCTAGGCATTATTTAGGAAGTATTAATCATACACTTTTAAGTTTGGAGTATTTAAAGCAGAAAGGTTTTAAAAAAGTTGCTGTTTTATTTAATGGAGAAGAGAAGGAACCTACAGAAAATATAATTCCGAAGTTTTTTCCTGATGTTATGTATTTAGGACGAATTCCTGAAATAAAAACAATCAATAAAGAAAATATAAAAAATCAAGCGGATAATTTACACGACAAATTGACTGAGTTTTTAACTCGGCACGAAAAATGACTGTTACTATTGTAAAATGTAAAGTTGTAACAATTTATGAAATTTTCCTTTGAAAGTATAATTGTTCCTTTTTTATTTATCTGTACGCTATGGATTGTTTATGGATTGCAATACATTGGCTTTTTTACGGAATGCCACGGAATAATTCCTCATTACGAAAAAGGTGCACAAGGAATACTTTTTGCTCCTCTTTTTCATGGAAGTTGGAATCACGTTTTTAATAATTCTATTCCTCTTTTTGTTCTTTTGTTTCTTTCTTTTACAATGTATCAAAAAATCACTTATTTAGTATGGATTATTGGTTGGCTATTGAGTGGATTTTTAGTTTGGCAATTTCCTTATTTTGGCTTGTTTGAAAATGAATCTATGGCGTGTCATATAGGTGCTAGCGGACTTGTTTATGTATTTGCATCTTTTTTATTTTTTAGTGGTATCATACGCAGAAATATTCAACTGATGGCAATTTCTATGCTGGTAGTTTTTTTATACGGAAGTTTGATTTGGGGAATTTTTCCACAAGAGCTTCTTAGTTCTGACCCACAAGCAAAATACATATCTTGGGAAAGTCATCTTTCGGGAGCGGTATCAGGAATTTTACTTGCTTATATTTTTAGAAAATACGGACCTCAACGTACAAAGTTTCCTTGGCAAAAAAAAAATTATATAGACCCTCAAGGTGAACAACTTTGGCAAGAATACCAAGAAAAATTCCCAGAAGATTTTGAAGTAGACTCAACAGAAAAAACAAATCAAAAGGAAAGCAAAAACGACTGGGAAAAACTGTTGTAATTCATTAGAATTTGAAGAAAGAACTAAATTCACTATCTTTGATTATAAATATTCCGTTATGACCACTATACTAAAAAAATCTAAAAACATAAATTTTAATAAAATCAATCAAAGTTTAGAACAAAATAAGGTGAATCGTTCTGTAAATACAAAAATATTTTGTGGAACGATAAAACTTAAACAAGATGCTCTTTTAATACAAAAAAAAATAAGAAATGAGTGGAAATAGTATCGTATTAGATACAAATATTATTCTCTATTTACTTAATGGCGATGAATATTTAGCTGACTTTTTAAACCAAAAAGAACTATATATTTCTATTATTTCAGAAATTGAACTTTTGGGTTATAATCAAATTACAAAGCAAGAAAAGTTAAAAATAAAAGAGTTTATTTCTTACTGTACGATATTAAACATTTCTGAAAAAATTAAAAATGAATGCATTACTCTAAAAGAACAAACCAACATAAAAACTCCTGATGCTTTAGTTGCCTCAACTGCTATTTTCCTTAATTTACCTTTGATTTCTGCTGATAAAATCTTTAATAAGATTGAAAACATTAACTTTTTACATTACAAACTCTAGAACCACATAACTCCTATTTTATTGTGAACATGATTTTTAAGTATTTTGAAGAAGATTCAACAGAAAAAACAAATCAAAAAGAAAACAAAAACGACTGGGAAAAGCTGTTGTAATTCATTAGAATTTGAAGAAAGAACTAAATTCACTATCTTTGATTGTCAATCTAGAACTTTCTCATTTTAGACGGATTTTGTCTAACATCAAAAATTTGTAGAATTTGAATAGTATTTCCTTTAACGGTGTAAATAATTTTATAATTTTTCACAATAATTCTTCTGTAAGGCTGTCCTAAGATATCATCTTCTTGAAACTGTTTCAAAAACTGGACACTTTCAACTTTTTGAACAATTTCATCTAACGTTTGACTTGCAAAAATTTCAGAAAAGTTGGTTTTATTAAAATCAAAAATTGACTTTAAATCTTCTTTCGCTAATATATCCCAAATAATAAAAATTTCGTTTGGTTTGCTCATCTACCAATTCTTAATTTCAGATTTCAACTGATTATGAGAAATGAATTCTCCTGAATTAATTCTTTCTTCTGCCTCTTCTAACTCCTTTTTGTATTCTTCTTTGGTTAACGATTTTCCGTTGATAGTATGTGCTACTGTTTTTCTTTTTTCTTCTTCAATAATTTGTATAAACTTATTTAATACCGTTTCATTTTTTAGGTTTAAAATATAATTTAAAATATCTAATTTTATTACTGGAGTGTTCATAATCCCATTATTTAATACAAAAATACAAAATATTTAGCTGTTTAGTAATTAGATTATAAGATACTGATTCAACTGGAAAAAGCTGTTGTAATTCATACAATCAAAAACAAATAAAAACATTAAATTTGCAATCTTATTTTTTGTTTATGAAATCAATATTTGCTTTAGTATTTACCTTATCATTTTTTATCACTAATTACGCTCAAAACAAAGGTACTTTTTATATTTATTGGGGTTGGAATGAAGATTCTTATTCTAAATCAGATATTCACTTTAAAGGAAATGGATACGACTTTACCTTGCATGATGTAGAAGCAAAAGACAAACCTCTTCCTTTTGGATTGAAACCACATTTTCAATTAGATAAAATTACGATTCCACAAACCAATGTACGAATTGGATACTTCATTAATGATAAATGGGATATTTCTTTGGGAGTAGAACACATGAAATACGTAATGACTCAAAATCAGAATGTGAAAATTGATGGATATATAGAAACTGATTCAGATTTTGATGGAGTTTATAATGGAAATACGATAAAACTCACAGAAGATTTTTTAACCTTTGAACATACCGATGGTCTAAACTACATAAGCAGTGAAATTACGTATAACGAAAACCTACTTAAACTAGCAAAAATTAATTCTAAACATTTTCAAGTTAATTTACTGTTAGGTGGTGGAATTGGCGTTCTTGTACCTAAAACCAATGCAAAGCTATGGAATCAAGAACGACACGATGCATTTCATCTTTCGGGATATGGAATGAATTTAAAAGCTGGACTCAATGTGGTACTTTTTAAATATTTCTTCTTACAAACCAATGCTAAATTCGGATATATAGATATGCCAAGCATTAGAACAACACAATACAGTTCGGATACTGCTAATCAGAATTTTCTATTTTTAGAAAATGATATTGTTTTTGGTTTTAGATTTAAGTTGTAAAATTTAGTTCCCTACAAACAGAAGAAGATTTCCTTTTTTATGTAAAATTTCCACTTCGGAATGTATTGCTTTGTTTCGCGTTCCGATTCGTGTTCCAAATTCTAAATCTTCTTTATTTAAAGAATATTGTAACCCTTTGGTTTCTATTTTTTCTACTTTATAAAATGGAATTAGTGAAATAGTTGCACCTTTTCTTGTTATTATTTTTTCCTTTTTCTCAGCGAAATAAAACATTCCGTATTCGTCGTAAAATATAATTTTAATCTTGTCTTTTAGCTGAATTGCCGTAGAAATATTTCCTAGAAAATGATCGTGCTCCAAACCTGTAGCTCCATACACATCTACATCTGTAATACCTTGGCTTATAAGGTATTCTAATGCTTTTTCGAAATCAGTTTTATTTTGATCTTCTGCTAGAATAAACTTTTGATCTTCATAACTAACATCAAACTGTATAGAATCAAAATCTCCTATTATAAAATCCAATGTAAAATCTAAACTTCGTGCATATTTGTAAGCTCCATCTGTGCAACCAATGAGTTTATATTCTTTGTTTTGAATTACATTTTTAGGTTCTAATCCATTTATAAAGAGTAATGCTTTATTCATTTGGCTTCCAATTGGTTTCTTCCACATTGCCTTGTTTAGCAAAAAATCGTGCTAATACAAATAAATAATCCGAAAGTCGATTGAGGTATTTTAGTATCGTTTCGGAAATAATTTCTTGTTCATTTAGAAGTACTACTGAGCGTTCTGTTCGTCTACAAATCGTTCGGGAAAGATGAGTTTGAGCAATAATTTGGTTTCCTGTAGGAAGAATAAAATTAGTTAATTCTGGTAGCTCTTTTTGGATTTCATCGATATGATTCTCTAAAAACTGAATATTTTATCTTGTATAATTATAGTTCTTTTTTTATCATCTGGTGTTGCTAATTCAGTTCCGATTACAAACAAATCATTCTGAATCTTATTTAACTGACTATCTATTTCTTGATTTTTATTTAAGGCACGAATAATTCCAATAGAAGAGTTAAGTTCATCTGCATTTCCATAAGATTCGATTCGGATATTGCTTTTTAAAACTTTTTTTCCTCCAAAAAGTGACGTTTTTCCTTTATCTCCTGTTTTGGTGTATATTTTCATGTTGGTTCGTTTTTAATTTGATTCCACAAAATATCATCAGGTAATTGTGAATACAAAATCATTGTTTCTTTAGTAACTGGATGTATAAATTCTAATTTTCTTGCATTTAAGTGAATGCTTTTATCTGTGTTTGCTCTTTGAAATCCATACTTAACATCTCCTTTTATTGGAATTCCTATTTTGGAAAGTTGAGCTCTAATCTGATGATGTCTTCCTGTTTCTAAATCAATTTCAAGAATCATATAGGTATCGAGATTCTTTATAACGTTATAATGTAAAACGGCTTTTTTTGCTTCTTCAGTTGGATTGGGAAATACGATTGCGCGATTGTTTTTTTGATTCTTTTTGAGATAATGAATTAATTCCCCTTGCTTAGGAATTTCTACTTGCTTAACAACTGCTAAATAAGTCTTCTTAATTTCTCTTTTTTTAATCATCTCGTTGAGTCGAGTAAGAGCTTTTGATGTTTTTGCAAAAATAACCAAACCACTCGTAGGACGATCAATTCTATGAACCAAACCTAAATATACGTTTCCTAATTTATTGTGCTTTTCTTTTAAATATTGTTTTAATTCATCAATCAAACAGACATCTCCTGTTTTATCTCCCTGCACCAATTGGCTTGGCTTTTTAGAGATTACAAGTAAATGATTATCTTCATAAACAATTTGTGATTCGTGAAATTTCATCTAGATTAATTAGAGTCAAAGGTAATAAATAATTTATTTTCATTGTTCTAGTAAACTAATTCGATTAAAAAAACTTTTATACTCTTTTAAATAGGAAATTCGGAATGTTTTTTAGCAAAAAACCTATAATAACCCAACGTCTGCTTACATATCCAAAATCATCTTTATTTTTGATAGTCGTATAAATTTGTTTTGCTGCTTTTTGAACACTACAGTTCCAGAATGTTTTTTTATCTTTAGTTAGTGGAGTATCTACAAACCCTGGTCGAATATCTGTTACCGTGATATTAGATTTATTTTTCACAGATTTCTGACGCAATCCTTCTAAGTAGTTTATTTGGTATGCCTTAGCTGCATGATAAGCGGGTGCAATTCTATTTCCTCTCAATCCTGCTACTGAAGTAATTGCAACCAAATGTCCTTTATTTCGTTTTTCAAAATACCTATACGTAGAATCAATAATTTCAGTAAACGCAAGTACATTCATAAAGTTAGCTTTATTTTCAATTGTATGTCCTATATTTTTGTTTAGATTACCAATGCCTGCCGAAAGAATCAATAAATCCAATCCTCCTATTTTAGTTATCAACTCTTTTATAATTACAGCATTGTTGAGTTTTGTACAATCTACTTTTTGGATTTCTATGTGGTTAGAAGATTTTTCTTTTAGTTCTCCTAATTTTTGCTCATTAATATCAATTAATCCTAAAGAATAGTTTTCTTTAATTAAAAGATTGGTAATTTCAAGCCCGATACCCGATGATGCTCCTATAATAATTGCTTTTCCTCCCATTTTCAAAGATATACATTTTCAAAATACTCAGAAAATCTTAAAAAGTAAAATTAATTTAGAGACTATTTATATATAAAGAAAAACCTTGCAAATAAAATTCACAAGGCTTCAATATTTAATTATTTAGAAATTCTTTATTTCTTAATAAACTTAATTGTTTCTTTTTGATTTTCTGACTGTAAAACCAAGATATAATTACCTAATTTTAAAGCTGATACATCAATTTGATTGTTTTCTAAAGCTGATTTCTTAATTAATTTTCCTGTTAAATTATAAATAGCATACGTATCAATCGAATTATCTGAAGTAATATTTAAAACTTCACTTGCAGGATTAGGATAAATAGTAATTCCTAATGAGCTAGAAGTTAATGTTTCTACTGAAAGTTGTTCGCAAGTAATCACACTAGAAGTTGCATCATAACAAGTATCTGTAGTTATACCAAGTATATCATCAGTTTTTTCTACATTTTGATTATCATTTATTACAATATTCACAGGATTTTGACCTGCTTCAAAAACATACTCAAACCAATCATTACCTAATGCTGTCATAGGAGTTCCCGGCCAACCTCCTAAGATATTTGGAACACCTTCTTGCCAAGCGTAAATATATACATTTTCCCAACCGTTGGTATTTTTAAATCCTATTCTAATTCCATTATTTTCCTCTGTTTTATACACGTGAGTTGCAACATAGGAACTTACATCGTTTGCATCAATAGCAACTGCTTTTAACGTAGTATTCGTTGCAGGAATTTGCACTGTTTCTCCCGAATTCACAAACGGAGAAGCTGAGGAAGGCGTTGTTCCATCAAGTGTGTAATGAATTTTTATAGGTGTATTATCTCCTGTTGCAGATAAAGTTACTTCTGTTCCTCCTATATAAGTTCCTCCTACTGGACTCACTGTAAGTTTTGGCTTTGTTACCACTACTCCACTTGACTTTCCTATTCTAGCAAAATTAGCAGAAAAATGATCTACATCTTCTTTTTCCATAGATGAAGATTCATCTGAACTATATGGTTCTTGAGCATTATCAAAGGTTGCAAAATCATACGGAAGAGAATTAATTCCTGACTGTCCAAAAGTAGAAACCAACATAACTCCTATACCATCAGATTCTAAAGTAGCCGAATCAATTCCTAGTGAAGCAAGTGGAATTACCATTTCATATACCGTATCTTGAGCCTTGTTATGACCAAGAGTATTAAAGTCCACGTATTTAGATTCATTACCTAAATCCGCTACTGTTAATCCTCTATGTTGATCACTATTGATTCCATAAATACTTGCAGGGACGCTATAATCTCCCCACATATATGAAATTCCTGCATCTGCGAAACCTTCTACATTAACATAATCAAAAGCTCCTGATGCATTCAAAGAAAACAAACCTGGAACTCCTACATTTGGCTTACTCGAAAACATTAACAATTTATCTACTTCACTGTTATCAAATAAGTTATATACTCCCCAAATATGTGAATCTTTTGTTCCTTCTACTGTCTGACCAGAAAGCATTGCATTGGTTCCTGTACTAGGATCAATATCTAATGCAATCTGAAAAGGAATATCTCCGTTCCATGGTTTTCCGTTATCTGAATTTGGATATCCTTGTTCGGGAGAAACAACATCTGCAACATTTGTAATTTGCCACATCAAGTATAAATTTGTGTCGTCCCAAGCAGCATAAAGCTGATACAAGTCATATACTGGTGCTTCGTGAGGACCTCTAAATGCTCTTGCGTCATCATTTGCAACACCTTGAACAATAAGCATATCTTCCGTCCATTCTGCTGGGTTTCCATCTATAGTTATCGCAGAAGAAACTCTACTTCCAAATGTAGGATTCGTCTGATAATAACTTGAAGGTTCATCTTGAGCATAGCTTACCATTCCTAATGAGAAAGCAACTATTAAAATCAAGTATAATTTCATGTTTTTCATTTTAGTTATTATTTAATTATAATTCGTTCCGAATATTTTGTATGATTATCATCTGTAAATACAATGATATAATTCCCTGATGTAATCCCTGAAATATCAATTGAGTTGTCTTTAATATTAATTACATTACGTACTAATTTACCTTCCAGATTATAAATGCTTGCACTAATTAATGTTTCTTCTGAAGTAAAGTACACATAATTTGATGCTGGATTAGGATACAACTCAACTTTAGAAGATGAAATCTCAATATTTTCCGCGGATAAATTTTCGCAATCAATAATATTTGAAGCAGAATCATAACAAGTACTTTGGGTTATACTTAAAATATCCTCTGTTTGGCTTCCTGAGTCGTTATTAATAACAATATTCACCGTGCTTATGCTTTCATCAAAAGTATATTTAAACCATTCTGCATTTACTTTACTCATTAAGGTTCCTGGCCAAGAACCTAAAATGTTTGGATTTCCTTCCTGCCAAGCATATATGTATACTTTATCCCAATTATTGGTATTATTAAATCCTATTTGAATTCCTGTACTTTCTTCTGTCTGATACTGCTCTGTAGAAACATACGAACTAACATTATTATTATCAATCGCTACCGCTTTTAACGTTGTATTTGTTGCTGGGATTTGTACTGTTCCTCCCGAGTTCACAAATGGAGAAGCTGATGAAGGTGCTGTTCCGTCAAGTGTATAATGAATTTTTATAGGCGTATTATTTCCTGTAGCAGATAAGGTTACTTGCACACCTCCTATATACGTTCCTCCTGCTGGAGAAATAGTCAATTCAGGACGAACAACTGCCGAACCATCTTTTTCCCATACTTTCCAATCTGTTCCCGATGCAACTTCCGTCCAGCCACTTCCCGGTGTCCAGCTATCACTTCCTAATTTAAGTGCTACTCTATCATCTGTAATTGATGCATATAAATTCTGTCTTGCTTCCACAATTTGCAAAGAACTGGTACTGTGGATTTCATTTCTTTTTCTTATTGCAATCAATTGTTTTATAGGATCTGACGTAGCATTTCCCCACTCATACATATGATCCCAAAATACCATTGGAACTCCAGGGTGAGTTAAAATATACGCATATCCGTTAACTACATACTTACTAGGAAAAGCCCAATGCTCTTGATTAGGATAAGGTCCTGTATCGTGATTATCTAGAACTGTTGTAGAGAACTGAGGATAAGTACCTATAAGACCTGCTGCTTTTCCATTAGAATCAACAAGTTTGGTTAAATTATTCTCTTGAAAAGCTTCATGTAAATATCTTTTTGTAGCAAAATCAAACAATGTAGAATTTGGTGTTCCTCCGTCTTTTTGTAAGTCAAGCCATTTTTCTAATCTTTCTCTACTTCCTTCAAGCAATTCACTAACAGCAAACGTAGGATTTGTTGACGCGATATATTCTTTGTTGTACTTAGGATCGTATCCATGAGCAAAATCAAACCTCCAAGCATCAAAACCAATATCACTTTTAAGCCAATTAAGCCAATTAATCGTTTCTGAACGAACGGCTTTATTGGTATGATCTAAATCTTTGGTTCCGTATCCTCCAAAATTACCTAAATCCCCAGGATTTTTAAGTCCTGCACCTACTGCATCATAGTCACTACTTCCACTTCCTCCATCATCACTCACTATAGACCACTGTTCTCCTGGCGTATTCCAAGAAGGTGTTGCAAAGTCATTTGAACTCCACTCTCCTCCTCTGTGATTGATTACAATATCCGCAATTGCTATAATTCCTTTTGAATGCATATTAGAAATTAGACTCTTCAATTCTCCTTCATTTCCATAATTTGAATTTAAATTATACCAACCTTTAGGGATATAACCTGCTCCTCCTGTAGAAGTACTCATTGGTGGAAGCCATATTCCTGTGATACCCGCATTGGAAAAATCATTTACCTTGCCATTTAATTGATTGTACCATCCTCCTTTATTCCAAGATTCCCAGTTAAATCCTTGCAAAAGAACGTTTGTATCTTGAGATTTTAAAAATAAAGTGTAGATAAAACACAAAGATAAAGTCAGTAAAAGTCTAATATTATTCATTTATTTATTATTTTGGGTGTAGTTATTACACCTACAAATATAAAGCCAAATTTTGAATTCTAAAACTATTTTAAGTGTTTTTTTATACATACGCTATCAAAAATCATCTTTATAAATTAAGTTTATATATTTGCAAAAAACATTATAAATGAGAAAAATACTTGTAACAGGAGGTTTAGGATATATTGGCTCTCATACTGTTGTAGAACTTTTAGAACAAAATTTTGAAGTCGTTATTGTTGATGATTTATCCAATTCAAAACAATGGATTCTCGATAGAATAAAAAAAATAACCAATAAAGAACCTAAATGGTATAATGTAGATTTAAAAAATAGTGAAAATTTAAATCTAGTATTTGAAGAAAATAAAATTGATGGAATCATACACTTTGCAGCGTACAAAGCTGTAGGAGAAAGTCAACAAAAACCTGTAGAATATTATGAAAATAATATTATTGGACTACTGAATCTTTTAAAATGTACACAAAAATACGATGTAAAGTCTTTTATTTTTAGTTCTTCTTGCACAGTATACGGACAAGCAGATGAATTACCAATTACGGAAAATGCACCTTTAAAAAAGCCTGAATCTGTATATGGAAAAACAAAACAATTTGGAGAAGAAATCATTTCTGATGTTGCTTCTATTTCTAATTTTAATACAATTTTACTTAGGTATTTTAATCCTATTGGAGCACATCCATCTGCACTAATCGGAGAATTACCTTTAGGTATTCCAAATAACTTGATTCCATTTGTAACTCAAACTGCTGCTGGTATTCGCAAAGAACTTTCCATATTTGGAAATGATTATCCTACTCTAGATGGAACTGCAATTAGAGATTACATTTATGTTGTTGATTTGGCAAAAGCACATATAAAAGGTTTAACTCGGTTATTAAATAATGAAAATTCTTCCAATATAGAAATCTATAACCTTGGAACAGGAAAAGGTTCTTCTGTAAAAGAAGTAGTAGATGCTTTTGAAAATGCTAACAATTTAAAAGTAAATTACAAATACGCACCCAGAAGAGAAGGAGATATTACTTCCGCTTATGCAGACGCAAGTTTAGCTAAGGAACAATTAAATTGGGAAGCAAAAACCTCTTTAGAAGAATGTTTACGTACTGCTTGGAATTGGCAGAAAACCTTATAAAATGCAGACACAAACAGAAGAAAATTACTTAAAGCATATCTATAGACTCACAGGAACAGAACAAAAGAAAGTTTCCACCTCTGAACTTGCAAGTGAACTCAAAATAAACTCGGCATCTGTAACAGAAAAATTACAGCGTATGTCAAAAAAGAAACTCATTGAGTATGAAAAGTCAAAAGGTGTTACATTAACTCTTCTAGGTAAAGAAATTGCAATTCAAATCATTAGAAAACACAGAATTTGGGAAACTTTCTTAGTAGATACATTAAATTTTAATTGGGATGAGGTGCATGAAATTGCTGAACAATTAGAACATATAAAATCTGATAAACTTACTAATAAACTAGATGAATACCTCAACTATCCTCGCTTTGACCCACATGGAGACCCAATTCCAGATAAAAACGGAACGATAAATCAACCGTGTTTTGAAAATATAACCTCTCTTAAAGAAAATACAAGATGCAAAATAGCTTCCGTAAAAAGAGATGATTCAAAATTCCTTAACTTCTTTGAAAAACTTGGTCTAAATATTGGCGATTATCTGCAAATACTATCAATAGAAGAATACGACTCTTCGATGTTAATACGAATTAACGATAAAAAAGAAATCTATATAAGTAGCGAATTTGCTAAGAATATAAAAGTAACACAGAAAGAAGATTGCTGTATGTTTAATCCTTCCATTAAAAGGTGTTCCTAAAAACTATTAATTAGGATTGATATACTCAAATTCATACAAGATAACTTCCTGACCTTCTTTTTCTCCAACTATTTTTACTGGGAATTTATCTTCGTCATAAACTGAAGTATAGGTAATTTCGTGACTAGGAGTTGAATCATCTATAGAATTGTAAATCATCTCTTTTTCAATTACATTACTCGTGTAAGTAGGATAAAAAACATCATTCATTAAAAGCCTTAAATATACATTATGATTTTTAAATGGATTATTATTCAAATTATACGATAAAATTGTCTTTGTATTGTTTACATAAGTAGAATCCACATTGTAATCGCTGGAATAAAAATACTGATACACATCTCTTGACTCGCAAGTTAGTTCATCATTGCAAATAACAATAGAATCTGGAAGTTTTAATTCGTTATAGTAATATTCCTTTCTATTTTTAAATTCGTTCTCCATATAAGTAGTTTTAACACGTGATAAAGTATCCGAATTGTAAAACACTTCTGTAACTTCTGTATTTTTTTTAATTTCTACAAGCTGATTTCCTTGGTATTTGAATTTAAAATCATTTCCATTTGATGAGTTTATTTGAACTACGTTTTTATTTTCATCGTATACGAATTCTAATATTTGATTTTTTGAAGCATCTAAATCTGACTTAATCGTAATTTTATGAATTAGCTTTTGTGTTGATTTATTTGAATTATAACTATCATTAGGATAACACGATACCAAGAATAAAACCATTAAAAGCACACTGTTTTTCATATTTTTTAATTTATCTTAAAGATGGATACTACTCCATTTGCTGATACAAATTTACTTAAATTACGCACACTTTAAAAAACTGTTTGAGTATTTATTTTTAACTATCATATTTTTGTTAAATTTGCAAATCAATCGGGATGTAGCTCAGGTGGTAGAGTACACGTCTGGGGGGCGTGTGGTCGCAGGTTCAAGTCCTGTCATCCCGACAAACCAATACCTAAGAAAATGTTACGAAAATTGTATAAAGTAGTATTTGTAATTAAAGATTTAGATGAGTAATAAAGAAGAAATTTAAGATTATAATCATAAAGAAAATGAGAAATATACTATTTACTCTAATAATTTTTGTTTTATCATGCTCTCAAAAATCAGAAGAACAAAAGATTGCTGATGAGTTTTACAATGGGGATTTAGACTCTATGTATGCTGATTTTAAGAGAATTGACGAACAAAACAAAATAGATAGCATAAAAAAGGATTTTAAAGAAAATAATCCTTTTGCAAAGGCTTTGATAAATACAAATATTAGTAAAAATTATCACCCAAAATCCATAGTAATTTGGAATATTCCAGGGGAATACGGTAGTCAAGTTGCAGAATTAAAAGATAATACACCCGTATTCATAATAGACTCTTTTGATATGAGTAAAATGAAGTATTATGAATATTTACATATTATGACAAAAGATAAATCTATAAAAGGTTTTGTTTACAGTGATAAATTAAAAAATATAGAATTAATAAAATGAAACAAATAATTTTAACACTACTCGTATCATTCAGTTTAATTGGTTGTAGTAGTTCAGATGACGACACCTCATCTTCTAATACTAACTTTCAAGGCACTTGGTCGGGAACATATACAGGAACTAATGACAACGGAACTTGGAGTATGACTGTCAATTCTGATAATGTTATAAATGGAACTTCTTATTCTGCCCCTTTTGATGAAACTTGGCAAGCTAAAGGAAGTATAGATAAAGATGGAAATGTTGTTATTGGTGCATATGGAGAGAGTGATGTCAAAGTAGGCGAATTCAAAGGTAAGTTTAACTCTGACAAATCGGCTTCTGGATCGTGGAAAAACCTCATAAACACAAAATACTACGGTACTTGGACTGGAAATAAGAATTAAAATTTTATGTCGGCCTCAGAGCTGAGCATATTGAAAATATGTAAAGAGTATGAAGTGAATGCAAACTGAATTTTCGGCATAGAAAAAAATATATTTTTAAACACCAAAACAATTGAAATAAAGATACTTTAAGATTTTTATTACCGACACCTAAAAAAATTAAATATATTAAAAAAATATAAATAGTTATTAATGAAACAATTACTTGTAATAAAAAATAAAAGAACTTCTTGGGGGGCGTGTGGTCGCAGGTTCAAGTCCTGTCATCCCGACTTTATTTTATCATTGGTAATTTTCTATAACATCATCTTTTTGTAAGCAAGTTGATTTTTAGTACTTTTGGTAACTATTATAGGTAGTTTTATGGATTTGATTCAATTAAACATAAAAGGTATTTCTTACAGTCAGACTCAAACGGGATCTTACGCTTTGATTCTAGAAGAAGAATCAGGTGTTCGCAAACTACCTATCATTATAGGAAGTTACGAAGCACAATCCATTGCCTTGGCTTTGGAAAGTGATTTGATTACTAAGCGTCCTGTAACGCATGATTTATTTGTAACTCTTGGCAGAATGTACCATCTAAACTTGAAATACGTAATTATATATAAGTTAGAAGAAGGTATATTTTATTCTGATATGTATTTTGAAAACACACAAGGCGAAGAAAAAGTATTGGATTCTAGAACCTCTGATGCAATTGCGTTAGCTATTCGTTTTCATGCTCCTATTTATACAAATAAAATGGTATTGGATAGTGCAGGCGTAATACTCGAAGTAGGTACACCGAATGACACAAAACCAAAAGAATCCATAAAGGATTTAGAAACTCGGTTGGAAGAGGAACTATCTCAACTAAATATGTTTTCGGACTATACACTAGAAGAGCTTGAAAATAAACTCAACGAAGCTATTCGTGATGAGGATTATGAAACTGCTGCACATATACGCGATGAAATAGATAATCGAAAATAGCAACAAAATGCCTCTATCTTTTGGTTTAATTCTTACTTCTAATCAATACATACCTGTTTCTGAATCGTTATCTTGGGAAGGGATTTTTAGAGGTGTAATCGGAATACTAACAATACTAGTGATTGCTGTTTTACTAAGTAATAATCGAAAAAAAATAAACTGGAAATTAGTAGGAATAGGAATTTTGCTTCAATTCGTTTTAGCTGTTTTAATCCTACAAGGAAAAAATATAGGATTTTCCGCTTTTGGGTATAATTTTAACTTTGGATTTGTTCGGGAATTATTCCAACTAGGAGGAAAGATATTCACAAAGATTTTAAGTTTCACGGAAAAAGGAAGTGTTTTCTTATTAGGAGATTTAATGAACACCAAATCTTATGGATTTATTTTTGCTTTTCAGGTACTTCCTATAATTATATTTTTCTCTGCTCTTACTTCAGTTTTGTTTTATTTAGGTGTTATTCAATTTTTTGTAAAATCATTTGCCAAAGTTTTAGGTAAGTTTTTAAAAATATCGGGAACAGAAAGTTTAGCAGTTTCTGGTAATATATTTTTAGGACAAACAGAAGCTCCTTTAATGATAAAATCCTACCTAAAAGATATGTCTGCTTCGGAATTATTTTTAGTAATGTCTGCGGGAATGGCAACTGTAGCAGGAAGTGTATTAGCAGCTTATATTAGTTTTCTTGGAGGAAGTGATGTTTCTCTTCAACAATTTTATGCACAACATTTACTAACGGCATCGGTAATGGCAGCTCCTGGAGCAATAGTTATTGCAAAAATCATCTTCCCTCAAGATGGAACAATAAACAAAGAGTTAAAGGTAAGCAAACAAGATATCGGAAGTAACTTAATAGAAGTATTATCAATTGGAACTAGTGACGGATTAAAACTTGCCGTAAACGTTGCCGCAATGCTATTGGTATTTATCTCTATGATTGCTCTCATTAATTATACTATGGGATTTGTGGGAGGAATTCAATTTTCTGAAAGTTATTATACTCTAAATGAGCTTATATACATTAAAACCAATGGAATGTATCGTACTCTTTCTTTGGAATACATTTTAGGAACGGTATTTTCTCCTCTTATGTATGCAATTGGCGTTGCTTCTGATGATTCAAAACTGATGGGACAACTGCTCGGAATAAAGCTTGTTGCAAGTGAATTTGTAGCATATATAGAGCTAGCAAAATTAAAAACACTTACTAATCCTGTACACTTTACTTATCAGAAATCGGTGCTAATGGCAACGTATATGTTGTGTGGTTTTGCAAACTTCGCTTCAATAGGAATTCAAGTAGGAGGAATAGGAAGTCTTGCTCCTAATCAACGAACCAACCTTTCTAAACTTGGAATTAAAGCAATGATTGCAGGAGCATTAGCTTCAATTTTATCGGCAACATTAGTTGGTATGCTCCTAAATTGATGTACGTCAATGCGGGATACTTCAAAAGCAATTAATTTTACAGAAATTAAATTTTTAAAATTATTTATATGAAAATCAAAACATTATTTTTATCGTTAGTTACCTTGTGTGCAGTTAGTTTAAGTTATGCTCAATCTAAACAGATTGATGTGAAAAAAAGTTCTATTGAATGGACAGGAAAAAAAGTAACTGGACAGCACAACGGTGATATTCAATTCAAATCAGGATTATTAAAATTCAGTAAAGGAGGAATACTAATCGGCGGTTATTTCGAAGTAGATATGAACACGATTAACACACTTGATTTACAAGGAGAGCATAAACAAAAATTAGATGGACACTTAAAAGCCGATGATTTCTTTGGTGTTGATAAATTCCCAGTAGCAAAAATCAGCTTCCGTAAAATCAAATTGCTAGAAAACGGAAATTATGAAATTACTGCAAACCTAAAGATAAAAAACACAACAAAACCTGTGAAATTTATTCTAGATATGTCTGAAAAAGATACTGCAACTACTTCATTTAAAATTGATAGAACAAAATACGGAATTAAATACGGTTCAGGAAGTTTCTTCGATGATTTAGGAGATAAAACAATTGATGACGAATTTGAAGTAAAAGTAAATTTAGCTTACTAAACATAAAAAGGACAAATCCAAAAGTCTATATTCGTAATGAGTATAGGCTTTTTTATTTTCTAGTTTAGCTTATTCATCAGCTAATTTATTTTCTTTCCACCTGTATTCTTGATTAGAAAACAATTCCTTTCCCCAAATAGGAAGTTCTTTTTTTATTCTTTCCACCAATTCTTCACAAGCATCAATTGCTGGCTTGCGATGAGCAGACGACGTAAAAACAAACAAACAAATTTCTCCTGAGTTCACTATTCCTAAACTATGGTATACATGCATGCAGGTTAAATTATATTTAGCAAAAATCTCCTCTCTAATTTTATGAGCTATGGTATTTGCCATTTCTACATGAGCAGTATATTCAATACCAGCGACTACATTGTTATCTATATGATCTGCACGTACTTGACCTAAAAAAATACTATGTCCGCCTATGTTTGTTTTCTTTTGATGATTTGCTATGGAAGTTGCAATCTTCTCTGAACTTATTGCTCCTTCTATAAAAATATTTTTACTCATATATTGTTTTTATTCCGTTGTAAATATTGTAATACTTCTTTAATGGAAATTTTTTAGTTAGCTTTTCAATTACTTTTTTACTTCTTATTCCCGATTGACAAACAACAATTATATTTTTAAAATCAGAAATATCTATATTTTCTATCTCTGTACTGTTTTTTTCGATAAGGTTTTTATTTTTCAACCTTGGTAATTCTTCTAAATTTCGCACATCAATCAAACAAGTACTTTCTAAAGAAATTATTTTATCAAAGTCTTCTTTTGTTTTAATCTCTTTATACTCAAAATTACTGCATTTAAGTACATACTCTTCATTATAAATATCTTGCTCTTGATTGGGTAAGAATACAGAATTATTTTTAGCAATATTATACGTAGCACTTAAATAATTTCTAAGACTAAAAACATATAATTTTCCTGCTAAAGGAAAATTAATTTTAGTAATACAATTAATTACTTCCGAAGCTTGTATCATACTAATTATACCAACTATGGGAGCTAAAACTCCAGATTCTGAGCAGTTGGATATTTCTCCGTCGTTTGGTATTTCAGGGAAAATGTCTCGGTAATTGTATGAAACACCATCTTTATTTGGATAATGAAATGTACTTACTTGTCCTTCGTACTGAAATATTGCACCAAAAATTAAAGGCTTTTTATACAGATAACAAATATCGTTTATCAAGTATTTGGTTTCTAAATTATCTGTTGTATCTACCACCAAATCATGATTTCTAACAAGCTCAAATCCATTTACTTTTGAAAAATATTCGCATATTCCAAGTATTTTGACTTCGCTATTTTGCTTTTCTAATTTTCTTTTAGCTACTTCCGCTTTGTAATTTAACAAATCGTTTTCATCATATAAAACTTGACGATGTAAATTCGACAGCTCTACTTTATCTCCATCTATAATAGTTATGTTTCCGATTCCACTAGCTACCAAATATTGCAATAAAGAACATGCAAGTCCTCCTGCTCCTACAACTAAAACAGTAGACTCTTTTAATTTAGTTTGTGCAGATTCATCAAAATCAGGTAATAATAATTGTCTATGATATCTTGAAAAGTTCATATAGAAAGAATTAACCACCAGAAAATGGAGGCATTAATGAAATATCGTCAGAACTTTCTATACAATCATTATCATCATACACAAAGTTCTGATTAATTATGATTTTGTATTTAAAATCTTTTAATTTAGGATAAACCTCTGTTAATCTATTTTTTAATTCTACGACTGTTAATGGAAAATTAATCTCCACTTCATTTTCAACTATATCTGTAAGCTTACCAAATACATTTATTTGTTTTTTCATTTTTTTCAACTTTAATCTTAATCGAACATAAAAGTTTATTTACGACTAATATACCACTATCAACTGAAAAACAATTTATAGCAAGCAATTAATAATACACTTGCTAAAACTCTTTTTAGAACGTATTTATTTTTCACATTACTTGCCCAATAAGAACCTATAAATCCACCACAAATAACGATTCCTGCAAATAAGATAATTTCTTGATGAATTTCTATACCATTAGTTGACTGACCAATCAATCCAAAAATGGAATTCAAAAATATAAATAACGCACTCATTGCTGCGGTTTCCTTAATATCCGCCCAACCTAATAAAAGTATAATGGGAGATAGAATAATTCCTCCTCCTATTCCTAATAAACCACTCGCAAAACCAATAATTCCTCCTGTAAGCAGTAAAATTGGTATAGTTGGCATAATTTTCATATTTATACGATACGGAAAAATATTAAACAATCTTGCCACAGGAAAAAGCAAAACAATCCCTAAAAGTACTTTGTATAATTTCGACTCAATCGTCAGAGTTCCTCCTAAAAATGCCATGGGAATAGAGGCAATCAACAAATATCCTATAAGTTTATAATTAAATTGTTTTTTATTGTAAAAATTATAAAATGCAATACTAGAAACGATAATATTCAAAAGCAATGCATTCACTTTTATGAGCGAAGTATTAAACCCAAAGATAACCATTAATGCAATGTATCCACTGGCTCCTCCGTGTCCTACGGAAGAGTATAAAAAAGACAATACCAAAAGTAGTAAACAAAAAACAGTTGTATCCATTGTGTCTATGTATTTTTTATGTAATACAGTTGCTCTCCTTCTTTGAATTCTGTTTGGCTTTCAGGAAGATAAACGATAGCATTTGCTTTGGCGAATGAATCCATCTGATACGAAAGTTGATTTTGCAGAATTTGAAGTTGATTTTGACTTACTTTAGCTTTAAAGAAATACGTCAACTGATTCGTTTTTTTATAGAAATCAGAATCTAAGGTTGCTTTTTCAGTAAATATAAATTCTTTACTTCCTGATAATTGCCTTAAAAAATACTCTACGTAAACATTAAAACAGGTAACTACAGCTGCTGGATTTCCTGGCAATCCAAAAATAAATTTATCTTTTTTTCGTCCAAAATACAGAGGTTTTCCTGGTTTTTGTTTTACCTTATAAAAAATCTCTTCTACTTTATTTTCTTCGAGTGAGTTTCTAACGAAGTCGTAATTTCCTACTGAAATACCTCCTGTTATAAGAAGAACATTACAATTATCTATACCTTCCTTTACTTTTTTTTCTACTTCACTTTCATTATCTTCTACAAAGTCTAGATAAGAAATCTCATAATTTTTATTTTTTAGATGTGCCATTAAAGCAATAGAATTGCTTTCGTATATTTTTCCATTATCAAGTTGGTTTCCAGCACGTACTAATTCATTTCCTGTGACTAAAATTCCAATTGTTGGCTTTTTGTATACCTTTAAATTCTTGATGCCAAAAGTTGCCAAAAATGAGATTATGGAAGGTGTAATTTGCGTATTTTCCTCTAAAATTTTCTCTCCTTTTTGGGTTTGACTTCCTTTTCCTCTAATGTTATCTCCTTGCTTTATTTTTTCGGAGAAAGTCAACATATTGTTTTCAACAATGCATTTTTCTTGCATTACCACAGTGTCTGCACCTAAAATAACAGGTGCTCCCGTAAAAATCCTATATGCTTTTCCTTTTTGGATTTCTTTGTTTATGTAGTTTCCAGCAGGTATTTCTCCTTCTATTTGTAAACTTTGGTTTTCTAGGTAATCTTGGAATCTAAAACAATATCCGTCCATAGCTGAATTATCAAACGGAGGAACGTCTATAGGTGCGTATAAATCCTCAGAAGAAAAATGATTTAATGAATCAACTAAAGGAGTGGAAACACTTCCAAGCGTTATTGTATTATCATTTATTTTTTTGATGGCATCTTGAACTGAAATCATAATTATTATCCTCCTATTTTTATCATACTTCTATTAACTAAAGAAGATGGTTGTAGTTTTTTATAATCTGTAAACTGACCTCCTAATGCTTCATGTTTTTTGTTAATCGCTTGATGAATTATTGAAACTATATCTTTTTTTTCTCTTAATGGTTTAAGGATATTAAATTCGTCTTTTCCAAATAAACAATTTTTTATTTTTCCATCTGCTGTAATTCTGATTCGGTTACATGTAGAACAAAACGAATTACTTAACGAAGATATAAAAGCAATAGTACCTTTATGCCCAGAAATCCCGTATTTAGTGTCGGTATCTCCTGCTCTATCTGACAACTTAAATAATGGATATTGTTTTTTAATTTTTTCTATAAGAACATGATTAGGTATTACTTTTTCTTTCCCCCAATTATTGCTATCGAAAGGCATAAATTCTATAAAACGCTGATGAATTGGCAACTCTTTTGTAATATCAACAAAGTCAAAAACTTCATGATGATTTACATGATTCATAACCACTGTATTTATTTTTACACGTATTCCTTTAGAAATACAAAGTAAGACATTATCCCAAACCTTTTGAAAATAATTTCTTTTTACGATAGTATTAAAATTTTCGTGATTTAACGTATCAAGACTTATGTTAATGGATTTCACATTACTGGATACTAACTCTCCTATATATTTATCTAAAAAGTATCCATTTGAGGTAAGAGTAAGTTCTACTGGTAAAGACGCTAATTTGGTTATTATTTCAGGAAAATCCTTTCTCATTAGAGGTTCTCCTCCTGTTAATCTAATTTTTATAACTCCTAGGTTTACAAATATTTTTGAAATTTCAAAAACCTCATTAGGAGTCATTAACTTTTTCTGAGAAAAAAAGTGAACATCTTCGTTGGGAATACAATAACTACACCTGAAATTACAAGAATCAGTTATTGATATCCTTAAATAATTATGTTTCCGATTAAATCGATCGATTAACATTATAGTTTCATTTCACATTTTTAGGTAAAAAATAAAGCCACACAACACCTGCAACAAATAAAACCAAAGATACAATAAAAGTAACAACTGCAATATGCGTGTTTCCTTCTAATGCATTATTTAAAGCTGTATACAACAACCAAATCTGAATCAATAAATTACAAAGCAATACGACTATAAGCGTTGACATAATCATATTCCTTTTATTTGGATGCATCATTTCTTGTCCTCTTCTAAAATTACTCATGCGGTTTCTTCTTTTGGTGATTGTACATAAATTTTATCTTCTTCTACGATGACATCTAGTCTTTTTAGCGGTCGTGGTGGAGGACCTTGTAAAACATTTCCTGTTTTCACATCAAAATAACCTTGGTGACAAGGACATTCTATTTTTCCTGTACCTGGTTTGTAGTATACGGCACAAGATAAGTGAGTGCATTTTTGTTCATACGAAAAAAAACTTCCTTCTTCTGTATGAACTAAAATATACGGAATTTTACCTCCTGACAATGTAAATGATTTCGTTCCTCCTACTGGAATATCTTTCACATCGCATATTAATTCTCTTTTATGACCTTTTTCAGGCTTTTCTAATAACGATTTAGCTGCAATGATTCCATTTCCCATTGCCATTCCTCCAGAAACAAAAGCCAATAATTTAGCAAAATCACGTCTACTTACCTGATTTGCTTGTTGACGATTAATTGGAAAATCTTCTTTCCATTTTTGATTGTTATCTTCCATTTTATAAAACTTTTAATTCTGTGCTTCCTTTAGGCATCATTATGTTTACTTTGGTATTTATTATTTCTTCTCCAAAAATAAAACGATTTACAGGAGTACTATTTGGTCTCATTTTTTCCATTTCTTGTTTTGTTCCGTAAAATAAAGCTCCACTAGGGCAAACAGTAGCACACATTGGTCTTTTACCTGCACTCGTTCTATCATAACACATGTTGCATTTCATCATCAAATCGTATTCTTCTATTTTTTTTGGCACACCAAAAGGACATGCCATTACACAGTTAGAACATCCGATACATCTCGATGTATTAGCAGAATGCACTATTCCAAACTCATCTTTAGTAATAGCATCGGCAGGACAAACATTTGCACATACTGGATCTTCACAATGCATACACACTTGAACCGTTGTTTGTACTGACTGAGCTCTATCTACATAATTCACATGTATCATTGCTTCGTTTCCATTGGTTTCACACTCTGCACAAGCAGCTTCACAGGATTTACAACCAATGCAACGTTGCATATCCACAAAAAACTCTTGCTCTAAATTATAATATTGCGACATTCCTATAGTTTATTTTAGATTGACTTGTAACTATCTAAGTTTATATCTACTTTTTTTATGACTCCTAACGGCTGCAAACTGCACGCACTAACTTTGAATTCTGGAATTTTAGAAATTGGGTCGAGGTGTCCTCCTGTTAGTTGGTTTGCTGATTTTTTCCCCGGCCAATGATAAGGAATAAAAACAGTATCTTCTCGTATTGTTTCTACAATGTTAGCTATAAATTCTGCACTTGCTCTTTTTGTAGTTACCTTAACTAATTCATCTTGTTTTATATCGTATTTTTTTGCTAATACTGGGTGGATTTCTAGTAATGGTTCAGGAAATTGTTTCACAAGTTTTCCTATTCTTCGAGTTTGAGTTCCACTTAAATACTGCGAAACAACTCTACCTGTTGTTAATAAAATTGGAAATTCATCATCTATAGTATCTGCACTCAATCTATACGGAGCAGGATTAAAATGAGCTTTTCCATCAGGTGTTTTAAATTTTTTATCCTCCCATAACCTTGGAGTTCCTGGATGATCTAAATCAGGGCAAGGCCAAAAAACCCCAAAGTTTTCTTCTAATTTCTCATAAGTAATTCCATAGTAGTCTGCTGTACCTCCTTTAGAAGCAACTCTTAGTTCATTAAAAATATCTTCACTCGATGAATAATTAAATTTATCTTTAACACCTAACCTTTCTGCTAATTCTGTGATTATCTTGGTATCTTCCCTAGCATTTTTAGGTGGAGAAACTACTTTTCTTATTCGCACTACTCTACCTTCTGCGGTGGTAACTGTACCTTCTTCTTCCTCTTGTAGTGAACCTGGGAAAACCACATCAGCATACCTTAAAGTTTCACTTAAAAAGAAATCTATTCCTGCATAAAATTCTAGTTTTTCAAGAGCTTCCCTTACATAATTATTGTTAGGAAGAGATACTAACGGATTAAAACAAATACTTAATAATCCTTTTATTTCTCCTCTATGAATCGCTTCAATAATCTCATATGCAGATAATCCTTTTCTAGGTAAATCTTCTTCATTAATTCCCCAAACATCAGCTATATATTTTCTATGCTCGCTATTTTCTATATCTCTATTTCCTGGTAATTGGTCGCACTTGTGACCATGCTCTCTTCCACCTTGTCCGTTACCTTGTCCTGTAATGGTACCATATCCACAATAAGGTTTGCCAATCCTACCTGTTGCTAAAACTAAATTAATACAACCCAACACATTATCTACACCTTTTGTATGATGTTCAATACCTCTTGCATGCAATAAAAAACTAGTTTTTGCTTTTCCCCAAAGCTCAGCAGTTTCCTTTATCTTTTGTTTATCTATTCCTGTAATTTCCTCGCACCATTCTAAAGAATATTCTTTTACAGAATCTATAGTTTCCTGAAAACCAGAGGTATAATTATTGATAAATTCATGGTCTAACATATCATTTTGCACCAAATAGTTTAACATTGTTCCGTATAAAGCTGAGTCTGTTCCTGGTCTTAAATCCAAATGTATATCAGCAGTTCTTGCTAAAGGAATCATACGAGGGTCTACTACTATCAGTTTTGCACCATTATCTCTCGCTCTCCAAAGCCAATAGGTAAGCGTAGGAAATGTTTCACTAACATTTGCACCTGCTACAATGATTACTTCTGCTTTTTCTAAATCTTCATAATTATTTGACGTACGATCTAAACCAAAAGCTTTTTTGTTTCCTGCTCCAGCACTTACCATACAGAGTCTTCCATTATAATCTAGGTTTTTTGTTTGCAGAGCAACTCTAGCAAATTTTCCTATCATGTAACTTTTTTCGTTTGACAAAGAAACTCCAGAAAGCATAGCAAAGGAATCTTTTCCGTATTTTTCTTGAATTCTTTTTATTTCAGAAACGGTTTTATCCATTGCATTATCCCATGATGTATTTTCAAAACCAACATTTTCTTTTCTTACAATGGGATTCAAAAGTCTGTCTTGATGATTGTCTTGCATATAACGCAAAACTCCTTTTGGGCAGAGTCTTCCATGATTGAACGGAAACTCTTCCCAAGGTTCAAAACCTACTACTTTATCATTTTTAGCAAGTAATTTAATACCGCATTGCATACCACAAAAACAGCAATGTGTTTTTACAATTTTATCGGGTTCATCTTTCCCTTGTATGCCTTCAGGCTTGTTAAAATGTAAGCTAGGACCAAATTGTTCTATTATTTTTTCAGCATCAACAGGTAATTTTGCCATAATTTTTATTTGTATTGTTAACCAAAGTATTTTCCGTTTTCAGTCCTTGCTTTTAGGTGAGCGTTTGCAAGAAGATTTCGTTTACCTTCAGGACTGTAATTTAATATACTATCTCCTTCTTTATTCTCTAACTTAAATCCAAGTTCTTTCGTTACATACTTCAAATCCGCTACATGAAGTTTTGTAGTATACTCCTTTCCTGTTTTCTTACATACTTGCATTCCTTTGGATTCTCCAATAACTTTATATAAATGAGCACCAACTTGAGCAGGTCTTTGTATGATATGAAAAAATTTCCCGAAAGGAATCCATATTAAAAATATAATAACAAAGAAAGCATGAGTAACCGCCATAAATTCAAATGCACGACCTTCCATAAACTTATAATTTAAAGTAAGTCCTATTCCCGTTAAGGATACAAAAATCAGTAAAATTAATGGTAAGATATCTCCGTCAAATGTTTGTGTAGCAATTAAACCCGGTGTTTTTAATCTTTTTTGCAAAAAGTAGGTTGCTCCCACAATCACTAATATTGCAAACCAATTTAGTGCCGTGAACGCAAAAAATCCCATAATAGAATGTACTGGAAATTCAGCAACTGGGAATCCAAAAAAATGAGCTATATAAATGTTTTCTACTTGTGGATCTAATCCTGAAGAAGGAAGTAACTCAAAATGAATCCAACCAAAAGTTAGTGGAACTGTGATAGCGAATGCCATAGTACAACCAAATGCCATTGCGAAATGAGCTAATCCTCGCTTTTTACTTCGCTGAAATATAAACCTCTGAAATAGAATATTATTGAAAAAATCTTTGACTATAAATGCTATTTTTTGGACTCCTTCTCTACTAAAAATTAAACTCAATGTTGTTTTAAAATACTTTTTTGTAGGAGGCCTTAGAATCCATACTGTATAACGATATGCAACTCCAAATACAGCAAATAAAGTACCGAACAAATACGCCACTAGTGCCGCATCATAATTCTGCAAATCTCTAGAACCTATATAAACTAAAAAAATGGTAGATAGAACTACAACCACAGCTACACTAAAAGCTCGTTTATCAACCCAACTCAACATATATTTTTTATTTTTTTCAAAGGTAAAAAAAATAATTAAATTAAGATATAAATGTCCGATTAATTTTTAACTTTGCAAAAAAATACGAATTAGTAAACTTTTGGGTTATGAATAAATCAGTATCCTTATCAAATTCTCACAAAATTCTAACTCTAAATACTTTGGCTTTTACTATCTGCTTCGCATGTTGGACAATGAATGGAGTACTGGTAACCTACTTAGTAGATAACAATATATATAATTGGAGCATTGTTGAAGCAGGTTGGTTAATGGGAGTACCTATCTTAACTGGTGCAATTACCAGACTTCCTTTGGGGATTCTAACTGACAAGTACGGAGGGAAACCTGTATTTTCCAGTTTATTAATTTTAAGTTCTTTACCATTATTTTTAATGTATTTTGTCGATTCATACTGGGGATATTTTACATTAAGTTTATTGTTTGGTTTGGTAGGTGCTAGTTTTTCAGTAGGAGTAACTTATACATCTGCATGGTATCCAAAAGAATGGCAAGGAAGAGCATTAGGTATATTTGGAATGGGAAATGCTGGAGCTGCAATAACAACATTACTAGCTCCCAGCATATTAAATTTTTTATCTGAAAACAATCAAGAAAATGGATGGCGGTTGCTACCTGTCATATATGGAGTTTCCCTTTTAATAATGGGAATACTGTTTATAACTTTTACAAAAAACAAAATCCCTAGTCAAGAAGAAAAAAACTTACAAACGCTACTTTCTCCATTAAAGTCTACTAGAGTATGGAGATTTGGCTTGTATTATTTTTTAGTTTTTGGATTATTTGTAGCTTTTTCTCAATGGTTACTTCCTTACTATGTAAATGTATACAAAACTTCTTTGGTTTTGGGTGGTCTTTTAGTTTCCCTATTTAGTATGCCAAGTGGTTTAATACGTGCTTTTGGAGGATACTTATCCGATAAATTTGGAGCAAGAAAAGTAATGTATTGGGTATTAATCTCATCTCTCGTAATTGGAGGATTATTAATGCTTCCTAAAATGGATATTATTACACCAGGAAAAGGAATTGTAGCACAAAAAGCAACTACGGTAAGAAATGTAACTCAAAATACAATAACCTTAGATAATAGTAAAATTGAATTAGTTGAAAAGCCAAACATTACACCTCATAAGGGAATTTTCCCTAAAAGCTATACTTGGCAAGAATCCGTAGTAGAACAAAATCAAAAAATAAATAAAAAAGAATTAATTGCACAAGGAGTTACTTTAATACAATTTGAAGCTAACATTTGGGTTTTTAGCATTTTAGTGATTCTACTAGGTATGGTGTGGGGAATTGGAAAAGCAGCTGTATACAAACATATTCCAGAATACTTTCCAGGAAAAGTAGGCGTAGTTGGAGGAATGGTAGGATTAATAGGTGGATTGGGTGGTTTTATAGGTCCTATCTTATTTGGATACCTTCTCGATTACTCGGGTTTATGGACAAGCTCTTGGTTTTTTGTATTCGTAATATCGGGAATTTCCCTGTACTGGATGAATTCGGTTATTCGAAAAATGCTTAATCAAGAATCTTTGGATTTAAAAACTAAAATTGATTATACAAATTAAATACATAAAATTATGGGAAAATGGCTAAACAATTACAATCCAAATGATGAGCAATATTGGAATTCTACAGCAAAACCAATTGCGTGGAAAACCCTCACAATTACAACAATAGCACTGGTATTTTCTTTTGTTACATGGTTTTTATTTAGTGTTGTAGTAATAAAGTTACCACATATAGGATTTACATTCACTACGGAACAATTATTTTGGATGGCAGCAATGCCTGGGCTTGCAGGTGGACTTTTTAGAATATTAAACACCTTTTTAATTCCAATTTTTGGAACAAGAGACACTATCGCTTTCACTACACTTATAAAAATAATACCTCTACTAATGCTGGGGTTTGCAATTACAGATTTAAATACATCGTTTGAATATTTCTTGTTAATAGCATTTCTACTGGGATTAGGAGGAGGAGATTTTTCTTCTTATATGCCTAGTACGAGTTTATTTTTTCCTAAAAAATTAATGGGAACAGCATTAGGTATACAAGCAGGTATAGGAAATTTTGGAGTGAGTCTTGTTCAATTATTTTCTCCTTTAATATTGTCATTAAGTATATTTTCTTTTGCTGGCGGAGGACAAATAATTCAAGATACTGGACAAGAAATTTACTTACAAAATATAGCTTTAATTTATGTTATTCCTTTACTAATAATAGGTATTTGGGCATGGATTTCGCTTAAAAGCATTCCTGTAAAGGCTTCATTCCGAGAACAATTGGATATTTTCTCAGATAAACACACCTGGTTTTGTACACTTACTTATTTTATGACTTTTGGTGTTTTTGCTGGAATGGCGGCTGCTTTTCCAATGCTTATAAAAACTTTGTATGGCGATTTCCCTAATGCACCAGACCCTTTAAAATACGCTTTTTATGGTCCACTTATCGGTTCTGCTGTACGAGTTATTTTTGGAAAGATTGCAGACAAAACAGGAGGTGCAATACTAACTCAAATTACTGGAATCTCTTTAATTATTTGCTTTGGATTACTTATATTTTTAGGATTACTTACACCTACATCAATGGATCAATTCCCTTTATTTGTTGGTGTAGTAATGGTAATTTTCTTCTTTACAGGAGTAGGAAACGCTGCCACATTTAGACAATTCCCTATTATCTTTTCTGAATCTCCTAGAAAAGCTGCTGGTGTCATTGGTTGGACGGCTGCAATTGCTGCTTTTGGACCTTTTGTTTATAATGTACTCATTAGTGAATCCAACAAAATATCAGGGAATTCAGAATTATTCTTTTGGTTTATATTAATTACCTGCGTATTGGCTACAATTATTAATTGGTATTACTACACTAGAAAAGGTTGTGAAAGACCTAGTTAAAATAAATACTCTATTATTATGAAACTACACAAACAATTACTTGCAATTATTTTTTCCATATTGATTTATAATTTATCTAACAGTCAAGTGGATAGCTTAAAAATGAATTTTGACCTAAGAACAAGACCAGAATTTAATCATGGATACAAAACCCTAATTCCTTCTGGAGTAAAACCAGAAACCAATGTATACAACAGAGCTCGAATAGGATTTGATTATTTTTACGATAAATTACAAATAAAGGTATCTGCTCAAGATGTGCGAATTTGGGGACAAGATGAAAGTTTATCCGAAAAATCAAAGCTAGCTATATTTGAAGCATGGGCGAAATACGACTTTAATAAAAACATATCAACCAAAATCGGTAGACAACCTTTATCGTACGACAACGAAAGACTATTTGGGGAAACTGATTGGGCAATGCAAGCAAGAAGTTTTGATGCTCTAAAAATGATTTTCTCTTTTAATAATGGTGGAAAATTAGAAGCAACAGCCACGTATAATAATGATACCAATACCTCTTCCAATATTTACGATGTGTTAGACGGAGGTGAACGTACTAAAAGTTTACAAATCATACATTACCAAATAGCACCTAATACTAACTTTAACTTTTCTATTATTGGAGCAAACAACGTAGTTCAGAACACTAGCGGAACTTATAATTCCTTAGCAACTGTTGGGTTTAATTTAAAAAAATCGATTAGTGATAAAATAAATTTAAACTCATCTGTGTATTATCAATTTGGAACCAATACATCTAACCAAACAAAAAATGCATACGAAGCGAGCTTAAATTTAAACATTAAAGCTACTCCTTATTGGAATACTACTTTAGGAGGTGAGATTTTATCAGGAACAAAATACAATAAAGATGCCTCTACAAACAATTCATTTAGTCCTTTGTATGGAACAAATCATAAATTTAACGGTTTTATGGATTATTTTTATGTTGGTAATCATTTTAATAGTGTAGGACTCAATGATTTTTACTTGTTAAATAAAATAAAATTAAGCAAATCTGATAATATAAATGTAAATGCTCACTATTTCAGCACAAATCAAAGAATCTCTAACAATGATGATAATTACTTAGGCACAGAATTTGATGTGGTTTATGCTAAAAGTATTTCAAAACAGTTTCAGCTTAATGCAGGATACTCCCAAATGTTAGCATCGAATAGTATGGAAAAATTAAAAAATGTTTTAAACCCAAATAAATATCAAGCTTGGACATGGATTGGAATAAAATTTTCTCCACATTTTAAACTCAAATAATGATATTTACAAACACTTTTCAGTATGCAATTAAATCATGTGTAATCCTAGCAGAGAAAAAAGAAAAAATAGGAATAGAAGAAATATCCAAAAAAATAGGAGCTCCTGTAGCATTTACTTCTAAAACATTACAATCTCTTGCAAAAAACGGAGTTATTTCGTCAGGAAAAGGCAGAAATGGTGGTTTTTATCTAACTGAAGAACAATATGAAAATAGTACTGTAAAAGACGTTTTTAAACATTGCGGAACAGATGCTACCGTTGAAGGTTGTTTTTTAGGATTGGACAATTGTAGTGATGCTAATCCTTGCCCTATACACCATATAGCAAATGAAATAAGACTTAATATAAAAAAAATACTACAGCTAAAAGTGAAAGAGCTATATAAATACGGAAACGTTTTAAAGGTAGACAAAACAAATTAATCTACCTTTAAACAAGATTACTTCAACTTTATATTAAGTTCTTCTAGCTGTTCTTCGCTTATGTATGCAGGAGCATCAATCATAACATCTCTTCCTGAATTATTTTTAGGAAAAGCGATAAAATCTCTGATGGTTTCTTGTCCACCAAGTATAGAAACCAATCGATCGAAACCAAAAGCAATTCCTGCATGTGGAGGTGCTCCGTATTTAAACGCATTCATTAAAAAACCAAACTGATTTTCTGCTTCTTCTTTAGAGAATCCAAGCAAATCAAACATTTGAGCTTGTATATCTTTATCGTAAATACGCACACTTCCTCCTCCGATTTCATTTCCATTTAAAACTAAATCATAGGCATTGGCACGCACCTGTTCGGGTTTATCTGTTAATAAAGAAATATCCTCAGGTTTTGGAGCAGTAAACGGATGATGCATAGCGTGGTATCTTTTTGTTTCTTCGTCCCATTCCAAAAGAGGAAAATCAACTACCCAAAGAGGAGCAAATTCTTTTGGATTTCTTAAATTCAATTGCTCTGCTAATTCCATTCTAAGCATAGAAAGTTGAGTACGAACTTTGTTTGTTTCTCCACAAAGAATCAAAATTAAATCTCCTGGATTAGCATTAAATTCATCACAAACTTGCTTTAATTTCTCTGGAGAATAAAATTTATCTACCGAAGATTTAATAGACGAATCCTCATTGTATTTTATGTATACCAAACCACTTGCACCTACTTGTGGCGTTTTTACAAAGTTAGTAAGAGCATCTATTTGCTTGCGTGTATAATTAGCTGAATTTTCAACATTAATCCCAACTACGAGTTCAGCATTGTCAAAAACAGGAAAACCTTCGCCTTTCATTAATTCATTAAGCTCATGAAATTTCATACCAAACCGAATATCTGGTTTGTCATTTCCGTAGGTTTTCATTGCATAATCATACGTAATTCTTGGAAACGTATCAATTTCAATTCCTTTTATTTCTTTTAAAATATGTTTGGTTAGGTTTTCGAAAACATTTAGTATATCTTCTTGCTCCACAAAAGACATTTCACAATCTACTTGCGTAAACTCAGGTTGTCTATCTGCTCGTAAATCTTCATCTCTAAAACATTTCACAATTTGAAAGTACTTATCTAAACCTCCTACCATTAGTAATTGTTTGAAGGTTTGAGGCGATTGCGGAAGTGCATAAAACTGCTTCTCATTCATTCTGCTTGGCACCACAAAGTCCCTTGCACCTTCGGGAGTAGATTTAATTAAATAAGGAGTTTCTACCTCTATAAATTCTTCACTAGAAAGATAGTTTCTAATGATTTGAGCTACCTTACTTCTAAAAATCAAATTATTTTTTACTGGATTTCTACGAATATCTAAGTATCGATACTTCATTCGTAATTCTTCTCCTCCATCGGTTTTATCTTCTATAGTAAAAGGTGGAGTTTGTGAAGTGTTTAATGTAGTTATATCTGAAACTAAAATCTCAATTTCTCCTGTTGGATTCTTAGGATTTTTACTTTCACGCTCTATCACTTCTCCCTTTACCTGAACCACAAATTCTCGTCCTAATTTTCGAGCCTTTTCCATCAATTCTTTTGGCGTACGTGTTTCATCTAAAATAAGCTGTGTAATTCCATAACGATCTCTTAAATCTATGTATATCATAAATCCTTTATCTCTTATCGTTTGAATCCAACCACTTAACGTTACTGATTCTTTTAAATTTTTGATATTTAATGCTCCACAAGTATGAGTTCGGTACATAATAATACTTCAATTTGTAATTCTTGGCAAATATATTGAATTACAATTAAAATATACTTAATGATAATGACTAAGTTCTAAATTAATCACCTCACTATAAATTTGCTTGCAATTGAACATTTCCTATATGAATTACAGAGTTATTCTCTGTTTTTCTTCCTTGATAATTCAAATTCAGTTGCAAATACGAAGTTAGATTTCTTTGTATGGAAGCTGTCCAAAGGAAAGAGTTCCCTGACCTTAATCCTTCCAACATTTGGTTTGCTACCAAACTATACGAATTTCCTGTAAATTCATTTTTTATATACGACGTAGAAAGTAAAATATTGGTATTCTTATTTTTAGAATCATTCCAGCGAAGTTCTGCATTCAGTTCGTTCCATTTTAAACTCTCATTACCAATCGTATTCCTCTTATCTTGATTTTTATAATAAAAAGAAGTTTGGAATGAATCACTAATCTTATAATTATACGTAAACTGAAAGATTTTATTATTTACGTTATATCTTCTATTCGAATAATTCTCCGATTCAGAACTATTTTTTACGTCGGAATAAGAAGTTGTGAAAATATGATTTTGCTTAACTTTATAGTTCACTGATGCTTCTTTTGAATTTAATTTCTGAGTTTCTAATCCTAAAAATAAAAAACGACTGTTTTGCTGAATCATCGATTTTAGACTCAGACTCCATTTATGAATTGTTATCTGATTAAACTCAAAATGCGAAAGAAAACTACTATTTCTAAATAGCACATCTTCTTCTCTAAACGGATTTAATTCTATGGATTTATTTTTCGTAAATGAAGACGCCAAAAGATATGAATTTCTGAATGTTATTCTCTTCCAAAAATCAACATTAGATTTAGAAAATTTGCTAGGAAAAACATTCAAACTCAAATTCAATTTATTCTTATTAATCAATAAAAAGCGAATATTTCCTGTAAAAACTCTGTTGTATCTTGCTAGATCATTAAATTCTGCTATTGCAAATTCATCTAATTCCTCAATTCCATTTTCGTTAAAATCTGTCCATTTATAAACTCCTTGTCCGTCGGTTACTTTCAAGTACGAAAACTCTCTTTGAGCTTCTTTACCGCTTCCTAATTCGTACAAAACATTCGTTTGAATTGCTTGATTTATCCATTTTTTATTCCAAGACGTAGTAGATAAAAGTATGTTTTCATCTTTGTTTTCTTGATTGTAATTCACATTTCTGTAATGCAATTCGGTAAACAAATTTTGGTTTTTATTTTTAATCAATTGAGATGAGATAACTCCTCCTAATGTGGTGTTAATTCTTTTCATGGAATTTAGGCGAACAGAATCATCTTTTCTTACATACAACCTTGAATTAATATAAAAGTTTGCTGAATCTTTAATTCTATTATACAAACTCAACTCATTCCAACTAAAACTATCTTGTGATAATTCTTTAGTATTTGTATCTTTAAAGGTATTTTTTTCTCCTCGATACGATATTCCTATAATTTGGTTCTTAATTTCTTTTTCCAAGTTATTGTTAAAACGCACAAAAGTTGTTTTCTGTTTATTTTGATTTTCGTATTGATTATTTTCTGAATTTAAAACAGATATTTCTGAGTTTAATCTTGCAAAATTAAAGTCATAATTAAGGTTTATATCATTTTTAATTCCACTAAAAATCGTTTGTTCATTTAAATAATTAAAGCTGTATTGTGCTTGTAAATTTTTGTATGTATTTTCAGTTACAAATTGAATTCGTGTTTGATTTTGATTAGAAAACTCCTTACTTAAATTAAAATCTCGATTGAATTCCACTGCATTAATTCGATTAATAATTGCAAAATTCTTCTGAATAAACTGCAAATCAATTCTATTTTTGGATTGAACTTTCTCTAATTGTATTTCTTTTAAAACCGAAATTTTCCCAGCAAATCCGTGATTGGAATCGTTGTCTATTTTGGAAAACAAGTTTTCATCTTTGTTAGAATAAGCCAAATCTACTTCTACTTTTGTATTGAATGCATTAAATTTAGAATTTGTTGAAAATACTTTTTTATTTGTTGGAGGATTTAATCGTTTTATTGGTGCGTAGTTCCCTTGCGAAACTCCCGAAATGGGATTCACATATTCAAAAACGCGTCCGTTTACAGATGAATTGGTAAGCACGTAATCTCCTTTATTCTCTCCTACTTCCAAAAATGAAATGGAATACAACTGCTCATCTTGGTTGGTAGAAAATTCATAAATTTCTTGTCCTGCTATAATTTGTTTTCGATATAAAACTCGGTTTTCATCGTATTCTGCTTCTTGAACAGAAGTGTTATACATTAGGTTTTGATTATTTCCTGCATTTTTTAATACTTCTATATCCGACTGGTTTAAATTTTGATTGACAGGATTATTTCTTTGATCTCCTTCTGAGAAATATTGAGTTGAAATTACTAGATTTTCACTTTCATGTTTGGATTGAAAAAGCGTAAGAAATCGATTATAATTTTGATTGGTATAAATATATTCTGCCGTAATTCTACTATTTGCCGTCATTAATCGATTATTCGAAAATGTAATTTCTCCTGTATTGTAATTAATTGTATAGTCGTTTTCCTCTCCTCTAGTAAGTAAAAACCCATTCAAATAAATCCGTTCTGAATCAGCAAGAATTACAATAAATTTCTCTCCATTTTTTCCTTGCAATTTATACGGACCTTGATTTGCTTCTTGTCCGATAAAATGAAAGTTCACAAATTCTCCTCTAGAAACACTTCCTGCCACATTTACCGAATGAGAAAAGTTTTTTGATTTCCAATTTCCTCCTACTTGCAAACCAATTACTTTCTGATTAAACTTAGAAAAAAAATGTTCTTGTTGCATCAAATCCAAATATCCTGCTTTTATATTCCACCTTTTATGAGCAAGCTCTACGTAAACTCTATCAAACTGGTTTAATGTTTGTGAATACCCATCGGATTGAATAGGAATATTATGATCTGAAATCACAGCATTCAGTTGTACTTTATCCGTTAACTTTCCTGAAAGCTCTAAATCTAGTGACGATTGTACAGAAGCAGATTGATTATTCCCAAAAGTGATTCCTCTAATTAATGTTCCTTTGGAATTAATCCCATTGAATATTTTTTTTTCATTTTCTGATTCAAAAGAAACATCGGTAAGTATTCTTTTTTGCTGTGTTTTTACAATTAAAATAGAATCATTTTCAAATACTTTTTTGGTAATCAGGTTAGGATTTATGTAATACTTTAAAAAATGATTTTCTAAGTTCTCATTAAAAATTATTTTTTCATTTATTCTATCAATCGTATATGTAGAATCCAACACAACATTATTTTTGTCGTACAACTCTATGGTTTCTAAAAGTATTGCTTCAAAATCTTGTAGTTTGATTTCAGATGAATCTACAGGAATAATTCTCTCATTAGGATTTTTCCATTCATTATTTTGTGCAAAAGAAAACACTGCACACGACGTTAAAAATAATATGGAAAAGAAAAATTTCAAAAATTTATAGTTTTACTAAAAAACGAAAACAACAGAAAATAATTGCAGTAAAAGATTACGAATTCACAATCAATTTACTAAAATCAATTTTATTCCGACCTAATGTAATTTTTCCATCTTTTTCTACAATTTTTAAAAGCCGAGAAATACTTTCCCGCGACGTGGTAAGTGTTCTCGCTATTTCCTCATGAGTTCCTTTATAGACTTTTTTTCCTGTTGTTTTATGATAATCCAAGAAAAAATCTAGAATTCGTTCATCCATTTTTTTGAATGCTAAATTATCTATCGTGTGAAGTAGCTCATCGAAACGTTGTTTGTAAGAACGCATAACCAAATGTTTCCATGACGGATATTTTACTAACCAATCATCTATATACTTTATAGGAATTCGTATTAGCTCTGTATCTTCTATTGCTGTAATGTTGATGTTAGATTTTACGTTTTCCATGCAACAGGCAAGAGCTACAGAACAAATCTGTCCTGGTTGTAAATAATATAAAAAAGTTTCTCTTCCTTCTTCCTCTGTTCTGTATATTTTCAATAATCCTGAAAAAACCATCGGAAATGTTTTTATATACTTGTTTTCACTTATCAATGATTCTTCTTTAGATAAATGTATTCTGCTACTTACTTGTGCTATTTCTTCACATACACCTTCTTCCAAATTAGGGAAATGCTTTTTTATTATTTCTAAGTTATTATCCATTGATTTGATTGTAACATTTATCACTAAATTTTAAAGTATAGTGTTGTTACTTTGTACAAAAGTAAAAAAATAAGTTGTTATGTCTACAATGAAGCTAACTCTAAATGATTTTAAGGAAAATATATTCGATTATATTCAAGAAAAAGAGTGGAACTACAAAGGAGAAAAACCTGCAATTATTGATTTCTATGCTGACTGGTGTGGACCTTGTAAAATGGTAGCTCCTATTTTAGAAGAACTGTCTAATGAATACAAAGACAAAGTGGATATATACAAAGTTGACACCGAAAAAGAACAAGAACTCTCAGCTATGTTTAGAGTTCGTAATATCCCTTCTTTGCTTTTTATTCCAAAAGAAGGACAACCAAAGATGCTTGCAGGAGCATTAGATAAACAAGGATTTATCGACGTAATGAATCAAGAACTTTTTTCTAAATAAAAATACAAAATGAATAAAACAATAGTAATTATTGGTGGTGTTGCTGGCGGAGCAACTACTGCTGCACGACTTCGCCGTATAGATGAAAATGCACATATAATCATGATAGAAAAAGGCGAAAATATATCGTATGCCAACTGCGGATTACCTTACTACATAGGTGGAATTATAAAAGACAGAAACAAACTACTTATACAAACGCCACAAAGTTTCGGAAAATTATTTAACATCGATGTACGTATTTACTCTGAAGTTACTGATATAGACACAGATTCCAAATCAGTTACTGTAAAAAATCACAAAGATGAAACTGAGTATACTATAAATTATGACCAATTAGTACTTTCTCCTGGTGCAAAACCTATCATTCCTCCATTAGAAGGAATTAATCATAAAAATATATACACGCTACGAGATGTAAACGATACCGATAATATTAAATCTTTTATAGATACTCAAAAACCCAAAAATGCTGTTGTTATAGGTGCTGGATTTATTGGTTTAGAAATGGCAGAAAACTTGCATCATCAAGGAATTAATGTTTCTGTAATAGAAGCATCGTCACAAGTTCTAAATATGCTTGATGCTGAAATGGCAACTATTCTTCACGCACATTTTAAGGAAAAAAATATAGGTCTTTATTTAGAAGATAAAGTTGTTTCTTTTGATGATTTAGAAGATAAAGTTAAAATCAATTTAGAATCTGGAAAATCCATAGAAACCGACATGGTAATTCTATCTATTGGTGTTCGTCCGAATGTAGATTTAGCTAAAAAAGCAGGTATACGCATAGGAGAAACAGGAGGAATTTGGGTAGATAAATACTTGCAAACATCAAAAGAAGATGTATATGCTCTTGGAGATTGTATCGAGTTTCCACATCCTGATTCAGGAAAACCTGTGATTACCTACCTAGCAGGACCTGCAAACAAACAAGGTCGAATTTTAGCTGATAATTTAACCTTAGGTCATCATAAAAAATATACTGGTTCGCATGGTACTGCAATTGCGAAAGTATTTGATTTAACGGCAGCTATAACAGGAGCTTCTGACAAAGCATTACAACAAGCAAATGTAAAATACACCTCAACTGTTGTTACAGGAGGTTCTCATGCAGGATACTATCCTGGTTCTCAACCAATGACGATGAAAATTAGTTTTTGTCCGTTTTCAGGAAAATTATACGGAGGACAAATAGTAGGATTTAATTCCGTAGATAAACGCATAGATATGATTGCAACTACGATTCAGCACGGAGGAACTATTTATGATTTACAAGAAATAGAACACGCGTATGCTCCACCTTTTAATTCTGCTAAAGATTTGGTAAATCAAATTGGATTTAATGCTGAAAACATTATAAAAGGATTTTTTAAACCTTTATTACCAAAAGACATACTCAATAGAGATAAAGAAAACACAATTCTAGTAGATGTACGAACTCCTGAAGAAGTAGCTCAAGGAAGTATAGATAACGCTATAAACATTCCTGTAAACGAAATGCGAAATAGATTTAATGAATTAGATAAAAGTAAGAAAATATATTTGTACTGTGGAGTTGGATTGCGTGGATACTTTGCTTCGCGTGTATTAGCTCAGAACGGATTCGACGTATATAACCTAAGTGGAGGTTATAAGTTATTTTCCACCTGTATTTTGGAACAAAGCAACGAAATGGAATTTCAAGAAAATTTAGAATCGAGTGTAGTTTAGTTAACAAGGTTCGAGCTCGCCTTCGGCGAGCTCGAACCTTGTTTTTTTATACCATTTCTCTATACGACAGCGAACAACTAGGACATTCATCATCTGCCGAAACAGCAACTTTCTTTTTCATTCCCTCAAAATATTTTACTACATACGCTTGAATCCAACCTCGTTTTTGAGAAATATTATTTAAGTCTATTTTATCTTTTTTCGAAGCATCATAGAAATGACCTTCGTATTCTTGTCGTCCCCAACAGTTGGGACAGTTTTCTACTTTCTTCATCTTTCTATTTTTGGTAATCCATGAAAATAATGTTCCCATTTTAAATATTTTTTTAGTTAAACCATAGTTGTGCTACTGAATTTACAAAAAAAATAGATAATTACCAAATTAGCAGAAATGTCTAATTTAAAAGAAAAATTATTCCATAAAATAGCGGAAAGTAAAATCTGAATCTAAATCAATTTCTGCATCTTCAAAAACGGCAATTAAATCTTCATAATCTTCTAATTGTTCTAGAGATAAATTAATAAAATCAATTTCTAAAGGAAGCTCTATTTCTCCTGTAAGTATGTCGTAAAGAGCATCTAAATTTCTTCCAAAATCATTAGTTAAGCTTAACTCTTCTTGTAGTTTCTCATAAAAACCTTCTATGGAAACAATGTCATAAAAATCAATTGTAATTTTTTTCATCTTATCTTTTCTCAAAAGAATTATAGTGATTGTAAGTAACGTAAATCAAACCATCATTAGAGAAAACTAAACGATCTTTCCCTCGTCTTCCGCAGTTGTAATTTATGTCTGCTTCGTAGTATTTTCTTCCATTTTGCTTAGGTAAATTTCCTTCTCGGTTGCTAAAATAATCGCCACCTATTGCGTGTTTAGGAAGCACTTCACACAAGTTTCCTTTACTCGGAATCCAACCGTTTTTTCGTGCTTCTTTTTTAGTAATGTAGTATTTTGGGAGTTCTTTCTTCTTCTTTAAATGAGCTACAACTACCTCTTCGGAAGTTAACTCATCTATTTCCTTAGAATCAAAATTTGAAATTTCTTTATCCGAATCATTTCGTTCTCTTTTAATCATCTCCGACTCTTGAACGGGAGATTCTATCTTTTGGTTTTCTTTTATTTCTTCTAATGTTCCGTAACTTTTATAAAGAAGAAATGCAATTATCAGAAGAATTCCAACAATTATGTATTTTAATTTATCTTGCATTGAATTCTATTTTTAAAATGATGAGATTAATTTTCTAAAATTATCATTCATTTAATAATTCCTCATGAGCTTTTTTAAAGTTATTTTCTTCTTCTTCGCTCACTTTTGGAAATTGAGGATTCATTGCTTCTAGTGTTTGCACTATAATTTCTGACATTATATTTTGTGCAGTTGCTTTATAATCACAAGGAATTATATACCACGGAGAGTTTTCGGTAGACGTATTAGAAAGTGCATCTTCAAATGCTTTTTGGTATTCGTCCCAGTACCTTCTTTCTTTTAAATCGGAAGATGAAAATTTCCAGTTTTTTTCTTTGTATTTAATTCTGTCTAAAAATCTTCTTTTCTGTTCATCTTTGCTCAAATGAAGCATGAATTTAATAACTTTTGTTCCATTTTGATAAATTGTTCTTTCAAAATCTCTAATTTGTTCATATCTTTTTTGGAAAAACACTTCATTTATATCTTGCAGTTCATTCACGTTTGGTAAATTTTCCGCTAACACATATTCTGGGTGAACCTTGCAGATAAGGACATTTTCATAATGAGAACGATTAAAAATTCCTATTTTCCCTCTTTCTGGTAACTTGATATAGTGTCTCCACAAATAATCATGTTCGTATTCATTGTTGCTGGGATGTTTAAATGAGGTTACTTCTACACCTTGCGGATTGACTCCTGTCATTATCGAACGAATTGAATCCTTTCCTCTCGTCGCATCTATTCCTTGAAAAATCATAAGCAATGCTCTCTTGTTTTCTGCATACAAAACGGATTGAAGTTCGTCTATTTTTTCTTACTCTTTTTTGAGCTTCTTTTTTAATTCCTTTTTGGTATGATTAGAGGTTTCCTCCGTTGAAAACTCTTTTAAATCTACTTTTATTTGGCTTTACTTGATATTTAGAGATATCCATTCTGTGATATATTTTTCATAAAATTATAAAAATATATTACAATTTTCAATTTTCTGAACGCGATAAATAATGAGCTACAGTTCTTAGTACTAAAAAGGAAAAATAAATTAAAATCGATCCACACTAAATTATCTGGTGTAAATACATCAGGAATCGTTTTACAACAAAAACATAATTATTCCTCCTAGTATTATGGAAATATGCAGAACAATCATATTAATTGTAAAACTTCCAAAATGAATCGACATAGGAGACTTAATAGTATGTAAATAGATACGCTCCACCAATACAAAAAGTAAATTAGCATTAAAAACCAATTCTGAAAAATAAAATCTGCATATTGATTATCGTGATTTCTGTATTGTTCCAATTCGCGATAACTGCAAAAAACACAACAATAAATACAAAATATATCATCATTAAAAAAGATAGCTCCGCCAAAATCAAACATAGTAGAACCACTAATTGTAACATTATCGTTCTTTCTTAAAAGATTCTATCTACAATAATTCTGATAAATTCATTCCACCAAAAAAAATAAATAATATAAAATATCGTCGTTTGCTTATTAATCAATGAAAGCATTGTCAACAACATAAAAATGAGAATATCCCATTTTCTATAATCAAGTGTAGGTTTATGAAAAAATCTTTAATCCTGTCATCACTATAAAATCAAGTTTTTTTTACAACTCTAGTTTCATTAAATCCATAACTTTTAATCCGTGCTTCTTTTCTAATTTTTATAGTATCATTTTCCACGAGAAATCGTGCTAACAAAGCTTATATAACCTTCTTTCTCTATATCAAATAATAAATCTTTACTTCTTTTTTCTGTTATATGAAAGTATCCTTTTTCATCTGTAATTGCCTTTTCTTGCAAAGAATCATTTTTAAATGCCTTAAATAAATATCTATAGTAACGTTTTTCTATAGGTTTATTGGTTCCAGAATCAACAACAATACCTTTTCTTTCTATTTTGGAAGTACAACTAATCAAAAAAACAAGCGTAATTATGAAAACGTATTTGTAATTTATAAAAGTAATCTTTGAATCTTTTGTGAATTGTCATTTGTTAATTTTTGCAGTTCCTCCAAAATTAATATTTTTTCTTAGATGGATATTACTTTTCTATCTTTGTAAAATATAGGTAGATTCAACTTCTTCAAATGCAACATTATGATTAATATAATCAGAAAATAATTTTACTGGTTTATCAAAGTTAAGGTTTTTCTAGGTCTATTGTTAATTTTCATTTGAATTTCATTTAAATTCCGTGTATTATTTTCATTAATTTCTTGATTTTTAGGGATATACTGTCTGAGTAATTTATTCATATTTTCAATTTGTCCTTTTTCCCAAGAGCAATAAGGGTTAGTAAAATAAAATGGTGACACCTAATTTTTCGTTATTTTTTTATGTTCAGCAAATTCTAATCCATTATCCGTAAAAGTAATAGAATGAGACAAAATCTTTATCGAGGAATAATAAATCATTGACCGTTTAGCTACTTCTATTGCTGTTTTCCCTTTAGGTAAATATTTAATTATAAAAAACTTAGAAACTCTTTCTGTAAGAGTTAAAATTACTCCTTTATGATTTTTACCTACTATTAAATCCATTTCAAAATGTCCAAATTCTTCTCTATTATTTATCCTTTTAGGACGCTTGTCTATGCTGATTCTATCTTTAATTTTAATTTTTATGTTCTCCTACAAGGACGTTTTCTATTTTTTAATTGATGCCTCAATTCTCAGTTATACAAAGAACCTCCATTATTCTTATCCAATCTTATAAACTGGTAAATTCTTTCAATACTTACCATGTTTATTTGATGTTTCCAATAACCTACTATTTGCTCTGGGAGACCATTGCTCTTTTTGTTAAGTATGAAATTACTTTTTTTTCTACTTCTTTAGTAACTTTCTAGAGTAACAAAAAGCGTTCTTTCCGTTCACTATAGTACTCATGAGCTTTATCTTTGGATTATAACTATTTCTCTTGCTAGAATTACGCTGTAATTCCCTATAAATAGTACTTCTATCTACTCCTATTTCTGTAGCTATTTCTACTTTACTAAATCCTCTTTTATGTAAAATAGAAATTACATATCTTTGTTCTAAGGTTAAATGTTTCATATTTTGCAACTTTTGGTCGAGGACACAAAATAAACAATTTTATCCATTCAGAGGAAGGGGCATAAGCCCTTTCTTTTGAAAAAAAATGTTTTTATTATTATCCTCAAAAGTTGCATTTACTAGTGGAACTTAGAATATTGATTTATGAATGCAGTTTCTCGTCAAGGAATTAAATATGGAATTGTAGGATACTTTAGTTTTATTGTAGGAACGCTATCTTCTATTTTTATTTATCCTTACGATTACGAATTTTACGGAACGTTACGGTATATATTGTCTGTTTCAGAGTTATTTTTCCCTTTTATTTTAATTGGAATTTCTCATTCAAACGTTAAGTTTTTTTCGGAAATGAAAGAAAAAAACACCACTTCGCACCTGCTTTCTTTTTCCTTTTTATTTTCTTTTTTAATCTGCATACTTTGGATTATAATAGTAGAATTCTCATCTTTATTCTTCGATGGAATCAAAAATTTAGAATTTTGGAACTATCGGTTTTATATTTATGCCTTAGCATTAATTCTCGCTTTAAATCAAATTATTTCTAAGTATACAACCAACCTAAAAAGAATCGTAATTCCTGGGTTATTAGAGAAAATACTACCTAAATTAGGAATGCTATCTGCTTTTTTATTGTTTGTATTTTTTAATGTTGATTATGAATTTTCCATTTGGATTTTTATTTTATTTTTTGGGATTTGTTTTCTTGGATTATACTATTACCTAAAGAAGTTAGATTCTTTTAAATTCAGCACCAATTTTAATTTCCTAAAAGAAAATAATTTTTATAAACCACTTTTTAATTTTGGTTTTTATAGTCTTTTAGGTGCGTTAGGAAGTATATTAGCTCTACGTATAGATGGATTAATGATTGTGGAATTAATTGATAAAGAAGCTAATGGAATTTATTCTATACTTCTAAGTTTAATAACGTTAATTTCTATTCCTGCCATGGGAATTTATTCTATTTCTACACCTATAATTCGTGAATATTTACTAAACAATGAAGTCAAAAAACTAGATAGTCTTTATAAAAAAACCTCTTTTTTCTTGTTTTTAATTGGTGTTTTTCTCTTTTGCCTTCTCATCTCGGGAATGGATTCTTTGTTTTTACTTATGAAAAATGGAAATGAATTACTTCCTTATCTTTCAGTCGTTTATGTATTAGGATTTGCTACTTTATTTGATTTAGCTACCAGTTTCAACTCTTACGTTATTTCTATGTCTAGTTTCTACAAATACAATGTATATTTTATGCTAATTCTTTCTATCCTAAATATATACTTAAATTACATTTTTGTTGTTACATTAAATCTAGGTATTTTTGGAATTGGTTTAGCTACTGCTCTGTCACTTACACTATACAATATCATTAAAATTATTTTTAACTGGAAAAAGTTCTCTATACAACCGTTTACTCGTCCCTTTGTTTCTGTTATCCTATTAGGTTTTTCATCTCTTTTGATTCTTGTATTCATTCCTAGATTTGGTAATAATTACGCCAACTTAATTATTCGTCCTCTTTTGATAATCCTTTTCTTTTTGGCAGGAAATCATGTTTTAAAACTAATTCCGTTAACGTACCTTTCTCCTAAAAACTGGAAAAATATCATTACAGGAAAATAACCTCTGCATCTCTTTTTTTAATATTCTCTTAACGAAAAATAACCTTTCATGTGATTTTTATTCTTATTTTTGTAGGAATTTAGAAAAACATAGATAAATCATAGAATGGAAAATTTAAAAGACCTTCAACAAGATTGGATTAAAAAGTTCGATAAACCTTTTATAATTGCAGGTCCTTGTAGTGCGGAAAGCGAGGAACAAGTAATGGAAACAGCTAAACAAATAGATAAATCTTACGTTACTGTTTTTAGAGCTGGAATATGGAAACCTAGAACAAAACCTGGTTCTTTTGAAGGAATAGGAGAGATAGGACTTAAATGGTTGCAAAAAGTAAAACAAACCTACGGAATTCCCGTTGCCACAGAAATCGCTAACGCTGAGCACGCAAAATTAGCTTTAGAATATGACGTTGACTACCTTTGGATAGGAGCTCGCTCTACTGTGAATCCTTTTACTATACAAGAAATAGCAGAAGCTATTAATGGAACAAATAAAGTAGTACTGGTGAAAAATCCTGTAAATCCTGATTTGGACTTGTGGATAGGAGCTCTTGAAAGATTTGTAGCACAAGGTGTGAAGAATTTAGGAGTTATTCATAGAGGATTTTCTGCTTACAAAAAGAATAAATACAGAAATAATCCTGAATGGCAAATTGCTTTAGAGTTTAAAAATAGATATCCTAATATCCCTATCATTACAGACCCATCTCATATTTGTGGAAATAGAGAAGGAATTTATGATATTTCTCAACAAGCATTCAATCATAAATTTGCTGGATTGATGATTGAAACTCATCGTAACCCTGATGAGGCGTGGAGTGATGCAAATCAACAAGTTACACCAGATGAGTTATTACGCATTCTTAAAAAATTAGAAATTAGAAACAACGATGATTCTGACGCTATATTTCACTCTAAGTTGAATGCTTTACGAACTCAAATTGACGAATTAGACCATCAAATATTGGATTTAATTAATGATAGATTTGGTATTTCCAAACAAATCGGAGAACTTAAAAAAGAGCATAATGTTGCTGTTTTTCAATCTGATAGATGGAATGAAATCATAAAAGACTCTAAAGAAAAAGGAGCTAAAATTGGACTTTCAGGAGAGTTTGTAGAAAAATTATTACAACTTATCCACGTAGAATCAGTTGAAATTCAAAATCAAATAATGGTTGACAAAACTACTAAAGCATAAGGCAACTGTTTATAAAACCACAGGAAGTTGGTATGTTCTTAAAACCGAAGATGGACTTTTTTTAGATGCTCGCATTCGAGGAAAGTTTAAACTTCAAGGTATAAGAACTACCAATCCTCTTTCTGTTGGCGATTATGTAATTTACGAGCTTGAAAATGAAACCACAGCTTGGATTACAGAAATCTTACCACGAGAAAATTACCTTATTCGTACCTCTGTAAATCTTTCAAAAGAAACACATATTATTGCTTCTAATTTAGATTTAGCAGTTATTATATTTACCTTAAAATATCCTGAGACTTCTCTTGGTTTCCTCGATCGTTTCCTAATTAATTGCGAAGCATACCAAATAAAACCTTTTATAATCCTAAATAAATGGGATTTATATTCCGAACAGGAAAAAGAAAAAGCTAAAGAACTTATACAGATTTACACCAATATAGGATACAACATTATTTATTCATCGTTTGAAAAAGAACACAATCTAGATAATATTCAACAGAATTTAATCGAAAAAAAATCACTTATATTTGGACATTCAGGTGCAGGAAAATCTACATTAATTAATAAATTGTTACCTAACAACTCCATAAAAACAAGTGAAGTTTCCAATTTCAATCAAAAAGGAAAACACACCACCACTTTTGCTCAAATGTATGACCTACCTTCTTCTGGTGCAATTATTGATACTCCAGGAATCAAAGAATTTGGTATTGTAGATTTTCAAAAAAACGAACTACAAAGCTATTTCCCTGAAATATTTAAACATAGCGAAAACTGTAAATTTAATAACTGCATACACATCAATGAACCTAAATGTAAAGTTCTTCACGCCGTAGAAAATAATGAAATTAGTGCACAACGCTATAAAAGTTACTTAACTCTACTAGAAGAATGTAAAAAATAATTATGGAAGAAAATTTATTTGAATTGCGAAAAAATTATGCAAAATATTCTCTTTTAGAATCCAATCTAAAAGAAAATCCAATGGAATTATTTCGAGATTGGTACGAAGATGCTCAAAAAAATGAACGTATATCCGAAGCTAATGCAATGTCAATTTGCACTGTTGAAAACGGAAAAATACCACGAAGTAGAATGGTATTGCTTAAACGATTCACTTGGGAAGGTTTTGTTTTTTTTACCAATTATGACAGTAGAAAAGGAAAAGCTATTGAAAATAATAACGAAGTTTGTGCACATTTTTATTGGGATTCTTTAGAAAGACAAGTTATCATTCAAGCAAAGGCAGAAAAATTAGCCGAAAATCTTTCTGATGGATATTTTTCCGAACGCCCAAGAGGAAGTCAACTGGGAGCTATTGCATCTCCTCAGAGCAGTATTATAAAAGATAGAGAAGAATTAGAAAATAATCTAAAAGATGCTGAAATTAAATTCCAAAATGCAGACGAAATCCCTAGACCTAAAAATTGGGGAGGATACCTTTTAAAACCTTATGAAATTGAATTCTGGCAAGGACGACCAAACCGTTTACACGACAGAATTGTATACCAATTACAAGATGATTATTCTTGGAAAATAAATCGATTGGCTCCTTAAATTATTATTTCACTTTTTCGTAGTCTTCTTTTATCCTAAAGTAAGTCATAATTGGGAAATGATCGGAAAGTTTTGCTTTGTGATCTACATAGCTATACAAAATCTCAAAATTATCATCAAAAAAGGTATAATCGATTTTCAACGGATAAAAATATTCATGATAAGTAGTTCCTAATCCATCGCCTTTTTCTCTAAATCCATCTTGTAAAAACGAAGCCAACTGAAAATATTCATACGAACTTGGAACAGCATTCAAATCTCCTCCTACAATCACAGGATATGGCGATTGCTGAATCTCCTTTTTTATAAAAAACAACTGGTCTTCGTGTGTTCTAAAACCTTTACCTAACAACCTACGTACTTCTTTTGTATTTACTTCCAATTCTGTTTGTGTAGAAAACTTAAATAAATCTCTCGTTAAATAAATGGGTTCCAAATAAACCGAAAAAGCTCTTATTGTGTCTTTTTTAACAACAATATCTGCCCAGCAAGCGTGTCCATTGGTATTGTATAAATCAATTTCCTGTTTATCTATAATAGGATATTTAGAAGAAATTCCAACATAAGGAAAGACAGCAGTATAATATTCCGTAAGGAAATTATCTTGTTTTTTCCACTGTCTAGACCATATTTCTTGAAACATAAGAACATCAGGTTTTTGATTCTTCACATAGGTTTCCAGCGATTTAATTCCTTTCTTTTTTCCATAAAACAAATTATAACTCATCGCTTTTAATTCATATGTAGAATCTTCTTTGGCAGAGGTGTTTATCCACAGCATTAAATTAGGAATAAAAAAAATCAAACAGAATAAAAACAAATAAAAAAATGTTCTAATCCTAAAAAACCAATATATGGTAAGAATTAAATACAACAGTATAAGTATAGGAAAACTTAATGCTATATACTCAAAATGTTGCATAAATTTCGGATTTATCCACTGATTAAAATTAATGGATAATAAAAAAAATGCAATTACAAAATGAGCAAATAAAAGTACTAAATTTCTCTTTTTTACTTTCACAAATGAGTTGTTGTATTAAGTTGCAAATATATAGGAATTATTATCTATTCTTAAATAAAAACTCCTTTTCTGATTTCGATAAACTTTCATAGCCAGAATCAGCTATCTTTTCTAAAATTCTATCTACCTCATCGTTTTTAGATTTCCTCTGAGAATTAAACTCATAATCATCTTTTGGAGTTTTCTCATAAGTAAACTTTGGTTTTGATTTTATTTTAGGAAGTTTAAACGAAAATAATTTCCCTAAAAAGTCGTTTCCTGTTTCGTAGTTTTTCATGTATAAATACCCAAAAACAGAACCTATAAGTTGTCCTACATAAATTCCACTTCCCTGCATGTCAGATAATATATAAACCACATTTATGCCTAAAAATACCCAAGCTATAATCTCTAAATTAATAGAAATAGGAATTAAAAAAAGTTGAATTTTCATCTTTGGTTGATACGAAACTACCGCATAAAAAACAGAATAAACTCCTGAGGAAAATCCAAGTAATACATAATCTAAACCTACCAATCCAAGTAATAAAATTCCAATTCCCGCAACTAAATTCCCAAATGCAAAAAACTTCCAAAATGCTTCTTCATTAAAAAAGGTTCTAAAAAATCGCTCTACAAAATACATAAACACCAATGTAAAAAGTGCATTAATAATGGATTGTTGAGGAAGAACAAAGGTTAACAAAGACCAAGGTTTCATAACAAAAGAACTCCAAGCGGATTCTAGGTATAAAATTGAATCTAAATTTAATTCAAACACCAGCTTTACAATAAACCGAAGTAGAAAATACCCTAAACAAACAATCGCAACTTTTACTGTCGCATTATCTTTTCTAAACTGATTTTTTATTTCTTGTACTATATCACTCATTGATTCTACTAATTATTGGTAAAACGACTTTTCATCCAATGTTTAATTAAAAGATAACCAAATAAAGCTCCTCCCAAATGTGCAAAATGTGCCACATTATCTCCTGCATTAGCTTGAATTCCTAATAATAATTCTATAATAATGTATCCTACTACCATATACTTTGCTTTTATTGGTACAGGAAGAAAAATAAACATCAAGCGTAAATCAGGATATAAAACAGCAAAAACTACCAACAAACCAAATATTGCTCCCGATGCTCCCATCATAGGAACTGTCAAAGAAACAAACAATTTCTCTAGAGGTTCTATATACGATTGTCTAACTCCAGAAAGAGAATTTATCCAACTGCTATAATTGGCATTTATTTGATTAAACACATCTCCTCCTCGTATATCTAATTTTGCATACTCCGAAATCCCTGTAGTATCAATTCCTAAAGCATGTACATTTTTTAAAAGTGATGCAAACTCAAAATAGTTAACTAAATTAAACAGTAAAAAACCTCCTAATCCCGAAACAAAATACAGAATCAAGTATTTTTTTGCTCCTATACTTTGTTCTATCATGGCTCCAAACATATACACAGCATACATATTAAATAAAAAATGCATAAAGTTAGCATGCATAAACATATGCGTAATTACTTGGTATAATTTAAAATTTGGAGATTGCGGATAAAAGGCAGCCAACAAAATATCTAAATTAATTCCTAAAACATTTAGGTATTTCAAACCAAATAAAACTGCATTTATTATCAGAATATTTTTGGTAACTGGTGGTATGTAGTTGTTCATTTTTTTAATTTAATTTTAATTCTAAATCATTTAATTCTAGTATTGCGTAATTCTTCTTTCCAAACGGATTGTAAAGAGGTAATTCTAATTCTCTAAACTTTTTAAATAACGGTTCAAATTGCTGTTTTGTTGTGACTTCATTTCTCTTTTTTGCTGATACTTTTGCGTAGGTATTTATAAAAAACATAAAGAATTCTTCTGCAGAATGCGAATCCAAACTTTTCATTAATTCATCTATCAAATCATATAATTTATCCTGTTCCAAATCCGAGGGAATTGCATCAAAATAAGCCATATCAGAAACCATTCTTATTTCAAATCCATTTTCATACAATTGTTTTTTTATGGATTCCAACTTTTCATAATCCAGATTGGTAAGTGGATATTCTAAAGGAAAAAGTAGTTTCTGACTCAAAACAGAAGAACTAGTATTATTTTTAAACTTTTCGTATAAAATGGTTTGATGAATTCGATATACATCTAACACATACAATTTTTCATCTTCCCAAAGCCAATATCCATTTTTAAGTCTATAAAAATTGAAATCTAGCTCCTCGTCAAAAAGTTTTTGATTTTTTTGCTCGTTAGATTCTTCAAATGAAAACGAAGAATAAAACTCCTTAGTTTCTTGTTTGTATTCTCTAAACTGTTGTTTTTTTCCCTGTTCAAACGGATTGAATGTTGGATTTACTTTTATAGAAACATCAGGAACAGAACGCGTTTTATTTGGATTAAAGAATGCTATATCTTTATCTTGCGAAAAATCAAGCGATGGAGAAATATTATAAATTCCTAGCGAACGTTTGATTACACTTCGTAAAACTCCATAGATAATTGACTCATCTTCAAACTTAATTTCCGTTTTGGTCGGGTGAATATTTACATCTATCATCTCTGGGTTAATTTCAAAGTTGATAAAATAACTCGGAAAGCACGTATTCTGAATGACACCTTCGTATGCATCTACCACAGCTTTGTTAAAATAATTACTCTTAAAAAATCGATCATTTACAAAAAAATACTGTTCTCCTCTCGATTTTTTTGCAGATTCTGGTTTTCCTACATATCCTGTAATTTTAATCAAATCCGTTTCTTCTGAAATAGGAACTAATGTAGATTGTAGTTTTTTGCCATAAACGTCTACGATTCTTCCTAAAAGATTGTTTTTTCTCAGTTGATATACAGGTGTTTCATTGTGATTAAAATAAAAAGAAATTGAGCAGTGAGCTAAAGCAACTCGTAAAAATTCCTCCTGTATTTTTTTTAGTTCTACATTGTTTGACTTCAAGAATTTTCGTCTTGCAGGAACATTATAAAATAAATTTTTCACTAAAAAAGAACTTCCTGTTTCGTTCTGTACAGGATTTTGCGAAATATAATTTCCTCCTTCTATGGTTATATGCGTTCCTAATTCATCTTCTTCTGTTTTGGTTTTGAGTTCTACCTGAGCAACTGCTGCAATAGAAGCAAGAGCTTCTCCTCTAAATCCTTTTGACGAAATAGAAAAAATATCTTCGGTAGTTCTAATTTTGGAAGTTGCATGACGTTCAAATGCCATTCTTGCATCGGTAATGCTCATTCCTACTCCATTATCTACTACTTGAATCAGCGTTCTACCTGCATCTTTTACAATCAGATGAATTCTATCTGCCTTTGCATCTATAGCGTTTTCTAATAATTCTTTCACTACAGAAGATGGACGTTGTACGACTTCCCCTGCGGCAATCTGATTTGCAACTGTATCTGGTAAAAGCTGGATTACATCACGCATGAAAAGAAAAAATTAATAGAAAAGAAGAAAATAGAAAATGACACACAATACCAAAAGAGCAACAATAAATGTTTTATTTATTTCGGTATTAGAACGAACATGAGAATCGTTTTGAGCATCTTTCCATCTGTTCCTTAAATCGTATTCGCTAAATTTTATCCCAAATCCATGTTCTTTCAAATTGGTTTGATTATCCTCCGACTCCTTGGTAAACCTAGGAATGTAAGTAAATCTATTTGGGCGTTTAGATAATTTTCCACTAAAAAATTTAGATAGCATAAAACGAGGTTTGTTACAAATTTATGAAAATTAATTCTTTTTTTTCTAGTTCTCAAAAATCAAGCAGAAAAACATATTACGTCAAATTGTCACTATTTTCCTCTTGGCAGATTTTTTGATACATAGCAAGTCAAAATTTCAAACTAAAATATAACGTTATGAGTTCAGAAAACGAATCATTACAAGAAGAAGAAATCAGAAACAACGAAGAGGATAATACAGAAGTAGTTGAAAATAACGAAACCCAAGAATCTAACTTAGAAAGCGAGTTAAAAGAAGAAAAAGATAAATTCATTCGTCTTTATGCAGAGTTCGACAACTTTAAAAAGAGAAGTCAAAAAGAAAAAGTTGATTTAATTAAATACGGAAGTCAAGAAATTTTGTCAGCACTTCTTCCTGTTGTTGACGACTTTGAAAGAGCAATCAAAGAATTAGAAAAAAACGACAATAGAGAGGTTTTAGAAGGCGTTTTACTTATCCAAAATAAATTCTTAAAAACATTAGAAGAAAAAGGATTAAAGAAAATGGAAGTGAATATAGGAGATGCTTTCAACTCTGATAAGCATGAAGCAGTTACTCAAATTCCTGCACCTGAAGAATCTTTAAAAGGAAAAATCGTAGACGTTATAGAAACGGGATATCTACTGCAAGACAGAATCATTAGGTATGCAAAAGTAATAGTAGGAAACTAATCCAAAAAGAAATTTAAGATGTCGAAAAGAGATTATTACGAAGTTTTAGAAGTTACTAAAACAGTAACTGAAATTGAATTAAAAAAAGCATACAGAAAACTCGCTGTAAAATACCATCCTGATAAAAACCCAGGAAACAAAGAAGCTGAAGCAAAATTTAAGGAAGCAGCTGAAGCCTACGAAGTTCTGAGTAATCCTAACAAAAGAGCTAGATACGATCAGTTTGGTCATGCTGGTGTAGGAGGAGCTAGTGGTGGTGGATTCTCCGGAGGAGGAATGAATATGGAAGATATATTCTCTCAGTTTGGCGACATATTCGGTGGAGCATTTGGTGGAGGATTCTCTGGTGGTTTTGGCGGAGGAAGACAAAGACCTGCTCATATGAAAGGTTCTAATCTTAGAATTAGAATCAAGCTTTCTCTAGAAGAAATGATGAATGGTGCGGAAAAAGTAGTGAAAGTAAAACGAATGAAGTTCGCAACAGGTACCACTTCTAAAACTTGTTCTACTTGTAACGGAACAGGACACGTAACTAGAGTAAGCAATACTTTTTTAGGGCAAATGCAAACCTCATCGGTTTGTAATACGTGTGGAGGAATCGGAAAAGTTGCCGACCATATCCCTGCAGGAGCAAACAATCAAGGTTTAATTAAAAAAGAGGAAGAAGTAAAAATCAATATTCCTGCTGGAGCAAGAGACGGAGTACAATTCCAAATGAGAGGATACGGAAACGATGCTCCTTTTGGTGGTATCGCAGGAGATTTATTGGTAGTAGTTGAAGAGTCGGAAGATGATGTACTAAAACGAGAAGGAGATAACCTGCACTACGATTTATATGTATCGTTTAGCGACGTAGTATTAGGAACAGAAAAAGAAGTTCCTGTAGTTGGCGGACGAGCAAAAATAAAAATAGATGCTGGCACACAATCAGGGAAAATCCTTCGACTTAAAGGAAAGGGATTACCTTCGTTAGAAGGATACGGAAAAGGAGATTTGTTTGTTCATATAAATGTATGGACACCTCAACATTTAGATAAAGAACAAAAAGAATTCTTTGAAAAAATGCAACAAGACGACAACTTTAATCCGAGTCCTGGAAAACAAGACAAAAGCTTTTTTGACAAAGTAAAAGATATGTTCTCGTAACGTTTTTTTGAAATTGGAACAGAAACAAAAACCTACTTTTTTTTTTAGAAAGTAGGTTTTTGTTTATCTAGTAAAAACACAGACTAATTAATTATTAGGCAATATTTTTAGTAAAACTCTTTTTGATTCATCAAGCGGGAAATCATTTTCTAAGAATACTGTTTTATCAATAATAACTGCTAATTTTTTCAAAAAATCCATCAACTCAATATGTTGTTTTTCAGTTTTTAAATATCTTAAATCAACATCACACTCAATCATTAAAACTGTATTAAAATAAACTCTTATTTGCAGAGTTTCTAAATACAAAATAGCAAAAAAGTCAATGATTTCATTTTTATCCCAAAGATTTTTAATTAATTCAATCTCAATAGAATTGTATTTGTTTACCTCCTCATTATATTTTTTAAAATCTACTTTTTGATTATTTAAAAACTTAATCAGTTCAAAATAATCACTCTTTGAAGTATTATATATATAAATACGTGCAATTTTATCTTCTATTTGATTATAAAAATCCAATGAATACCTCATAACACTCAATTCTCCTGTTTCATTCCCGCAACATTAACAATCATGGTTTCAATTGCATCTTTAGAAAGATACAACGTTGGATTTTCTTGAGATTTATCTGTAGAAGTATTGATAAGCAAATCGAGGGATTTATCTCCATCTAAATCTCCAGCAAAAAGTAACTGAGGAAGCGAATCATCAAAATACGATTTTTCTACTAGTGTAGTGGAGATTTTTATTCCGTCTACTACTTTGCTCAAATACAATTTGTAATTAATATAAGGGAATTTTATTTTTTCGTCTTTATTTTGCTCTCCTGTTGCATGCAAATAGTATTGTATTCCATTAAACTTAAATTCAACTTTATCTCCAGGTATAAGTACTTTTTTATCTATTTTACACACGTCAACTTTTGGGTTTCTTTTTAATATTTTATCATCTTTAACAATAAAAAGCACCGTATCTGTTTCTTTTTTCTCTTTTAAAACCACCTCTGTTGACGATTTTTGAGTGGAATCAGAATCATTTTTAGCATCAAAAACTGAAGTAAATATTAGTTTCGCTGGTTTTATCTGAAAATTAGTTCCTTTTATAAAGGCTATAAATTTTTCTTTTTTCAAATCTTCAGGAAATTCTTCTTTGGAGTAAATCTTTTCTTTAATAAATTTAATAGGATAAAAACTCCCTCTCATTGGCTTATCTAGATTCTCTACTGTTTGTTTAATTTCGACTTTTTTTTCTTGTTTAACTGCAATCGTATCTTTTTGTATATCGCCAGTTTCTTTAGTTTTCAAGTTATCACAAGAGTAAAATACAACCATAACTAACAGGAAGAACAACACTACTTTTTTCATAAAAAACTTTTATTTTTTTTTCACTGCGAAGATATAAAAAACATCTACTCGTTTACTTGTATTTAATGTTAATTCTTTAGTAAGCCAAAGATAAAATTAAGTCGTATATTTGCAGTCTTTACGATGCATACACAAAGCTTATTACAAAAATACAATATACCAGGACCTAGATATACCAGTTATCCTACTGTTCCTTACTGGGAAAACGACTCGGTAGATGAATCGATTTGGCAAGAGAGTTTCATAAAATCCTTTATTCAAAGCAATGATAAAGAAGGAATTAGTTTATATATTCATCTTCCATTTTGTGAAAGTCTATGTACTTTTTGTGCTTGTAATAAGCGAATTACCAAACAACATTCGGTAGAAGACAAATATGTAGAATATGTTTTAAGAGAATGGAAATTATACACCAATGCTTTACCTGAAAAACCAATTATAAAAGAAATTCATCTTGGAGGAGGAACTCCTACGTTTTTTAGTTGTGAAAACTTAAAACGTCTTTTAAATGGAATTTATCAATCCTCAGAAATACATAAAAATAAAGAATTTAGTTTTGAAGGACATCCAAACAATACTACAAAAGAGCATTTACAAACACTCTATGATTTAGGTTTTCGTAGAGTAAGTTTTGGTGTACAAGATTACGACTCAAAAGTTCAATTTTCAATTAATCGAATTCAAAGTTTTGATTCTGTAAAAAAAGGAACCGAAACTGCTAGAGAAATCGGATACGAATCCGTAGGACACGATTTAATTTTTGGATTGCCTTTTCAGACATTAGACTCCATAAAAGATTCCATAGCAAAAACAAAAGAATTAAAACCCGATAGAATTGCTTTTTATTCGTATGCACACGTACCTTGGATAAAAGGAAATGGACAACGTGGGTTCGATGAAAACGACTTACCAAAAGTTTCCGAAAAAAGACAGATGTATGAATTTGGAAAACAACAATTAGAGAATATTGGATACATAGAAATAGGTATGGATCATTTTTCATTAAAAACAGATTCGCTATATCATTCCATGATTAATAAAACCATTCATAGAAATTTTATGGGATATACTTCTTCGTCTACTCAGCTTATGATTGGATTGGGAGTTTCCTCTATTTCTGATAGTTGGTATGCTTTTGCCCAAAACGAGAAAAATATAGAAGATTACTACGCTAGAATTGATGAGAACAAAATACCAATTTTTAGAGGACATTTACTTAATGAAGAAGATTTAATCATTAGACGACACATTTTAAACATCATGTGCAACTTAGAAACCAGTTGGGATAATAATGATTTAATGCTACAAGAACTTCCTGAGTTACAAAACAGATTAGAAGAAATGGTTAACGATGAACTATTAACAATTGATAATAAAACATTAAAAGTAACCGAAAAAGGTCGACTATTTGTTCGTAATATCTGTATGGCTTTGGATTTACGAATGCTAAAAAAACAACCAAAAACCCGTATTTTTTCGATGACGGTATAAAAAATAGCATACCTTTGCTAAGGTCGTTAATCCAAACGAATGGATAGGTTTCAAAAAATATATCAAAATTACTTCTCTTTAATTGTCAACATATTTTTTGTTTTGGCAATTATGGTTTTATCTTCACAGGTTATTGGTAGAGGATTAAAATTTGATTCTCACCCAATTTATGAAGTTGTCTCTAAAAGTATACATGCTATTTTTTCGGTAGTTTCTGTAATTATAGGTGCTTATTTACTTGTAATAGAAAAAAAACTTTTATTTAGAGTTATTCGACTTTTGTTTTTACTTGTTTCCGCGATTTATTTTTTCTTTACGCTGGAATACTGCTTTCACTTTTCATTGTTTGGGTTTCCCATCAACAAAATAGAATTTGGACTTTCTATTTTTATTGCATTTTTAAGTTTTTCTTATAAAATTTCTGAGTTAGCTCACTCCAAACTACATCCATCGGTTCTTTTTGTCCTCAGTTTTGGTTTGATTATCATTTTGGGTTCATTTTTACTAATGCTCCCAGCTTCTACTACGCACAAAATAAGTTATCTAGATGCTTTGTTTACCTCTGCTAGTGCTGTCACGGTAACAGGACTCATCACGCTTTCTACACCAACTGACTTTACGTTTTTCGGACAGTGGGTTATACTTTCTCTAATTCAAGTTGGAGGTTTAGGAATTCTTACCTTTAGCAATCTCTTCTCTTTGCTTTTTAAATCGGATTCTTCATTTAAAAATCGTTTGTTTTTAGGAGGAATTATCAACGAAAAAAATTCAGGAAATATATTTAGAACTTTATTTAAAATTATCGCATTTACATTTATAATTGAAAGTTCTGGAGCTATTTTAATTTATTTTTCAACTTCCGAAAGTCAAATAAGTGGAGATAAAGTTTTCTTCAGTATTTTTCATTCTATTTCTTCATTTTGTAATGCTGGTTTTTCAACACTAGAAAACAACTTATACGAAAGTTCTATTAGATTTAACTACGTATTTCAACTAATTATCGTTTGGCTTTTCTTTTCTGGAGGTTTAGGTTATAATGTTATGATTAATCATTACGCTTTCCTAAAAATACGACTTAGAAATTTCATCAGGCATATCCTAAGAATGGATAAAAAAAGCTTTGAAACAATTAATCGAATAAATTTAAACACAAAACTAAACGTACGCACCTCTAGCATACTTATTGTAGCTGGAACTATCAGTTTTTTATTATTGGAATATAACAATACTTTGGCAGAGCACAGCATAGTAGGGAAAATTGTTAATTCGTTATTTAATGCTGCAACACCTAGAACTGCGGGATTCAACACTATTGACTACGGAGCAATAGGTATTCCTACTGTGCTTATTATTTGTTTTCTCATGTGGATTGGTGCTTCTCCTGGATCCACAGGTGGTGGTATTAAAACTTCTACATTTGCTATTGGTTTTATGGGACTTTTAAATCACATTAAAGGAAAAGATAGAATCAATTTTAACTGGAAAGAAATCCCAAACACAACATTAAACTTGGTAAACTCAACTATAATTCTTTCCATTTTTGCAATTGGAATTGGAACATTTCTTTTAGCCGTGTTTGAACCCAATATAGAACTACATGATTTGATGTTTGAAGTCATATCTGCTTATTCCACTGTTGGTTTAAGTTTAGGAATTACTGGAAAACTTACCTCAGCAAGTAAAATTGTTTTGATTTTTACCATGTTTTTGGGTAGAGTTGGTTTTATTACTTTTTTAATTGGATTTTACAGACAGTTCTTTAAAGAGGATAGACAACAAAATAGAATTTTCCCAAAAGAAAAAGTTTACACATAAAAGATAAAAATATGAAAATAATAATAATCGGTTTAGGAAACTTTGGAAGTCATCTTGGGCAAGCACTCATGAAAGACGGACACGAAGTAATAGGTGTAGACAACAATATGCAACGCGTAGAACAAGTGCAAGACGAATTCACGCACACCGTAGCAATCAGTACAACCATAGAAACCAACTTAGCTCACCTTCCTTTAGAAGATGCAGATTTAATAATCATAACGATAGGAGAAGATGTAGGTGCATCTATTACCACTACGGCTCTTATCAAAAAAAATTATACAGGAAGAATTATTGCTCGTGCCATTACGCCTGTTCACGAAACCGTACTAGAAGCAATGAAAATTACCGAAATCGTGAAACCTGAAAAAGAATTTGCACAAGAGTTTGCCAACCGAATATTGCTTACAGGTGCTGTAAAAAGTATGGATTTACCAGGAGAATTTGAAATTGTAGAAATTGCAATTCCAAAAGCAATCGTAGGAATGACGCTCACGGAGCTCGACATTAAAAACAAATACGACGCACACATTGTTACCGTGGTTAAACAAATTGTAAAAGAAAATTACTTTGGAAACAAAACATTCAAACATAAAGTACACGGAGTTATGCGTTCTACCTATGTATTCGAAGAAGATGATTTGTTGCTTGTATTCGGAAGAAATAAAAACATTGCCAACTTCATAAAAGACTTTCAATAAGATGAAAAATATACTCCTGTTTCTTTCCTCACTTCTTCTAATTATTTCTTGTAAAAATGAACCTAATAAAGATAAAAATCAATTCCAACTTAGCGGAACTTTAGAGAATATACCTAACGCTAAAATGGTTTACCTCGTTGAGTTCGATAATGATAATTATAATTTAACTACTCTTGATTCTGCAGAAATAAAAGACAATAAATTCAAATTCTTAGGAACCAAAGTAGAACCCGAAACTGCTATTTTCAGAATTGATTCTATTGGTTTATTTAAAACCATCTTAGAAAAAGGAAAAATTTCATTAAATGTAAAAAGAGAAGATTCAAATAATTCATTAGTCGCTAAAGCTTTTGGCACTCCCACTATTGATGAAATAAATGCATTTACAGATGAAATCAAACCAATCATAGACTCAGCTCAAAAATTATACTTACAGTTTAAAACAAATCCTAACCCTAAAGAAAGAGAGCAAATCCAAACTAAAATTGACTCTATAAATACCCAAATCACTGATTTTACAAATAACTATATTAAACAAAACACGAATAGTTTTTGGTCTTTGATGTTGCTGAAAGAGCGTTTTGCTTACAACGAATCAGTTGATGAAGTTAATTCTCTTTTTAACTCACTAGATGAAAAATTAAAAAAATCAAATTTAGGATTAGAAATACAAAAAGAAATAGACACAAAAAAGCAAACTTCTGTAAACGCAACCGCTCCTGAATTCTCAGCTCAAAATAGTAACGGAGAATTAGAATCCTTACACAACTCATTAGGAGAAAAAGTAACCATTCTCGACTTTTGGGCATCTTGGTGTGGTCCTTGTAGAATGGAAAATAAAAACTTAGTCGCAATCTTTAAAAAATACAAAGATAAAGGTTTAAACATCGTTTCTGTTTCTCTAGACCAAGATACCGAAAAATGGAAAAATGCTATTTTACAAGACAAACTAACGTGGACCAATTTATCTATATCAAATCCACAAAGTGAAGTCATAAAAAAATATCAAATTAATGCCATTCCTCTTACAATTATTTTAGATAAAAACGGAACTATCACAAGTAAAAATTTACGAGGCGAAGAACTCGAAAAAAAAGTAGCTGAAATGATTGCTGATTAACGTCATTTATATATAGATTTTTAGATTATAAGACAATAAATTAGTAACTTCGCTTAAATTTATAGATTTTTAATATGAAAATATTAGTTGCTATCAGTTGCGTTCCAGACACAACTTCAAAAATAAACTTTACGCCCGATTCTAAATCTCTAGATAAAAATGGAATCCAATTTGTAATTAACCCTTACGATGAATTTTGCCTTACCAAAGCTATTCAACTCCAAGAACAAAAACAAACAAATGTTACCGTTGTTACTGTTGGAGATTCATCTACAGAACCAGTAATTAGAAAAGCTCTTGCTATTGGAGCAGACGAAGCAATTCGTGTGAATTCAGATGCAAGTGATAGTTTCTCTGTTGCTCAAGAAATTGCAGAAATTGCAAAACAAGGAAATTTTGACTTATTATTTTTTGGGAAAGAATCGATTGATTACAACGGAGGAATTGTTCCGTCACTTGTAGCAGGAATGCTCGAACTTCCTTTTATAAATGCTTGTATCGGATTAGATGTGAATGATTCTAATGCAAAAATAACTCGTGAAATAGACGGAGGAAAAGAACTAGTTTCTGCAAACTTACCTCTTGCTATCGCAGGACAAAAAGGAATTGTAGAAGAATCTGAACTCAAAATCCCTAATATGAGAGGTATTATGCTAGCTCGCAAAAAAAACCTTAATGTAGTGGAATCCAAATTCAATTCAAACACAATAGAAGTTATTGATTTTGAAAAACCTCTTGCTAGAAAAGAAGTTCAATTGATTGATAAAGACAATGTAGAAGAACTTGTTCGCATTCTAAAAGAAGACGTGAAAGTAATCTAATTTTTAACTTAAAAACAAATCTTATGATTTATATATATGCCGAAACTTCTAATGGAAACTATAAAAAATCAGCATTTGAAGTTATCTCTTTCGGAAAGAATATTGCAGACCAACTAGGAGAAGAAATTACTGTACTTACTGTAAATCCTACAGATAGTGCTGACGAACTTTACAAATATGGAGCAAACAAAGTTATTGAACTAAAGTCTGAAAAATTAAAGAATTTTGATGCATACGCCTATGCAAAAGCTCTTGCTGATTTTTTTGATGGAGAATATTTTATCTGTTCTCATTCCAACGAAGGAGCTTCAATTGCTGGAAATTTAAGTATTTTTAGCAAAGCAAATCCTGTAACAAATGTAATGAGTTTACCTACTTCGGTTTCTCCATTTACAGCGAAAAGAAAATCTTTCTCTGGAAAAGGAATTATGGATTTTTCTTGTAATGCAGATAAAAAAATAATCACTGTTCTTCCTAACTCTGTAGGTGCTAGTGAAAATCCTGTTTCAGGAAGCAGTGAAAGCAACGAATTCTCATCTGTAGAACCAAAAGTAACAGTAGAATCTACAGAAAAGTCTACAGGTAAAATACAACTTACCGATGCAGAAGTTGTAGTAAGTGCAGGAAGAGGATTAAAAGGACCTGAAAATTGGACCATGATTGAAGAACTTGCAGAAAAACTAGGTGCTGCAACTGCTTGTTCAAAACCTGTTTCTGATAACGGATGGAGACCTCATGGAGAACACGTAGGACAAACAGGAAAAAACATTGCTCCAAAGCTTTACATAGCAATCGGAATTTCTGGAGCAATACAACACCTCGCAGGCGTAAACAGAAGTAAAACCATAGTTGTAATTAATACTGACCCAGAAGCTCCTTTCTTTAAATCTGCTGATTATGGAATTGTAGGAGATGCTTTTGAAGTAGTTCCTAAATTAATTCAACTTTTATAAATTCAATACTATGAATAAAGCATCATTAATAACATCTTATTTAATCGCCTTTCTCTTAATTTTGTCATGTTCCTCTCCTATTCAACCACAAGGAGAAATAGATGACAAAGAAATAGAGCTTAAAACCTACGATGAAGTAGAGCTATCAGGAAGATTCAGAACTATTTTTATAGAAGATTCCGTTAGTAAAGTTAGAATTGAATCGTTTACCAATATCATAGAAAACTTAAACATTGAACAAAATGGTTTTAAAGTAAAAGTAAGCGAAAAAGAAAGTGTAGACGAAGGTACAGAAATTTACAACGTATATATCCATACTAAAAATATAAAGGAAATTTACGCAGAAGATAATGTTTTTATTGATACACCTTCTTACATCAGAAACAATGAAGTTTTAATTGAATTAAATGATGATGCAAAAATGATAGCTGAACTATATTCTGAAAAACTTGAACTTTCTATTACTGATAATGCAGATGCTAATCTAAAAGGAAGTACTGTGAATTTGGATTTAGAAGCAGAAGATAACTCATCTCTAAAAGCTCCTTTTTTTGTAATTAATGAGGCAGAAGTATATCAATCAGGAATGTCTGAATCTGAACTTAACGTAAAAAACGAATTAACAGGTAAAGTAATAGATAATTCAAAACTTACATTTATTGGAAATCCTTCCAAAGACGTAAAACAAAAAGACTTAGCTACCATAGAAAAGAAAGATTAAAAAAATGACTACACTACAAAAAGCTCAAAAATGGTTGAGCGAACCTTTTGATAAAGATACACAAGAAAAAGTACAAGAACTTATTAGTAATAATCCAACAGAACTAGAAGACTCATTCTACAAAGATATGGAGTTTGGTACTGGCGGAATGCGTGGAATTATGGGAGTAGGAACCAACCGACTCAACAAATATACCTTGGGAAGAGCAACTCAAGGACTTTCAGATTATTTAAACGAAAAGTTCAAAGGAAACAGCATTTCCGTAGCTATTGCTCACGATGTAAGAAACAACAGTAAAGAATTTGCAAAAATTGTTGCTGATGTATTTACTGCAAATGGAATAAAAGTTTATTTATTCGAAGACTATCGTCCTACACCTGAACTTTCTTTTGCTGTTCGTCATCTTAATTGCCAAGCAGGGATTGTACTTACGGCATCTCATAATCCACCTGAATACAACGGATACAAAGTATATTTTGATGACGGTTGTCAAGTAGTTCCTCCGCATGATTCCAATATTATAAATAAAGTAAATTCTTTAGATTTTTACGACATAAAATACAACGGAAATGACGATTTAATCACCTATTTAGGAAATGATTTAGATGAAGAATTCATAAAAGCAAGTATCAAACACGGTTCGTTAGATGCTCAATACAATAAAGATTTAAAAATTGTTTTTACTTCTATTCACGGAACCACAAACAATATCATTCCTGAAGTATTGCATAAATCAGGATTTACACAAGTTTCCATAGTAGAAGAACAAGCGATTCCTAGTGGGAATTTTCCGACAGTAAAATCACCTAATCCCGAAGAACCTGAAGCACTTGCAATGGCAATAGAAAAAGCAGATAAAATAGGTGCTGATGTAGTAATTGGAACCGATCCTGATGGAGATAGATTGGGAATTGTAGCACGAAACAACAAAGGAGAGTTACAACTACTCAACGGAAATCAAACCAATACACTTCTTACCTATTATCTTCTTGATTATTGGAAAAAAAATGGAAAATTAAAAGGTAATGAATTCATAGGTTCTACCATCGTAACTTCAGATATTTTCTTTCCACTTGCAAAACTCTTTAATGTAGATTGCAAAGTAGGTCTTACAGGATTCAAATGGATAGGAAAAATGATAAAAGATGCAGAAGGAAAAGAAAAATTCATCTGCGGAGGAGAAGAAAGTTTTGGATTTATGATTGATGACTTTGTTCGTGATAAAGATTCTGTTACTTCTACATTACTTGCTTGTGAAGTTTTTGCTCATTTAAAACACCAAGGAAAAACTGCTTTTGATTTACTTGCAGAAATCTATACACAAACCGATTTTTACTTAGAAAATTTACTTTCAGTTACCAAAAAAGGAAAAGACGGATTGGCAGAAATCAAACAACTGATGGTTAATTATAGAAATAATCCGCCGAAAGAATTTAATGGTTCTAAAGTAGTGGAACTTAACGATTATCAGGAATCTGTTTCTACTAATTTTCTAACAGGAGAAAGAACACCAATTACAGACATTCCTAAATCTGATGTACTGATTTTCTATACCGAAGATGGAAGTAAAATTGCTTGCAGACCTTCGGGAACAGAACCAAAAATCAAATACTATTTTGGTGTAAAATCTAAACTAGAAGATGTTTCCAAATTCGATGATAAATATACTGAACTAGAAAACAGAATTGAGCAATTGAAGAAGGTTTTTGCTTAGTTTACATTCTAAAGAAATTAATTTCGTAAATTTGAGTAAACTGACAAAAAGATGAGTACAGCAGAACTTAAAATAGATTTAATTAATAAAATAACTAAAATAAAGGAAGATTGGATAATTAAAGAAATAAAAAAACTCTTAGAGTTTGAAACTGATACAACTATTTTCTCTTTATCTACAAAACAGAAAAAAAGAATAATAGAAGCTCAAAATGATAACACATTAACAGAAAAGCAAGCGAATTCTGAGATTGAAAAATGGTTAAACGAAAAGTAATTTGGACAGAAAAAGCAAACTTAGAGAGAAAAGATATTCTTGAATACTGGATTAAAAGAAATAAATCTAAGAATTATAGTCTCAAATTAAACAAATTGTTTGTAGATACAACACAAGTGATTTCTGAAATGCCTACTATCGGAAGAAAAACAGATATAGATAATGTGTATGTTAAAATTATTTCTAATTATCTTATATTTTACGAATTTAACAAAATACAACTAAAGGTATTGTCTATTTGGGACGGAAGAAGAGATAAAAATAGTCTTAAAATTGAACAGATAAAGTAAATGAAAAAGATACTGAATCAACACAAATTTAATACTAGTTTCTCTATAAACTTTCGTTGGCTTTCGAATGCGATGGTTGTTAAATCGAGTTCATTTAATTTTTTCCAAACTACAGTGGAGATTTCTGATTGTTGAAGTTCTAATTTTGGTTTTTTAGTAAGTTTTATTTTATAGAATAAATCCAAGGTGTGGTAAACCACATTTTTATATTCGTATTCATTGGGATTAGAACCAAGGTATTCAATTTTTTCATTGGATACATCAAGTTTTAATTCCTCTTGAATTTCACGAATCACGGTTTGCTCAGAAGATTCATAATAATCGGTAAATCCACCTGGTAAATCATAAAATCCTTTTTGTGGATTTAGATTACGCTTGGTAAACAAAACCTCCTCTCCTACTTCTATAAAAACCGCAACTGCACCAGCAGTATTGTGAAAATAAACGTAATCGCATTCCAAACAATGAAATTTATTTACCTGAAAAGTATGATTTTGTTTTCCACAATTGGGACAAAAATTAAATAATTTATTCTGCATTTCTCGGATGGTATTTTAAAATGGTTTCTACTAATTGTTTATCATTTATATGCGTATAAACTTCTGTTGTAGTAATGCTTTCATGACCTAAAAGAAGTTGTATATAACGAATATCTGCTCCATTTTGAAGCAAATGCGTTGCATACGAATGACGAAAGGTATGAGGCGAAACTGATTTTTCGATTCCGCATTTCTCTACTAAATTCTTAATAATTAAAAAAATCATTACACGAGTAAGTGGTTTCCCTCTACGATTCAGAAATAAAAAATCTCTGTATTTTTCAGGAATTTCTTGTTGATTTCTTATAGATTTCAAGTATAGATTAATGTGTTTAATTGTTGTTTTTGCAATCGGAACGAGTCTTTGTTTATTTCCTTTTCCTGTAACCAAAAGGATTTCATCATTAAAGTGAATATCGCTTATTTTTAAATTTACAAGTTCACTTACACGAATACCTGTTCCGTACAAAGTTTCCAAAATCGCTTTGTTTCTATGACCTTGCGGATGAGATAAATCTATGGAATCCAGTATTTTTTCTATTTCTGATAATTCTAATGTATCGGGAAGGTAGATTCCAAGTTTAGGAGATTCCAAGCGTTCCGTTGGATTATCTTCTCGGTAATTGTCGAGCATCAAAAAAATAAAAAAACTTTTTAATCCAGAGATAACTCGTGCTTGTGTTCGTTCTGAAATTCCTGTTCCGCTTATACTGTAAATAAACTGTTGAACTTCTTCTTCGGAAACCAAATCTGGAGATGTCTTTTGATTGTTATTTTCTAAAAACTGCTGGAATTTAATAACATCAGATAGATAGGAATTAATGGTATTATTAGAAGAATTCCGTTCTAGTTTTAGGTATCTTCTAAACAAATCCAATGCTGTTTTCCAATCCATCTTATTTATTTTCTAGTTCGATTGCTTTTTTTATCGCAGGATCCAGTTGGTATGTATTTTTGATTCTATAATTATCTCTAAAAAGTTTTTCTCCTAATTCCGCTTTTAAGTATTTTTCTAATGTTGGGTTATTTTCTTTAACGAGCATCAGTGAATCTTTCTTTAAATACAAATAGAAATCGTTATAAATTTCTTGCTCAGGAATTGTTTCTTTAAATTCCTTTTCAGATAAATCTTGGTATTTTTCTATTTCACTAACAATAAATAAATCAATAAAATACAAATGTGCTTCCAAATTAAATGCATCATTATCTATTTTCACATCAGGAATTATTCCTCCGTCATGAGGTTTATTTTTCGAATTAAAAGACACCACTTTTGGACTTCCTTTTGTGTATGTTTTCTGAATTTTTCTTCCTTTTGGTGTATAGTATTGTGCAACCGTAAGTCTAAGTTTAGAACCGTCATTTAATGGCACTTCTTTCTGAACCAATCCTTTACCAAAGGTTTGTGTTCCAATTATTTTTGCTCGATTGTTATCTTGCAATGCACCTGAAAGAAGCTCGCTTGCAGATGCTGAATTTTCATTTACCAATACGTATACATTTCCTGTTATAAAATTTCCGTTTGCAGTAGACTTATATTCTTTTTTATTATTGTATCTATCTAATGTATAAGCTATTAATTTATTTTCTGGCAAAAATTCATCTGCCATAGAAGAAGCAATTTCAATTAATCCACCAGGATTATCTCTTAAATCTAGAATAAGCGATTTTGCTCCACTATTTTTTAATTTCAGTAATGAATTAACGAAGTCTTTGTGTGCTGATTCTGAAAATCCCGTCAACTTTATATATGCTAAACTATCTTGTAACATAACTGCATCTTCCACGCTTGAGATTTCTATTTTTCCTTTTTTAAGAACTAACTTCTTAATTGAATCTTTTCTTTTTACTTGTGCAGTTATTGTATTCTGTTTGCTATTAAAAATAATATCATTTAATGTAGTTCCTTTTGTGTTTACTACAGAAACATTATTTAAATCAAGAATTTTATCTCCTATTTGTAATTCATTTTTATTGGGACTTCCACTTATAATATCAGATACAACAAAGGTATCTCTCACTCTTGTATACTTCATTCCTAATCCTTCGTAAGAACCTGTAGTCTGCATCTCTAAATCAAAAGACTGTTTTTTAGGAATATAAGTACTGTGTGGATCCAGCTGATTCATAAGATGTGTAATCATTCCATCTACAAGCGAATCCTGATCTACTTTTTCTAGATATTGGTTTTCAATCAAACTAATTATGGAATTCATCTTTTTTTGGTATTTCATCTCCTTAAATCCATTGAATCTTCCTTGCTCGTTAAAGGAAATTTTATAGTTTTTACCAAGATAAAATCCTATGCTAATTACAAGAATCACAAAAAGAAAATAATTTAAAAATCGCAACACCTTATTCATCTTCTAGCTGATTTCTTGTTATATTAATGATTTCAACTCCATTTTTCTTTAAAAAGTCCAAACCAGATGTATCTGAATACGCATCTATATAAAAAACACGAGAAATCCCTGCTTGTAGAACTAATTTACTGCATTCTTTACACGGAGAAAGTGTAATATAAAGTGTAGAACCATGCGAATCTTGACTCGAAGCTGAACATTTAAGTATTGCATTTGCTTCTGCATGAAGCACATACCATTTGGTATATCCCTCTTCATCTTCACATATGTTTTCAAATCCCGAAGGAGTTCCGTTGTATCCATCGGAGATGATTCTTCTATCTTTCACCAAAATAGCACCTACTTGTTTCCTTTTACAATACGAAAGTTTGCTCCATTCCAATGCAATACGCAGGTATGCTTTATCGTGTTTTGTATACTTCATAACTTATTAAAAATAAGGAGAACAAATTTAGGTTTAAATTACTGAAAAAGCGATTATTTTTTGATTTTAGTTTTTGTTTAACAGTTATTTAGACCTACTGTTTTATTATTGTTTAATAATGAGGTAACAAACGTCTATTATTTATAATCTAGAGTTAAATTTCCTTTAAAGTTCTCGTTAAAGGAAATCTGTATCCTTGCAATGTAATTTTAAATTTAAATTGCTGTGTCTATAAACAATACTACTACAACTTCTAAAAGTTTTGAAAAAATACAACTAAGTAGATTTTTTTCTTACTTCGAAAAAAACTATGTCTTGTTATACGCCTTCTTACTTATTATTATTGCTACTTATTTTGCTGTAATCATTCCTAAAGGAGTTTTTTTAACACAATTAAACAGTTCTCATTCTCCTTTTCTTGATATTTTTTTTAAATATGTTACGTATTTAGGAGATACTCTTATATACATTCCTATAGCATTTACATTATTTTTCTACCATAAAAGAAAAATTAAATATTTAGTTCTTTTGTTAATTACACAAACAGCATTTACTTGGTTATTCAAAAAAATCCTACTTAAAGGAATGCCAAGACCAAAAGAATTTTTTAGTGAAAATGTATTTAATCATTTTCATAAAGTTTCTGGAGTAGATATTCATTCTTGGAATACTTTTCCTTCAGGACACACAATGACGGCTTTTGCTTTGGCTTTTTTCTTCATTTTAAATCCTAAAACTCCTAAAACAACACAAATAACGCTATTTCCCTTAGCTTGTTTAGTAGGATTATCACGAGTGTATTTGCTTCAACATTTTTATATAGACATCTGTTTTGGTGCTATCTTTGGAATTCTTTCCGCTTACATCACTTTACATCTGCATCTAAAAATCCCTTCATTAAAATTCCAAAATATACGTAGTAGGATTCTCAAATAAATCTTTTTCTTTTGCTACTTCTTTCAGTTGAAATTTCTCTTTCAATTTTTTGGTTTCATCGTTGAATCTGGTAATGATTTTTCCTCCTTTTGGATTTTTTTCTATAAAACTTTTAAGTTCTTGTTCGTTCTGAATTACAGGAATTACTTTTTTGAACTTAAAAACATAAGCAGAATTAAATAATTGATAACCAACAATCGTTTCATTTTGCTTAAATAACGAATACGTTTTAGCAACAGGATTATAAGCATCAACTTTTGGAAATATAATATAATACAAAACCAATCCCATTGTTATCCAGGAAAAAGCAACTCCATAAATCCACTTAAACTCTGAATTCCTATTGAATAATGCATAAACACTTCCGAGAGTAGGAATTAAAAAGAAAATACTTAAAAATTCTAAATCGTAAATGACTTTATCTGCTTTGATTCCTATAAACACGGCAATTGGCAATAGAATAGTAAAAACAAGAATTGCAATTAAATATTGTTTACGAAGTTTTTTTGATGTTTTAAAAATACATACTGAAATTAAAATATACAACCAAGGATACGACGGAACTGTATAGTTAGGAAGTTTAGTTCCTGAAAACATAAAAAACATAATAATAGCAACCGAAATACTAAAAGAAAAAAGTAGAAAAACGTTCTTTTTAATCTCATCTCTGAGAACACGATAATTAAACAAAAAGAACACATACGGAAGCAATCCCAAAATAACAAATACCAAAGTTAGTAGAAATAAACCTCCGTGACCTTCCATTTCTCCAGTAAAACGTTCTATATTGTGTCTAAAAAAGAAAAGTTCTGTAAATGCACCTTTTGTTTGATTATGAGCTACCCAAAACCAAGGAATACAAATAAGTAAGGAAATAAAAATCCCTAAAAATGGATTTATTCTCATTATTGTTTTCCATTTAAAATCGTTGTTGAGAAGTAAAAAAACAAAAATCCCAAAACCAATCAATATAATCCCAGCAGGACCTTTACACAAAACGCTAATTCCCAATGAAATATAGAACATCCACCACCAAATTCGCTTATTTTCTGTATAAAAATGAATAAACGATAAACCTGAAAGAGTGGTAAAAAACACAAAATACGGATCGGGTACAGACCAATGCATTTGTATGGTAAAATGCAATGAACTAATTAAAAGTAGCGAGCTGAAAAAAGCATACTTATTTCCGATGTATTTTCTAGAAAAAAGGTATAAACATAATACTGTCATCATGCCAAAAACAGCAGAAAATATTCGAGCAGAAAATGGAGAAACTCCAAAAACAGAATACGAAATCATCATCATAAAATAATGAAATGGAGGTTTATCTCCTCGCAAAACACCATTGAATGTAGGAACAAAAAGAGAACTTCTTCCCAACATTTCTCTCCCAGCTACAGCATTTTTAGCTTCATCTAAAAAATAAATATCAGTAAGATTTATTCCAGAAGAAAAACATAAAAAGGATACTATAAATAAAATTAATACTGATAATCCTCGATTTTCAAAAAACTGCATAATTCAACTATTTGTTTTTCAAAAATAGTACATAGTGCATCTTTTGTGTTTAAATTAAAGTTTAATTTAAAATTACTTTTCTTTATTTTTATAAACTAATCTTAACATTAAAATAACGACTTCTTAACTCTCCTAAATAAGTAGATTTTTACTTTTGTTAGGTAAGAAACTGTTTCTTAAAAAATGTGGTTTCTTCATTTAATTATTTCAACCTTGGGATTACTATAATGTATGTAGTAATCCTTTTTCTTATTCTTCCGAATCAAAAGAAATCATTTTCTCTGGAACGTCTTTACTCGATTTCAAACCTAGTTTTTTGAGCATAATGGCTTGATTAATCAAGTTTCCACTTCCTTGACTGAGTTGTTTTACCGCTTTCTGATAATTAGAATTGGTTTTATCTATACTTTTCCCTAAATCCTCTATGGTTTCCACAAAGTTGATGAACTTTTCATACATTTTTTCTCCTCTATTTACAATTTCCATGGCGTTTTTAGACTGAAGCTCACGCTTCCATAAATCGGAAATCAGTTTTAAACACGCAATTAAATTGGTAGGAGAAATTAGTAAAATTCGTTTTTTGTAGGCATAATTCCATAAATCACTATCATTCTTTATAGCAAGTAAATAGGCAGGTTCTATAGGAATAAACATCATGGTAAAATCGAGTGCGTTTTGTAAATCATCGTACTTTTTTCGACTTAAATCGTCAATATGTTTTTTTATGGATTTTATATGTTCGTTTAAATGAATCTTTTGTTGATCTAAATCATCTTCGCTACTAAATCTGTCGTATGAGTTAAGCGAAACTTTAGAATCAATTATGATAACTCGATTTTCAGGAAGATACACAAAAAAATCAGGACGTAATTGCTTTCCTTCTTCTGAAGTAATGGTTTCTTGTTTTTTATAATTGGTATTTTCTTCTAATCCAGAATTCTGCAAAATGGTTTCTAGTATTGTTTCTCCCCAATCTCCTTGTTTTTTACTTTGTCCTTTGAGTGCCGACGCCAAATTATTTGCTTCTGTACTTACTTTATTGGTTTGTTCTATTAGGTTTTTAATTCTTTCATCTAGTTGAGAACGTTCTTTTGCTTCATTCACATAGGTATCTTCTACTTTTTTTCGGAACGAATCTATATTTTCTCCAAGCGGTTTTAGTATGCTTTCTATATTAAGTTTATTGGATTGTGTAAACTTTTCCGTTTTTTCTTCTAAAATTTTATTGGCAATTTTCTCAAATTCGAGTCTTGCTTTTTGTTGAATTTCCTCAATTTCTTGTTTTTGTTTTTGTAAACTTTCTGTTAATGAATGATTAACTGCATCTGCTTTTAAATATTTTTCTGAAAGTTGTTTTATGGAAGCATTTAATTCACTAATCTCTCTTTTTTGACTCTCATTAACTTCAATTTGTTTTTCTAAATGGTCTTGAACATTTTTAAGAAGAATTGTCAGTTCCGAATTTTTCTCTTTACTTAAACTGTAGTTTTGTTGAATTTCTTGATTTGTATTTTCTAACTTCTCTAATTGCTCCTTAAACTCTATAACTTTCTGGTTTTGATTTTGGTTTGAAGTTTCTAGTATTGCAAGTTCTTTTCTAATTGTGGTTATTTCTTTTTCTCTTTCATCTATTTTCTGTTGATTTTCTGCATTTTTCTCCAACTGATTAGTATAATTGGATTCTAATACCTTGTAATTAATGTCATTTTCTTGGTATTTTTGTTTTAAGTCTTCGTATTTTTTTTTGTAAACAAATTTTGACTTGCTATACAAATAAATAATTAAACCTATAAAAACACTTCCTATAATAAAACCAGTACCAATTGCTGTATAATCCATAAAACAAATATAAAAAATACCACCTATTTCTAGGTGGTATTAACATAAAAAACTATGAAAAACTATGAAAAATGAACTACTTCTCTTTTCTCAACATCAACTTTATAAAATTAAAATAAAATCGACGAACAAATGTAACTCATAAAATCTAATATTCCAAGGTTAAACTTTCTTTAAAATTATTTTTCTACACTAGAAAAATAATCTATCTAAAATTATTTGCTTTAAAATCATGTAAAGCAATCATTATAAAAAAGTTAACCAAAATGTTAAATTTACATTAAATGTATTTTATTTATGTACAAATTACATCATTCCTCCCATTCCTCCAGGCATTCCTCCTCCCATTGGCATTGGTTCATCTTTTTTAATGGTAGTAATCACGCATTCAGTAGTAAGAATCATTCCTGCAACAGAAGATGCATTTTCCAAAGCAACACGAGTAACTTTTGTAGGATCTATAATTCCTGCTTCTATCATGTTTACGTATTCTTCCGTTTTTGCATTGTATCCAAAATCTCCACTTCCTTCTCCTACTTTGTTTATTACCACAGAACCTTCTCCACCTGCATTGGCAACAATCTGACGAAGCGGTTCTTCTATTGCTCTTTTCACAATAGCGATTCCTGTTTTTTCATCTTGGTTTTCAGTTGCTACTGCATTTAATTTCTCTATAGCACGCACCAAAGCAACTCCTCCTCCTGCAACGATTCCTTCTTCTACAGCTGCACGTGTAGCATGCAATGCATCGTCTACTCTATCTTTTTTCTCTTTCATTTCTACTTCAGAAGCTGCACCTACATACAATACTGCAACTCCACCAGCTAATTTAGCTAATCTTTCTTGAAGTTTTTCTTTATCGTAATCAGAAGAGGTGGTTTCTATCTGAGCTTTAATTTGATTTACACGAGCTTTAATTGCCTCATCGCTTCCTACACCATTTACAATGGTAGTATTATCTTTGTCTATAGATACTTTTTCAGCACGTCCTAATTCCTCTAGTGTCGTATTTTCTAGTGTGTATCCTCCTTCTTCTGAAATCACAGTTCCTCCTGTAAGGATTGCAATATCTTCTAACATTGCCTTTCTTCTATCTCCGAATCCTGGAGCTTTAACTGCTGCAATTTTTAAAGAACCTCTTAATTTGTTTACCACTAATGTAGCTAATGCTTCTCCTTCTACTTCTTCACATATAATTAAAAGTGGTTTTCCTTGCTGAGCAACTGGCTCTAGCACAGGAAGAATGTCTTTCATGCTTGAAATTTTCTTATCATATAGTAAAATATATGGATTTTCTAATTCCGCAAGCATTTTATCTGCATTGGTTACAAAGTAAGGAGATTGGTATCCTCTATCAAACTGCATTCCTTCTACCACGTCTACATACGTATCTGTTCCTTTTGCTTCCTCCACAGTGATAACACCTTCTTTTCCTACTTTTTCGAAAGCATTTGCAATTAATGCACCTATAGTATCGTCGTTATTTGCTGAAATAGAAGCTACTTGTTTTATTTTATCTATATTGCTTCCCACTTCTTGCGATTGTTCTCTTAGGTTTTCTACTACTTGCTGAACTGCTTTGTCGATTCCTCTTTTTAAATCCATAGGATTTGCACCTGCAGCAACATTTTTTAATCCTTCACGAACGATTGCTTGTGCAAGAACTGTTGCAGTTGTGGTTCCATCTCCCGCAATATCATTGGTTTTAGAAGCAACTTCTTTTACCATTTGTGCTCCTAAATTCTCAATAGCATCTTCTAATTCTATTTCTTTTGCTACAGAAACTCCATCTTTAGTTACGTGTGGAGCTCCAAATGATTTTTCGATTACTACATTTCTTCCTTTAGGACCTAAGGTTACTTTTACTGCATCTGCTAATGCATCTACACCTCTTTTTAATGCATCTCTTGATTCTATATCAAATTTAATGTCTTTTGCCATTTTTTATTTTTTATTCTGATTATTAAATTAATTATATTGTCGCTAGAATATCAGCTTCTCTCATTATTAGGTAATCTTTCCCTTCCCACTTTAATTCTGTTCCAGAATACTTTCCATAAAGAACTTGATCTCCTACTTTTACGATTGCTTTCTCATCTTTTAAATCGTTACCTACAGCTACCACTGTTCCTTTTTGTGGTTTTTCTTTCGCACTGTCTGGAATGATGATTCCCGAAGCTGTTTTTGTTTCTGCAGGAGCAGGTTCTACTACTACTCGAACTTGTGAACCTGTAATTGGTTTTAAATTTAAATCTGACATACTTTCTATTATTTTTAAATTATTTATTCGTCTTTAAACGTAGTGCTATTTTTCTAAAAGTATGCCAAATAAAAGCATGTGTCATTTTGTCACAAATAAAATCAGAATCATTAGTTTAATTATAATCCAAAACATCACTGTGAAATAAATCTATATTATTGTTATTTTTTCTTATTATCGCCTCCTATTTTAATTTATTGTTTATTTCATTCACTAATACTATGTTTGCATAAGAGAACCGAGAAAATACGAGAATACAATAACTATTAAAAATTTATAAAAATGAAGAAAACACTTAAAATTCACATTTTATACCTATCTATCGTAACGTAATCTTACAGGAAATATGAAATTTTGATGCTAAGGAATTACTCCAAACTAATCACACCAACAACAATCGCCAAAGAATAAATTTCCTTTAAAGGTAAATTAAAAGACATGTATTTTTCATTATCACTTTTACAAAGAATATGATTTTCTTTTAGCGACGGATGAATTCGTTTAATCATAACGCCTTGAGAAGTATTTAACACATACACTTTATTCCATTGAAAAAACGTATCTAAAGGTAGTTTTTTACATGCAATCACATCTCCGCTACTGTATTTGGGATACATGGAATTGCCTTTTATGCGGATCATAAAGTCAGCTTTAAGTTCCTCGAATTCTGGAATTTTGTATTTACCTACCTCATCATTCGTTGCCTGTATATGTTTAGTGTCAAACATTGGAATAGCTTCCATAGGTATTAAAGGAATGCCAACTTCTCTTTCTTGCAGTACTGTAGTTTGTGAAGAATTTTGTTTCAACATCTCGCCTTTTCCTGTGAGAAGCCATTCAGAATTAACATCTGGATATTTTGACGAAATTTCAGCAACAATAGTTGCACTTGGAGAAGAATTTCTAGATTTACCTCTAAAATTGGAATATGAAGAATTAATTTTTTTAAAAAATATACGCTTATTAACCTCCTTTATATCAGCTATTTGAATTATTCTATCCTTAATAGATGTCATTTTTTCATCATGTTTATTTTATTATGTCAAAATATTGACATACATTTGCTTAAATATTTATATTTTGTTCACTCAACAAGAACAACCAAAATAAATGAATAAAAATACGAAAAAAAAGTCCAGCTACAATGCAGTAGCAATAAATAAAGTCGCAGAAATGTATGGCTTTACCGATAGGTATGTTCGTATGTGCCTTAATGGTGACCGAACGGGAGGTATGGCAGATAAGATTATAGAGATGTATAAAAAGTTAGACTCATCAATTAAAATAGCAATCGCAAAAATAGAAGAAAAAGAATATCAAACTAAATAAAAAAACATGAATTTGCTTTTTTTTACACGCAAAACCCATAAAAAAAATGACACTTGTAAGTCAAAAACTAAAACACACTAACTTACCACCTACTAAATAACAAGACAACACATCAAAAAACAATAAAACAGCTTGAATAATAAATAATTAGAAAAATACTCAAACACCTATTGCTTTATCAGACCTAAACAACAATATTCTAAAAATTAATTTACAGTATGAATACAAAACATAATAAATATTAAAACAATCAACAGAAATATTAACTTACTACAACACAGTGCGTTAGATTTAAATAAAATATATTCTTATTATTTTTTTCTATTATAATTCAAGGTTTACTAGAAGTATTAATATTATGTTTGCATAAGAGGATTAAAAAAACACAAAATACAAATAACTATTAAAATTTACAAAAATGATGAAAACACTCAAAATTTACATTTTACTACTTGTTAGCTCTAGCTTAGCGGCGCAAGTAGGCATAGGAACTGGTGACGTCATAGACGCGGGAGCCGTTTTAGAAGTAAAATCAACCAACCAAGGAGTTTTGCTTCCTAGAATATCTGACCACTCGGCAGTTACCTCTCCTACCAATGGTCTTTTAATTTACGATGAAACAGACCAGTGTATTAACTATTACGCAGCAGGTGCTTGGGTAAATCCTTGTGCTGGAACTGGAGGTGCTGGAACTTTTACTAGTTTATGTGGAGATGGTTACTCTTCTGTGGAGATGAAAAATGTGGAAACATCTGGAAATCTTGTATCCTTAGGAGTATCAGCAGATGGAAATCTATATTATACAGGAAGCTTTAGTGCAAATAGACAATTTGGAAATACAGGCACATCTCCCGTCTACGACTGGACAAAGATGAGTCCAACAAGTTGGTCTGCTGATTCAGTAATCGATGCCGATTTAAGTATCTATGCAGGAACTCTAGTAAATAATCGAAGTACACAAACAGCAGTTGCAACTACTGGAGGAATATATATATCTCAAGCAGGAGTTTCTTCTGGAGCTTATACTCTTGCTACTTATGGAGGTGTAACTCCTACAGAAATAGAGTTAGGAAATGGTGTGGTAGTAGTAGATGCTAATGGAGATGTTTATTATGCTGCACACGCTACTCCTACGGTATTTAACAAAGTAACTTTCTTTGATACCGCAGGTGTAGGAGGAACAGATTTACCTATTGAATTCATCAAAACAGAAAATAATGATGGATATCTAACCAATTCTGGGAATTCGTATAATCATTTCGCTTGGAGTTCTAGTGACCCTCTAAATAGATTGTTTTATTTTGCAAACGATTCTTCAGTAGTTAATTCATACTCTTTTCCAAGCCCCGTAGTTGATTTTGACTCTGAACCTACCGCTAACAGTGCTTTAATTTTATTAGAAGACGGAAGTATGTACGCTATGGGAGGTGCTAGTACCTTTGGATTATCTACAACCACTTCTACTCCTTTATTAATATCTCCTGTACCATTTGCTGCAGGTACACGACCACTAGATGCTGGAGAAAAATTCATCAATATAGAAACAGGGTACCTTGATGCGTATGCTGTAACCAACCTAGGTAATTTTTATTCTATGGAAAACACTGACGACGTATGGTATCATGAATATGAAATAGCAGCAAGCGACCCTACCACTGTGGATATTTCAGCATTCTCTATAAATTATGGAGCTATGTTTGTTATTGATGGTAGATATTGGACATGGGGAACTCAAGCGGCAGATACCTCTTCCACCACTGGAGGTAATTCAGGGAAAGCTGTAGATACTATGTATGGAATTGCCCACTCAAATGCTAATCTCAACTCTCCTGTTTCAGCAAATATATGTGAAGCTAATTAAAAAAATAGTAAAATCATGAAAAAAACAACACTATATTTAAGTTTTCTTTTTTTAATTGTTAGCTCTGTAGCATATAGCCAAGTACTTGTTGCAGATGATACACAATTACCTAATTCAATGACCATTGCTCAGCGTTTAGATGATTCTGCAATGCTACAAATGGACTCAGAAAACAAAGGATTCTTAATTACTCGAAATACAATTAAAGATATTGAGCAAACAACTTCTAGTGAGCTTCCTACTGGTAGTAATACCACTTCTGGTATGATTACATACGACGTATCAGAAGATAAATTTTATCTAAAAGTAGATGCAGATTGGACGGCAATGTTCCCTTGATAGATTCATAGGGATAGTTATTAGTGTTTATGGGACTTCCTTTTTAGTAAAAGGAAGTCTTTTTATTTCTGAACATGAGCTAGGAATACTATACAGTAACTCATCAAACAAAAAAGCTCTCCTTTATCTAACGAACCAATAAAACGTTTCTCTATTTTATAATTAAATGCAATTGCAATTCCCCAAAATAAAACAGATAAAATAACATCGTTCCAGTCAAATGTTCCATGCAAAATCCCTAAATACTGAAATCCTTCAAAAAAAAGAATTAAAAAAAGAGGAACATATTTCAGCTTAACTATAAAGTTTGCCACTTTAGCTTGATACAAATACGAGCTCATGGTAATCACAAATGTCCACAAAGCATGAGGAAGTGAATAAATAATTATATTGTTGAGCCTTATGTTTGAATCCACAAAAAAACGAATCCTATGATAGGTTTCTAAAGAAAATAATTTCACAAAAACCAAATTAACAACCGTGTTTTCTGTTCTATAAAAAAGATATATATAAAGGGAAATTAATAATGCTAACCAAATTAGTATACTTTTCCATTTCATGGTTTCTGATAAATTAAAAGTTTGTAATTACGAAAAAATCCTAATGTAATTTCTTGTTCTTTTTGCAGTCTATCTACTTCTTTTATATTTTCACTGGTAAAATAAGAATCAAACTTAAATACTCTGAAAACATATTTAAATTTCTTTTCTATGTATCTAAAAATTGAATTTGTAGAAAAATGATTAAGAATAAATATTCTTCCCTTTGGTTTTAACACTCGAATGGATTCTAAAATTACTTTATTTGGGTTTTCACAAACCGAAAGAACATGAGAAAGAACTACATAATCAAATGTACTTTCCAAAAAACTCATCTTCTCTGCATTCATTTTTATGCATTTCACATGCGATTTACTGCATTTTTTTATCATTTTTTCAGATAAATCAATTCCTGTAATGTTGTGTTTTTTTATTTTTTCTATATAACTTCCTTGCCCAATTCCTACATCGAGCAATTCTCCTTTTGGCAACTGATTGAGTGCTTCAATTAATTCTTTTTTATGAAAATTTAAAAACCAATCAATACAAAAATAAAAAGGAGAAATAAAGTTATAGAATGAACGAATAGAATACATTATTCTGGTTTAACCTTTACTTTATCTAACATCATTGAGTACAAATATTTTATATACTTTCCGTTTTGTGTGCGTGCTGGTTGGATTTTCCCAAAATATTCTTGGTTAATTTTATCTAATTTTTCTGAAAGTAAAGTCATCGCAAAAGCATACTTCTCTTGTTTGATTCCTTCTATTTCGTATACTTTAAAAAGACCTTGTTCATCGATATAAAATCCCAATTCTATACTTGGGTTTTCTTCATTTTCATAAAACGTTCGTGGCAGTTCTATTTCCGAAATATTTTCATTTATAAAATCTTTTATGCAATTATAACTGCTTTGGTAATTCAAATCCAAAATAATACATTCTGAAACTTTAGGATACAAAAGTGTTTTTTCATCTATAAACTGTTTCTCCTTCTCAGAAAAAGCATCTCTATCGTATTTAAAATTAACAGGAAAAGTATAAGACATAGTTACTTTTTCTCCTTCTGAATTTAACCCTGGCTTTATCTTCCTTTTTGAATTAAGTTTGTCTATTGCATCAATAATGCTTTGTTTAAATTCTGCTTTGGTATGTTTAGGTGAAAATTTTAAGTCTTCTATCTTTCCCTCTTTGTTAATTATAAAATTTATAATTATTTTCATCTTATCCTCAAAATATTCAATTTCTTTTGGATTAACATCTGGTGTTATGATGTAATCTACCATATCCTGAGATAGAGAATTAGAAAAACATTGTAATGCATCTTTTTTATTTTTCTTGTATTCTTCACAACCTTTATATAAAGGCATTTGAGCGATTTTACTTTTTTCGCCTTCTTGAGCATAAGCTGAAAACGAAATCATTAAAAATAAAACAGCTATACCATATTTTCTCATAATGTCAATTTTAACCGAAAAATAAATATGCCAATAAGATAGAAGCGATAATTCCCATTAAATCCGCTAGTAACATTGCACTAATTGAGTACCTGGTATTGCGAATGGCAACCGAACCAAAATATACCGCCAATACATAAAAAGTAGTATCGGTACTTCCCTGCATAACTCCTGCTAATCGCCCTTGAAAACTATCTACTCCAAAAGTGTCCATGGCATCGAACATCATTCCTCTTGCTCCACTTCCACTAAGTGGTTTTATAAGTGCCGTTGGTAATCCATCAACGAATCTCGTATCAGGAAAAAATGAAAACAAATGTCTTAATCCGTCCATTACAAATTCAAAAGTTCCACTGGTTCTTAGTAAGCTAATCGCAACTAAAATTCCCACCAAATACGGAATAATTTTTATAGAAACTCCAAAACCTTCTTTTGCACCATCTATGAATGCTCCAAAAATATCTATCTTCTTATACAAAGCTCCTAGTACAATCACAAAAAAGATAAGTAAAATCAATCCATTCCCTAAGTTTTCACTAAAATTCTTTAGTGTTTCGGAATCCAAAGACATCAAAAAAGACACAAAACCTACTACTAAAAGCACTGAACCTCCAAGCCAAGCCAATACTACTGGTTGAAAAAGGTTTATTTTCTGACGAATGGAAACAAAAATAAGTGCCGTAAGTGTAGATACAAATGTTGCCAACATACACGGAATAAAAACATCGGTAGGATTCTCTGCATTGTACGAAGCTCTATACCCGATTATACTTATAGGAACCAATGTTAATCCCGAAGCGTGTAAACACATAAACATAATTTGCGAATTAGATGCCACGTTTTTATTCGGATTCAATTCCTGTAAACTCTCCATTGCTTTGAGTCCAAAAGGAGTTGCTGCGTTGTCTAATCCAAGTAAATTTGCCGAAAAATTCATCATCATGTGTCCCATAGATGCGTGTCCTTTGGGAATTTCGGGAAATAACTTACTAAAAAAAGGATAAATCATTCTACTCAGAAAATTAATCCCTCCTGCTTTTTCTGCAATCGACATCAATCCCATAAAAAGTGCCATAATTCCGATAAGTCCTATACAAATATCTACACTTACCTTGGCAATATCTATAATTCCAGAAGATTGCTGAACTTTAATTACTTCTACTTTATCTTGATTTTTTTTATATACAATTCCATTTTTCTTGATTCCTTCTGGAGTTTCATCAAGTTTAATGAGTTCTTGTTTTGATAACTCTCCTGAATTAATCGAATTCCTTACCACCAAACTATCGCCTGATTTCCCTGTTATCATCATAGAAAAAATCTTGCTATCATCAGGATTAAACATAAATTTCCCTAATGCTACAAGTGATGCTACGATTACAAATGCTGTCCAAATTCTACTTAATGCCATTTTCTATTTTTCTAAGCAATTTTTAATTAATTTCTTTTACATCTAAAAGTTTCAATTTTACTTTCAATACTTGATTTTTCCCAATTTTATTTTCATCTCCATAAATCCCATATCCATTAAACGAAGTAAGTAAAAGTGTTGTTTGTTCGTCCTTTCCCATTAAATACAATGCTTTCTCAATTCCTCTTATTTCATTGGATTTAGTAAGAATTGCATTTTTAATTCCAAATTCATCAAAAGAATAAATTTGAGTTCCTTCTATATCCGAAAGTTCTGCAGTATACCTTACAAAATTTAGTGGTTTTGCTTTTGGATTAGAATTTTTCACATCGTATCGAATCCAAAATCCATCACTTGTAGATTGAAAGTTGCTTTTATCGTTCTTTGAAACCCACTGTTCTATATACTTTTTCTCAGCAGTTTCTCGTGAAATTCCGTTCTCTATCGATTTATCTAAAAAATTGGATTCAAAACCTTTTTTCGGTCGTTGCACTTCTTGTTTATTATTACAAGAAAGTGCGGAAAATAGTATACATATATAGATGTATATAACTATTTTTGAGTGATTAAATCTCATATTCTTCTAGTATTGTTTTAATTTTTTTAATTGTATCTTCTACTGACTCTTCTGATTTTCCTCCCGATGCTTGTTTATGACCTCCTCCATTAAAGTGTTTTTTAGCAAAAGTACTTACATCAAAGTCGGTATTAGAACGAAACGAGAGTTTCACAAAATCATTCTTTAAATCATCTACCAAAAACACAGAAAACTGAACTCCTAAAATACTCAAACCATAATTTACAAATCCTTCTGTATCGCCTTTTTGATATCCGTATTTTAACATATCATCTCTTGTAAGGTACAAAATCGCTGTTTTCTTTTCTTCTAAAACTTCCATTTTTCTTAGCATCTCTGCAAGCAACATAAATCTGCTAAGCGTATTATTGTCAAGTATATTAGAAATTATTTCATCATTCTTGATTCCTTTTTCCATTAAATCTGCTGTAATCCTATGCGTTCTTGCCGAAGTAGAACGAAAACGAAATCCACCTGTATCAGTATAAATTCCTGCATAAATACACGTTGCTATTTCTTCTGTAATCAAATCCTTATCTCCTAATTTTTCAATTACCTCGTATACCATTTGGCAAGTTGCGGGAGCAGAAGTATCGCTATACATCAAATCAAACTGTTCTGGCTCTTGGTGGTGATCAATTAATATCTTTTTTGCTTTCGATTCAATTAAATTTTGCTCTAATTGCTGAATTCGTTTAGGAGAATTAAAATCCAAACAAAAGATTAAATCTGCTTCTTTTATAGAAATAGGAACAAACTTTTTTCTGTATTCTGCTATGGTTATTTTTTTTGCTTTTGGTAAAAACTTGAGAAATTTAGGAAAGTCATTCGGCACAATTATTTCTGGCTCTTTTCCTTTTAATTCTAAATACTTCTGCAATGCTAACGAAGAGCCAATTGCATCTCCATCAGGATTGTAATGCGTTAGAATTAAAATCTTACTAGTATTTTCTATACTCTCTATTAAATCATCTATAAACGTATCTAAAAGCATTATTTTTGTTCCAAAAGTACAAATTCTAAACCAAAACTACGGAAACATTTTTGTTTTTATAACTCAACATAGTATCTTTGTCGAGTTATGGCAGAGTCTACCACAGTTATAGAGTTAAACGAAGATAAACTCCTAGAATTCAATGAGTTTAAACAAGAAGTTTTAAGCGATTATCGATTTATTCGTATCTCTCGTGAATGCAGTATTCTAGCAAAAAAAGAAGTTCTTACTGGTAAAGCCAAGTTTGGGATTTTTGGAGATGGAAAAGAATTAGCTCAAATAGCATTGGCAAAAGTTTTCAAAAAAGGAGATTTTAGATCGGGTTATTATAGAGATCAAACTTTATTGTTTGCTACCAATATGATAACTGTAAAACAATTCTTTGCTCAATTATACGCAGATTCAAATCTTGAAAACGAACCTAATTCTGGAGGAAGACAAATGAATTGTCACTTTGGAACAAGACTTATAGATGAAAGCGGAAACTGGAAATCACATTTAACACAAAGGAATACCACTTCTGACATATCTTGTACTGCAGCTCAAATGCCTCGAATGGTAGGAATTGGTCACGCCTCTAAAATTTATAGAGAACTCCCTGAATTACAAAACGGCATTTTTTCTACTAATGGAGATGAAATTTGTTTTGGAATGATTGGCGATGCAAGTACCGCAGAAGGACATTTTTTTGAATCTGTAAATGCCATGTGCACACTTCAAATCCCTACAATTTTATCTATTTGGGACGATGGATATGGAATTTCTGTTCCTTCGGAATACCAACGCTCCAAACAAAACTTAAGCGAAATACTTAGTGGATTTCAGCGTACCGAAACAGAAAATGGTTGCGAAATTATTCGTGTGGAAGGTTGGGATTATCCAAAACTAATTTCTGCTTACAAAAAAGCAGAAAAAATCGCTAGGAATCATCATATACCTGTGATTGTTCATGTATGCGAACTTACTCAACCACAGGGGCATTCTACTTCTGGCTCACATGAAAGATACAAGTCTGAACTGAGAATGAAGTTCGAAGAAGAATATGATTGTATTGCTAAATTTAAAGAATGGATTCTTGATTATTCTTTTGTTGATGAAGATAATACAATCCATAAAATAGCAACCGAAAAGGAATTAGAAGAGTTAGAGGAAGAAGTTAAGAAAGAAGTTCGTAAAGAGGTAAAAGAAGCTTGGAACAACTACCAAAATCCAATTTTAGAACTCAAGAAAGAAGCACTCAGTTTACTAGAATCAATTATTGCAAAAACATCAACAAACACAGACTTAATTAAACAAGAAGCCAAATCTCTTCAAGCTAAAAAAGTATTATACAAAAAAGATGTATTCTCTTCTGTAAGAAAGGTACTTCGTCTTATTCGTTCTGAAAGCTTTTCCGAAAAGAGAGAATTAGAACGTTTTTTAAACCGTATTTCAGCTAAAGAAAAAGATAACTACTCTTCACACCTTTATAGCGAAACAGACAATAGAGCAACTAATATTCCACAAATTGAACCTCAATTCGGAGATTTAGATAAAAAAGTAGATGGAAGAATAATTGTACGCGATAATTTTGAAAAATTATTCGAAAAATATCCTGAACTCATTGCCTTTGGAGAAGATGTTGGGAAAATTGGCGATGTAAACCAAGGAATGGAAGGTTTACAAGCAAAATTTGGAGAATTACGAATTTCAGATACAGGCATTAGAGAAGCCACTATCGTAGGACAAGCAATTGGATTAGCAGTTCGTGGTTTACGACCTATAGCTGAAATTCAGTATTTAGATTATATTTTCTACGGACTACAAATGCTGAGTGATGATGTTGCAACACTTAGATACAGAACACGAAATGGGCAAAAATGTCCACTGATTATTCGTACTAGAGGACACCGACTAGAAGGAATTTGGCATGCTGGCTCTCCTATGGGAACACTTATTCACGCTTTAAGAGGAATGTATTTATTGGTTCCACGTGATTTTATAAGAGCTGCAGGATTTTACAATACGATGTTGCAATCTGACGATCCTTGTGTAATTATAGAAAGTTTAAATGGTTATAGACTCAAAGAGCCAATGCCTATCAATTTAGGAGAGTTTACAACTCCTGTTGGAGAAGTCGAAATTACAAAATCAGGAACAGATGTTACAGTGGTAACCTACGGTTCTACATGGAAAATAGTTAACGAAGCATCAAAAGAACTTGAAAAACTAGGAATCAACATTGAAATCATTGACGCACAGGCTTTAATTCCTTTTGACAATTCTCATGTAACCAAAGATAGTATACGCAAAACCAATCGATTAGCAATAGTTGATGAAGATGTTCCAGGAGGAGCTTCCGCTTATCTTCTTCAGAAAATAGCAGAAGAACAAGATGCTTATAAATACCTGGATTCAAAACCAATAACCATTACAGCAAAAGAGCATCGTTGTGCTTACGGTTCAGATGGAGATTACTTCTCTAAACCTTCTATTGATGATGTTATTGATGGAATTTACAATCTAATGCATGAAGTAAACCCACGAAAATTTCCTTTGTAAACTAAATAATATTAAAATATCTTTTTTACTTTATCTTTTAACCAAGGACTACTTTCTGAAATAATCATCTTCTCTATACTCGCCTAAAACTTTCACTCTAGATGAGATTCTGTCTAACTGTGCAAGTAAATCCCTGTAATTTTCGTGGTTATCTACCAATACATCTACATAAAAAGAATATTCATACGGATTTTCTTCCAGTGGAATTGACTGAATTTTGGTCATGTTGATATTCAATCGAGCCATGCTGTTTAGTAAACTAACTAATCGTCCTGCCTTGTGTTCCAACGTAAAATACAAAGAAACTTTATTGAAATCGGCATTTTCTAGCTTTTCTTTCGACACCACAAAAAAGCGTGTATAACTGTTATTTTTATTCTGAATATCTTTTGCTAAAATGTCTAGTTCATAGGTTTTTGCTACAAACTTTGAAGCAATTGCTCCTACTCCTTTTTTATTATTTATTGCTATTTCTTTTGCTGCAGATGCTGTATCAAATTTATCGATAAGTGTCCAATCTTTATGTTTAGATAAGTATTCTTCACTTTGTAGTATTGCTATAGGATGAGATTGAACCGTATGTATATCTTCTAGTTTCTGTCCTGGAATTACCATTAAATTCATACTAACTCTAAGGTGTACTTCTCCTACAATGTGCAATCCATATTTTTCAATCATCGTAAAATTAGGAAGAATTGCTCCTGCAATTGAATTCTCTATAGCCAACACACCATAAGAAGCATTACCTTTTGACACACTCTTACAAACCCCTTTAAAGTTTGAACATTCAACAATAGATATAGGAGATTCTTTAAAATATATAGTTGCTGCTTCATGATGAAACGAGCCTTCTATTCCTTGTATAGCAACTTTTTTCATCTTACAAATTTCTTAATTTTTTAAATGAATAAAAAAAATAGTTTGAATAAAATTAAAGTAAATCTTTTTTTTAGTACATTTGGGTTAATTACTATGTATAAACACTATTTAATCAACATTGAAAAATGCCTATACTTGTTTCTAATTTAACCAAAAGATATAAAAATCAAATTGCAAATAATTCGATTTCATTAGAAATACACAACAATGAGATTATTGGATTATTAGGTGCTAACGGTGCTGGTAAGTCTACACTAATGAAATCAATAGCAGGAATACTGGATTATGATGAAGGAACTATAACTATTGATGGTTTAAGTCTTAAGGAAAACCCTCTTGAATACAAACAAAAAATTGGATTCTTAGCAGAAAATAATCCTTTATACAACGAAATGTTTATTGTTGAATATTTAGAATTTGTTGCAAACATAATGAACACTCATCATTCTGAGATTAAAAATGTGATTGAAGCTGTTGGGTTACAAAATGAAATACATAAAAAAATACATCAACTATCCAAAGGATATAAACAAAGAGTTGGTCTTGCTCAAGCCATAATTCACAAACCTAAATACCTGATTTTAGATGAGCCAACTTCTGGTTTAGATCCAAATCAGATTATAGAAATACGAAACCTAATACAACAATTAGCCAACGAAACCACCATTATACTCTCTACTCATATTATGCAAGAAGTAGAAGCAATATGCCAAAGAGTTATCCTTATAAACAAAGGTTCTATAATTCAAGATACTACAGTACAAAACTTTAAAGACAAATTTAAATCCCTAGAAGAAGCATTCCATCACTATACTCAAGAAACTGAAACTACATAAAAAACTACTATGAAATACAAAATACGAAAAGGAAAACCATATCCTATCGGAGCATCACTAGAGAAAAATGGAGTGAATTTCTGTATATTTTCTCCTTATGCTACAAAAGTAGAATTACTTCTTTTTAATTCTAAAGACGATATAAATCCTGTTACAATTCCTTTTTCCGAAACGTTAAACAAAACGCATTACTACTGGCACGCTTTTGTTGAAGGAATTCAAGAAAATCAACTGTATGGATACCGAATTGACGGACCTTACAATAAAAAAGAAGGAAATTTATTCGACCATTCAAAGGTATTAATTGATCCATATTCAAAAGTAATTACGGGAAAATCTGATCGAAAAATAGCTTCTACTTATGGTGTAAATAACGTAAACTCTTGTTTTAAATCAGCTGTTGTTTCAGATGAATACGATTGGGAAGGAGTAAAAACGCCTGACTTTAAATTTCAAGAATGCATCATATACGAAATGCATGTAAAAGGATTTACCATGCACGAGTCATCTGGTTTAGATTCTTCCATCAGAGGAACATTTAAAGGAGTCTTAGAAAAATTAGATTACTTAAAAAAACTTGGAATTAACACCATAGAGCTTCTTCCTATTTATTCTTTCGATGAACAAGATGCTCCTCCTGGTCTTAGTAATTACTGGGGATATTCTCCTTTAAACTTTTTTTCTCTAAATGAAGAGTTTTCATCAGAGGAAGCTCCACAAGATAAAATACATGATTTCAAAAACTTCGTAAAAACACTACATAAAGAAGGTTTTAAAGTGGTTCTAGATGTTGTTTATAATCACACCACAGAGAACGATGCATACGGACCAACATATTGTTTCCGTGGAATTGCTAATCAGTCTTATTATATGCTAGATGAAAATGGTAATTATAAAGATTATACTGGTTGTGGAAATACATTAAACACCAACCATTCTGTACTAAGAAGAATGATTCGTCACTCTTTACGATATTGGGTGGAAGAATGTCGCATTGATGGATTTAGATTTGATTTAGCTTCTGTGCTTTCTAGAGATGAAGACGGAAATCCTATGCAAAATCCACCAATACTATGGAGCATAGACTCTGAACCTAAACTAGCAAATACCATGTTGATAGCAGAAGCTTGGGACGCAGCAGGACTCTACCAAACCGATGACTTTGCAGGAGATAAATGGATTGTATGGAATGGAAGATACAGAGATGTATTTAGAAAGTTCCTAAAAGGAGATGAAGGACTTTCTTACATCGCCATGAGAAAATTTACCGCATTAAATACCAAAGATAAAGGTAGATACATGCATTATACGCCTAAAAGACTGATTAATTTCATTACCGCTCACGATGGATTTACCATGCATGATTTGTGTACATACCAAGAAAAACAAAATTATGAAAACAAGGAATTTGGGAGAGATGGAAGTAATGAGAACTTCAACTGGAATTGTGGCGTAGAAGGAGAAACAGACGATGCTCACGTAAATAATCTCCGCTTAAAATTCGTTAAAAATTACTTCGCTTCGCTAATTCTTTCTCATGGATTGCCTATGATTGTAATGGGAGATGAAATAAGGAGAACCCAAAAAGGAAACAACAATGCATACTGCCAAGACAACGATATTTCTTGGATGAATTGGGATAATTTAGACACACACAAAGAAACCTACGATTGGGTTTCTAAGCTTATAAAAATCCGTAAAAAATTCCGTATTTTTTCTTACAATAATTACTTTGAAACCTATGCTCAACTGCATAAGCCATTTATAATTTATCATGGTTTAAAAAGAAATACTCCTACATGGAATATTTATGATAGACATTTTGCCATGGAAATCATTTATCCTGAAAAAGAAGAACATCTTTACATCGTATTTAATATGTATTGGGAAAAACAAACCTTTGAAATCCCAATAGGAAAATGGGAAATACTTATCTACTCAGAAAAAGAAGAAATAACTCCTATAAATAATACTCTTACCATTCAAGGAAGAAGCGTTTGTTTGATGGAGAAAATAATGGATTAACTCCTACTTTTTTTCTTTCTTGGTTGATAATTTTTAGCAGTTTCACAGATTGCTTTTATATGTTTTGGTGTTGTCCCACAGCAACCACCTATGATGTTTATCATTTGTTGCTCTAAAAATGGCGTTACTTGTTTTGCCATCATTTCAGGCGACTGGTCGTATTCTCCCATTTCATTTGGTAATCCTGCATTCGGGTATACACTTACGTAGAAAGAAGAATTATTAGCTAATGCCTTTAAATAAGGCGTTAACTGCTCTGCACCTAAAGCACAATTAAGTCCTATACTAAGTAATGGAACGTGAGATAAAGAAATTAAAAAAGCCTCTGTTGTCTGCCCAGAAAGAGTTCGTCCACTGGCATCAGTAATGGTACCACTTGCCATAAGTGGAATCTTTTTCCCTATTTTTTCAAAAGCATTTTCTATTCCAAAAAATGCTGCCTTTGCATTTAACGTATCAAAAATAGTTTCTACTAATAACAAATCTGCTCCTGACTCTATAAGAGCAATTGCTTGTTCTTCATAAACACTTGCAAGGAAGTCAAAGTCTACTTCTCTATATTCTGGATTATTTACCTGCGGAGAAAGAGATGCTGTCTTGTTGGTAGGACCTAAAGAACCTGCAATAAATAATGGTTTTTCTCCATACTTAGACTTGTATTTTTCTATAGCATTTCTTGCACATTTTACCGATTCTGCATTAAGTTCATATACCAAATCCTGCATTCCATAATCTTCCATAGAGATGCGATTGGAACTAAAGGTATTTGTTTCTAAAATATCTGCTCCTGCTTCTAGGTACTCAAAATGAATATCCTCAATTGCTTTTGGTTGTGTAATGGATAATAAATCATTATTTCCTTTTACATTTATCTTCCAATTTTTGAATCGTTCTCCTTGATAATCTTCTTCCGTAAACTTATATTGTTGAATCATGGTTCCCATTGCTCCATCTAGAATGAGAATTTTTTCGTCTAGTATATCTTGAATCTGCATTGCTTGAATTTGACTACAAAAATAGTATATTATTACCAATACAAAAACACGAATAATTAAGTTGAAATATTAATTGTAACTTGCCTACTTCATATTCTTCTAAAAAATGAAAAAACTCAAGAAATCGATAAAAGGATTATTAGAAATAATTAAAAACCCTTGGCTTCTAAATAATGTATTAAACGATGATACTGTTTGGAATAGACACTTAGAAGAGAAGTATACTATAAAAAATGGTTTTCCTGTAGTAGACATCAATCAAGTTTGTCCTAATTTTAATGAAACTATCAATTGTTTTTCCTTTTTAGGTGGAGGTTCTCTTCCTACAGATATTGCATTGCTAAAATCATTAGCTCGAAATTTTGAAAACTGCTCTTACTTTGAAATTGGAACATGGCGAGGAGAAAGCGTTGTAAATGTTGCAGATGTTGCTAAGGAATGTTATACCTTAAACCTATCAAAAGAAGAAATACTCTCGTTGGGATTTGATGAAAAATATGCTGATTTACATGCTTTTTTTTCTAAGAATCGAGATAACATTACTCACCTAACTGGTAATTCTCTAACGTATGATTTTAAAAAACTTAATAAAAAATTTGACCTTATATTCATAGACGGAAACCATCATTACGAATTCGTAAAAAACGATACCAAAAAAGTTTTTGAACACTTAATGCATGAAAACTCTATTGTTGTATGGCATGATTACGCTGAAAACCCAGAAAAACTAAGACCCGAAGTAATTGCTGGAATTATTGATGGAATACCTACCAAACACAGAAAAAATCTTTACTGCGTTTCAAATACATTGTGTGCTATTTTTATACAAAAAAAACTCCCTAGTTATACCTTTGAAACTCCTACAACTCCTAACAAAATCTTTAAAGTTACAATTGAAACGTAAAAATTAGCACATATAATAGAGAAACGTACATATTGAATTTGAGGCAAACTATGCAACAAGTTTAATCCAAAGTACTACTTATTTTTAACTACATTACCTAAAACAAAAAAATCCAAAACTTAACTGTCTTGGATTTTTTTATGTTTATCATTCTTGATGAATTATTCTTCTGAGCTAGCAGATGTAGTTTCTGATTTAGCTGTTTTTGCATCATCATCAGAAGGAGCATTGTTTACGCTTTCTACGTTACTTTCTGCAGTTGGTTTACCTGCTCTTCTACTTCTTCTTGTTTTCTTAACTTCTTTAGTAGAATACAATTCGTTAAAATCTACCAATTCAATCAATGCAGTATCAGCTCCATCTCCTTGGCGGAAACCAGTTTTAATGATACGTGTATAACCTCCGTTTCTTTCTTGAATCTTAGGAGCAATTTCCTTAAATAATTCTGCTATTGCGTATTTATTTTGTAAATAGCTAAATACCTGTCTTCTGTTGTGAGTAGAATCTTCTTTTGATTTTGTAAGAAGAGGTTCTATATATACTCTTAATGCTTTTGCTTTTGCTACAGTTGTATTTATTCTCTTGTGCTCGATTAAAGAACACGCCATATTCGATAACATTGCTCTTCTATGAGGAGCTTTTCTACCTAAGTGATTAAATTTTTTTCTATGTCTCATATTAGGTTTTTATTCGGTGTCTAATTTATATTTTGATACATCAATTCCAAAAGATAAACCTTTTGAAATTACTAATTCCTCTAGTTCAGAAAGTGATTTTCTACCAAAGTTTCTAAACTTCATTAAGTCTGATTTATTGAAAGAAACTAACTCTCCTAACGTTTCCACTTCTGCTGCTTTTAGGCAGTTTAATGCACGAACAGAAAGCTCCATATCTACTAGTTTAGATTTAAGCAACTGTCTCATTCTAAGCATTTCTTCATCATAAGAATCATTACTTCCTGTATTTTCCGCTTCTAAAGTAATTCTTTCATCAGAGAACAACATAAAGTGATGAATTAGTATTTTAGCTGTTTCTGTAAGAGCTTCTTGAGGAGCAATAGAACCATCAGTTTCTATATCAATCACTAATTTTTCAAAATCCGTTTTCTGATCTACACGAAAATCTTCGATAGAGTACTTTACGTTTTTGATAGGAGTAAATATAGAGTCTATAAATATAGTACCTACTGGAGCATGATTTACTTTGTTTTGCTCTGCTGGAACAAATCCACGACCTTTTGTGATTGAAAAACTAAGATCTATTTTCACAGACTTATCCATAGTACAGATAACCAAATCAGGATTCAACACTTGGAAACCAGAAATAAATTTCCCTAAATCTCCTGCTGTTAATTCTGTCTTTCCTGAAATTGAAGCTTTTACTTGCTCACTATCCGTATCTTGAATTTGTTTTTTAAGTCTAAGTTGCTTAAGGTTTAGAATGATTTCAGTAACATCTTCTACTACACCTTCGATGGTAGAAAACTCATGTTCTACACCTTCGATTTTAATAGAAGAAATTGCAAAACCTTCTAATGACGAAAGCAATACTCTCCTTAGTGCGTTTCCGATAGTCAAACCGAATCCTTGCTCTAATGGACGAAATTCAAATCTTCCATGAAAGTTATTTGACTCTAATAAAACTACCTTGTCAGGTTTTATAAAATTTAATATTGCCATTTTATTTTTTTTAACTTTACGATAAGTAGTTGCTATTACTTAGAGTATAATTCGACGATAAGTTGTTCCTTGATTACCTCAGGAATTTGAATTCTTTCAGGAATCGCTTTGTATTCTCCCGACTTCTTCTCATCGTTCCATACCAACCAATCGTAATTAGTTCTTTCTTGTAACGAATCATTAATGATTTGTAATGATTTTGATTTCTCTCTTACTGATATCACATCACCTTCTTTTAAAATATAAGAAGGAATATTAACCAACTCTCCATTCACTAAAATGTGTTTATGAGAAACCAATTGTCTTGCAGCATTTCTTGTTTTAGCAATACCTAATCTATACACCACATTATCTAAACGAGATTCACATAATTGTAATAAAACTTCACCAGTAATACCTTTACTTCTTTGAGCTTTATTAAACAAGTTTGCGAACTGTCTTTCTAAAATTCCGTATGTGTATTTTGCTTTTTGTTTTTCTGCTAACTGAATTGCATATTCAGATTTTTTTCCTCTTCTTCTATTAGGACCATGTTGTCCTGGAGGATATTTTCTTTTTTCGAAGTTCTTGTCATCGCCATATATTGCTTGACCAAACTTTCTTGATATTTTCGTTTTAGGACCAGTATATCTTGCCATTTTTTGTTTGTTTTTTTTGTTGCTTTACTTAGCTTACGTTAATTATACTCTTCTTCTTTTAGGTGGACGACATCCATTGTGAGGTATTGGTGTAATATCAACAATTTCACTCACTTCAATCCCTGCATTATGTATTGTTCTGATTGCGGATTCTCTCCCTTGCCCAGGACCTTTCACATAAACTTTAACTCTTCTTAAACCTGCTTCGTAAGCAACTTGAGCACAACTTTCTGCCGCTAATTGTGCAGCATATGGAGTATTCTTTTTTGAACCTCTGAATCCCATTTTTCCTGCAGATCCCCAAGAGATAACTTCTCCACTTTTATTGGTCAATGATATTATAATATTGTTAAAAGTAGTAGATACATGAGCTTCACCTGTAGACTCTACTTTAACTTTTCTTTTTTTGGTTGGTTTTGTAGTTTTTGCCATTCGATTAAATTTTAATTAGAATTATTTAGTTGCTTTTTTCTTGTTTGCAACTGTTTTCCTTCTACCTTTACGAGTTCTAGAGTTATTTTTAGTTCTCTGACCTCTCAAAGGCAGACCGTTTCTATGACGGATTCCTCTCTGACAACCAATGTCCATTAAACGTTTAATGTTTAATTGCACTTCTGAACGTAGTTCTCCTTCTACTTTCACTTTTTCTGTGATGAATTTTCTGATGGCGTTGATTTCGTCATCATTCCAATCATTAACTTTCTTATCTTCGCTTACACCTGCATCTTTTAATATTTCAGACGCTGTACTTTTACCTATTCCATAGATATAGGTAAGACCGATTACACCTCTTTTGTTTTTGGGTAAATCTACTCCCGATATTCTTGCCATATTTTAACCTTGTCTTTGTTTTAATTTAGGATTTTTCTTATTAATAATGTAAAGTTTTCCTTTACGACGCACAATCTTACAATCTGCGCTTCTTTTTTTTAATGATGCTCTTACTTTCATTTTTTGTTTTATTTAAGTAAGACAAACAAACAATACTGTTTGTTTATCTTCCCGATATATTAATTTTTAATATCTAAATTTAATTCTGCCTTTTGATAAATCATAAGGAGACATTTCTAATTTCACTTTATCTCCTGGAAGCAATTTTATGTAATGCATTCTCATCTTCCCTGAGATATGAGCCGTAACTACATGTCCATTTTCTAACTCTACACGAAACATTGCATTAGACAATGCTTCTACTATAACTCCATCTTGTTCTATATGCTTTTGTTTTGCCATGTATTAACTTCTTACTGGATTTCTTGATAATTTAGATTCCATTAAACCATCGTAATGATGATTTAATAGATACGTATTTATTTGTTGAACTGTATCTAAAAATACACCTACCATAATCAAGAGAGATGTTCCTCCGAAGAATAAAGCAAATTTATCCGTTTCCGTTAAACCTACGATTTTTACTAGTGCAGGAAGAATTGCTATAAGAGCTAAAAATATAGCTCCTGGAAAAGTTATTTTAGACAAAATTCCATCTAAATATTCTTCCGTTTCTGATCCTGGTTTTACTTTAGGAACTAGACCTCCATTTTTCTTTAAATCATCTGCCATCTGATTTACTGGAATTGTAATTGCAGTATAAAGAAAAGTAAATACGATAATTAATAAAGCAAATAACAAATTATATTGCCAACTAAACATATTTGCAAATCCATCAAAGAATGCTCTTGTTTCGCTACCCTCTTGTGTAAAACGACCTAACAAACCTGGAACAAACATTAATGCTTGAGCAAATATAATAGGCATTACACCTGCAGCATTTACTTTTAAGGGAATATAATCTCTAACAGAAACTCCTAATGATTTTGCTGATACTCCTGGTTGAGCTCTTCTTACGTACTGAACAGGAACTTTTCTTACTGCTGAAACTAATATAATTGACAATACGATAACTACCAACCAAAATATGATTTCAAATAAAAAGAGTACTGAACTGCTTTGTAATCCTAATTCAGTTACAAATGCTGAAGGTAAATCAGCAAGAATCCCTACCATTATTAAGATAGAAATTCCATTTCCGATTCCTTTATCCGTTATTTTTTCTCCTAACCACATAGAAAATACAGTACCTGCAGTAAGTATAATCACACTAGGAATATAGAATAATAAAGGATTTTCAACTGGATTCACTGAATAAGCAGACGCAAACTGATCTATTGGTAATAGAGTAGTTGTCAACTGTGTTAAGTAGAATACGGACTGGAATAAACAAATAGCTATAGTAAGCCAACGAGTAATTTGATTGATTGTCTTTCTACCACTTTCTCCGTCACTTTGAAGTTTTTTAATATACGGTATAGCAAGTCCCATCAACTGAACAATAATGGAAGCTGAAATGTATGGCATAATACCTAATGCAAGTATAGATGCTCTACTTAGTGCTCCACCTGTAAACGATGATAAAAGTCCTAATAATCCTGCTGCTTGATTGCTTCCTCCATTTTTTTGGTATGCTTCAAGAATATTTCCTACACTTACCAAATCTATAGAAGGTAAAGATATAAAAGAACCTAACCTATATACAATAACTAAACTAAAAGTAAGAATTAACTTATCTTTTAGTTCCGTAATGCTCCAAATGTTTTTTAATGTTTTTACCAAACCACTCATTTATGTGCTATTTTATAGTTCTATGGCTTTGCCACCAGCTTTCTCTATTGCCTCTTTTGCAGACTTTGTATATTTATCTACAGAAATTATAACTGCTGATTTTAATTCTCCTCTTCCTAGAATCTTAACTTTATCATTTTTAGAAACCAATCCATTTTTTACTAATGCATCTTTATCTAAAGTGTCAGATATTTTTTTAGAATCTATAAGAGCTTGAATTGTATCCAAGTTAACTCCTCTGTACTCTACTCTATTGATATTGGTAAAACCAAACTTAGGTACTCTTCTTTGAAGCGGCATCTGACCTCCTTCAAATCCTATTTTCTTAGAATAACCAGACCTTGACTTTGCACCTTTATGTCCTCTTGTAGAAGTACCTCCTTTTCCTGATCCTTGTCCTCTACCTACTCGTTTACTGTTGTGCGTAGCACCTGATGCAGGTTTTAAAGTATGTAAATTCATCTTATTTAATTTCTTGAACGTTAACAATATGCTTTACAGTATTCACCATTCCTACTATCTGTGGTGTTGCTGTATGCTCAACTTCCTTATTAATCTTTCCTAACCCTAAAGCTTCTAAAGTCAATTTTTGATTTTTGCTTTTTTTAATAGAGCTTTTTATTTGCTTAACTAAAATCTTTTTCATTTTTCAATAAATTAACCATTAAACACTTTATATACACTAACTCCTCTTTGTTTTGCTACTTGCTCAGGACTTCTAAGACTTAGTAGTGCTTTAAAAGTTGCTTTTACAACGTTGTGAGGATTTGAAGAACCTTTTGATTTTGACAATACATCATGAACTCCCGCTGATTCTAATACAGCTCTCACTGCTCCACCAGCTATAAGTCCCGTACCATGAGAAGCTGGTCTGATGAACACTTGTGCTCCTCCGTATCTAGCTTCCTCTTCGTGAGGTATTGTTCCGTCAGCTATCTGTACTCTAACTAAGTTTTTCTTTGCATCTTCAATTGCCTTTGCAATAGCACTTGCAACGTCTTTAGACTTACCTAAACCGTATCCAAGAACACCTTTTTCATCTCCTACCACAGTGATAGCAGAAAAACCAAAAGCTCTACCTCCTTTTGTTACCTTAGTCACACGTTGTACACCAACGAGTCTGTCTACTAATTCTAAACCAACTGGTTTAACTCTTTCTATATTTTTAATTCCTAACATACTTTTATCAATTTAGAATTTTAGACCTCCTTCTCTAGCTCCTTCTGCTAATGATTTAACTCTTCCGTGATACAAGAAACCGTTTCTATCGAAAACAACTGTTTCTATTCCTAATCCTTTTGCTTTTTCAGCAAGTTTTTTCCCTACTTCAGAAGAAATTTCTGATTTAGTTCCGCCTGCTTTAGCTAACGACTTATCTCTTGATGAAAAAGAAGCCAATGTTTTTCCAGCATTGTCATCTACCAATTGAGCATAAATCTCTTTATTACTTCTGTATACAGATAAACGTGGTCTTTCAAGAGTTCCATATATATTTTTTCTAACTCTTCTTTTAACTCGTATTCTTTTTTCTTTCTTTGTTAATGCCATAACTTTTTTTTTAAGCAGATTTACCAGCTTTTCTTCTAATGTGTTCTCCTACAAATTTAACTCCTTTCCCTTTGTACGGTTCAGGTTTTCTAAATGCTCTAATCTTTGCAGCTACCATTCCCAACAACTGATTGTCTGCTGAAGTAAGTGTAACTATTGGATTCTTACCTTTTACAGTTTCTGTAGTAACAGCAACCTCCTTTGGTAATTCTAGAATGATTGAGTGAGAAAATCCTAATGCAAGCTCTAATCTTTGTCCTTGATTTGACGCTCTATAACCTACACCTACTAATTCTAACTGTTTTGTAAATCCTTGACTCACACCAGTAATCATGTTATTTATCAGTGAACGATAAAGACCGTGAAGTGCAGCATGTTTTTTAGAATCTGATGGTCTTTTTAGTTGAAGTTTTCCATCTTCAATATCAAAAGTAATTCCTTCTGTTAATTCTTGAGTTAATTCTCCGTTTTTTCCTTTTACTGTTACTATATCATCTTTACAATCTACAGTAACACCTGCAGGAATTTCTATTATTTTATATCCTATACGTGACATTTCTTGATTGTTTTAATTAATATACGTAACAAATTACTTCACCTCCTACATTTTGACTTCTTGCTTGCTTATCTGTAAGCAAACCTTTAGAAGTTGATACGATTGCAATACCTAAACCGTTTAAAACTCTAGGTAATTCTTTTGCACCAGCATACTTTCTAAGACCAGGTCTTGAAGCTCTTTTCATTTTTTTAATCGCTGGTAATTTTGTAAGCTTATCGTATTTCAAAGCTATTTTAATTGTACCTTGAGGAGTATCTGTTTCAAACTTATAGTTTAAAACGTATCCTTGATCAAAAAGAATTTTTGTAATCTCTTTTTTAATGTTCGAAGCAGGAATTTCCACTACTTTGTGTCCTGCCATCATTGCGTTTCTAACTCTCGTTAGATAATCTGAAATTGGATCTGTTACCATATATACTTATTTTAGAGTTTAGAACCTTAAGTAATAAGGTTCTACTTTTAAAATTTAAATTTTTATTACCAACTAGCTTTTTTAACTCCAGGAATTAATCCTTGATTTGCCATTTCTCTAAACGTAACTCTAGAAATACCAAATAATCTCATGTATCCTTTTGGACGACCTGTTATTTTACATCTGTTGTGTAAACGAACAGGAGATGAGTTTTTAGGTAATTTTTGTAAAGCTTCGTAGTCTCCAGCTTCTTTTAATGCTTTTCTTTTATCAGCATACTTAGCGTTTAACTTTTGTCTTTTACGCTCACGCGCTTTCATTGATTCTTTTGCCATAATTATTTCGTCTTTTTAAATGGTAAACCAAAGTGCGATAACAATGCTTTAGCTTCTTTATCTGTATTCGCTGAAGTTACAAATGTAATATCCATTCCTTGGATTTTTTTAACTTTATCTATGTTTATCTCTGGGAAAATAATTTGTTCTGTAATTCCTAAATTATAGTTTCCTCTACCATCAAAACCGTCTGCACTGATTCCGTTGAAATCACGGATTCTAGGTAAAGAGGCAGAAATTAAACGATCTAAAAATTCGTACATTTTGTTTGATCGTAAAGTTACTTTTGCTCCGATAGGAACACCTTTTCTCAGTTTAAAACTAGCTACGTCTTTTTTAGAAAGACACTCTACGGCTTTTTGACCGGAGATTGCTGTAAGTTCCTCGATTGCATAGTCTACTATTTTTTTGTCTGAAACGGCATCACCTAATCCTTGACTAATAACAATCTTCTCTAATTTTGGTACCTGCATTACGGATTTATATCCAAACTCTTCCTTAAGAGCGGGTACTACTTTTTCACTATATAATTTTTTTGGTCTTGCTATATATTGCATGATATATTAATATTAAATCGATTCTCCTGAATCTTTTGCAATTCTTATTTTTTTATCTCCATCAAATTTATACCCTACACGAGTAGGTTTCCCTGATTTAGGATCTACTATTGCAAGATTTGAAATGTGAATAGGAGCTTCTACCTCAACAATACCTCCTTGCGGATTCTGAGCATTTGGTTTTACGTGTTTTTTTATCATATTAACACCTCCTACAACGGCTCTATTTTTTTCTTTAATTACTTGAGTAATTTCTCCTTTACTACCTTTTGCCGATCCCGCAATTACTTGTACTTGATCTCCTTTTCTAATTTTTACTTTTACTGACATTTTTAACAAATTTTATAGTACTTCGGGAGCCAAAGAAATTACTTTCATAAACTCCTTGTCACGTAATTCTCTTGCAACAGGACCAAAAACACGAGTCCCTCTCATTTCACCTTGTGCATTTAGTAACACACATGCATTGTCATCAAATCTGATATAAGAACCGTCTTTTCTTCTGATAGATTTTTTGGTTCTTACAACTACAGCTTTTGCAACCTGACCTTTCTTTACGTTTCCTGAAGGTGTAGCGTCTTTAACTGTTACTACTATTTGATCTCCTACAGAAGCATATCTTCTGCGAGTTCCTCCTAAAACACGGATTACCAATACTTCTCTTGCACCAGTATTATCCGCAACTCTTAATCTTGATTCTGTTTGTAACATTTTACTTAGCTCTTTCTATTACTTCTACCAATCTCCATCTCTTTAACTTGCTCAAAGGACGAGTTTCCATAATAAGCACTTTATCTCCTTCGTTAGACTCATTTTTTTCGTCGTGAACTACATATTTTTTAGTTTTCAAGACAAATTTCCCGTACAAGCCATGCTTAACTTTAAACGATTCCTGCACCACAATGGATTTATCCATTTTAGCACTAGAAACGATACCTATTCTTTCTTTCCTTAAATTTCTTTCCATCTTATTTAGAAGATTTTTGTGTTAAAATTGTAGCAATTCTCGCAACGCTTCTTCTCAATGTTCTTAATTGAATAGGACTCTCTATAGAAGACACATTACTTTGCAATTTCAGTTTATTGTATTCGTCTTTTGTTTGAACCAATCTTGCCTGTAATTCCTCAACACTTAAATCATTTAATTCTTTTGTATTCATAATAATAATTAGTTTGAGTAATCGTTAGCAATTATAAGTTTAGTTTTAACTGGTAGTTTCTGAGCTGCTAGTCTTAATGCTTCTTCAGCAATTTCTTTTGGCACACCACCTAGTTCAAACAAGATTTTACCAGGACGTACTACAGAAACCCAATACTCCACAGCTCCTTTTCCTTTTCCCATACGTACCTCTGCAGGTTTTTTGGTTACAGGTTTATCTGGAAATATTTTAATCCAAAGTTGTCCTTCTCTCTTCATATATCTAGTCGCTGCAATACGAGCAGCTTCTATTTGTCTTGAAGTAATCCAAGCACTATCTAATGTTTTGATTCCGAAAGTTCCATAAGCAAGACGATGTCCTCTTTGGGAAATTCCTTTCATTTTCCCTTTGTGTAACTTTCGAAATTTAGTTCTTTTTGGTTGTAACATTTTAGTTAAATTTAATTTTTAGAAACTAAAGTTTATCTTCTTTCTTTATTACCTCTTTTTCTTTGAGAATTCTTTTTCTGAAGACCTACAAGCGGAGATAACTCACGTTTACCATAAACTTCTCCTTTCATAATCCATACTTTTATTCCCAATCGTCCGTACTGAGTATGTGCTTCAGCAATGTGATAATCAATATCAGCTCTAAAAGTAGAAAGTGGTATTCTTCCATCTTTAAAACCTTCTGCTCTCGCCATTTCAGCTCCGTTTAATCTTCCTGAAATTAGAACTTTTATTCCCTCTGCATTCATTCTCATTGAAGATTGAATCGCCATTTTAACAGCACGCTTATAAGAAACTCTATTTTCTATTTGTCTTGCTATATTTTCAGCAACTAAAACAGCATCTAATTCAGGTCTTTTAATTTCAAAAATATTAATCTGAATTTCTTTAGATGTAATTTTCTTTAGTTCCTCTTTTAGTTTATCTACCTCTTGTCCACCTTTACCAATTATAATTCCTGGTCTTGCTGTAGTAATTGTAATGGTAATTAGTTTTAAAGTTCTTTCTATGTAAATTCTAGATACACCCGCTTTTGATAATCTAACTTTTAAATATCTTCTTATTTGGTAATCTTCTTTGATTCTATCTCCAAAGTCATTTCCACCAAACCAGTTAGAGTCCCATCCACGAATAATTCCTAATCTATTTCCTATTGGATTTGTTTTTTGTCCCATACGATTTAATTCTTTTTATCTAGAATAATTGTTACATGATTCGACCTTTTTCTAATTCTATGACCTCTACCTTGAGGAGCTGGTCTTAGTCTTTTAAGAGACATTGCACTATCTACGTATATTTCTTTCACGTATAAGTTTGCTTCTTCTATATCGTCGTCTTGATTTTTTGACTGCCAGTTGGAAACTGCACTCAAAAGCAATTTTTCTAATCTATTTGAAGCATCTTTCTTACTGTATTTAAGTATAAATAACGCTTTATCTACTTGCTCTCCGCGGATAATATCAGCTACTAAACGCATCTTTCTAGGAGAAGTAGGACTTCCATTAAGCTTAGCTAAAGCTACCGTGTTCTTATTCTCCTTACGAGCCAATGATGCTAATCTTTTTCTTGATCCCATCTTGATTATTTTTTACCTTTATTTTTTGCACCAGCATGACCTCTAAAGTTTCTTGTTGGAGCAAATTCACCTAATTTATGTCCCACCATATTCTCTGTGCAATACACAGGAATAAATGACTTACCGTTATGTACAGCTATTGTCTGTCCTACAAAATCAGGAGATATCATAGATGCTCTAGACCAAGTTTTAATAACTGTCTTTTTACCTGATTCTACGTTTTGCTGAACTTTTCTATCTAACTTATAATGTATATAAGGTCCTTTCTTTAATGATCTTGCCATATCTTACTTCTTCTTTCTTGATTGAATAATGTATTTGCTCGACGCCTTCTTCTTATTTCTAGTCTTGTAACCTTTAGCTGGTTTACCATTTCTAGATCTAGGGTGTCCTCCAGAAGCTCTACCTTCACCACCTCCCATTGGGTGGTCAACAGGGTTCATCACTACTGGTCTTGTTCTAGGTCGTCTACCTAACCATCTGCTTCTACCTGCTTTTCCAGACACAGTTAACTGATGATCTGAGTTAGAAACAGAACCTATCATTGCCATACACTCTCCTAAAATCATTCTTGTTTCTCCTGAAGGCAATTTAATTGTAACATATTTACCTTCCTTAGCTACTAACTGAGCAGAAGACCCTGCACTTCTAGCCATAACAGCACCTTGAGCTGGTCTTAATTCTATACAAGAAATCACGGTACCTAGAGGTATATTTTTCAACTTACATGCATTCCCTATTTCAGGAGCTGCTGTTTCACTAGAAACGACTTGTTGTCCTACTTTTAAATTTTGAGGAGCAATGATATAGCTTTTTTCGCCATCTTTATACTCAATAAGTGCGATAAAAGCTGACCTATTAGGGTCATACTCAATCTCTCTCACTGTTGCAGAAACATCGAATTTAGTTCTTTTGAAGTCTATAATTCTATATTTTCTTTTATGACCTCCACCTTTGTAGCGGATAGTCATCTTTCCTGAGTTATTTCTTCCCCCAGACTTTGATATACCTTTAGTTAATGACTTCTCTGGAATATTAGTTGTAATCTCCTCAAAATTATTAACTACTCTAAATCTCTGCCCTGGAGTAATTGGTTTTAATTTTCTTACTGACATGGTTTGAATTCTTAAATATTACCGTATACATCAATTGACTGACCTTCTCCTACCTCTACAATCGCCTTTTTCAACTTATTAGTCTTACCTACCTGCAATCCTTTTTTAGTATACTTTGTTTTAACATTAGGTGCATAAATCATAGTTCTTACATTTACTACATCTACACCATACAGCTCCTTAATACTTTCTTTAATCTGAATCTTATTAGCTTTTGGATTAACTAAGAAAGTATATCTTCCACGAACTTCTGACTCGTTATTTGCTTTTTCTGAAATTACTGGTTTTACTACTATTGACATAATTACTTTCTTAAAATTTCTTGAAATTTATCTACAGCACCCTCAAAAAGCACCACATCTGAAGCACCTAAAATATCGTAACTATTTACCTCAGAACAACTTACAACCTTAACTCCTTTCAAATTTCGAGAAGACAAATATACACTTTTATTTGATTCCCCCAACACAAAAAGAGATTTTTTATTATTTAAGTTCAAATCATTCAATACATTAAGGAAATTTTTTGTTTTTGGTTCATTAAAACTAATATCCTCAATCACCTTAAGTGCATTGTCTTTTACTTTTTGGCTAAGTAATGATCTTTTAGCTAATCGTTTTACCGCTTTATTTAACTTAAAACTATAATTTCTCGGTCTTGGACCAAAAACTCTACCTCCACCTTTGAATGTAGGTGATTTTATATCCCCATATCTAGCACTACCGCTACCTTTTTGCTTTTTAAGCTTTTTGGTACTTCCTACTATTTCTGCTCTTTCTTTTGCTTTGTGAGTTCCTTGGCGTTGATTTGCTAAATATTGTTTAATTTCTAAGTATATAGCATGATTGTTTGGCTCAATACCAAATATAGAATCATCTAACTTTACTTTCTTAGCAGTTTCTTGCCCTTTTATATCTAATACTACTACTTCCATTGTCTTATTATTACGTATGAATTTTTAGCACCTGGTACTGCACCTTTTACAATCAACAAATTCTTCTCAGAATCAACTTTTACAACTTGTAAGTTCTGAACAGTTACCTGCTCTCCTCCCATTCTTCCTGCCATTCTCATTCCTTTGAATACACGAGAAGGATCAGAACCTGCTCCAATAGAACCAGGAGCTCTTAATCTGTTGTGCTGTCCATGTGTTGATTCCATAACTCCAGCAAAACCATGTCTTTTAACAACCCCTTGAAACCCTTTACCTTTTGATGTTCCAGTAACATCTACAAACTCTCCTTCTGAGAAAAGCTCTACATTTACTGAATCTCCTAAAGATAACGTTTCTGTAAACTCACCGTAAAATTCTACTAACTTCCTTTTCGGTGTAGTATCCGCTTTCTTAAAATGACCTAACATAGCTTTACCTACATTTTTGTCACTCACTTCGTCATAACCTAACTGAACAGACTTGTATCCGTCTGTATCTTCAGTTTTTACTTGTGTAACCGTACAAGGACCTGCCTGTATGATGGTACATGGTATATTTTTACCATTCTCATCGAACAAACTAGTCATTCCGATTTTCTTTCCAATAATTCCTGACATTTTTATTAATTATTAAGAGATTAACAAGCCTTGCCAATTAATACAAAAGACAAGGCTTACTAATGTTAAATTACTACTATACTTTTATTTCTACTTCTACTCCACTAGGTAATTCTAGCTTCATCAATGCATCAACTGTTTTAGATGATGAACTATAAATATCCATCAATCTTTTGTGTGCTGAGAACTGAAATTGTTCTCTTGATTTTTTATTTACGTGTGGAGATCTTAACACAGTAAAAATTCTTTTATGAGTAGGTAATGGAATTGGTCCGTTTACCTGAGCTCCTGTAGACTTTACTGTCTTTACAATCTTTTCAGCAGACTTATCTACTAAATTATGATCGTATGATTTTAATTTTATTCTGATTTTTTGACTCATATCTGTTTGATTAAGCTGTTACACCTTTAGATTTTGCAATAACATCTTCTGCTATATTTTGAGGAGCTGCCTCGTAATGCGAGAATTCCATAGAAGAACTTGCTCTACCAGAAGATAATGTTCTCAAGGTAGTTACATATCCAAACATCTCTGATAAAGGAACTGTTGCTTTTACTACTTTTGCATTGTTTCTATCATCCATACCTGAAATAGTACCTCTTCTTTTGTTTAAATCTCCTACGATATCTCCCATATTTTCCTCTGGAGTAACTACCTCCAACTTCATTATAGGCTCCATAATCACTGCTTTTGCAGCTTTACCTACAGCCTTAAATCCAAGTTTAGCAGCTAATTCAAATGATAGCTGATCTGAATCCACAGGGTGGAAAGAACCGTCTTTTAATGTTACCTTCATTGCATCGATTTCGTATCCTGCTAAAGGTCCGTTTTTCATAGCTTCCTTAAATCCTTTCTCTACAGATGGAACAAATTCTCTAGGAATATTTCCTCCTTTAATTTCATTAACGAACTCTAAACCTGTTTTCTCTTCACTATCTGCAGGACCTATAGTAAATACAATATCTGCAAATTTACCTCTACCACCTGTTTGCTTTTTATATACTTCTCTGTGATCTGCAACAGCAGTTAACGCTTCTTTGTACTCTACTTGAGGTTGACCTTGATTAACTTCTACCTTAAACTCTCTTCTTAAACGATCAACAATAATGTCTAAGTGAAGCTCTCCCATACCAGAAATAATAGTCTGACCTGAAGCTTCGTCTGTTTTTACTTGGAATGTAGGATCTTCCTCAGCTAATTTAGATAATGCAATTCCTAACTTATCTACATCTGCTTTGGTTTTTGGCTCCACTGCGATACCAATTACTGGATCTGGGAAATCCATTGATTCCAATACTACAGGAAATTTCTCATCTGACAAAGTATCTCCTGTTTTAATATCTTTAAATCCTACTGCTGCACCAATATCTCCTGCTTCAATAAACTCAATTGGCTCTTGTTTACTAGAGTGCATTTGATAAATTCTAGAAATTCTTTCTTTGTTTCCAGATCTTGTATTAAGAACGTAAGAACCTGCATCTAAATGACCTGAATAACATCTAAAGAATGCTAATCTTCCTACATAAGGATCAGTTGCAATTTTAAATGCTAAAGCGGCAAATGGCTCATCTGCACTAGGCTTTCTAACTACTTCTTCATCTGTTTTAGGATTAATTCCTTTAATTCCTTCTACATCTGTAGGAGCTGGTAAATATCTACATACTGCATCTAACATAAACTGAACTCCTTTGTTCTTGAATGCAGAACCTGGAATCATAGGTATAATGCTTATATCTAAAGTAGCAGCTCTTAAAGCAGCATGAATTTCGTCTTCTGTAATAGAATCTGGATCCTCAAAGAATTTTTCCATTAATCCTTCATCGTACTCAGCAACAGCTTCTATCAAATGACCTCTATACTCATTTACTTCATCTATCATTTCTGCAGGTATATCAACTACATCGAAGGTAGCTCCTTGAGTATCATCATGCCAAACAATTGCACGCATTTTTACTAAATCCACAATACCTTTGAAGTCTTCTTCTGAACCAATTGGCAATGCAATTGGAACTGAATTAGAACCTAACATTTCTTTTACTTGCCTACATACGTTTAAGAAATCAGAACCTTGTCTATCCATTTTATTTACAAATCCCATTCTTGGAACTTTGTAATTATCTGCTAAACGCCAGTTGGTTTCTGACTGAGGTTCAACACCATCTACTGCAGAAAACAAGAAAACTAAACCATCTAATACTCTTAACGATCTATTTACCTCTACAGTAAAATCAACGTGTCCAGGAGTATCAATGATATTAAAATGATATGCTTTAGTATCCGCTAGTGGCTTTCCTTGTTCTGTTGGAAAATTCCAGTTACAAGTAGTTGCTGCAGAGGTAATAGTAATCCCTCTTTCTGCTTCTTGCTCCATCCAGTCCATAGTAGAAGCTCCATCATGAACCTCTCCTATTTTATGTGTTCTACCTGTGTAGAATAAAACTCGTTCTGTAGTGGTTGTTTTTCCAGCATCTATATGTGCTGCAATACCAATATTTCTTGTGTACGTTAAATCTCTTTGTGCCATTTATTTAGAATTTGAAATGTGAGAATGCTTTGTTTGCCTCTGCCATTCTATGCGTATCCACTTTCTTCTTCACTGCAGAACCTTCTTCTTTAGCTGCCGCCAAAATCTCTGACGCTAATTTCTGAGCCATTGATTTTTCATTTCTAGCAGATGAATATTTAATTAACCATTTCATGGCCATAGATATTTTTCTATCTGGGCGGATAGGTACTGGTATTTGAAAGTTAGCACCTCCTACTCTTCTACTTCTTACCTCTACATGAGGCATTACATTTGTAAGAGCATCTTTCCATGTTTCTAGAGATGTTTTTTCTTCATCTTCTTTTCTTTGCTCTACTATATCTAGAGCATCATAAAATATTTTAAAAGCGGTAGACTTTTTACCGTCTTTCATTAAATTATTTACAAAACGCGTTACCAATTGATCGTTAAATTTAGGATCCGGTAATAATAGACGTTTTTTTGCTTTTGTCTTTCTCATTTTACTTTACTTAAATTAACGATTATTTTTTTGCTTCTTTTGGTCTTTTTGCTCCGTACTTACTTCTTCTTTGAGTTCTTCCACTCACTCCAGCAGTATCTAAAGCTCCACGAACAATGTGATAACGTACACCTGGTAAATCTTTTACTCTTCCTCCTCTTACTAATACTATCGAGTGTTCTTGAAGATTATGTCCTTCTCCAGGTATGTAAGCGTTGATTTCTTTCCCATTTGTCAAACGAACTCTGGCAACTTTTCTAAGTGCAGAATTTGGCTTCTTTGGGGTTGTCGTATACACTCTAGTGCATACTCCTCTACGCTGAGGACACGAATCAAGAGCAGCCGATTTACTCTTCTTAGTAAGGGACTGTCTTCCTTTTCTAACTAATTGTTGAATTGTAGGCATTATATTCCTATATTATTTTTAGCTTGCAAAAGTATTGATATTATTTTTTATATCCAAATTTTTATTGATGTAATTCAAAAACAAGCATTTACAATACATAAAAAAAGGACTAGCTAACACTAATCCTTTTCAAAATATATTTTAATTATGCTTATTAATCGAGTAAGATTACAACTTTATTTGAATTCATTTCGAGAACTCCTCCTTTAATAATACACTCCTTTGACAAACCATCTGTTGATTTTATTACTTTTTTACTTTCAAAAGACTCATTATCATTTGAAATAAAAATCAACTTTCCTTCTCTAAGAGTAGATACAATAGGAGCATGATTATCTAACAACTGAAAACTACCATTTATCCCTGGCAATGTTAATGAAGTAACCTCTCCTTTAAATACTAATTCCTCTGGTGTTAATATTTGTACATTCATTTCAAATATATTATTCAGCTTCTGCTAACATTTTTTCTCCTGCCGAAATTGCTTGAGCAATAGTTCCTTTTAAATTAAAACAAGACTCTGGAAGATGATCTAATTCACCATCAATAATCATGTTGAATCCTTTTATGGTTTCTTTGATATCTACAAACTCTCCTTTCAAACCTGTAAACTGCTCTGCTACATGGAACGGTTGTGATAAGAATCGTTGTACTTTTCTAGCACGATATACTACTAATTTATCTTCTTCTGATAATTCCTCCATACCAAGAATTGCAATAATATCTTGTAACGCTTTATATCTTTGAAGAATTTCTTTTACTCTTTGTGCACAATCATAATGCTCCTTTCCTATAATTTCAGGTGCTAAGATTCTAGAAGTCGAATCTAGTGGATCTACCGCAGGATAAATACCTAATGATGCAATTTTTCTTGACAATACGGTAGTTGCATCTAAGTGAGCAAATGTAGTTGCAGGTGCAGGATCCGTTAAATCATCTGCAGGAACATATACCGCTTGTACAGAAGTAATAGAACCATTTTTAGTTGATGTAATTCTTTCTTGCATTGCTCCCATCTCAGAAGCTAATGTTGGCTGATATCCAACTGCTGAAGGCATACGACCTAAAAGTGCAGACACCTCTGAACCAGCTTGTGTAAATCTAAATATATTATCAATAAAGAATAATACATCTCTTCCTTTTCCTTCGCCATCACCATCTCTATAGTATTCCGCTAAAGTAAGTCCTGATAATGCCACACGAGCTCTTGCTCCTGGAGGTTCATTCATCTGACCAAAAACAAAGGCAGCTTTTGACTCTTTTAATTCATCTAAATCTACTTTAGATAAATCCCAACCTCCTTTTTCCATAGACTCCATAAAATCATCTCCATATTTTATGATTCCTGCTTCTAACATCTCTCTAAGTAAATCATTTCCTTCTCTCGTTCTTTCTCCTACTCCAGCAAAAACGGAAAGACCACCATGTCCTTTAGCAATATTATTAATTAACTCTTGAATTAATACTGTTTTACCTACACCTGCTCCACCAAATAATCCAATTTTACCTCCTTTTACGTAAGGCTCTACTAAGTCAATTACTTTAATCCCAGTATAAAGCACTTCTGAAGAAGTTGATAAATCTTCAAATCTAGGAGCACTTCTATGTATAGGAAGTTCTTTTTCTTTCTGAACATTTTTAATTCCGTCTATCGCATTCCCAACAACATTAAAAATTCGTCCATTTATTGCTTCTCCCGTTGGAACTGTTATAGGAGTTCCTGTAGCAAACACCTCTACACCTCTACTTAATCCGTCTGTAGCATCCATGGCAATACAACGTACCGTATCTTCACCTACATGCTGTTCTACTTCTATTACTAAACGCTCTCCATTTGCTTTTTGTATTTCTAATGAGTCGAAAATCTTTGGCAAATCAACTACTTTATCAAAGGTAACATCTATTACCGGACCAATAATTTGAGAAATTTTTCCTTTTACTTGAGAAGACATATTTGTTATGTTTTTTTGAATGTGCAAAGATAATTTATTTTTTTTTAATAAAAAAAGTATAAACCTATTCTTTTCTTGCTTACTTTCTATAATCTAAAATAAAAAGAAGTTTATATTTTCAATATATTTTTTTGTAATTTCGCATAAAATTTCAATATGGGACGTGCATTTGAATATAGAAAAGCCTCTAAATTAGCTAGATGGGATAAAATGGCAAAACAATTCAGTAGAATTGGACGAGAAATAGCAATGGCTGTAAAGGAAGGTGGACCTAACCCCGAAAGCAATCCTGCATTACGAAGATGTATCTTGAATGCCAAGGGTGTAAATATGCCTAAGGATAATGTAGAGAGAGCTATAAAAAAAGCTTCCGGAGCAGATGCGGAAGTTTATGAAGAAATTTCATACGAAGGATACGGGCCTTACGGAATTGCAATATTCGTGGAATGCACTACCAATAATTCCACAAGAACAGTTGCTAACGTACGTGCAATCTTTAACAAGCATGATGGGAATTTAGGGAAAAATGGAGAACTTACTTTTCTTTTTGACCGAAAAGGTATTTTTACTATTACTGAATCTTCTATACCTATTTCTTGGGACGAGTTTGAATTAGAAGCAATTGACGGAGGAGCTGAAGAAGTTGAAAAAAATGATGGAGAAGTTATCATTACAACTGCTTTTGAGGATTTTGGCTCTATGAATACCAAGCTAGAAGAATTAAAAATAGATACCCAAAGTGCTACACTGGAAAGGATTCCAAATACTACAAAATCCTTAAACCTAGAACAATCTCATGAAATTCTAAAAATGATTGAAAAGTTTGAAGATGACGACGATGTACAGAATGTTTTTCACAACTTAGAAATTACAGAGGAATTAGCAAAATCACTTTAATTTTTTAGGTTTAAAAGCTTTCTAGCTCTCATAAGCCTTACCTTAACATTAGAAATAGAAAGATTTGAATCTTGTGCTATTTCTTTTATAGACATTCCATCAATGTATTTTTGATGGAGTATTTTTCTATACTTTTCATCTAAATCTGCAATAATATCTTCCAAAGAAACCTCTTTCTGTTTTTCTATGATTATATCTTCTATAGACGGTACATTTTCTATATAGCGCTCTAATTCAGAATCTTGTAAATTACTTATAAATCGATGTTTTTTTCTTAGAAAATCTATACTTGTATTGTGAGCAATTGATATAACCCAATTTTTAAAATCAAAATCAGAGTTATAAAGATGTAATTTATCGAAGACCTTCGTAAAAGTTTCTACTGTAACATCTTCTGCATCGGAATCTTCTTTTACTATAGTAACAGTATAATTTTTAATTTCACTCCAAAAATACTCCATAAGCAAACTCTGAGCTCTAGAATCATTTTGCTTAGACTTATCTATTAAATCTTTTATGGAATAGGTACGAATATTATTTGTTTTCACAATCCTCTGGAAGTTTTCCGCAATATCCACATTTTTCTCCTTCTTTATTCAGAAAAGGACTTTGACTTGCACAGGTTCCAGAAAACTTACCATCTTTTTTTAAGAGTAGTTTAATCGCTATACCTAACATACTCAACGCCAAGATGATGATTGTAATTACCAATATGATTATAAATGTAGTTCCCATAATGCAAAGGTACATATTTTATTGCAAAAAAGGTCTTTGAGTTTTTCTCAAAGACCTTTTTATTTATGTTAACATTAAAAACTAATAATTCCACATATCGTTTTCAACTTGAAGAATTGCTTCACGTATTCTGTGACTTTCCTCCATTTGAGCTTTAGCATCTCTTGGTAAGTATTCTTCTAATTTTCCACCTCCAAAACCACTCTCTGATTTGTAGATTACAGAACTAAAACGTCTTGCATTTAATACATCATCGTAACTAACCGAAGACATATTATTTCTAGGATTAAATACAGAATGATTAGCCAGTTCTTTTCTTACATCTGGATACCATACCCAAAATAAATCTATAAGTTCATTTGGATCATAAAAAGACTCTCCTATCGCCTGTGGATCTGGTCCTTGAGGAGCAATTCCCAACAATCTATATCTTAATTCCCCTAGTCTTTTGTCTACATACCACATACCTTTTATTTTAATCAACTTAACCTTTCTAGTATCTGTTTGAATGGTATCTGTATATTGAGACTTAACCTCATCTGTAATTTCAATTCCCTCATTTAGTAAATCAATTAAAGAATCGTCAGTTTTCACACTTACTACTCTATTTTTGATTTCGTCTGGATTTAAACGATACATAAAATCCTCATCATCATATACTTCTTTTACTTTTCCATTCATCACTGCATCCATCAATACTTGATATAATGAATTTGTTTTTTGCACTAATGAATTAGACGTATAATACAATGGTTGATTTACTTTTTCGTTTAAATCAATGATTTCCCATACTGTTTTTGCCCATAAAATATCCTTTGTTTCAATAAATCCATAAGGTAAAGGCTCTTTTACAGCATTTACAGTATCTCCAGTTGCTGTTATTTTTAATCCTGCATCTCTCATTGCTCGTAATGCCGCAGGCGAAGAAGCATTAAGAATGTTCTGCCCAGTAACTAAGCAAGAGAACAAAAGAGATATTGAAAAAATTAAATATTTCATAGTCTTGTCTTTTTAAATTATAGTATGGTTATCGCTACAGGAGAAACATTCTTAATTCTTTGGTCTCCTAACCCTGAAGCTTCTACCTCAATATCAAATACATTTACTACATCACCCGAGCGTAATCCTTGAGTTAAACGCTCTGCTGCACCTAAACTTGCACCTGAAACAGATAACGTTGGTTTTCCTGAAACCTTAACTTTGCATGATTTAACTGTAAAGTTTACTGGCCATTCAAAATCTGGAATAGTTGCTGTAACCACCTGCTTAGATAATGATGAAGCAGGAATAGATAACGATGTTTTCCCTCTTATCTGACCTTGTGGAGCTGGAACATTCTTGATTCTAAACTTGAATGCTTCGCTATATGATGCACCTTTTTCTGTAGTTCCAGAAACGGTTAATGTAACCTCACTACCTGTGCTAGGAGTAAGAGTCCAACCTTTTCCTGCTTTAACTAAACTTCCTCCGCTCGCTCTTAAATTAACCGTTCCATTTTTAACTCCTGTTACAGAAGCTGAAATTGGGTTTGGTAATCCACGGTAAACCACTTGCATTTTATCTGCCGATACTACACCTACTGGTTGCTGTGGATCTCTACTTATTTGTTTAACAACTTCATACGCTGCAGGAGCTAATACTGCTTCTCCAGGTTTACCTCCTTTGTCTATAAAGTTAATTTTACCTGAAAGAGTATATTTACCTGCTGATTTGCCCGATAAAGGAATAGTTGCTTTACCTCCAACAAGAGGATAAGATTGTCCATTTACAACAGCAGTACCTCTTAATCCATTATCAAAAGCACCTAAAGCCACGGTAGCTGTACCGTCTTCGCCTTCTGCTAAATAAACTGGAGCCATTACTACACCTTGGAATGCTTTTAATTCAACATCTTGCATTAACTTAGTTGATAATCTATTTCTAATGATGTTCCCCTCTACAGTTCTAACATCAGACTGGATTTTGGTTAAGTTTGTTTTACCTGCAATCATTGGTTGACCGTCAAATAAAACTTGAAGCCAAGTCTTTTTCCCTTTGCCTTGAGTATTAAATAAAGTCTTAACTTGATTTATTATCAATGCATCTTTATTAGGGTCTAAGTTTTTTAACAAAAACTCTCTAAAGTCATCTACTTTATCTTTAAGTGCTTGAGCATCTGCTGTAGGTTTTCCTTCTGCTACAAACATTAACGAATTTAAAACATCTGTGTTTCCTAAAGAATTATAACTAGACTCTTCTCCATTTACTGGTGCTTTCCAACCAGTTTTAGTATCCAATGAAGCTTTTATCTTATCTATAAGAGCTGCTAAGTCATCGGACTTTTGCTTTACTACGTCTGTAAATGCTTTAACTGGACCGTATCCATCTGGGTCATCTTTTGCTTTTTTATCTATACTTCCGTAGAAAGCATTGTTATTCTTATTTGACAAACCTGTAGCATCTGTTAAAGACATCTCCACATTTTCAAATGAACGTAGTACTTCTCGGTCTATATTCATTGCCAACATCGCGATAAAAACCAAATACATTAGGTTTATCATCTTCTGACGTGGTGACTGTTTTCCTCCTGCCATTTTTAAATTTTAGTTTTAATTAATTAGTAATAAATTTAAATTTGAACAAAAGAATTATATCTTCATTGCTCCTAACATTCCACCATATACTTTGTTTAGGTTTGCTAGATTACCTGAAAGTGCTTCCATCTGATTAGAGAATTCTTCTGATTGAGAAGCTGATTTAGATAAATCTTCTACTAATCTAGTATTTAAATCTACCTGTTTTTTACCGTGCTCTAATTGAATTTGATATAGTGCATTTAAAGACTCCATATGGTTTGCAGCTAACGCTAATTGATCTCCGTATTGTTGAGTTGCAGATGCAGCGTCAACTGTTTTGTTAATATTATCTACAGAAGAACCAAAATTTTCTATTCCTGAACGCAAACGCTCAAATAAAGAAGTATCTAACTTTGCTTGTTTTAACATATCATCTAATTTAGATGATAATGATACTTCTGCTTCTTTTATTAATTGTTGCTCTTTTGATTTTGATTTTCTTGGTGCAGATGAAGCACTTTCATCTAATAGTTCTGGATATGCTTTTTCCCACTCGTAATCAGCACCAGGAGGATCAAATGCAAACACCACAAATATAAAAGCCTCAACAATAAGACCAATCCCTAATACTACAGACCCTGTAAGTGGACCTATTTCAATGTGATTAATTTTGAATAATGCTCCTAAGATTACAACTGCTGCTCCTAAAGAGTAAACCATATTAAGGATTTTATCCTTATTTTTTGCTTTTAATGCCATTTTTTAATAATAATTTAATTGTTAGTATAATTTCGTTAGTATTTTTTGATATTTATTTAAGTCTATCTTTTCTTCTTAACTTTAAATCTGCACTTTCTGGTATGGTTTGCACACATCTAAAACCAATATAACTTCTTGCAGAATCTTGATGCTCAGAATCTCTTTGACTCACCATAAGCATATATCCTATATCTTTCCAAGAACCTCCACGGATTACTTTTTGTTCGTCTTCCATTTTATTTCCTAAGTATGGATTTATAGTAGATGAAATTAAATATGCCGAGTTATCAAAAGGAGAAACTGTCCATTCTGAAACATTTCCTGCCATATCATACAATCCATATCCGTTTTTGTGAAATGTTTTTACTTTAGAAGTATATAAATATCCTTTATCATTTTCTATATAATCTCCTCTTTTTGGTTTAAAGTTTGCCATGTAACAACCTCTGTCATCTATTAAATAAGGTCCTCCCCAAGGATATGGAGCATCTTGTAAATCTCCTCTTGCAGCATATTCCCATTCTGTTTCTGTAGGCAATCTGAACTTAAATATTTTTTCTTTCTTATTTTTCTTTTGTGATTTATTAAAATCATTTTTAAACTTCGTTCTGAAAGCACAGTATGCTAACGCCTGTTTATGAGTAACTCCTACTACAGGATATTCATTAAATGCTTTATGCCAAAAATACTGCTCAAACATCGGTTCATTGTGAGAATAATTAAAATCTCTAACCCAAACAGTAGTATCAGGATATACAGGAACTTCTTCATTAATTATATAATCACGTCCTCTACCTCTAGATTTAACCGCTGCTATTTTATCCTCATAGCTGTATGCATACTTAAGTTTACGAACATCTATACTTCTTTCTCCTTCGAATCTTTCTTCTGGTGTATAATAAAGATCTTCCATTACTTCTGCATACTCTACATCAGGATAATCACTTGTACTCCAGTGTAAAGGTACGTTCCAATTTATTTTTTTCGCATCAGGATTATCTCCTTGTGTTTCCAAAAACTCTTGATATGCATTTACTCCAGCACTTCTTTTATTTACTTGCTCTTTGGTAATGTATGAATAATCTTGAATACTTGTTCCTTTTGGTGTTCTACTGTCCACAGAAGTAGCATCACCTACCGCCTCAGCTAACATTGTTCTTGCTACAGAATCCTTTACATAATTCACAAAGAATCTATAATTAGAGTTTGTAACTTCCGTTTCATCCATGTAAAAAGAAGATACCGTAACCGTTCTTAAAGGTGCTTTTACGGGACTAAAAGTAAAGTCAAAATCAGATTGTCCTAACACAAAAGAACCACTAGGAATTGCTACCATACCTTTTGGTCTTTCAGGAAACCACTTTGCTGTCTTTTCGGGTACGATTTCTCCGTTAACTCCTCCTTTTCCTACTTTTCCCTTTTGAGAAGAATTACAAGAAAACAAAAGGACAAATAACGTCAGAAGTACAATTATATTTTTCATTATCATCTTTTTCTATTTGAGCGTGTAAAACTAAAACTTTTTTAAATATTTTCAAAAGAATATAGGATTCTTTTTTTGAAGAGAACGTAAATTATTTTTTCTTATTGCGTTGAATGTACAATTTTATAATATTTTTTTATATGCTTTCCAGTATCTTTTAGGAATTTCTCCTACTCTTGCCGAGTGATAATCTTTCTCTGAACACGGAATAGTGTACCCATTACACATATTTTCATCTATACTAAATTGCATCCACCAACGGTTACTAAATTTTTCATTATAAAATATTATTTCTGAATTTTCAAGCATAACTATATGCTTAGTTACCTTACTGATATTCCTAATTATATGTAAACATAAATCATTTCCGTCCAAAATATGCCAAACTAATTGTGACAAAAATTTACTACTTATTGGATTTTGATTGTTTTGATAATTAGATAAATGGACAATTTTATTTTTTTCTGATGCTCCCGCATACCTCAGTAAAGAGCATGCTTGAATCGTTGTTAATCCATTAGGTTGTGGATTAGTAGAAAATGTATATCCACTATACTGAATAGCATTCAAATCAAAGTTAATAAAATCGGAAGTCCGAATTATTGGTTCACATTCAAGAACATCGGCATTAATATCTCCTAAAGAAAGTAATTCAAAATTTAATTTCTCTACCAATTCTCTATAAGAAGGTGGATTTAAAAAATTCTGACTCGCAATAGAATTGTATTGAGCTAATTTACACGTTTGACTCAACAGAATTTTAGTTATAAAATTTGATTCTTTAATTTTATTTCGGTAATCAGATAAGCCAATATTTGGTGAAATTTGCGTGTAGTTTATTAATTCTTTTTCTGAAAGTATAGTATATAAGTTGTAATTGATAACACCATTTCCTCCTAACACAATCAGTTTTACTTTATGCTCTAAGACTTCTTTAACTACTTCTTCTAAAGCTACTAATGAATCATTAAACGTATTACCTGGAAAAATATCTCCTAAGTCAATAAAATTAAACTCCCAATTGATATTGGAAAGTTTATACAACTGAGTTCGAACTTCCTTTAAATCTATGATTTCACTAGATTGAGTACTATTGTCAGATGAATCTAAAAAACCTAAAAGAACTACATCATTGGGTTTTGAATTCTCTAAGTCGAATTTTACTTTTTCGCCAATACAATACTCATTGTGAAACGAATATTCTTTTTCCCAAAAATCCTTTACCGAAACTACAAAATCATCTATTGCACTCACTTCTTCTTGGTCTTTTTAGCTGGCGTATTGTCTTTTATAAGTTTTTGCACCTCTTCTAAAGTTAATTTCTGAGCATCTACTGTTTTAGGAAGATTAATTTTTTTCTTTCCATACGTAATCGTTGATGTTCCCCAACGTCCTTTTTCTAATTTTATACCTTCTTCTTCCCAAAAATGAATTAATTTTTCTTTATCTTTCCTCTTTTTATCTTCAATTAATTCAACAATATCTCCGTCAGATAAATTATCAAAGTCATACTTTTTTGGAACATTTATAAATATATCATTCCACTTTATGTAAGGTCCGAATCTTCCTTTTCCTTTGGTTACTTCGTTATTTTCGTACGTAAATATTGGCGCTATTTCTTTTAGTTTTTGATTAATCAACTCCTTAGATTGTTCCAAAGTAATTTCTGTAGAAATTAAATCTTTCGGAATGGAAACATACAACTTATCATACTTTATATAAGGTCCGAATCGTCCATTATTTACCTCTACTTTTTTGTCTTTGTACTCTCCTAACTCCTTTGGTAGTTCAAATAATTTTAATGCTTCCTCTAATGTAATTGTAGATAAATTCTGATGAGGCAATAATCCTGCAAAAAGTGGTTTTTCTTCATCTTCTACCTCTCCTATCTGCACCATAGGTCCGTATCTTCCTATTCGCACATGCACATTTTTTCCTGTTTTTGGGTCTTCTCCTAATATTCTATCTCCACTTGCTCGCTCGGCATTTTCACTAACATCTTCTACATTGGAATGAAAACCTGAGTAAAAGCCTTGCAACATATTTGTCCAAGATTCCTTTCCTAGAGCAATATCGTCAAAACGTTCTTCTACTTTAGCTGTAAATCCATATTCCAAAATTTTCCCGAAATTCTCTGTTAAAAAATCAGAAACTACGATTCCAATATCAGTAGGAATTAATTTATTTTTATCGGCTCCATGCTTTTCTGTAAGCACCTCGTCTTTTATTTTTTCAGAAACTAAACTTAACTGATTGTAGTTGCGTTCTTCTCCATCACGAGTTCCTTTTACCACATACTCTCTCTGCTGAATTGTAGATATAGTTGGCGCATAAGTAGAAGGTCTTCCTATTCCTAATTCTTCTAATTGTTTAACTAATGACGCTTCTGTATATCTTGGCAATGGTCTTGAAAAACGTTCAACTGCTTGAATCGACGAATAACTAACTTTTTCTCCTTTAATCAATTTAGGAAGCATTCCTTTCTGTAAATTATTCCCTTTGTTATCTTGGTATACCTTTAAAAAACCATCAAATACAATAACTTCTCCTGAAGCTACAAATTGCTGTTTTAAATTAGACGCAACAATATCAACTTTTGTTTTTTCAAATTGAGCTTCTGCCATTTGGCTTGCAATTGTTCGCCTCCATATCAGTTCATAAAGACGAATTTGATCTGGATTATCTCCGATTGACTTTATACTCATATTAGTCGGACGAATTGCCTCGTGTGCTTCTTGAGCTCCTTTAGATTTTGTCTGATATACTCTTGGTTTCGAATAGCTTTCTCCGTATTCTTTAACAATTAATGACTTTGCTGAATTTACCGCCTCGTTTGATAAATTTACAGAGTCCGTTCTCATATAAGTAATATGTCCTGCTTCGTATAACTGCTGAGCATTTCTCATGGTACGAGAAACCGACATTCCTAATTTAAGAGATGCTTCCTGTTGCAAAGTTGATGTAGTAAATGGTGCTGACGGACTTCTTTTAGCTGGTTTTTTTTCTACAGCATCTATAATGAAATCAGATAAAATACAACTTTCTAAAAACGTTCTTGCTTGTTCCTTTTCTGTAAAAGTATTGTCTAAATCTGCAATAAACTCTTGCTTATCTTCATTTAAGAAAGTTCCTCTTACTTTGTAAACAGAAGTTGCTTGAAACTTCTCTATTTCTTTCTCTCGTTCTGCAATAAGTCTAAGTGCTACCGATTGTACTCTACCAGCAGATAATCCTGGACGAACCTTTTTCCATAATACAGGAGATACCTCAAAACCTACAATTCTATCTAAAACTCTTCTTGCTTGCTGAGCATCAACTAAGTTTTCATCTATGGTGCGTGGATTTTGAATTGCCTTTTCAATTGCACTTTTGGTAATCTCATGAAAAACAATTCGTTTGGTATTGTCTTTTTTTAATTTTAATTCATTAAACAAATGCCACGCAATTGCTTCTCCTTCTCGATCTTCATCGGAAGCAAGCCAAACGATATCCGCTTTTTTTGCTTGTTCTTTTAATTTCTTAACTACTTCTTTTTTTTCAGGAGAAACCTTATAGGTTGGCTTAAAATTATTCTCTATGTCTATTCCCATTCCCTTTTTAGGCAAGTCTGTGATGTGTCCAAAACTGGAAAGAACATCAAAATCTTTTCCTAAATATTTCTGGATTGTTTTTGCTTTTGCTGGTGACTCAACGATAACTAGGTTTTTTGACATAAGAACTGATTTTGTGCAAAAGTAAAATTAAAACTTCTATATTTCCAAATTATTAAAGTCAAACAAGTTATTATTAATATATACTGAAGTATATTTAGTATAATTGCAAAAAAATCTGATGTTAGTAAAAACCTATGGAAGTGCCTTAATTGGTGTTTCTGCTCAAATAATAACAGTAGAAGTAAACATCGATAAAGGTGTTGGTTATCATTTGGTAGGATTGCCAGATAATGCAATAAAAGAAAGTAGTTTTAGGATTTCTGCTGCACTAAAAAATTGCGGATATAAATTCCCTGGTAAAAAAATTACGGTAAACATGGCACCTGCCGATATGCGAAAAGAAGGTTCAGCATATGATTTAACTATTGCTATTGGCATTCTTGCTGCATCAGATCAAATTAATTCTGAAAATCTAGACAAATACCTAATCATGGGAGAATTATCTCTTGATGGCTCTCTACAACCACTAAAAGGAGTATTACCAATTGCTATAAAAGCTAGAGAAGAAGGTTTTAAAGGTTTTATCTTACCTAAATCCAATGCACAAGAAGCTGCTATTGTAAATAATTTAGAAGTTTTAGCTGCGGATAACATCAATCAAGTAATTGATTTCTTTGATAAAAAAACAGAATTAGAACGTGTAGAATTTGATACTCGAAAAGCATTTTTCGATAATTTAAATGATTTCCCTTTTGATTTTTCGGAAGTAAAAGGACAAGAAAACGTAAAAAGAGGTTTAGAAATAGCCGCTTCTGGTGGTCATAATATTCTAATGATAGGTCCTCCTGGTAGTGGAAAAACGATGCTAGCAAAACGAATCCCATCTATACTACCACCTCTTTCTTTACAAGAAGCATTAGAAACCACTAAAATCCACTCGGTTGCAGGGAAACTAGGTACAAAATCATCGCTTATGACTGCACGTCCTTTCAGAAACCCTCACCATACAGTGTCTGATGTAGCATTAGTTGGTGGCGGAAGCTATCCGCAACCTGGAGAAATATCGTTGGCTCACAATGGAGTTTTATTTCTAGATGAAATGCCTGAATTTAAACGCCAAGTATTGGAAGTTATGCGTCAACCGTTAGAAGATAGAGAAGTCACTATTTCTAGAGCAAAATTTACCATTACCTATCCTTCAAGTTTTATGTTGGTTGCTTCTATGAATCCTTCTCCATCTGGATTTTTTGCTGATGACCCAAACAACACCAGTTCTACCAATGAAATTCAACGGTATATGAATAAAATTTCAGGCCCTTTGTTGGATAGAATTGACATTCATATAGAAGTAGTTCCTGTTAATTTTGACGATTTATCCGACAAAAGAAAAGGAGAACCAAGCATCGAAATTAGAAAAAGAGTAATTAAAGCACGAGAAATCCAAAATGAACGATTTAAAGAGTTAAAAGATATACACTATAACGCTCAAATGCCTCCTAAACAAATGGAAAAATACTGCCAATTAGACGATAAATCATTTCAACTACTAAAAACAGCTATGGAAAAACTCAACCTTTCTGCACGTGCCTACGACAGAATTCTACGCGTTGCTCGCACCATTGCAGATTTAGATGCTTCTGAAAATATCCAAACTGGTCATATTGCAGAAGCAATCCAATACAGAAGTTTAGATAGAGAAGGATTTTTTAACAACTAACTGTAAGCATCCCTATTGTAAAGCCACTTTAGATAAATCTAAAGTGGCTTTATTTAAAAGATTATAGTGAGAAAATTAAATTCCTCCTCCGTCAACAATTGTCCAACCATCATTGGTAATGATGTTGGTACGTGCGGTTTCTGCTGGTGAACCTAAGGTATATTTTGAGTTGCCAAAACTAGCATTTACTCCTGGTTTTAAAGTGAGTGCATCCCAATTGATAAGCGTCTGATTATAGATAGCATTGGTCATACCTGTTCCTACCATAAAATTAGTAAAACTAGTAGAATTACTTACGTTCCAATTACTTACATTCAATACCCCTGTAAGACCTCCACATCCACTAAACTGTCCAGCAAAAGTAGTTCCCAAACCTACATTCCAATTAGAAACATTTAAGCTTGTTAAGCTACTGCAACCAAGGAACTGAGAAGAAAAAGTTGTTCCTTTACTCACATTCCAGTTGGTTACATTTAAACTTATTAAGCTACTACATTGTCTAAACTGAGAAGAAAAATTAGTTCCATTACTTACATTCCAGTTGCTCACATCTAAAGTGGTAAGACTAGTACAACCATAAAATTGATTAGCAAAATTAGTACATAAACCTGAATTCCAATTAGAAGCATTTACGCTTGTTAAGCTAGTACAACCTTGAAACTGGCTTTGAAAAGTTGTTGCCTTACTTACATTCCAGTTACCTGCATCTAAAGTTGTTAGGGAAGTACACGATTGAAACTGGCTTTGAAAAGTTATTCCATTACCTACATTCCAGCTACTCACATCTAAAGCGGTAAGACTACTACAACCAGCAAATTGAGATTGGAAATTAGTCCCCAAACCTACATTCCAATTACTTACATCTAAAGCAGTTAGAGAAGAGCAATTCTGAAACTGAGTATAAAAAGTCGTCCCCTTACTTACAATCCAATTGCTTACATCTAAAGCAGTTAGAGAAGAGCATCCATTAAATTGACCATAAAAAGTTGTTCCGTTTCCTACATTCCAGTTGCTTACATCTAGAGTTGTTAGGTTAGTACAACCACTAAAATGATCTCTAAAATTGGTACTAGAACTCACGTTCCAATTGCTAACATCTAAAGTAGTAAGACTTCCACAATTTTGAAATTGAGCTTGAAAATTTGTACATAAACCAACTTGCCAATTACTAACATCTAAAGAAGTTAGGCTATTACAAAATCTAAATTGATATGAAAAATCTTTTCCCTTACTTACGTTCCAATTAGAAACATCTAGTGTAGCTAAATTAGTACAACCATCAAATTGAGTTTGAAAAGATAATCCACTGCTTACATTCCAGTTGCTCACATCTAAGGTAGTTAATCCAGCACAATTTCTAAATTGACTTTGAAAACTCGCACCTAGACTTACATTCCAATTACTTACATCTAAACTGGTAAGAGCAGTACAATTATAAAATTGAGAGGAAAAGTTTGTACTACTTCCTACATTCCAGTTGCTTACATCTAAATTGGTAAGAGAAGAACAACTAAGAAACTGCTGAGCAAAACTTGTACCTAAACCTACATCCCAATTACTCACATCTAGAGTTGTGAGATTAGTACAGCCATTAAATTGACTGGAAAAATTAGTTCCTTTACTTACATCCCAATCAGAAGTATTTAGGTTTGTTAAAGAGCTGCAATTGGCAAACTGATTAGAAAAGTTAGTGATTCCTTTTGTATTTAAAGCATCTGTTGCACTTACAACAAGATTTGAGCAACCAAAAAAAGCACTAGCACCAGCACCTTTTAGTCCTCCCCACTGAGAAACATTGGTAATCTTTAGTTTTTCATCATTATTAGCAAATCTCCAACCATTTATTTTTCCTTTAATGGTAATGGTGTACGTTCCAGCAGATGCATAGGTATGTGTAGCAGTAGTTGCCATATTGGCATTGGTTACATACCCTGTATTTCCATCTCCCCAATCCACAGAAAAAGCATAGTTCCCTCCTGAAGATAAAAGTGGTAATATCACTTGATTGTTGAGGGAAGTTCCTGTTATGTTATTGGTATTCCAAGTACTAATGAATGGTATATACGGGTCGTCAGAGGGAACGATTTGCCCACCAAAAAGCTGGGCATTCGTTTCTTGTACCGTAAGCGTTACCATTAGTAAAAAGAATACTTTTGTTATAAAGTTTTTCATCTTACTTTTTTTATTAGTTAACATTAGAAATCATGTGATAATACACAGTAGTTCCCATTACTACAAAAGTATATAGAGTTTCTGCTCCACCTATTGTTACTCCATTATTAGCAGACTTAAAAGTAAAACCTGTTGCTGAGAAAGTTGAAGTACCCGCTGTAGTTCCTTGTACTGCAAGTGTATACGCTCCACCGTCTTCTATATTGTTTAAAGTGAAAGCACCTGGACTAGCAGTAGTATACGCTAAATTACTTTGAGAAAAATCTACAGTAGTAGAAGCTCCTGCATCGAATGCAGTTTCATTAGTCATAGAACCTGCTACTTCTAACCTAGAGGTTGGTGCAGTTACTCCTATACCTATATTACCTTGTACATTGGTCGCAGTGTTAGGGTCTCCTTCCCCTGATACTCCTGTACCAAATACAATATTCCCAATATTTAATTGATTGCTTCCTGTTGTATTTGCTGGCTGTATATTTTGCCCTACTATAATATTTCTATTTCCAAGAGTCAATGTAGAACCAGCAGAATCTCCCAGCAATACGTTATCTGATGCAGAACTTCCAACTGCCAAATTGACACCTGCACTACCACCTATTGCAACGTTTTTTGTACCACCTGCTGTGTTCTGTAGTGCTAATGCTCCTATTGCTATATTACTACTTGAAGGAACTGAAGTAGTACTTAATGCTCGCTCACCTATCCCTATATTCCACGTACCATTTAAGGTTGCAGTTGGATTATAACCAAAATATACATTACCATCAGAAGGTCCTGCACTAGCCCCTATATATCCTGCAATTTGATTATTTACTTTAAACATCAATTCTTCTGAGTCCGTAGTACCTATAAAATTAGTTCCTGCAGTTGTTCCTGAATTTCCTGTTAAAGACCATGAAGTTGCTCCTGCTCCTGCTCCCCAAGACAATGTTCCAGAACCATCAGTAGTTAATACTTGTCCTGCAGTACCATCGGTACGTGGGAAATCATAGTAACTAAAAGTACTTCCATTATTATAATAAAAACGGATTGGAGAGTCTGCACTAAATTCAATCGTTGTTTTATAATTAGTTGAAAGTGCAGAATCAGTAAGCTCAGAGGACCAATGAGTTAAACCAGCAACGTCATCTTGTAATTGAAATTGTGCTACAGCAGCTTCAGTAGCTGAAATGGTATTATATACCTGTTGATGTAATAATTCTTGTTGGGTAGTAAAAATAGCTTCGGTTCTTGGTATTGTAGTTCCTGTAACATCGTCAACTACTCCCATAGCAACTCGATTATCTTGAACAGTGACATATTTTATCTGGTCCCCTGCTCCTACTGTTGCATTTGGCATATTGTACATGGTAGTAGATTCATATCCTCCTCCTAAGGTATTTTTACCAGAATATACTCCTGTATAGTTCCCTGAAGTTAATTGTATTTGATTCGCTAAAGAACCTGTTACATCTAATTTCTCTGCTGGTGCAGACTTTCCTATTCCTACGTTACCACTACTTACCGTAGTCCCTGTTCCATCTATCCCTGTTCCATATATTAAATTACCAATATTTAATTGATTAGACCCTGTAGCTATTGGTGCATCTACATCATATCCTATAATTAAGTTATTGGATCCCGTAGAAAGGTTATCTGCAGAACCATACCCCAACACAATATTATTTCCTCCATCACTATTAAGAGTAAAAGCATTCGTCCCTACAATTGTATTGTTGCTAGCATCATTATCTGCTAATGTATTGGCTCCTATACCTATATTGCTATTCCCACTAGTAGTTACTAATGAACCATTACCCAATGCTATATTGTTATTTCCACTCTCTAGAGCTTGTAATGAGTTTGCCCCTATACCTATATTGCTACCTCCTGTATTTATAGAAGGTCCAGCTCCATAACCTAAAAGAACATTATTACTTCCGGTAGAAAGAACATTACCAGACCCATCACCTAATGCTATATTACCAGAACCACTTCCTGCACTGGTTCCTGTACCACCAACTCCTGCATCTTGAGTAATATGGTTATTAGTTCCTACCATACGCACATCAGCTCCACCAACTAAAGCAGAAGCATCTACTGTTTTAAAATCCCCTTCAGCATCTGCTACTACAATTTTATCTGTAGATATATTTCCTGCATTAGAGTTTATGGTAGAGTTTCTAAACTCACCTACAAAATAACCTGACCAGCTACCTGCTTTTTGCACATCTGAATATATTCCATAATGAGTTCCTCCTGTTGAAGATGGAATGTCATTATAGACACCATACTTATTACCAGAACCAGAACCAGTTAAATAATTATACACACCGTAATGGTTTGTTCCTGATGAAGAAATAAGATTATTTCGAGTCCCATAATGGGTTCCACCTCCTCCAGAAATTGTATTTAAAGTAGCATATTTTTGTCCTATACCACTTCCTGTTCCTGATAAAGTATTTATAATACCATAATGATAATCTCCTATACCATTGTTGGATACCACATTATTAATCCCTCTTACAAAACGTGCATCAGAAGCACCTGAAACCTCATTATAAAAACCTGTTAATTCACTTGTTTGAAGTGCTATAGTTGCGTCACTTTTTAAAAAATTTCTAATCCCATGTATACTACCTTGAGGATTATTTTGAGTAGTCGCAATATTTAAAGCATAATCAGGAGCTCCTGCTCCATTATTACTAATTTTTTCTATCTTAACTCCGTTATCATTAGTATCATCAGCATAAACTTCTAACCTACTAGTAGACCCCCATGGAGGTGTAGCTCCTATACGCACATTACCAGTTCTTTTAATCTCAGAGGTTTGGTCTTCTCCTGTAACTCCCCAAGCATCACCATCTCCCTCTGAAATAGGAGTCCAAGCACTCCCATTCCAGTAGTGGAATCCTTTGGTAAAAGAAGCTACATCGGCAATTAAATATACTAATTGTCCATTTACCGTTCCTGCGGTGGTTAAATCATTCACTCGTGGCGCTAAAACACCATCGGTTCCCGTTACTGCTCCCAAATGATTGGTCGCACGTACGTCTAAGGTCGATTCAGGTGTATCTGTACCTACACCTACTTGTGCATAAGAAGAAGCTGTTGCTCCCACCAATGCAATCCCTAAAATAAAACTTTTTGTTTTCATATAATTAGTATTTGTTTTTGTAATTCTGTATTAATGTATAATGTACTGTTGTACCGTTGTATTTATGTATTGTTGTACTACTGTAAAATATGTTTTTTCTTTTTTTTGTCAATCTAAGCTTGTCGAAGTGAATCTTCGACTTCATTCCATTACGCTCAGTGTGACAAAGCTGTTGTGTCCCTTTGGATTTATTGAAAGATTTCTTTTGTCAATCTGAGTGTGTCGTTGTCAATCTGAGCTTGTCGAAGATTCTTTATCTAACGACTAAGACCAACAACTATCAACTAACTACTAAAAAAGAAGGTGGTGGACGAGAAAATATGTCTGAAGTATATAAATGAGATTCTAAAGAAAATACCTCTGCAGATACATTCTTAGATTGGTGTAGAGAAAATAAATACAATGTAGGATTTATATCTCCTGCGTAGAACGTTTTTACTTGCTTTTTCTCAACAGTTCTAGATAAGGGAACAAATTTAACATAATTTAATCTTGCATTATCTAATAAATTATTCCCTCTTCCATAAAACGCAGAAGAGCTAAAGCTAAATTCATTGGTATTGGGAAGTAAGTATACTCGTTGAGATTCTAGATTTTGGATTTTAAGTTTTAGGAGAGAAGATGAGTGTTTTGTTACAAAAACAATGCTTTTTACAGTCTTTTTATTTGGAAATGTAACATTAAATGTACCACTTACTAAAGTATTAGGAGAAATGTATAGAGTTTGTTGATTTCCTTGATAAAGCACGCAACCACCTCCCCTTTGGTCATTTGCCTGTAACAAAATACCAAAAAGAAACAACACTAAAAACATATGTACCTTACCTGACCTCACAACATAATTTCTTAGTTCTCCAAGTCTTAAGATACAATTCTCACTCCCTGCAAATGTACAACATAAAATTAATCTACATAAACTTTTTTTAGATAATACGATGAAATGACGATAATTGCAGATGAAATCAACTAACATAAAAACTCTTACGTAGGTTACTAATTTAAAATTAAGGAACGATTTAAATTAGGCGTAAAAAAACTATTGACTACTTAAAATAAAAAATGTACTTTCGTAGAAATTTTAGAATTATGAATATAAAGCACCTTATTCTTTCTGTTGGAACGATATGTATTATTTCGTGTGGAGATACTGCATCAGGAAATAAATCTATTTTCCCTGTAGAACACGAACATTCTAATGTAGATGAACATAATGCTGATGTAAAAGAACACGAATCAAAAGAAGCTACTACTCATGTTGCAGAAGAAAAAATAGAATTAAACCATAAACTTACTTTTACCGCTTTTAAAACTCCAAAAAAAGTAGGTGTAAATGGTACTTTTAAAGTAATTTCTTTAGACAATGTAAAAGCTAGTGAGAATCTAGAAGAAGCATTACAAGGAAGTACATTTTCTGTAAATACCAATTCTGTTGACACCAATAATAATCCTGAAAGAGATGAAAAAGTAAGAACTTTCTTTTTTGGAAAGCTAACAAACACTACTATTTCTGGAGAATTTATAAAATTAGAAAATGGAAAAGCTACTGTAAAGATAAAATTAAATGGAAAAGAAGTAGAAAAACAAATGACGTATACCTCTACCGAAAATGCAATTACCATCAACGGAAGTATTGATATTATTTCTGATTTTTCTGCAGGAGATGCTCTTGCTTCTATCAATGAAGCTTGCTCTGCTTTGCACGAAGGAAAAACATGGTCTGATGTAGATTTAAAAATTGAAATTTCTAAATAGAAATACAACTAACTTAGAACCTAAAAATCCAATAAATTATATTTTAATTTGTTGGATTTTTGGCATTATAATAGCTCCTCACTTTCCGTTTAGTCAATATCTTACACTTTCTATTTTTACTTTTATTTTTTTTGTTTTTATATACATTAAAAAGTCAAAATACTTTTTTTTATTAGGATTAATTCTGTTTATTTCGCTAGGGTTTTCATGGTATAAACTATACCATAAAACTCCAAAAAATCATTATTCTAATGTTGCAAAAACAGAAAATCAGTTTATAAAGTTTGAATTAATTCAGAAGCTTAATTTTACTGACTATTATAGAAATTACATTATAAAAATTAATTCTATATCTAATGAGAATAATTGGAAAAACACATCTGGTTATGCACTTTTAAAAGTGAACCAAAATAAAAAAGTAAATCTTTCTTTTTCTGAAAAGTACATTATGTTTTCTAGCTTTAAAGAAATTGATTCGCCTAAAAATCCGCATCAGTTTGATTACAAAAAGTATTTAGAAAACAAAAACATCAGTTATCAATTAAAAATTGATACGATTCTCTTTACAGAGAAAAAATCCTATTCTTTAAAATCGTTTCTTGCTGATTGTAGAGAGAATTTATCTACTAAAATTCAAAATTCTCCTTACTCAGAAGATTCAAAATCAATTATTTCAGCACTTACCTTGGGAGATAGAACTCTAATGGATTCAAGCTTAAAAGAAGAATTTTCTAAAAGCGGAATCATTCATTTACTTGCTATTTCGGGAATGCACATTGGGATTATTTATTTAATTTTTTCTTGGTTTTATGGATTGATTTTTGGGAAAATTACATCAAAAAAAGTGCTATTAATTTTGGTTTTACTCTCGATTTGGATTTTTGGTATTTTTGTAGGTTTATCTGCTTCCGTTTTTCGAGCATGTTTGATGCTCTCTATTTACCAAATTGGATTAATCTTAAAACGTCCTCAAAAGTTGTTGCACGTACTTGGTTTATCTGCATTTTTAATCTTACTATACAATCCTAATCAACTTTTTGACGTAGGATTTCAGCTTAGTTTTTGTGCAGTTTTATTCATTGGACTACTCAATCCTCACTTCGATTATTTTTTACATCGAAAAGCTAATTTTATTCCTAAATTCATTCGTTCTGTATTTTCAATGACACTGTCGGCTCAGCTGGGAACGCTTCCTATTGTTTTGTATTATTTTCATCAATTTTCGCTTCTTTCCCTTTTTGTTAATGTTTTAATTCTTCCGTTAGCTCTTGGTTTAGTAGTATTTTCATTTATTTCTTTGATTCAAATCACTTTTCTTCCTAATTTTAATTTCATTCACTCTATTTTTGACTATATCATTTTTCTACTACGAAAAGTTACCAATTTTGCATCTCATCAGGATTCATTTTTATTCCAAAATATTTCCATTACTCTTTTTCAAGTTTGTATTGCATTCGGTATTATTTTGTGTATTCCTAATCTTTTTAATAGAAAAAAAAGTTTAGGTTATCTACTTTATATCGTTTTTTTATTCTTGGTTTTTAGTATTTCTATTTTGTATAATTTTAATTTAACAAAAAACAAAAAAGAGTTTATTATTTTCCACCAACCATTTAATTCTGTTTACGGATTTAGAAATGCTTCTTGTTTTAATTACCTAATTGACGAAAATACCAATACAGAAAATACCATTCAATATATTATAAATCCTTATATTACAGGAGAAAATATAAGTTCGACTAAGCAGTTACAAAATGCAGTAGCTACCTTGTTTAATTGTTCTGATTTGGTTATTTTTAAACCTAAAAAGTATACAAATCAACTTCCTAGCAATTGTAATATCTTATGGATTTCTCATTCAACAAAAGTCAATTCTGACATTCTAAATTCTATGCAATTAAAATACATAATTGTAGACGGAAGCAATTATCCCAATTACGTTAAAAAAATAAAATTACAAGTGAGTGATTCAACAAAACTTTGGATTACAGGCGAAAAAGGAGCTTTTATTTATCAATTTAAACAATAAATGTATATGTTGTTACTATGATTAATTAAGTGTTTCTCCAATTTAATTTCATTATATTTGCATACTAATTTTTATTTTTAGAAACATGGAAAATTCCGTTTTAGATTGTGTGATTATTGGCTCGGGACCTGCTGGATATACAGCTGCAATTTATGCTTCACGTGCAGATTTAAAACCTGTCTTGTATACAGGAATGGAACTAGGAGGACAGTTAACTACTACTACCGAGGTTGAAAACTTCCCAGGATATCCTGATGGAATTACAGGCCCTGAAATGATGGAAGACTTAAAAAAACAAGCGGAAAGGTTTGGTACCAAAGTAATTATTGATTATATAACTAAAGTAGAGCTTTCTAAAGAAAAAGGAGGAATTCACAAGGTTTATACTTCTTCCGAAGAGATACATGCCAAAACCGTAATTATTTCTACAGGAGCTTCGGCTAAATACTTGGGATTGGAATGTGAAAAAAAATATCAAGGAGGTGGAGTTTCTGCTTGTGCTACATGTGATGGTTTTTTCTATAAAAATAAACCTGTTGTTGTTGTTGGTGGTGGTGATACTGCTGCAGAAGAAGCAACCTATCTTGCAAAGCTTTGTTCAAAAGTGACTATGTTGGTAAGAAAAGGAGAATTTAGAGCTTCTAAAGCAATGATAAACCGAGTAGAGAATACACCCAATATTGAAGTTTTGTTTTTCCATGAGTTGAAAGAAATAGAAGGAGATGGTGTTGTGGAAACTGTAATTGCATACGACAACAGAACTAATGAAGAAACTAAAATAACTGCCGATGGGATCTTTATTGCAATAGGACACAAACCAAACACCGATTTGTTTTTAGGTCAACTAGATGCTGATGAATCTGGATATTTAATTACAGAAAAAGGAACTTCAAAAACAAATATTCCTGGAGTTTTTGCAGCAGGAGATGTTCAAGATAAACATTATAGACAAGCAATTACTGCAGCAGGAAGTGGTTGTATGGCAGCTCTCGATGCAGAAAGGTATTTAGCTAGTTTAGAAGATTAGTAGAAAAGTATTTTGTTTAACCAAACTTTTTAAAGCCATAAGTAAAACTGCAGATTTGGAGTAAATGAATTGTGTTTCTTAATTCACAAAACGAACCAAACTATCTATACTTCTACGAACTTTCTTCACATTAAACATATAATCACTTTCCTCATCTCTCTCTCCTATTGCAAGCATCACTACTGAACTTAAATTTTCCTCCTTTAAATTGAGTAATGTATCTAATTCTTTAGCATTAAATCCTTCCATCGGCGTAGAATCTACTTGTAAAACTGCACAAGAACTAAGAGCAACTCCTAAAGCAATGTATGCCTGATTTCTCGCCCAACTATTCTTTTGTTCGTTCGTCATTGTAGACAAAAATCCCAATACCATTTTCCTAAAATCCACTAAACTTTCTGAAGTAACATTTCTTTCTTTTTGGATTAACTGAAAATACTCTTCTGCTTTAGCTTCATAATTATCATTCCATATAGAAAAAACAAGCACACAAGAAGCATCTCTTACTTGAGTTTGATTGAATGAAATCGGAACCATTTTTTCTTTTAATTCTTGATTTTTAATCACTAATAATTCAAACGGTTGCATTCCCAAAGAAGTAGGTGCCAAACGAATACTTTCTACTATTTCATTTAGCTTTTCTTCTGAAACTTTATTTCCACTCATTTTTTTTACCGCATACCTCCAGTTTAGTGCATCTATAAAACTCATCATTATTTTTTTCTAAATTTATGCAAATATAACACACATCAATCATCAATACCTTTTACATCATCACAATTAAAGTTATATTTGCATAAATAGTTGTTATATGAACGATATGATTTTTGGAATTCATCCTGTATTAGAAGCAATTCAATCAGGAAAACAAATAGATAAAATATTCATTCAGAATGGATTGCAAGGAGAAAATATAAAAAACATAAAAATAGCAATTTCCAAAATCGATTTACGAATCAACTACGTTCCTTTGGAAAAACTCAACCGAATTACACGAAAAAACCACCAAGGAGTTATTGCTTTTCTTTCTGCTGTTGAATTAAATTCTGTAGAAAGCGTAGTACCTCATCTCTTTGAACAAGGTAAATCTCCTTTTCTATTGATTTTAGATCGAGTTACTGATGTAAGAAATTTTGGTGCATTGGTACGTACTGCCGAATGTGCTGGAGCTGATGCTGTAATCATTGGAAACGTATCCAATGCTCCCGTAAACTCCGATGCTATGAAAACCTCAGCAGGAGCGTTAAACCACATGACCATCTGCAAAGAAGAAAACCTACCAAGAACCATTGATTTTTTACAACAAAGTGGAATTAAAGTTTTTGCAGCAACAGAAAAAACCGATAATTTGGTATACAGCCAAGAAATGCAAAAACCACTTGCAATTGTTATGGGAAGCGAAGAAAACGGAATTTCTCAAGAAATACTAAAGCGTTGCGATGCCAGAATAAAACTTCCTCTTTTTGGAAAAACAGAATCACTTAACGTTTCTGTTGCTTGCGGAGCAATTCTCTACGAAGTAGTTAGACAAAATTCTGATTTATAAACTCTTTGGAAAAAGAAATCCATATCGTAAGTTTTGATTATCCTTTTCCTGCTGACTACGGCGGAGTTGTAGATGTATTTTCAAAAATAAAAGCTCTTCACGGTTTAGGAATTAAAATTCATCTGCATTGCATTACCAATAGAAAACTTAAAAAAGAAGATGAAATCCACAACTATATACACAAACTTTATATTTATACTAAAAAATCTAATTCCTCAACTTTCTTTTCATTGCTTCCTGTTTCTGTTTCAAGTAGATTTAACAAGGAATTAATTAGAAATCTAACTAAAAAAGAAATCCCTATACTGTTTGAAGGATTACAAACTACAGGAATTATAAATAACCTTAATCTTCCTAAATCCAAACTATTTCTTCGGTTACACAACAACGAAAAAAACTACTACAAAGGAATTTCTAAAAGTGAAAACAACATTCTAAAGAAACTTATTTATAGATTAGAAAGCATTAAATACAAAAGATACCAAAAAAAGATTCTACCTAAATTCCAAACTGTTTTTACATTATCCAAGACAGAAGATAAAGAAGTTAAAAGTAAATTTGGAAACTCAATCTATACCAGTGTTTTTCATGGAAATAATGAAGTAAAAACATTTAGTTCAAAAGGAAGTTATTGTTTGTATCATGGAGATTTACGAATTTCTGACAATATACAAGCCGTTTTATTTTTAATTTCAATTTTTAAAGAGTTGCCTAATTATAAATTAATCATTGCTTCTGGTAGAGGAAAAGAATTCATGGAGTCAAAAATTAAACATCATTCCAACATTAAATTTCAATTCATAAACTCCAATGAAGAGTTAAATCAACTACTAGAAAAAGCACATATAAATACCTTGGTTTCTTTTCAAAAATCAGGAACAAAACTTAAACTTTTTAACGCATTATACAACAGTAGATTTTGCATCATAAACAACAACATTACCGACGATGAAAACCTATTAAAACTATGCACTGTTTGTAAAACGAAAGAAGAATTCAAAGAAAATATCGTAAAACTCTTTCAATCAGAATATCAAGAAACCGGAAAACGAATACAAACGCTTACTGAATTCTCTGACGAAATAAATGCAAAAAAGATTGTTGATGTTATTTTCAACTAAAAATGCAGAACTACTAAAAGCAATTCTGCATCTATTTTATAACAAAGTAATTACTTTAGAAGAATAAAGAAAATCCTACGTGAAGTCCTAAGAAGCTATCTGCTTTTTGATCATCAGTAGTAAAGTTATACCTTAATGTTGGTTCTACTGAAATGTGTTTTGACACAAACCACGCGTATCCTCCTTGTATTCCTATCCAACTTGCAGTATCACTAGTATTACCACCATCATCTTTAGACTCTCCTGTAAAATCTAATCCAACAGGAATTTTATCTATAATGTAGTACTTTGCTCCTATTTTATAAGCAAATCTATCCTTTGCAACTCCATGATCTTCGTCTGAACTATACCCAAAACCAGCTTTTAATGCTAATCTGTCGATGATAAAATATCCTCCATCTAATCCAATTCCCCAAGCAGTGTGTTCATTTGAAGTAGTAAGAAAAAAATTGGTATTACCTGTTTGTGAAGTTCCTAAGTTTGCTTCAATAAGAAAATTTCCTTTTTTTACTTGACTCTGACCAAATACGACCAAACTCAATAGCACCATAGTGAATGTTAATGTTTTTTTCATTTTTAATATAGTTTTAAATTAATTGACGGCAAAGATATTACTTTTTTGAACATCAATTTCTAAAATCATATTATTGGGAAAAAATCATTTTTCGCAGGCTTTCTTTCCAGTTATAAAGCGTTACATTATAGTCTTCATTAATCTTAGAACAATCTAAAACAGAATACATCGGTCTTTTTGCTGGCGTAGGATATTGTGAGGTAGGAATAGAATTAATTTTATTTATTTTTAATTTCGCACCTAATTTTTCTTCTGTTAGTTTTTTAATTTCTAAGGCAAACTCGTACCAGTTGGTTGGTTCGGAATTCGTATAATGATAAACTCCATATTTATACTCTTTGCTTTCCAATATGGTAAGCATTGCTTCTGCCAAATCTTCCGCGAGTGTAGGTATTCCTTTCTGGTCTGCAACTACCGAAATTTCATCTTTATTATCAAAAAGATACTGCATTGTTTTTACAAAATTTTTCCCATAAGGAGAATAAACCCAAGCAGTACGAATAATTACTGTTTTAGGATTATTTTCTTTCGCATATTGTTCCCCAAGTAGTTTTGTTTTTCCGTAAACATTCTGTGGATTGGTTCTATCTGTTGGCACGTACGGTTTTGTTCCGTCTCCATCAAAAACATAATCCGTAGAAATATGAATTAAAAGTGCATCTTGTTTTTTGCATTCTTCCGCAATAATTCGTACTGACTCTGCATTAATCTTATTACTTAACTCCTGCTCTGTTTCTGCTAAGTCAACCGCAGTATACGCAGCACAATTTAACACAGCATAAAATTGAGTTTCTTGAAAGCAATTACGTATAGCATCTTCACTCGTTAAATCTAGATTATCTACGTCAGTAAAAATAAAGTTATAATTACCATAATTACTTGAAAGTTTTTTTATAGAACTTCCTAACTGTCCGTTTGCTCCAGTAACAAGTACGTTTTTCATAAATTATAGTTTTACAGGAATTATATCTGATAACGAAATAGTATTCTGATCCTTCTCCGAAATAATCATTTTTTCTTTAGGAATTCCCCAATCTATACCTAACTGTTCACACAAAGGATTTATTCCATTTTCCGATTCTTTATTATAGAATCCATCACATTTGTATCCTACCAAAGCAGTTTCAGACAACACTGAATATCCGTGCAAAAAACCTCTAGGAACAAAAAGCTGTCTTTTATTCTCATCGGAAAGCTCTACAGCTACAAACTCTCCATACGTGGGCGAATTTTCTCTAACGTCTACTGCAACATCTAAGATTCGTCCTTGGTATACATGCAAAAGTTTAGCTTGAGCAAATGGTGGACGTTGCATATGCAATCCTCGCACAACACCATAACTACTTTTAGCTATATTGTCTTGCACAAAATTGACGTTTAGTTTTGTAGCTTCTTTAAAAGCATTTTCATTAAATGATTCATAAAAAAAACCTCTTTGATCATTAAAAACTCTAGGTTCTAAAATAAAACAATCTTTTAATTTAGTTGGAATAGCATTCATAACTGTTGTAATATCCTGCAAAATTAATGAATATTTAAAAAAGTCTAGTATATAATCCTAAAAATATATTTTTTCAGATTAAATATTCATTAATTTTATAGGTGTTAGTATTTCGTTAAAAAAAAATTTATACTTTTGTTTTTATAAATTTAATTTAAGAATACTCATGAGTGAGAAAGAATTTTTTAGTAAAAATGAAGATGAAATATTTTCAAAATCATTAAGAGCAGGACGCAGAACTTACTATTTTGATGTAAGAGAAACCAGAGCAGGAGATTATTATTTGACAATAACTGAAAGCAAAAAAAATACGAATGATGATGGAACCTTTAACTTTAAGAAACACAAATTGTATCTTTACAAAGAGGATTTCAATGATTTCAAAGAAATGCTAAATGAAACCACAGACTACATTGTAAATGAAAAAGGGGAAGAAGTGATTTCTGAAAGACACCAAAAAGACTTTACTCCTGAAACAGCCACATCGGAAGATGCAGAAAACTCATCTTCTAGCAGTATCGATTTCGATGATTTATAAAAATCAAACAAAATTCAATAAGCAAAAAACCTCAAAATTTACATTTTGAGGTTTTTTATGAAATATGAAATTTATTTTTTAGAAAATTCTGTCTTACAATCTTTACAAAAATAATTTTTGTCTTGGTATAATGGAAAAACAAATAAAAGAATTGAAACTAAAAACGAAAAAAATCCCTTTACACTACTTACAGACTTATATCCTGAGTAAATATTAGATGAATTACATTCTGGACAAGTAATAATCTCATTTTTAGAATCTAATACTGGTAGTTTATCTAGCTCGACTATGACTTTTTCTGCTCTTTCAACATCTTGCTCATCAACTTTAAGTTTTATTCCACCAAAAGCAACATTCATTAGAGGATCTAAATTATTCACATATTCATCAAAAATATAAGCTTCTATATTTTCTTCTTTTAACTTAGCCTTTAAAATATAAGCTTGATGTTGTACATCAAAAGTTTTAACCGTTATTAGATTCATTAAACATTAAACCTAAAATGCATAACGTCTCCATCGTTTACGATGTATTCTTTTCCTTCTATACTTATTTTTCCTGCTTCACGAAGTTTTGCTTCTGATTTGTATTGAATATAATCGTTGTATTTAATTACTTCGGCACGAATAAAACCTTTTTCAAAATCAGTATGAATAACGCCTGCTGCTTGAGGAGCTGTCCAACCTTTTTCTATTGTCCACGCACGAACTTCCTTTACACCCGCTGTAAAATACGTTTGTAAGTTAAGCAAGCTATATGCCGAGCGAATAAGACGATTAACTCCTGGCTCTTCGAGTCCGATTTCTTCTAAAAACACTTGCCTGTCGTCGTAATCCTCTAACTCCATAATATCTGCTTCGGTTTGAGCCGCAAGAATTAGAATCTCTGCATCTTCGTCTTGTACTGATTCGTATACTTTTTTGGTATGTTCATTTCCATTAGCAACAGCACTTTCATCTACATTACAAACATACAATACTGGTTTTGAAGTAATGAGTTGAAGCTCTGACAATAAATCAGTTTCAGCATCGTTTAACTCTAATATTCTGATGTTTTTCCCTGATTCTAAATGTTGTATCAACTTTTCACAAAGTTCTGCAATTGCTTTTTCTTCTTTGTTTCCTCCTTTGGAATGTTTTTTCGCTTTTTCTAATCGTTTTTCTACCGTTTCTAAATCCTTAAGTTGTAATTCCACATCAATGGTTTCTTTATCTCTTACAGGATTTATGCTTCCGTCTACATGCGTAATATTATCGTCTTCGAAGCAACGCAATACATGAATAATCGCATTGGTTTCACGAATATTTGCCAAAAATTTATTCCCAAGACCTTCTCCTTTACTTGCACCTTTCACAAGTCCCGCAATATCTACAATTTCCACCACTGCAGGAAGAACACGCTCTGGATTCACTATTTTTTCTAGCTCAAAAAGACGAGGATCAGGAACCGAAACCGAACCAATATTAGGTTCTATAGTACAAAACGGATAATTTGCCGATTGTGCTTTTGCATTACTTAAACAATTGAACAAGGTTGATTTTCCTACATTGGGAAGACCTACAATTCCACACTTCATAATAAAAATGATAATATATTAACGTGCAAAGATACTTAATTTATTGTGTTATAATACAAAGAAAGATTCAAGTATTTTTTGGATAGGTTCAACTAGCAAATGCAACATTATGTATTAATATAATCAGAAAATAATTTTACTGGTTTATCAAAGTTAAGGTTTTTTCTATGAACTTTTTTTAACTCTCCTAAAAAAACTATAACGCCACATTTGAAAAATTATTCTCTTTATTTTTCGCCTATTCTTCTTAAAGAGTCTTCAATTTTTCTTGAACGTTCTTCTACTAACCTTTTTTTATATTCCAATAAACGTTTTGACTCTACGCTATCTCCTTTATTAAGATAATACTCTGATAAATTATCAATACAAGAATAATCTCCTTTTTCTACACCAATTTTAAGATAGTTTAACGCTTCTTCTTGTTTATCAGGCGGTATATTATTTAATAAACTTACTGCTTTATATACATCATATGGTTGATTAGGATTATAGGTATAAACATAAGCTGGAAATATGTCAGATAAAGCTCTTGTATAATTATATTTATGATACATCATTTTAGATATTTCTAAAAATTCAGGGTCTAATAATTTATCATCATAATACATCGAAAGTAAGGTATATGATTTTTCATCTCCATTTTTAAGAATTTTTTCTTTGAGTTCATTGGGGTCCATTTCAGTAACCGATACAGAAGTCCGTTGACACCCAAAAGTTAAATATAATCCCAGTAGTATAAGTATTTTTTTCATCTTATCTATTTTTGTAGTTGATATTAAAATTTTTCCATACTCCAGGAGACTCTACACCAGAGCTTGTAAGAATATGTAAACCGCTCCATATACTGCATGACCTGCTATACTCGCGACTTTTAAAAACTATTTAGAGTTTCATTTTTTCTACTTTTAAGCCATTCATTAAATTTAGTTTTATCTTTTTGTGTTTCTATTAATAATGAATCTCTAATTTCAACGTATCTCCTATCGTATTTTAATACAATACAATGATTTAAAATAGTTGGTTTATCACCCCAACCGTAACTGTTTTTTGAAACATAATTACTAATAAAACTTGTAAAAAATTTCATATCCTTAAATTTAAAAGGATTAGCTTCTGTCCAATACCATATACTACCATCATTAATATCTCTTTTATTTAATCCCTGAGTAATACATTCACACACAGCGTAATCATCTAACCATCTCTGTGCAAATACATCATTTGAATTTTGTGTACCACAATTTAGTAAAAACATTGCAAAAAATAAAAACTTAAAATATTTCATATTATTCTACCTAATTAAAGTTGCTTGATAAAAATGGGTACTAGTATTATAGCAATGTCCTCCTAAACATGCATTACCATTCCATGTTGTAATATGACCTAATGCCCCAAATGCTGAAGGTAATCTTGGTTGCATAAAATAAATTCCTTTTTTACCTTCAAAAGAAGACAAAGAAGGATCCTTAATTGGTTTAGATGCTACTATATTAAACTGTTTTGGTAAATATTTTGCCATTTTTCCCAGCTCCGCAAAGAGTACATGACCACAGTGTAGCTCCGCAAACGTCTCTGACTTTGCGGAAATCAATTATCATAACTAGTATATTTCATAAAATTAGTAGTATTTAAAGTATTAATTATTGGATTTTGAATTAATTCAACTTCTACTAAACCTTCGTTATTTAGATAATTTCTTGCACTTGAATAAACATAATCTTGTGGACGATTTACAATTTTTGACCTAACAGGATTAAAATGAATATAATCTATTTTTGACCACATAAACGACTCTGAGTATACTTCTTCTGCATGATTACCATATTGCCAAAATTGATAGCTTTTATTTCTTGTATGAGTTCTGGTTGCCAAATTAAATCTTTCCAACATCCACTCCCTTCTACTTTCTGGTTCTGTTTGAATTTTGTCTAAAATATTTTTAGCAGTGAACTTTTTAAAATCTCTCAATAAATTAGATAGTTTATCCTCTTTTGATTGAATGATTAAATGAATATGATTGGACATTATTACATAACTATACAAAATCATCCCTTTGTTTTTTATACAAAAATCTAAACTGTCAATCAATACTTCTTTATATATATTTCTCGTAAAAACATCTATCCAATCTACTACTGTACAAGTAATAAAATGAGGTAATTCTTGATTTCTTATTACATATCCTTCTTTCATAAAAACGTATTGTTTTTATTTTATCAAAGTTATAAATTTTAATAAAATAAAGCCAATAAATAATATAATTTACTGGCTTTATATACTACCGCAAAGTCACAGACATTTGCGGAGCTACTTTTTGGATCTTCACTCTTTGCGGAGCGGGTTCACTCTGTTAGATTTTATGAACACCTTTTAACTATCCTAAAAAAAAACTATAAATCACATCTAGAATATTATCCATTACCCTAATCATTAATAGAGTTTGGATTATGCCATTTCTTACTTTTAATTACATTTACTAAATGGTTAATACTTATTTTTATAATCTTATCATCTTTTTTCGAAAAAAATAAATTTTTAATAGGATTAAACGTCTCTAATTCACAAAATTTGTCATAATCCAAGTTTGAAGATTCTATATTAAATCTTTGCAAAAAAGATTGTAAAAAATCTCGTTTATCATCTCCATACATTCCTAAATCATCTAAAGACATCTCAATAGTTATTTTATTCTTTTTGTACGAAAAAAAATCACCTAAAAATTCTTTTAACTCATCAAATTCTTTTTCCATAATATCTATTTAGACCTCACTATCAGACACTTAAATCACTAGAAAAACATAACACCACTTCTAAAACCTTCCCCAAAAGTCAAGATGGCAATACTTTTTTTATATCAACTTTATAAAACCATTGGGTAAAAACTCATTTCGCACCAAAAAGTTTTCTAATTTGGATTTCATCTTTTTTTATTTGTTCTATTAATTCTTTTGTAGAAGGAAAACTTTGTTCGTCTCGTATAAATTTAGTGAATTCTACTTTAATAGTTTTATTGTAAATATGAGCATCAAAATCAAAAATATGCACTTCAATTTGAATATTTCCTCCTGAAACCGTAGGACGATTTCCTATATTCATCATTCCATAATGTGGTTTTGAGTCGATATATACCTTAACTGCATAAACTCCATTTTTAGGAACTAGTTTATTTTCATCTACATCAATATTTGCAGTAGGAAAACCTAATTTTCTCCCAATTTTAGAACCTTTAATTACCTTCCCAGAAAGAGAATAATTTTCTTCTAACATTTTATTCGCTAATGCTATATTTCCGTCTAGTAAAGCATTTCTAATTTTAGTAGAACTAATTGTAATTCCAGAAGTTTGAATTTCATTGATTTGTTTTAGATTAAAACCATATTTTTCTGATAACACTTTCAACTGGTTAAAATCCCCTTGTCTATCTTTTCCGAACTGATGGTCGTATCCGATGATAAGTGTATGAAGATGGTAAGCATCAATCAATATTTCTTTTACAAATTCTTCTGCAGAAAGATTTCTAAATTCTTCATCAAAGCTTTGAACAAGTATATAATCAGGATTGATTTTTTCTAACTTCTGAATTTTTTCTTCTAATGTTGTAAGTAATTTAAAGTTATCTTTCGAACCAAAATAAATTCTTGGATGCGGATTAAAAGTAAGTAAAGCACTCTTTAGATTTCTTTTTTGTGCATAGTTTTTTATGTCTTCTAGTAATAACCGATGAGCTTTGTGCACACCATCGAACATACCAATGGTAAGAACCAATTTTTGTTGTGAATTTATATTTGAATTTTGAATTATTTCCAAAGATGAAACTTTTTTAATTCTAATTAGAAAGATGCAAATATAACTACTATTTTATAATCTACTGTTCAAAAAATTAGTATTTTAGCGAGGTTTAAAACCTTTATGATGATTCAAACAGATATAAAAAATCAAGAATTTTTAGGACACCCAATAGGTTTATTTGTACTTTTTTTCACCGAAATGTGGGAACGTTTCTCTTACTATGGAATGCGTGCATTGTTGGTTTTATTCCTCGTAAGCTCTACTGGATTAGGTGGTTGGGAATGGACAAACGAAGAGGCATTAAAGCTTTTTGGGATTTATACATCTTTAGTATACGTAACACCTACAATTGGAGGGATTTTGGCAGACAAGTTCTTAGGGTATAGAAATGCTATAGGAATTGGAGCTTTAATTATGACACTTGGTCATGCTTGCATGGCATTGGAAACCACTTTCTTTTTTTATGCTGGAATTGCTTGTTTGATTATTGGGAATGGTTTTTTCAAACCTAACATAGCTAGTTTAGTAGGAAATCTTTATTATAATGCTCCTGAGAAAAAAGATGGTGGATATTCTATTTTTTATATGGGAGTAAATGCAGGAGCTTTCTTAGGAATTCTTTTTTGTGGATATATTGGCGAAAAAATAGGTTGGAGCTTAGGATTTGGACTCGCTGGGATTTTTATGTTTTTTGGACTCATACAATTTTGGTTAGCTAGAAATCTATTCTATAAATATGATATTGATTTTTCGAAGAAGAAAGAAGAAAATAATATCCTAAAACCATTAGATAAAGAATCTAAAAAGATTCAAAAAGATAGAATTATAGTAATAGGAATTCTAGCAATATTTACAGTATTTTTCTGGTTTGCATTTGAGCAAGCAGGTGGTTCTATGACCATATTTGCAAAAGATTTTACACAGAGAACTCTCACAGGAACAAATGCTACTATTTTTATAGTTACCAATATTTTAATTACTGTAGTTCCTCTACTTATCATTACTTGGGTTTTATTTCAACTTTTTAAACGATTATTCCATAAATATCCTTTTTCTAATATCGCTTTAGGATTTAGTTTTTTAATTATTTGGGGAATTGTCGTTTGGATGATTCAAAAAGATTTAAATACAAAAAGTTATGAAATTGAACTTATTAATAGCAACGAAATCGTAAAAATAAATACCGATGATAATTTAGAAATCAATCAAATAATTAGAGTTGTAGATGTAAATGGAAAAGGAAAGTACCTTTACTTAGATGCTGAAAAAGCAAAAACAGTAAAACAAGGTATTTCTGCTAAAATTTCTAAAATTGAAGATGATTTTGTTGAAATACCCGCATCATGGTTTATTGCACTTAACTCTATTTTCATCATATTATTTGCTCCATTGTTTTCCAAAATATGGGAAAGCAAGTTTAACCCTAGTGTTCCTGTAAAGTTTGGGATTGCATTAATCCTCTTAGGTCTTGGATTTGGAATTCTTTCTTATGGAGCAAGCCAAATTCCATCGGGAATGAAAACAGCTTCAGTAAGCTTATTTTTCTTAGTTTTTGCATATTTATTACATACACTAGGAGAACTAGCTATATCTCCTGTAGGATTATCGTATGTAAGTAAATTAGCACCTAAAAATCTTCTTGGTTTTCTGTTTGGATTTTGGCATCTAGCAATTGCTTTAGGATTATACCTTGCTGGATTCACAGGAAGTTATATCGACAAAATAAGTGAAAAATATTCTCTAGGTGTATTTTTCCTCATTTTTACTATCATTCCCATCGTTGCAGGATTCATACTATTTGCACTCAATAAATTTATCATTAAAAAAATGCATGGGATTAAGTAATATTCTTACAATCAAAATCATTTAAAAAGTTAGTACCTTTGCAATTGGTATGGAAATCAAAAAAAATAGTACTGTTGTAGTAGGTCTTTCTGGTGGTGTTGATTCTTCAGTATCTGCATTACTTTTAAAAGAACAAGGATACAATGTAATTGGTCTTTTTATGAGAAACTGGAATGATGCTTCAGTTACGTTGGAAGACGAATGTCCTTGGGTAGAAGATAGCAATGACGCACTTCTTATCGCAAATGCTTTAGGGATTCCTTTTCAAGTAGTTGACTTATCCGATACGTATAAGGAACGTATTGTAGATTATATGTTTGATGAATATCAAAAAGGAAGAACTCCCAATCCTGATGTTTTGTGTAACCGAGAAATTAAGTTTGATGTTTTTTTGGATATTGCTCTATCTTTAGGAGCGGATTATGTTGCAACTGGACATTATGTTCAGAAATCTGAATCAATTATAAATGAAGAAAAAATATACCATTTACTAGCTGGAAAGGATAAAAATAAAGATCAATCGTATTTTCTTTGTCAACTGAACCAATACCAACTTTCAAAAGCACTTTTTCCGATAGGACATTTAGAGAAATCTGAAGTTAGAAAAATTGCAAAAGAAAACAATCTAATTACCGCAGAAAAAAAAGATTCACAAGGCTTATGTTTTATAGGAAAGGTTTCACTACCCGAGTTTTTACAACAAAAACTAAAATCCCAAAAAGGGAAAATAGTAGAGATATTTTCTGATTTTGCTCCATACCATAAAGAAAAACCTTCATTTGACTCTCTTGAAGATGAACTCGCATACGAAAGTGAAAATTACCAGTATGAAGAATGGAACGGAAAAGTAGTAGGCGAACATATAGGAGCTCATTTTTTCACTAAAGGTCAACGAAAAGGTTTAGGCGTTGGAGGACATAAAGAACCTTTGTTTGTAATTGAAACTGACGTTGAAAAAAATATAGTTTATGTAGGAGAAGGAAGTTCTCATCATGGATTATTTAAACATACTTTACATATAAACGAACAAGATGCTCATTTCATTCGAGAAGATTTAGAAATGAAAATAGGCGAATCTATAGAAGTAATGTCTAGGATAAGATATAGACAAGAACTCAAAAAATCTACTCTATACAGAACAAAAAGTGGATATTATCTTCGTTTTGAACAACCTATTTCAGCAATTACAGAAGGACAATTTGCCGCATGTTATATTGAAAATGAACTATTTTTTAGTGGAGTAATATCATAAATCTGTTAATAAAAATAGATTAAAATTTGTGTGTAAAATATTTATTTAAATAACTTTGTAATTCGTAGAAATTTAAAATTAAAAGATTAAAAAAATGGAAATTTCAGGAAAAGTCAAAAAAATTTTTGACACTCAAACTCGAGGAACATTCACATTTAGAGAAATGGTAATCACTACTCAAGAACAATATCCTCAAGATATAATCATACAGTTTACTCAAGACAAAATAGAACTTTTAGATTTATATAAAATTGGCGACGAACTAAAAGTATCAATTAATATCCGTGGACGCGAATGGATAAATCCAGAAGGAGAAGCAAAATATTTTACTACCATACAAGGTTGGAGAATAGAACGATTAAATCAGCAAGTGCCGACTTCAAGCGACATTCCTAGTGAAACTCCAGTTCCACAATCAGCAAATGATTTAAGTGCGGACGAAAACGAAGAGGACGATTTACCTTTCTAAAATCATATAGAGGTAAAAAGAAGCTGTTTCAAATTAACTTTGAAACAGCTTCTCTTTTTATGTTTAGTAAGTGTGTAAGAAACTTTTATAAGAAAGCACTCACAATTAGTGTCCAAATAATTATAATAGCAGGTCCTAATAACCCTACAAATATCCCTCCTAATCTAAACTCTTTTTGCTCTATAACTCCTGTACTGTATGCAATTGCATTTGGCGGAGTAGAAACAGGAAGCAATAATGCACATGATGCTGAAAGACCTATTACCAAAGGTAGAACTAAAGGATTCACTCCAGGAAGCATGGTCAATAAAGACATTCCTATAGGAACTAAAATAGTTGTTGCCGCTGTATTACTCATAAAGTTAGACAACGTAACTGTAATCAATCCGAATACACCTAACAGAACGTAATAATTAAATTGGAAGTTTTTAATATTATCAACAAAATACTGAGCAATTCCCTGCTCTTCAATTGCTAATCCTAATGCTAAACCTCCTGCAACAAGCATAAGTGTATCCCAAGATAATCTTCTAACTCCCTCTGCATCAACAATCCCAAACATCGTAAGTCCTACAATAGGAACTGCAGAAACAGCTGCAACAGGAATTCCTGTCCATTGTGAAGTAAGCCAAAGACCCAAGGTCAACACTAGAATTACCAACATAATTCTTTTCTGAGTTACATCTTCCTCTACATCTTTAACCTCATCTTTGCTTTTCGTTAAAAAATCAATATTAATTTTTTGATCTTTAAGTTTGTATTTTCTAATTAAAACCATATAAAACAAAAACACCAAAACAAGTGCTATTGGTATACCCAACATCATCCATTGTATAAACGTAACTGGATGCCCTGCTGCCTGCAAAGCACCTACCGCAATTGCATTTGGTGCAGAACCAATAATGGTACCCATACCTCCTATAGATGCTGCTGCTGGAATCCCTATTACTAGAGCTTTTATAAAAGGAGAATTCATTCCTTGCGTAACAATAAGTGGAGTAATCGTTGCTATAATCATAGCAGTAGTTGCGGTATTACTCATAAGCATAGATAAAACCGCTGTAATCAACATCAATCCCAATAAGATGCTTTTCGCACTATTTCCAAATTTAGGAATTGATATTTGAAGTAGTTTTTCATCTAATTTCGTTTTACGCATTCCTTCTGCAAGGAAAAACCCTCCTAAGAATAACCAAATAACTCCACTAGACCATGTTTGGACATATTTTTTAACATCTATATCCTCGGTATTCCCCATAGTAAATACCAAATATCCTACTATTAAAATCCCCACAGCAAAAGGAGGAATCGCCTCTGTAACCCACAAACCTATGGATACAAAAAGTAAAAACATTACGTAATCTTGAGTTGCTGTAAAATTTGGATCACGTAAAAAATAGACCAATAAAAATGAAATCAGTATACTTGAAAGAAACATTATCGCTTTGGATTGTCTTTCAATTCTTACTCTGATTTTTGACCGTGAATACGTACGAGAGTCAGACATAATTTATTTATTTAATAATTAATTTAAGATAAGTGTGATTTATACAAATATACTGCAAATAATGCAATAATTAAAACTGATAAAACAATGATTACTCCACTCTGAATATCTATTGTTTTTTTAACTTTGGTTGGTAAATACGTTGACATAATTCTAATTTTTTATTTGTTACTTATTTTTTATCTTTTTTTCTGAAATCAAAGTTGTGGTAAATCACAAACTGAGCAAGATGCCTCACCTTAAATTTTTTATCTGCATCAGCAGTTTTTGGAGGATAATAGCTCGTAAAGTTTAGATAACCTAGCTGGAAAGTTGTATTCTTTATAGAATATCCTAACCCCAAACCTATCCTATTCTGATCTAACTGAAAATTATTTACGATTACATCATCATCACCAGCATTAAAAAGTATTTCCTCTACGCCATACGCATACCATTTGGTTTTATTTTCACTGTTTTTATAGAATGTATATTTGGGTTTAAACATATATCTAAACCTCCAATTAAAGGTATGTCCGTCTGTTGTTTTCTGTTTAAACCTTGCTTCTGGTCGTATTCTGTGATAAAAGCTAAAATTATTACTTTTATGAGAAGCTGTAACTTCTCCCCAAATTTGATTTTCTTCCTTTTTAAAATCCTCGCCTAACCATAAATGATTGTATCCCAAAGTCGTAGTCATATTTAACTTATTATTGAAATGATACATTAATCCTGGACGCACAAGAATAAAAAAGTCTGGAACAATGTGAGCATCATTAAAAATAGAAAAACGATTACTTATTCTTGCTTTAACAATGTATCCTGCCCAATAATTGTTTTCTTCAACAATTTCTGTTTGTCCAGACAAATTTGATACTTGAATCACAAACGCCATAAAAAGTACTATCTTAACTCGATTCATAACTATAATTTTGTATTAAAATTTCAGTACAAAGTTATGACAGTATCATCGTTTTTTCGATATGTTTTATATCAAGTCCCTACATAGTGTTTATCATACATAAAAGTAGCTTTTATCATACAAAAAAACTAATCTCATAAAAAAATCATCCTTTTTTTGCCCAAATAAACATCAGTAAATTTATGACACTGAGTACTGCCATAAACCACAACATTGGCATCATAGTACCATCGTAAAAATAACCAATTAAAGCTGATGTAATTGCCCCCATTGCCATACGTACACTTCCGTTTAAAGCATTTGCAATTCCTATATTCGACTTAAATTTATCTAAAGATAAAGCAGTAGCATTAGGATTAACAAATCCCAACATAAACATGGTTCCAAAGGTCATTACACAAAACAGAAATAACGGAATAGAAATCACATACGACATTCCTAAAAACAGTACTGTTATCATTGCCATCATCAATGCTATTGTATTGGTTAGCTTCTTTAAGTCAAACTTTTTTAGTAATTCTCTATTTATTTGACTACCTAAAATAAATCCTATTGCATTAATCGCAAAAAGCCAACCAAAAGTTGTTTCACTTACCTTGTAAATATCCATCAATACAAAAGGAATAGAAGAAACATAGGTAAATAAAACTCCTATAGCAATACTGCTTGCCAATGTATACCTAAAAAAGTTAATGTCTTTTAGTGTATTCCAATAGTTTCTAACGATAGGTTTTATTCTCAGCGTTACTGTTTCATCGTATCCTCGAGTTTCTTTCAATAAAAAAATAACAGAAAGTAATACCAATAAACCTACCGCAAATAAAAAAACAAAAATCACCTGCCAATTGTAATACTGAACAAATATTCCTCCTAACGTTGGAGCAATAATTGGAGCAATTCCCATTACTAATAAAATAGACGACAATATACGAGCAACTTCTTTGGTACTAAACAAATCTCGTATCATAGATTTCCCAGCAACCATACCTACACTTGCTCCTAATGCTTGTAAAAATCTAAATACAATCATCATCGTTAGGTTCGCAGAAAGCACAATACTAATCGATGCTATTACGTAGATTAAAAGACCTGCTATCAGAGGTTTTTTTCTTCCGAATTTTTCCAGTAATGGTCCGTACATCAACTGTCCGATAGAAATCCCAATAAAATAGCTCGTTAATGTATACGATACATGCTTTTTGGTTTCTCCAAAGAATTCAGCAATCTTAGGAAATGATGGTAAATACATATCTATAGAGAATGGTCCTATTGCAGCAATACTTCCTAAAACGATAATTAGTATTAGCCGTTCATTCTTGCTCATTTTCATGTTGCAAAGATAAGCTAAACCTTGCTCTAAACTATTACTATCTAGATTAAAACTTTTAATAATCCAATCAGCTTAAATAATTTTTCATAGCTAACTACTTTGACTAAATTTATTTAGAATCAATAAAAATTAATTACCTTTGTACTAAATTCTATTTTAGAGTACATTGGGAAAGAAAAATAAAAAAGAAGCATTGAAAAAAAAAGGTATTATCAATGCTAACAAAGTAAAAAGCAAATGCTGTGAAAAATATAAAAAAAATGAAAGCAAACGCTGTGGTAAATGCCCTTGCTTTGATTTAATCAAAAAAGTTGCGTAACCTACATCTAATACTTCTTCTATTTAGAATCTAATAAATTATTCACTTTTTTATCTACCTTACTAAACGGTTTTGAGTCAATAATTTGATTTATCATAAATTGAAAAATAGGAGATAGCAATTTATCAATAATTGCAATAATACAATATACTATCATAGCTAAAATAACTACTGATAGTATAAATAAAATTGGACTTTCAACATAACTTTGTAGTTGATGTACAAAGTCATATAAATAAGAACTCAAATAATCATTCTCATGAACCAAATAAACAGCTAGTGCAGAACTTGCAAACCAGTTAACGTATTTAGAATTAAATTTTAATTGAGTGAATATAAGAAAAAACAAAATAGAATTAATGATTAAGCCTATACTATTGTATGGATAGAAAAACCTAACCAATAACTCACCAACCATCGGTATATATAAATCGGATAGTAACATAGCTACAAATAAAATAATAGTACACAGCATATACACCAATAGTATTTTTTTAATATTTACATTAACTTCTGTTCTTAAAAAATTCCCTATATAATATATCAACACAAAGTTTAATGGGTTCTTTCCATCAGAGAGTGAAGGAACATATTGTCCAAATCCAAATGAAATGATTAATAAAATTAGAATAAACACTATTTTAGTTTGTCTATTTTTATTTTTTAAAGGAATATTTATAATTGGAGCCAGTAAAAATAAACTCAAATAAACAGGTATAAACCACCATTGCTTAAGGATTAATGAAGTTATAACATTTCTTACACTAAACAAATCGGGATTTAAAATTACTCCAACCGCATAAATCAATATTGAATAAAAAGAACAATACAGAAAAAGCTTAACAAATCCTTTTAATGAAAATTTTATTCCCCAATATCCCGAAATTAACACAAAACATATCACACCTATATGCAAAACTGTACTTAAAGGTCTTGTTATATAATACAAATTAGGATTATTAGGAGCTATGGAATGTAATATAAAATGATAAATCACAATAATTAACATTGAAACAATCCTCAATAATTCAATATTAGAGTCTCTATTCTTTTTCATACTACTCATTCTATTTACTTCAATTTATTCAAATCAATACCCAAACAATTCATCTACAGAAAGCTCTTCTATACTTCCCAATTCTGAGAGCATTTTATAATCCAGTGATTTTATATCGCTCATAATCGAATAATTATATTTATCCGTTTGAATAAATTCATTAAAAAAGCTAGATAAATCACTCAAAGACATTGCATTAAGTTGATTGTATACTTCTTCTCTAATATCATAATCAATTCCTCTTGCTTTTAGCTTATCATAACTCCAAAAAATATTTTCGCGAGTAAATCGTTCCGAAGCAATATTTTTTAGCACATTTTTCTTGGCATTTTTAAATAAAACTTCTGATTCTGGAAAGTTTTGTGTTAATTCCGTCAACGTATCAACTGCAATTTTCAACTTATCTGGTTGAGTACCTAATTTCCCATACGTATAATTAAATCCATTTTGTTCCAAAGCAAGTTTAAAAATATAAAACGCTGAATATGCCAATGATTTTGCTTCTCTAATCTCTTGAAAAACAATAGAAGAAAGTCCCGAACCAAAATATTCATTAAACAAATAACTGAATTTAAATAAATCCTTATCAAATGTTTTATTTTGATTATAAAGACTTAATTCCGCCTGAACCATATCATAATCAACTACATATATAATATCTTTTCCTTTCTGCTCTACATATTCTTTTGGATTTGGAATTGGTATACTTCTTCCAAAATTATGATATTTAAGTATCGTATTTTTAAGGTTCAGCGGTTCATTTCCATAATAGAAAATCTCATGCTTATAATCCTGAAGTTGTTTGATTTTTGCAACAATTTCCCTAGAAGTTATGCTTTTTAATTCTTCGTTAGAAATTGCATTCCGTGTTCGATTATCTTTCCCATAAAGTGCATACTGATGAAGAGCTGAAGAGATAGTTCTTTTATTTATTTTGGCATCTTTTCTATTTTTTAGAATTGTCTGAATATATTTTTGTAATTGCTCTTCATCTACTGTTAAATCTACAAGTAATTTTTCAAAAAGCTCAATCCCTTTAGCTAAATTCTGCGATAAACCGTAAAGCGTAATTACTGTTTTTTTATGCTCTACTCTATATTTAACGCGGATTCCTAATTGGTAAAACTCTTGAGCAATTTCGTCTGCATCTTTTTTTGATGTTCTTGCATACTTTAAAAACTCAACTGCAATTTTAATCCGATTGTCATGATCAGTTCCATAACGATAGATGTAATTTATACTTGCTCTTTCATTATATAAATTTTTCACATGGTAAAACATTACATTTCGTAAAAAACCAGAATCAAGTTCATTCTTTACATCTAAAAAAACAGGCATTATTTCTTCACTTTTCGTTTTTTTAAACTCGTTAAAGTAATCTGAATTTTCATTTCTGTTGATTTCTATAGGTGTTATCTCAGGACTTTCTACCTTTATTTGATTGGTATTTTTTCCATTCTTTTTATAAACAATAGCATAATTATCTTTGTAAAATTCGTTGGCAAACTCAACTAATTCTTCTTTAGTGATTTTTCGCATTTCCTCTATTTCCTGCACTTGCTCTTCCCACGATTTACCTAAAATAAAACTATCCGTAAGAGCGTTTGCCAATCCCGAGGAGGTTTCTAGCTCTTTGATTTTATGAAGTTCTAAATCATTGACTACTGCCTCTAGAATCCATGATTCAAAATCTCCTTTTTTAATCTTTTCTATTTGCTCTAGAATAAGCTCTTTGAGTTCATCTAAAGTTTGGTTTTCATTTGGAATTCCATAAAATCGATGAAATCCATACTCTTTGTGCGTAGTTACATGAGAAACTACTTTAGTTGCCAACTGCTTTTTAACGATGTTTAAATCCATGATTCCTGCTGTCCCATTAAATAGAATCATATCTACAAGTTCTAGCTTTAAAACATTATTAGAATCGATATTATCATTTCTAAAAGCAATTACAAAGTGTTCTGTAGAATTAGAATAAACTGTTTTTTCCTTTATTCCATCAATTGGTTTTTCTTTAATTTGTTTTTTTAATGGAAGCGATTTATTCTTAAAATCATCAAAATGCTTTTTAATACTTTCTATGGTTTGCTCAAATTGCAAATCTCCAACCAACACAATCGCCATATTGTTGGGAACATAATAGGTAGAAAAATACTTTTGAATAGATTTTATCGACGGATTTTTTAAATGTTCAGGATTGCCTAATGTAGTCTGCGTTCCATACGGATGATTCTGAAAAAGAATACTCATTAATTCATTATTCACAATATGAGCATCGTGGTCTTGGTATCGATTAAATTCTTCATAAACGGTTTCCAATTCGGTATGAAAAAGTCTAAATACAGGATTACTAAATCGTTCTGATTCCAACTCCAACCATTTTTCAAGTTCATTTGATGGAATATTATTTACATAAACCGTTTCGTCATACCAAGTATATGCATTGGTATCCTTTCCTCCTATCGATGCGATAAATTTATCGTATTCATTAGCAATGGAATACTGAGAAGCAGAATAAGAAAGTTGGTCTATCTGTTTGTATATTTCTCTTTTCTTTTCTAAATCGTTTTCAGCTTTATGTTGTTCAAAAAGTTCTGTTATTTGATTGATAAGTGGTTTCTCCTTCTCCCAATTGGTAGTTCCTATTTTGGAAGTTCCTTTAAACATCATGTGTTCAAGATAGTGTGCAAGACCTGTATTATCTTTAGGATCATTAGCCGAACCAGAACGAACAGGAATAAATGTTTGGATTCTCGGTTCATCAAAATTCTGAGCAAGAAATATTTTTAATCCATTTTTTAAGGTATAAATTCTTACATTAGAAGAATCCAACTGTGAAAATTCATATGAATTTCCATTTTTATCTATAGCTTGTTGCATTTTTTATATACTATTTTTTAGAATAACCGAAACGATTTAAATCTTTATCAGTAATTTATCACTAAAAAAATATTGACGTCTAATAAATATCCCTCTATACTTTCTAAGTATAATTACTCATCTTCTCCATTAAGAGATGAATGTTGACAAATATAATTAAGATTTAATAGATATAGAAATGTTTATTTTTAGAGCTACTAATCAAACTTTATTTATTTCCACAATTCTTTATACTATCCTTTAAATTGTATTAATTTTTTATAAATTCCCTTTTTCACAACTGATAGTTAGTAGTTAGAAATTGTTAACTACCAAGTACTAATCACTAAATACTAAATATTTTGTAAATTTGTAATAAATAAAAGAAGAAAATGCCGGAAATTTCAAGATTTTATGGAATTATAATTTATATGTTCTTTAATGACCATAATCCGCCTCATTTTAAGGTAAAATACCAAGAATTTGAAGCAAATATTTTGATAGAAAATGGAATGATTCTAAATGGAGATTTACCAATTAGTAAATTAAAGTTAGTAAGTGCTTGGTCAGAAATCCATAAAGTAGAATTATTAGAAATGTGGAATAGTAAAAACTTTCATAAAGTAAACCCATTACAATGATTAAAATTAGTAAAATAATAGGATTTAATAATTACGAAATAATTTGTGAATTCAATGATAAGTCAATCAAATCGTTGGATTTAAGAAAAATCATTGATAATCATAAACATTTAAATGGAATTAAAAACTTAGAAAATAAAGAGATTCTAAATTCCGCAAAAGTTGGTATTTTCGGAGAAATCTATTGGGAGGACATTATTCAAACCACAAAAAACGGACAAAAATTCATTTGGAATTATGATATTTCTCCTGAATTCTTTTATCAAAATGGAGTTAATCTCTAAAGAAGAAGCAACATCATTACCTATTTTGAATAACCGAAACGATTTAAATCTTTATCGTTTTTCCTCCAGTTTTTTTGAACTTTTACAAATAAATTGAGTTGTATTTTCTTTTTAAAGAAATTTTGCAAATCGCGTCGTGCTTGTTTTCCAACTTTAGATAAAGAACTTCCTTTGTGTCCTATGATAATTCCTTTTTGCGAATCTCGCTCTACATAAATTACAGAATCTATAATTATATTTTCTTCTCCTTCATTAAATGATTCCGTAACAACTTCCACCGAATAAGGAATTTCTTTTTCGTAATTGAGAAGGATTTTTTCTCGTATGGTTTCATTTACAAAAAAACGTTCTGGTTTATCGGTAAATTGTTCTTTATCGAAATAAGGAGGACATTCGGGTAATAATTCCCTTAATTTTTCAAAAATAAATACAATGTTAACTCCATTTAATGCAGAAATAGGAAGAATTAAAGCATTAGGAAACTTTTCATTCCAAAAAGCTACATTTTTTTCTAATTCTGATTGATTTGATTTGTCTATTTTATTTACAAGAATGAATATTGGTATTTTTAGTCTTCCTATTTTATCCAGTATTTCTTGATTTTCTTGATGAAAATCATTGACTTCGGTAATGAATAAAATTACATCTGCATCTTGAAAAGCTTCTTCTACAAAATCCATCATTTTTTGCTGAAGCTTATAATGCGGTTTTAGTATTCCTGGAGTATCAGAAAATACAATTTGTAAATCTTCTTCGTTGTAGATACCAAAAATTCGATGTCTTGTGGTTTGTACTTTTTGTGTAACTATAGCAAGTTTCTCTCCCATAAGTTGATTAAGAAGAGTTGATTTTCCTGCGTTGGGGTTTCCTATAATATTTACAAATCCTGATTTATGTTTCATTTTAGAAGTTTTGTTTGATTGCGTACTTATCGTAGAATGCTTTTATGTGACCAATTGCTTCGTCTGCAGTGTCTACAATTCGAAATAATTTAAAATCTTCTTCACTTATATTTCCTGCTTTCAGTAAGCTATTTTTCATAAAGTCTAACAATCCACACCAAAATTCTTTTCCCACTAAAATAATTGGAAATCGCCCGATTTTGTTAGTTTGAATAAGCGTTAATGCTTCAAAGAGTTCATCTAATGTACCAAATCCACCTGGCATTACTATAAAACCTTGAGAGTATTTTACAAACATCACTTTTCTAGCAAAAAAGTAATCAAAATAGATGCTCAAATCATGATCGATGTAAGGATTGTTTCCTTGCTCAAAAGGTAAATCAATATTCAAACCGATGGAATGTCCTCCTCCCATTTTTGCTCCTTTATTACCTGCTTCCATTATTCCAGGACCACCACCAGTAATCACACCAAAACCAATTTTTGTGAGTTTATATGCTATTTCTACGGTCAATTCGTAGTTTGGGTTATCTGGTTTGGTACGTGCAGAACCAAAAATGGATACACAAGGACCTATTTTGGTCATTTTTTCGAAACCTTCTACAAACTCTGCCATGATTTTAAAAATCATCCAACTGTTGTTTGTTTTTACTTCGTTCCAGTTTTTCGGTTTGAATACATCATGTATTTTATCTTCGTCCATAGTTTTATACTTTGTTAATTGCTTTGTATTTTCCTCTAAAAATATATCCTTTTAAATCCTCAAAAAGAGTTTCTTGCGTAATATCGATAGAAGTCATCGTACTTGTTATTTTCTCCCAATTTTCTATTTGTTTATATACTTGATAAAAGCCATAACCAATTACTGTTTCTTTTTTCACTGCCACAAATGATTTTTCAGAAGAATTTCTTCCTGCATCAATCAATAGAAAGCTACTTGCTATTGTTGGGATTTTATTGTTTTCTAAATACATTAATGCACTATTTGCTTCCATTAATGTTTTATACTTTACTAATGGTAATTCTTGTATTTCTTTTATTTTGTTTATGAATACGTTTTCTTCATTTTGAAAGACACCAAAAATATAACTTTTGTTTTTTATTTTTGAGTTAAATAATGGTTGGTTTTTAGCTATTTCGTTTTTGTGTTTTATGGTTGTAATTAAATCCGTAGCAGTAAGTTCGTATTCTATCCGTTTGGTATGTTGTTGTATAAGTTTATATCTTGGCGTATTTCCGTATAAAATTCTCTGAACTTTTACACGAATATTTTTACTTTTTTCTATGTATACAATATCTCCTTTTCTATTGAAAAAATAAAAAACACCTTTTTTTGATGGAAGGTTATTGATTAGATTGTCAAACTGTTTAAATGAATTAAACTCTGACTCTTTATTGGTGAATTTTTTTATGATTTCTTTTGAAGAATCTTTTTCTAGTAAAATTTTAAACAAACTTAATGTTGCTTTTGCATCACCAGAAGCTCTATGCCTATCTGTTAATGGAATTTTAAGAGATTCGCAAAGTTTCCCAAGAGAATAAGATGGATAATTAGGAACCAATCTGCGAGCAATAGGTAAGGTATCAATGGTATCTATATAAAAATCATATCCTAATTTTTTGAATGAATTTCTAAGCATTTTGTAGTCATACACCACATTATGACCCACTAAAATAGAATCTTCTGTAATTTCTATAACTCTTTTGGCAACTTCGTGAAACTTAGGAGCTGTTTTTACCATTTTATTGGTAATTCCTGTTAATTTTTCCACAAAAGAATCAATTTTTTGCTCAGGATTAATCATGGAAATAAACTGATCGACTATTTCTTTTCCATCAAACCGATAAATAGCAATTTCAATAATTGCTTCTTCTTGGTATTTACTTCCTGAACTTTCTATGTCTACTACACAATACAATTATCTTCTTCTTTTTTTGATTCCTAACATACCAAAAAGCATTCGCGTTCCTTCTCTCATTGCGGTTCTTCCTATATCTCTAACAAAAGGAGAATTCATAATTTGCTCGAAAGTAGAATCTTCATCGTTTTTTGAGGTTCTTGTTGTTTTTGGCTTTGAATCTTCCTCCTGTTCTTGATGTTGATTTAATCTTTCAAGTAAGATTTCATAGGCAGATTCTTTATTTAAGTCTGTATTGTATTTTTCTACTAAATGTGACTTAGATACAAGTTCATCAATTTCCTCTTTCGATAAAATATCCATGCGAGATTGTGGAGCTCTCATGTAAGTACGTGCAAGCGGAGTTGGTATTCCTTTTTCATTTAGACACGTAACAAAAGCTTCTCCTATTCCTAAACTTTGAATTATTTCATCGGTTTTGTAAAACTCCGTAACAGGATAGTTTTCTACTGCTTTGTCTATTTGCTTTTTATCTTTTGCCGTAAAACCTCTTAATGCATGCTGTATTTTTAATCCTAATTGACTTAAAATATTTTCTGGAATATCTCCTGGAACTTGTGTGATAAAATAGATTCCAACACCTTTTGAACGAATAAGTTTAATTACGGTATCTAGCTGTTCTAATAATGTTTTTGATGCTTCCTTAAAGATTAAATGAGCTTCATCTATAAAAATAGCAAGTTTTACGTCTGCATCACCTTGTTCTGGCATGGTCTGATACACTTCCGAGAGCAAACTAAGCATAAACGTAGAAAACAATGTCGGTTTATTTTGAATGTCGGTAAGACGAATAATGTTTACTACGCCAAAACCATCTTTGGTTTTCATTAGATCATCGGTATCGAAACTTGGTTCTCCAAAAAACTTGGCTCCTCCTTGCTGTTCCAGTGCAACAATTTTCCTTAATATTGCACCAAGGGAACTACTAGAAATTGTTCCAAAATTTGAAGTAAACTCATCTTTTCCTTGTTCGTCTTCCGAAACATAACGCAATACTTGTTTTAAATCTTCTAAATCAATTAAAGGCAATTTTTTATCTTCGCAATATTTAAAAATTACAGTAACGATACTTTCTTGTGTTTCGTTTAAACCTAATATCTTGCTGAATAAAACAGGTCCAAATTCGATAAGAGTAGAACGTAATTTTATTCCTTTTTCGTCTGAAATACTTAAAAGTTCCACAGGAAAACCTTTACTTTCAAAAGGCATTTGTAATTTTTCGTGTCGCTCTTCTATGTGTTTATTTGATGAACCTGGCATTGCAATACCACTAAAATCTCCTTTGATATCCATTACCAAACTAGGAACTCCTTGACTTGAAAGTTGCTCAATAAGAACCTGCAATGATTTTGTTTTACCTGTACCTGTAGCACCTGCAATCAATCCGTGTCTATTGATTGTTTTTAAAGGAATAGCAACCTCTACTTCGGGCACAACAGCGTTTTCGTACATTGCTTTTCCTATTACTAGTTTTTCTCCTTTATAAGAATATCCTTCGTTTAAGGTTTTAATAAATTTATCAGACATAATTTTATGAATAGAATCTTATAATATTTGATCTGTATGTGCTTTTGTTTTCACATCTGTAATTACATCATCGATTACACCTTCTTCATTGATTATAAAAGTAGTACGAATAATTCCTTCGTATTCTTTTCCCATGAATTTCTTTTTTCCCCAAACGCCAAAATAGTTGATAAGCTCCTTATTCTCATCAGCAATTAAAGGATAGTTGAATCCATATTTTTCGTGAAAACTTTTTTGCCTTTTTACAGAATCTGCACTTATTCCTATTACTTGGTAATTCAAAGACTGGAATCTTTCTATATTATCGTTTAAGTTGCATGCTTCGGCAGTACAACCAGGCGTAGATGCTTTTGGGTAAAAGAACAAAACTACTTTTTTTCCTTTAAAGTTAACTAAGTTTAAAGAATTATTGTCTTGGTCAACTACTTCTATATTTGGAACTTTATCTCCTTTCTGTAACATAAGTTTATTTTTTTAATAATTATAAATTTCTCTTTCAGAGAAGTGGAATCTGCTTTCGATTAAGGCATTTTCGTCACTATCAGAACCATGTACTGAGTTTCTAGATAATGACTCTGCATATAATTTTCTTATCGTTCCTTCATCTGCATCTTCAGGATTTGTACTTCCTATAAGGTTTCTAAAATCTTTTACCGCATTTTCTTTTTCTAAAACTGCTGCAACTATAGGACCTGAAGTCATGAAAGATACCAAATCCTCAAAAAATGGTTTCCCTTTGTGAATCGCATAAAATCTTTCTGCATCATCTGTGGTTAACTGAGTAAATTTTAAGGCTTTTATTTTAAAACCGGCTGAGGTAATTTTCTGCAAAATAGCTCCAATATAGTTATTCTTTACCGCATCGGGTTTTATCATTGTTAACGTAATATTACTTTGCATTGTTCTGTTGTATTTTAATTATCAAACAAATATAAAAAAACGCCTCATAATTAAGACGTTTTATATTTAATTTTCAGTTAAAAATCTATGAATAAATAGACTCTTTCCCGAACTTTTTAACTAATAAATAGTAGAAAATTGCTCTATGCTTGTTTCTATTTGAGCTTCCCATCTGCTCACAAACATCTTTTAAAGCACCATCTAAATCATCGCTTTCAGAAAGTCCAAGTTTTTTAACTAAGAAGTTTTTCTTTACGGTTTCTAATTCATCTGCATTTGAACAAGCAACGGTACTTGAATCCGCATTATAAAGAGAAGGACCAAGACCTTTAGCTACCGCTGTAAGTAATTTTTCATCGAAAGAAATATTCAACTTTTCGGATAAATCAGTTTTGAAAAGTTCCATTTTTTCATCAAATTGACTCATAATTTTGTTTTTATTGGGTTAGTAATTTCCTCAAATATAAAAATTTTATCGCACTTATCACTTTAAATTATCATCAATCTACTATTCCCTCGACAATGTATTTTAAAATTGGGTGTGTTTTGGGATTGATTAAAAGATTTTGAAAAGAATCATTTTTGTATTTTGCTTCGGGAATTAACTTTTCTTCTACCATTTTATCTATAGTATGAAGGTATTCCACAGAGGTTTTTCCAATGAATAGGTTATCAAACTTAACTCCTTTGTGAGCTTGCCTTAAAATTAAAGACAATCCTCTTATATATAAGTAATCCTTTGTAAATCCTCCTCCTCTAAATACTCGTGTAGTTATATAAAATGCTTTATCTTCGTCCACTTTGTATTGTTCTTTGAGTAACGAGAAAGTAGTTTGAAAATCATTTCCTTCCAACAAAGAATTTACAGCAATAACACGTAGAGATAATTCTTTTAATCTCCTTATACTTATATTGTTAGACCAATACTCAGATGCTACAGCTAAACCTTCTTGTGTTTTTGTATTTAATGGAAAACCTATTTTAAAAATTTTTAGACTTTGAAACCGTGCATTCTTTGAAGTCAGCAAATGAACTCCTACTTCGTGTTCTATAAGTCCGTAAACATCTTTTTCTGAAAATTCTGAAAATCTATTTAAGTAAACAGTTTGCTTGGAGTTAGAAACCAATGCTCTGGAAACCATTTGTTTTTTTAGTTCTACTTTTAAATCAAAACCAAACTTTCTTCCTTCTTTTTCAAAAATTTCTTTTGCATCTAATGCAGAATACTTAATTTCATCTTTTTCTTCTACAAAATCAGGACACTTCAATAAGAATTTTGATTTTTTTGTATCTGTTATTTTGGGTTGCCCGAAGTACTTTACCGACAAATCCAAGAATTTTTCGGTATTCCTATGCAAAAGCATATCTGCTTTTACCACATACGATTGAATCGTTTCTTCATACATCTGACGTACATCATCATCTTCGATGCTTTCAACTCGTATTTCCCTTAAACTCTTTTTTATCTCGCGAGGATTTACCGATAGGCTTTTATACGTAAAACATGGATTTTCCTTGTACTGCCTCTTTATGAATCTTTTTTTTTCGGATTCAAAATTTGCTGGACTTATGGAAGAAAGTAGTTCAAAACTTTGCACAATTTTATGAAGTTGAGAATCTACTTTCTTTATATTTTTCAACAATAAATTCTTGGTAAGTATCACAAAATTATTGTTTTATAAAGGGTTTAGAAAAAGTTCCCAAATCTGTAGTAATTTCTAAAATATACGTTCCTTTTTCTAAGCTATGTACATCTAAAATTGCTGATTCTTTTTCTATTGGATCATATTGTTTAACTAATTTCCCTGATACGCCATAAACATTTAATCCTGTATTGTTAATTTTTCTAGGAAGTTTTACAAATAAATAACTACTTGCAGGATTTGGAGTTATCATAATGTTTTTAGAAATAGAACCAATTATATCTTCTGTAGAAAGGTTTTCTTTAAGACCTGTAGCGATGAGTGCAAAATTTGCTCCTGCTGGATTATCCAATGTTCCTTTATGAGTAATTATTACTTTGTATTCTGCATTTGCTGTGGGATTTTCTATAAGTACCTGTTCTATATTATCTACATTATTGACACCTTTAGTTGCTGCACTTAATGGATTGTTTGCATCTAACTTCCAAGGATATGTTAGGGAAGCATCTGTTACTTTCTGTACCACTATATCTAAATCATTCACTATTCGTGAAGTTCTATCATTATCTACTGTTTCTAAATCATCAGCAGGTGCTGGTGGATCAATCCACGCTAAGGTAATTTTTAATGGCTCTGTTCCGTCTGCTACAAATGTCTTTTCATAGGTTCCTCCTAGTGTAAGCACGTTTTTGTTTATGTAAGATGTATTTCCATTGTTTGCAATTGCAGTAATCGCTTGTAAACCATCTGCTAATCCCCAACCAAAAATAGGGTCAGGTCCAGGATTCGATCCCGCTTCATTAGCTGTATGCGTAATAATTCCTCTTACCATATCTGAACGCAAATTTGTTCCTTCTTGAGCTTCCCAAAGTTCTTGCATCATACCTACAATCCCTGTAACTATTGGTGCAGAAAAAGAAGTTCCGTGTCCTCCTGTAATGTATCCTGTATCTGAGGTAGAAGTAGGAGCTATAATACTTGTTGCAGTAGCTGTAATATCGGGTTTGATTCCTCCGTCATCTCTAGGACCTACAGAACCCAGCCAATAATGAGTAACATCAGAAGGAGAATTATATCTACTTGTCATTTTATAATTTCCTCCTACTATTAATAGATTCTTCGCCGATGCATCTGTAGTTAAACAATCGTATCCATACGCACAATTTTCTAATGGCACTACTTCCGTTGTAAAATCGACCCAATCTGTACCATTCCAATATTGCTTTAATTCTGTCCCTACAGGTCCTCTTCCGTAACTGTTACCTGCCGCCTTCACCATAGTATGATAAGGAGTATTAAAAGCTAAAATATCATAATTTCGGGTAGTTCCCGTGTAAGCACCAGCATAGTTACTTTGTTGATTATTAACAGAATAATCTCCAATATATTGCCACACATTACTGGAGGTTTTTCTCCAACCTGCTGTACTTCCATATGAATGATTTGATAACTTAATTCCTGTAACTGATGATATCTCAGTTGCATAATTATCGTAATCATAGCTAATTATATTTGCCTTGGGAAGAACGCCAATTGCAGTACTATTTGAAATACCTGCTCCAGCAAGAACACCTGCCACCGTAGTAGAGTGAATATTATTACTATCATAAGGAATTTGTCCTGAAGCTTGAGTTACTCTTCCTGCTAAATCTGTGTGCGTAGTAGAAACAGGAGAACCGTCCCAAGTATAAATATCTCTTCCATTTCCTTGAAGATTATGCACTTGTCCGTTTATAGGAGTTGAATTCACTAAATCTATATTCGAAGTAGAATTTGCTCCTTCATCAAAAGTATCAAAATACAAGGGCATTCCCGTAGAATCATATCCTATAAATCCTGGTTCTGTAATTTTTCTTGCATTAGAGTCTTCTTCTCCTTTTTTGGTTTTAGGAAGTTCTGTAACTTCGTATTTAATTAAATCTGTTATCTCTTCCTGTGCTTTCATTAAGAAAAAACTTGCAAAGACAAGCAAAATGGATATACTTTTTCTCATATAATTAATTTTATATTTTTTCTATTTCACTGATATTTATTTTGGTAGTAAAATTACCATAATTCAAAAATACGAATTCTTTTTCTATTTTTTCGATAATTGCCACCGAACTACTTCCTTTTATTTTCACTTTGCTTCCTACTTTTAAATTTTCTTGTTGCTGTAGTTTCTTTTGCTGTTCAGATTTAACTTCTATTTCTTTGATTTCAGATTTAACTTCTTCTTTATTTAATTTATTCTGAATTTCTGTTCGTAGTTTTTCTTTTTTTCTTTTCCCTAGGATAATCTGCTTATCTTCATTTTTTAATTTGTATTTTTCTTGTTCTACAATTTTCATAAACTGTGCAACAATTTGCTTTTTTGTTTTTCCGTCTGCATATTCTTTAATGAATGCTTCGAACTTCTTTCCAAATCCTAAATATTTTTTTTCTTCGTTGTATAATTTCTGAAAATCAAATAATTTTTTCTTTATGTTTTCTTCCGTGCTGATTATTTCTTGATTTTTATTTTCGGATTCTAGTAATTTTTCACTCAAATTGGATTTTAGTTTTTCTGTTTCGTATTTTTCCTGTTGCAGTTGAATCAAGGTCTTATCCAAATTAACTTTCTGATTTTTGAGTTTCTTTTTCGCTTTCTGAATTATAGATTTAGGAATATTGTTTTTTTCTGCAACTTCAAATGTAAATGAGCTTCCTGCTTGTCCTACTTCGAGTTTATACAAAGGAGAAAGTGTTCTTTTATCAAAAAGCATTGCCGAGTTTGTGGCGTGTGGTAATTCTTCTATTTTGAGTTTTATATTGGTATAATGCGTAGTAATTATTGCAAATGATTTCCTGCTGTAAAAGAAGTCAAGGAATGATTCTGCTAATGCTCCACCAAGTTCGGGATCAGAACCTGTACCAAACTCATCAATCAGAATAAGTGTATTTTCATCTGCCGTAGCAATAATTTCCGACATCTTTTTTAATCTTGCCGAATAGGTACTCAAATGGTTCTCTATGGATTGATTATCTCCTATATCGGTTAGGATTTTATCAAAAAAACAAACCTCACTTTTTGGGTGTACAGGAATCAAAATTCCGCATTGAATCATGAGTTGCATGATTCCTATGGTTTTTAATGTGATGCTTTTTCCTCCCGCATTAGGACCTGAAATACAAAGAATTCGATTCGATTGTGAAAGTTCTAAAGTCTGAGGTAAGGTTTTTTTATTTTCTTTTCTGTTGGTTATGAGTAAAATAGGATTGTACGCATCTTGAAGTTTTAAAACTTTTTCATCTTTGATGATAGGTAAACAGGCATCTATATTCTGAGCATACCTTGCTTTTGCTTGAATTAAGTCTAAATGAAGAAGGCATTTTTGATAATTAGAAATTAAATCAAAATGAATAGATAGCTCGTAAGTAAGCTCGGTAAGGATTCTTCTAATTTCATGTTTTTCTTGAGCTTCTAGTTCTGCCAACCGATTCTGATGACCAATAATTGCTTCAGGAATAATAAAAGAAATAGAACCTGTTTTTGAAACGCCTAACGTTCTTCCTTTTACGCGTTTTTTCAATGATGATTTTACTGCAAGACACCTTTGATTATCAACTATACTTTCTCTAATGTCATCTAACAAATTATTCTGTGAACAATATACAAGCGACTTAGCAAAAAGCTCTGTAATGATTTTTTGTTTTTCTGAAATTTGTTCTCTTATTAATTTCAACTCCTCGGAAGCATCGTTTTTCACTTCTCCAAAACGATTAAATACATCATTTACACTGTTTATAATCTCTTTTGTAAATGGTATTTTTTGTAGATTTTTATGGAGGTTAGGAAAGTATTCTTTAAATTTTTCTAGAAAGACAATTAATTGATTTATCAATTTTGACATATCACGAACTCGAAGAAAAGCATCTGCATCAAGTTGGTAATTTTCTATTTTTAGAACTTTTAAGACATCAAAAACAGTAGGAAATTCATGGAAAGGAATTTTATTTTCGGATTGTATACTACTCAAATACTCATTAACTTGAATTAGGTGTGCATGAGCTTTCTGCTTATTTAATGGTTTTATTTTTGTGAATTCTTGCTTAGAATACTCGTTCAATGCATACTGCTGTATTTGCTCTATGATTTGACTGAATTCGAGTTCGTTTTTTCCTTCTGAATTAATTAAAGTCATTCTATGATGTATGTACAATTTTTGTCCTCAAATTTATTTATTTTTCATCTAAATCGTAGGGGAAAATATTGTCCAGTTTTTCGAGGGACTTACAATTCGAATACTGAAATCCATTCAAATAATTGGTTGTTGTTACTTTAGTATCGTAATTCACTTAATTCTAGAGTTTTATTTGGAAAACATTATTTATCTCCGTAATGCCCTAAAGATTGAATTACTACTGTAAGTTTTTCTTCTTCATATATTTCATAAATAAACCTATCTTTTTTATTTATTCTCCTACTCCAAACTTCACCGTCATAATATTTTAATTGTTCTGGATTTCCTAAACCTTTTCTTGGTTCATTTTCTAAATCAATAAGAAAATTTTCTATTTTATCTTTATCCGATTTTGTGCCTGATTTCTTAATAACTTGTAAATCTTTTATCGCTTTTTTGGAAAATTGAACTAAATACTTTCCCATATATTTTTAACATCTATGGTGGTTAATTCTCCTCTTTTCTTTTCTTCTCGGGACTCTTGTATTATTTTATCTAAATTGATCTTATCGTCTTTTATCTTTATTTTTTTAGCTCCAAATTTATCTAAAATCTGTCTAAATAAAGAAACCTCATCATTTTCTATTTCAAAACTTATAGTTGCCATAATATTTTGCTTTTATAAATATACAAAGTTTTAATAATTACAAAGTTATGAAATTTATTCTATTTCATTTTCCTTTTCTTTCTCTCTTTTTTCATTCAGCTACGCTACATTCCAAAAGAGAGAAAATTTATTCAATGTTGCATTTACTAGTTGAACTTAAATTTGATTAAACCATAGTTATCGGGGGGGGGTGCTTAAACTTACACTTAAAACTCATAGTAATCCACACTTGAATTTATAAAAGTTTGAATCGGCACTGATAAATATTTACCTTCTTTCTTCTCAATATATCCCCCAAATACACATATTACTCCCTTACCTTTTTCCTTCTTAAAAGTAAGTTTTACAGGCATCCCTCTTAACACTCTTTCCTTATCTTTATCATCAAGATGGGAATAATCAAAATATTTAATATAACCGAAATAAGGTGTTTTAATTAACTTTAAATATTTGAATTTATTTTGACTCTTATAGTAATTAGCACGTCCAATTAACCTTTGATTTGAAGCACTAATAGTCGACACAAATTTGACATCATTGAAATTAAACTTTATAGTATCAGTATCCAAATAATATTTATTAATGGCAATAAATTCATATGTCTCACTCCATTTTTTTCGCTCATACAAAATCCCTTTATAAACTTCTCCGTACTCTACCTCATGTTGTTTAAGGATACATTTATTTGTACTGCAACTAATCACAAAAATACTAAGTAATAACAGTAAGATTACTAATCTCATATTTATAATTTTCTATGGCTAAATCCTCTAGCTGGGCGAGCGTCTCGCTCGTATCCTTTTACTTTTCCTACTATGGCACGAGCGATACACTCGTGTTCCAACCTCGCAAAGTTAATCATTCAAATCTATCTTTAAAATAGTTTAATCTTCATTTGTATAATTTCTAACTCTACTGTACTTTGCCAGCTAGGGGGAAAGTAAAAAATAAAACATTTTATTGACTAGTCCTAAATAACCGTTACAGGTTAATAGCTGTAAAATTAATAAATTAAACCAGAGAAAAACTAGTTTTTCTCTGGTTTTGTTTTTTGTATGATTTGTATTTTATTTTTTTTTGTTGATGCATTTTATTTGGAGTCAACATATTACAAGATAAATGAGGTCTTTTTGTGTTGTAAATATTAATACTTTGTTCTATTAGTTTGCCCATAACATCAATCCGATTAACATTTACAAGTTCTATAAATTCTTGTTTAAGTATGCCATTGACTCTCTCTGCAATTGCATTTTCATATGGGTCATAAGATTCTGTCATACTACATTTGACGCTAAATTTATTAAGCAAGTCTTGATATAGATTACTACAATATTGAAGTCCTCTGTCTGAGTGGTGTATTAAGTTACCGTCTATATTATTGCTACTTTTAAGTGCTTGTTTTAATGCTGATAATGCTCCTTTTGTGTTTAAACTATCAGATACATTGTAACCCATTATTTGTTTTGAATAAGCGTCAGTAACTAATGATAAATACATGGGATTTTTCCTATTGCCAATGTAAGTGATGTCAGCTACCCATACTTGATTAGGTCTTTCTATTTCCAACTCCTTTATCAGATTTTTATGCTTTCTAAATCGATGATGGGAGTTGGTTGTAATGTGATACTTTTTCTTCGGTTTAATCAACATGTGATTTGCTTTTAATATTTCAAATAACTTATCTCGTCCTACTCCTAAATCTTCAAGTTCTGGCTTCAATATATGATACAGTTTCCGAGTACCCAACTTAGGCATTATCATTCGCTGTTCTTGTACTAAATGTATTACCTGCTCAGCTCTTTGCTGTTTTATCTTTCTTGATTTTATTGCTCTATAATATACCTGTCTACTATACCCGAACAGTGTGCAGGTCGTATTTACACTTTCCTTATACTGTTCCTTAAATTGATCTACTGTTCGGGTGAGGAGTTTTTTCTTATTGATATATTATACTCCTTTTCAGCTAAATCTATCATCATATCAAATATAATTGCCTTTTTATCTGCCTGTGCAGCTTGATGTTTGAGTCGGTTGTTCTGCTTTTCTAACAGTCGAACCTTTTGTTCAAGTTCAAGAAGTTTTTGTTCTGGTGTTTTTGGCTTTGACATACTATTAGGTGTTTGATTCTCCCAATCAAAGTTACCATATTTTCTGAGCCATTCCAATACAGTACTACGACCTTGAATCCCATACTTTGCTTGAGCTTGTTTATAAGTTAATTGTCCGTTTTCTACTTCTTGTACCACAGAAAGTTTAAAATTCATGGTATAATCTTTCTGTGTGCGTTTTTTGTATGTCCTGTTTTTCATTACTTTAAAAAATTGTGTAACGATATTTCAGGACGTGACATATAGATAAACAAAAAAAGTAAAACACTAAAATCTTGCTTTTTATCTATACCATGGGACGATCAAGATGCTCGTTATCTAGGAGTACTACAAGTTTCCCTACTTTCCTATTATGTTTATCGTTATCATTCAATTATAGAGAAAAATCAGCTTTTACAGACCTTTTCAATGACGCACCGACAAAATCACCTCGATTACTCCAATCCCATTTCCTTTTTCAAAAATATTCCTGTGTAGCTTTTTTTATTATTTGCTATTTCTTGTGGAGTTCCTTCTGCAACGATTTTCCCTCCTTTACTTCCTCCTTCAGGACCAATATCTATAAGGTAATCACACACCTTGAGTACATCTAGATTATGCTCAATGATAACTACGGTATTCCCTTGATTAACGATAGTATGAATTACATCCATTAGAATTTTTACATCTTGAAAGTGCAATCCTGTAGTTGGTTCATCTAGTAAATAAATGGTTTTTCCTGTTTGTTTTTTACTTAGTTCTGTTGCCAACTTTACTCTTTGAGCTTCTCCACCTGAAAGTGTAGTAGACTGTTGACCAAGAGAAATATATCCTAAACCTACTTCCTGTAAGGTTTTTATTTTGTTGTAGATTTTAGGTATCGGTTGAAAGAAAACGGAAGCATCATCTATGGTCATATCCAAAACATCAGCAATGGATTTTCCTTTGTATCTAACCTCCAAGGTTTCTCTATTGAACCTTTTTCCGTAGCATGATTCGCAATGCACGTAAATATCAGGAAGAAAATTCATTTCTATCATTTTTAATCCTGCTCCTTCGCAAGTTTCACATCTTCCTCCTTTTACATTAAATGAAAATCTACCTACCTTGTATCCTCGGATTTTTGATTCGGGAAGATTTGCAAATAAAGCTCTAATATCCGAAAAAACGCCAGTGTATGTTGCTGGATTAGAACGTGGAGTTCTTCCTATGGGAGATTGGTCTACATCTACAATCTTATCTAAATATTCTATTCCAGAAATCTTTTTATATGGCAACGGAATTTTATCACTTTTATAAAAATGCTGATTTAGAATCGGATATAATGTATGGTTGATAAGCGTAGACTTCCCACTTCCTGAAACTCCTGAAACTCCTATAAGTTTTCCTAACGGAAGAGTTAATGTTACTGATTTTAAGTTATTTCCTGTACAATTTTCTAGCTTTAAAAATTTCCCGTTTCCTTTTCTTACTTCGTTGGGAATTTCTATTTGTTTGGTTCCTTGTATGTATTCAGAAGTAAGTGTTTTGGCCTTTTCTAACTGATTTGGAGTTCCTTCCCAAATGATTTCTCCACCATTTTTTCCTGCAAACGGACCTATATCAAAAATATAATCCGATTCAAGAATCATATCCTTATCATGCTCTACTACAAGAACAGAATTCCCAATATCTCTTAGTTTTTTAAGTGATTCAATTAGTTTTACGTTATCACGCTGATGCAATCCTATACTTGGCTCGTCTAGTATATACAATACATTGGTAAGTTGCGAACCTATTTGCGTTGCCAATCTTATTCGTTGTGATTCTCCTCCTGAAAGTGTTTTGGAGCTTCTGTCAAGCGTTAGATAATCTAAACCTACTTCTAGTAAAAATTGTAAACGAGTTGCTATTTCCTTTATGATTTCAGTTGCTATTTTTTTCTGATTATCAGACAAGTGATTTTCTATATCTTTTAACCAAGTTTGAAATTCAATCAAAGAAAAACGAGTAGCTTCTGATATGTTTTTTTCTGCAATCTTAAAGTGTAATGATTCCTTCTTTAATCTTCCTCCATTGCATTTAGGACAAATAGCATCAGTGATATAATTTTTCTGAATATGCTTGGATTGTAAATTTTCTTGAGTAGAAAAATTTTCTAACAAAGGAATAATTCCCTCGAACCTAACACTTATTTTTTTGGAAATTTGAGCTTCTTTAAGTTCTACATGAATTTTTTTATCAACTCCGTATAGAATTTCGTCTTGCGTTTCTTTATTTAGGCTATAAAAAGGCGTTGTCTGTTTATAATTATTAATTTTTAGAATAGTTTCTATGGATTTTATGATATAATTTCCGTATTTTTTATCTGACGTAACAGATAATCCTCCTGTTAAAACTCCTGCTTTTTTATTAATTATAATTTTTTCTAAATCTATTTTTTGAACTTCTCCTAAACCTTTGCATTTGGAACATGCACCTTTGGGAGAATTAAAGGAAAAGGAATTAGGCTCTGGAGTTTGATAAGAAATTCCAGTAGTAGGACACATCAAAAATTTACTATAATGCTGAATATTCTGAGTTTCATAATCTAAAATTAGAACCATTCCATTTGCAATATCCATTGCTAATTCTAAAGAATTCACAAACCTCTCTGATAGTTCGTTATTTACTATTAATTTATCTATTACCAATTCTATATCGTGAGTTTTGAATCTATCAATCATCATTCCACGAGTTGCTTCTTGCATTTTCCCATCTATACGAAACTGAGTAAATCCTTTTTTATAGTACGATTCAAAAAGTTCACGGTAATGACCTTTTCTGGAACGAACCAAAGGTGCGAGGATTGCAATTCGCTTTCCTTGAAATTTTGTTTGTATAAGTTGAAGTATCTTTTCTGGAGTATAGCGAACCATTTTCTCTCCTGTATTGTACGAATACGCATCGGCAACACGAGCATAAAGAAGCCTAAGGAAATCGTATATTTCTGTAATTGTACCTACCGTAGAACGTGGATTTTTATTGGTAGTTTTTTGCTCTATGGCAATAACAGGAGATAATCCTTCTATTTTATCTACATCGGGTCTATCTAAATTCCCTAAAAACTGGCGTGCATATGCCGAAAAAGTTTCAATATACCTTCTCTGACCTTCTGCAAAAATAGTATCAAAAGCAAGAGAAGATTTTCCACTACCAGACAATCCTGTAAAAACCACAAGCTCATCTCTTGGTATTTTCACATCAATATTTTTAAGATTATGTTCTCTTGCTCCGTATATTGAAATAGTTGAATCCATCGAAACTAATTTGAAAATGCAAAGATAATAATAGTTAATGGGTTATGTACAATAAAAAAAGTCGCCTTATTTAGACGACTCTTCTACTAACTTATTATTAAAAAAATGCTCAATAAGAATTCTTTACTTTGCAGTGTAATTCTTACCAAAATTATTATCCCAATATTCTTGTCCATTTGCTTTGCAAACTACGGCGAAATCTACTTTTTCAGTTGATTCTGGTATTTTCACATAAGCTGTCCATTTTTCCATTCCAAAACTATTTGGACTTATAAGCATTTGCACTGCTCCTACCGTTAAATATTTTTGGTAAATCAAAGGTGCCACTTGTGTTGAATTCCAATTATCTGTGGTATAAATTACTTCTACATCTTTTGTTGGACTTAAATTTCTAACATCAACATCAAGATAAAAAGTCTTCTCTCCACTACTGTCGTAAGAAGGATATACCGCAGAATAATGAAGACTTAAATTAATTCCATTTCTCAAAAATCTACCATTTAACGCTTCTAAAGAATAATCATTTCCAAAATTGTTATCCCAATACTCAGCACCATTTACTTTGTATCTAACAGCAAACTCTTTAGCAAAAGATACATTGGTTTCCCAAGAATTAAGTTTAATTTCCGTTTGCCAAATTTCTGTTCCTTCTGATGTAGATAAGTTATATTCCAAAGGAAAAAATTTCCAAGAACCATCTGTCATTTTATGGAAAACCTCAACTTGTTTATCGTAAGCTAAATCTCTAACTTCTACTTTAAACTTTTTGGTATACGTTGTATATCCGTATTTAGAACTATATGAGCTCCATGCAGAATACAACTTTACATTTTCTCCTGAGTTTAATCTGATCGCAGAACTACTTGAAGATTTTGCTTCGGGAACAACTAAATCATCATTGTTACACGAGAAAAGAAAAAAGCTTAATGCTAAAAATAAAAAAAGCTTGTTCATCACTTTTACATTTAAAATTATGGTGCAAATTTAAAGTGTATTTTTCACAAAAAGCAAAATTATAGATGTAAATGTTTTTTATACACTATGTATGTGTAGGAAAAACACGAATACAAGCGTACTAATTTAAAATAAAATCAATAACGAGTACATTATTTTACTAAATCAGCAAAATAATGAAGTATGAATTACGAAATCGACAAACGTTAAATTTTTGTTAATTGTTTATTTTTGGCTCGGACTCTCTATCAATTTCCTCTTTTAGGAGTTCATAAATGGATTGATTTTTGTCTACAATTTGCACTTTTCCGTCGTTGATGTCGGTAAGTTGATTGAGATTTTGCTTCATTTCTGAATTATCATTAAGGATAATAATCGAAAAATTGCTTCGTTTTGCTTTTATTTGGTACATATAAGCATTCATCTTATCCGTAATATCAAAATTACCATCAGTAATGAGTATTACTTTGTTATTTTTCCGAGAAGTTGTATACTGTTTCAGTAGTTCTGTTGCTTCTTTTATTCCTAATTCTGCATTAGTTTCGCCAAATGTTTTGATTTGCCTAATTTGATTTCTTTGAAAATCCTTATCGGTTTCTTCTGGTTTAAATAACAGCTTTGAAAATTGAGAAAATATAATTACTGAAAAATACTCCTTATCTTCTTTATCTTCTATGAGTTTTTCTATAGCTTCTTTACACCTTGACAATCTATTTTGTTTGTCCATAGAACCTGAAACATCTAAAAGTATAAGTGTAAAAGATTTTGGCATGATGATTCTATTGGCTCCAAATCCGTTGTTGCGAGTTAATTTTAATGGATCTATTAGTATAAGAGGCTTTTGTAGCAAAGAGTAATTTTCTGATGTTTTTATCTTTTTATTATACGAATCAATAAATGATTTTGAACTGTATTTATTTGTAGAAACCAAATGCACAAGATGATTGTAAAAGCGATGTTGTATTTTAACTTTTGAGTCTATATATTCATTCGAAAAATAATACGGAGAAGTAAAATAATCTAAGCTACTCAAATTCCTTCTTGAATAATACTTATCTATACTTCTTTTATAATCATAAATTCGGGTACTATCAAAACTTCTTTCATTAATTTCTTGGTAGTTCTGAGGTATAAATTTCTCTGAAATGGAATGCATGGAAGCAATGGTTCCGTATCTGAGGGAATCTCTCGCTTGAGCAGTAAGACTTGCAACTTCTATAAGTTCTTTTATACTTTTACTTTGTTCACTATAATTTTTGTTTTTTGAGATTATCTCATTTACAAAAAATAAGTTGGTTTCTAATGATGAAAATAGTTCGTTTATTTTCTGAAATTTTTCGTTTGTTCTTTCTAAATTATACTTAAAATTAAACTCTCTATTCATTGAAAACGTAGATATTTCATGTAAAATACCTTTTTCATATTCAAAAATTTGCCTAACCAATAAAGCTATTTCAGGTTGATTATTATCTGCAATATGTTTTCTGATTCTTCTGTTTTCTCTTCTAATTTTTCGCGGATTTAGATATATAGTTCCGTATGTATTTTTTAAAGAGAAAGGTTTATAACTAATGGAATCACGCTTTATATAGTGCTGATATATTCTTTTATTGTATTCCATTACAGATTCCCCTACCGCATTATAGAAATCCACTTTTTCATTTATCTTACTGGTAAGGTCATTCCAAAAATCTTGGTTTTGTCCGTAGTTTACATCAAAAAAAGAAGTGGTAAACACCAACACAAATAAAATTTTTTTCATCTTTCTATCAATCTACTTAATTCTAAAATATTTTTCGCTTTTTTCACATCGTGAACTCTGAGAATATTTACTTTTTTTAAAAGCAACTGTAAATTCAAGGCAGTTGTTTCGCACAATATGTTATCAGGAGACTCTTCAAGGATTTTATACATCATCGATTTTCTTGAAATTCCTGCTAATATAGGAAAGTTTTGAAATCCAATTAAACCTACATTATTTAATAACTCATAATTCTGACTTATGCTTTTAGCAAATCCAAAACCAGGATCAAGAATAATATCATGAATATTTTTTTCTCTTAGTATCTTGATTTTATGCAAGAAGTAACTATTTATATCATTAGTAACATCATTGTATTCGGTTAAGTTTTGCATTGTACCAGGAGTTCCTCTTGAGTGCATTAGGATATAAGGGACTTTTAATTTTTCTACTGTACTGAACATCTTATCATCTATACTACCTCCTGACACGTCATTAATTATAGCAACACCTTCATTTACTGACTCTTCTGCTACTTTGCTCCAAAATGTATCTACGCTAAGTATAGTTTCTGAAAATTCTTTTTTTATTTCTTTAATTACTGGTATAACTTTTTTTAATTCATCTTCTGCATTAATAAAATCTGCATTTGGGCGAGTTGATTGTCCTCCAACATCAATTATATCAACACCTTCTAGAATCATTTGTTCGACTCTTTTTAAAATATTTTTTGAAGAAGTATATAAACCTCCGTCATAGAAAGAATCGGAAGTTACATTCAAAATCCCCATAATCTTTGGAGAGTCTAAATCGAGAAGTTTACCTTTGCAATTTATTGCCATAATCGTTTGTAGAATTAGCTAAAATTAATTACTTTTGACGAAGTATCAAAATGATATTCATTATTTGGGATTAAATGAAATATATAACTCATTTTTCGAGAATTCTTGTAGGGATAGCATTTATTTTTTCTGGTTTCGTAAAGACAGTAGATCCTATTGGTTTTTCTTATAAATTGGAAGAATATTTCAGCGAATCTGTATTTAATATCACTTTTTTAGAACCTTATAGTCTTCCTCTTTCTGTTTTTTTTGTCGTATTTGAGGTTGTTTTAGGCATCTTTCTTTTACTAGGAATTTACAGAAAATTTACACTTAGGAGTTTATTGCTTCTTATCGTATTTTTTTCATTTTTAACTTTTTATTCGGCTTATTTTGACAAAGTAAGAGATTGCGGTTGCTTTGGCGATTTCATTAAACTTAAACCTTGGGAATCCTTTTATAAAGATTTGATTCTTTTGTTTTTTATACTAATACTTTTTGCAGGAAAGAATTACATAAAACCTCTATTGAATCTTGGAATCTCAAAATTCATCGCGTTTGTAGGCACACTAATTAGCATTTGGATAGCATATGAAGGTGTATTTAACTTACCTATAATAGATTATCGAGCTTACGCTGAAGGAAACAGTTTAATCGAAGGTCGTAAATCTGCCGAAGAATTAGGTCTAAATCCACCTGAATTAGCAACCATATATACACTTATTCATCAGAAAACAAAAGAAACAAAAGTGATGGACGACCAAGAGTATATAGACTCTAAAATTTGGGAAGACTCACTTTGGGTAATTGATACCAGCAAAACAAAAACAATAGAAAAAAAAGAAGGATATACACCTCCTATTCCTCCTGATTTTGAAATACTATGTAATTCTACTGATAGAACCGATGAAGTTTTAAATTATGACAGAGTCGTGATTATAACTATACTAAATATTAAAGAATTAGGCGTAGAAGAAATTGCTAAAATTAGGAAATTAAAAAGTGACTTAACACATAAGGGAATAAAACTAATAATTCTAGCGAATGACACCACCAACATACAACTGAGTATGTGTACTATGGATATAAAAGTAATGAAAACTATAAATAGAAGTCATGTAGGCATTATGCTTCTAAAAAAAGGTGTGGTTCTCAAGAAATACTCATATAGTAAATTCCCAACGATAAAAGAAATCATAAAAATATTTAACACATAAAAACCAAATTAAAATGCGAAAAAAAATTATAGCTGGAAACTGGAAAATGAATAAAAAATATGGTGACGCAAAAGAACTAATGATGCGTATCAACACGTTTATGCAAACTCATAGTTCTAACTGTGATGTAATTATTGCTCCACCATTTCCATACCTACAAAAAGCAGAGGAAATTTTTGCTAATAAAAAAGTAAAAATTTCTGCTCAAAATATGTCTGACCAGTTAAGTGGTGCATATACAGGAGAAGTTTCAGCCGAAATGTTACAATCTATAGGAGTTGATTGTGTTATCTTAGGACATTCTGAAAGAAGACAATACCATGCTGAAAATGATGAAACACTATTTGAAAAAATAAAAATAGCTTTAGAACATAATCTTACGCCTATTTACTGTTGTGGAGAACTTTTAGAAGACAGAGAAGCAGGAAAAGAATTTGAAGTAAATAAAACGCAAATAGAAACTGCATTGTTTGGTTTAACTGAAGAGCAAATTTCAAAAGTGATTATAGCATACGAACCAGTTTGGGCAATAGGAACAGGAAAAACTGCAACTCCAGAGCAAGCTCAAGAAATACACAACTACATAAGAGGTATAATTGCAGAAAAGTTCTCACAAGAAATTGCCGATTCTATTTCTATACTTTACGGAGGAAGCATGAAGCCAGACAACGCTAGAGAGCTTATTTCTCAACCAGACATTGATGGTGGTCTTATTGGTGGTGCTTCACTAAACGCAGAAGACTTTACTAAACTAATTGCAATATGTAATTAAAAGAAAAAACAATATAAATAAAGACAAGGCAAATTAGAGTTGTATCGGATTTGCCTTGTTTTTCTTTTCAATAGTATTTTTATTTATGATTCAGATAACTAATAAACAAGATTTAAGTAAATACGTACAACTTTGGAAGAAAGAAAATAAATCCATTGGATTTGTACCTACCATGGGAGCTTTGCATCAAGGACATCTTTCTCTAATTAGTGAATCAGTAAAAAACAACGATGTTTGTATATGCAGTATATATGTAAATCCTACTCAGTTCAATAATGAAGATGATTTAGCTAAATATCCAAAAACTCTAGAACAAGATATTCAAAAACTAGAATCTGCAAATTGTTTTGCTGTATACGTCCCAAAAAATGAAGATATATATCCTGAAGGTTTTACAAAAAAGAAATACGACTTTGGCGGATTAGACAATGTAATGGAAGGGAAGTTCCGTGAAGGTCATTTTGATGGCGTTGCAGAAGTGGTTTTACGATTATTTAGTCAAGTGCAACCAAACAATGCTTATTTCGGAGAAAAAGACTTTCAACAGTTGCAAATCATTAAACTTATTACAAAACAAGAAAAACTAGATATTCAAATACATGGAATGCCAATTCTGCGTGAAAAATCTGGTCTTGCAATGAGTTCTAGAAATCAAAGGCTTAATGAGAATGAAAAAGAAGAAGCTTCTAAAATTTATTCTATTTTACAACAAGCAAAAAAATGGTTTTTAGATTATTCTATAAGCGAAGTAATTCAAAAAGTAGAAAAAGAATTCTCCAAAACATCTATGAAATTAGAATACTTTCAAATTTGTGAAGAGGAAACCTTACAAGAAGCCAGAGAGAATAATCCAAAAAAAAAGTACCGAATGTTCGTTGCTGTTTTTATGAATAACGTTCGACTTATTGATACTATTTCTTTATAAAACCTTTTTTAATAGTTAGGTACTCACCTCTACGATTAAAAAAACACATAAACTTATTAAAATTATGAAGTATTTATTTGTATTAATGATTTGCAATATATATTCTCAAACTATACAAATAGAAATTATTGCAGACTCATTGTATTACTCGAATAAAAACAAATATGGATTTTCGAATAATTTTCCAGTAAAGGTTATGAACAAAAGCGATAAAAAAACTATTTTCCCTTTGCAATTTTATGAAAATTATGATTTGATTCCTATTGAAAGAGAAAAAGACTTCATTAATCTTTATGATATAAAAGATTATTATGACGAAGAAAGGTTTTTCCCATTTTTAATAATTGGGGATAGTAGTACTTTGTGTTCTATTGAGGAATCATCTCCTCCAAAAGTTCATCGTTTTACCAAAAAGAAAAATAAGAATATAAAAGAGCACAGAGATGAATATACAGCATTATCTCTTCTTCCTAGAGATGAATTTACCTTAGTGCAGAAAATTAATTTACCTAATTTTTCATCTCCATTAAATGATTACAATGTTTTTTTTATTATAGATGAAAATAAACAGAATTATTTATGGATAGAATATTATATCTCAAAAGATTACTATGAGAAAAATTACAATAAGAAACAACTAAAAAAGTGGAAAAAAGAAGGATATGAATTATTTACAGGTCATATAAAATCAAACAAAGTACCTATTGTGAATTTTGAAGATATTAAGTGAAAATAATAGAATTATCTTCACTTATCTTTAAAGAGTTATAAATTTCTCTTGCTTCAGAATTTGGTTTTAAACTTCCACTTTCCGCATCAGATATTCCCAGTTCAATAGATTTTTTTTCAACTTCAGGAATATCATACCACCAATCATTGATTTCATTTTTTCTTAGTTCAACAATTTTTTGGATTATAGAGCTATCTTCAAGTGTTGTCAACCATTGAATTAATTCAATTTTTATATTTCGAATATCTATTTCCATAACTCAAATTTAACTCTTTTTAATTGTGATTACAAATGAATTCTATAAGTATCACAAAGTAGATTCAACTAACAAATACTTTTATAAAAATAATTCTCAAATTTTCTCTTCTCTTCCTTCTACTCATTTATCCAATTGGCTCTATCGTTTTGGTTGAATTGCCAAGGTGCGGAATTATTTTCTATGTTGGTCATCATTGCATTTAATTCCTGAGGTGCTGAAGATTCTTCCATTACTAAATACCTTCTCATTTCTATAATGATGGACATGGGATCTAATAAAATAGGACACGCATCGGTACATGCATTGCAGGTAGTACACGCCCAAAGCTCTTCTGCAGAGATGTAATCATTAAGCAACTGTTTTCCATCATCTACAAACTTCCCTTTATTTTTATCTATATTTTTTCCTACTTCCTCTAATCTATCTCGTGTAGACATTAGTATTTTTCTAGGAGAAAGTTTTTTTCCTGTTTGGTTTGCAGGGCAAACATCAGAACATCTTCCGCATTCGGTACACGTATATGCGTTAAGCAACTGAACTTGATTTAAATCAAATACATCTTTTGCTCCAAAAGCTCCTGGTTCGTCTGATGTTTCTGCTGTTTCATATGGATTTGCATTCGGGTCGAGCATTAATTTCACTTCCTTTGTTACCGAATCCAAATTATTTATAGCTCCTAATGGTTTTAGGTTTGAAAAATACGCAGAAGGAAATGCCAATAAAATATGCAGATGTTTAGAATAATACAGGTAATTCATAAAAAATAAAATTCCTATAAAGTGGAACCACCAAGAAATTCGCTCCGTTGTATGTAAAAACTCAGGTGTAAAGTTTTCATAAAAAGAAAATAAAAAAGTACTTACAGGGAAAAAACCTTCTTTATTTAAATAAAAATCCGCCGCATTCATTTTTAGAAAAGCAATCATAAGGGCAAATTCCATAAGTAAAATAAAATTGGCATCGTGTTTTGGGAAACCACTCAAGTCAATTCTAAATCTTTTAATATTTATAATATTCCGTCTGATAAAAAATATTACTACTGAAATAATTACCAAAATAGCAAGCACTTCTAATATTCCTGTAAATGTATTGTAAATAGATTGAGGGAAAATAGAAAGTAAAAAACGATGTGTACCAAAAAGTCCGTCGATTATAATCTCTATAAATTCTAAATTTATAATTACAAAACCTACATAAACAATAATATGCAAAATTCCAGCAACAGGACGAACTGTCATCTTGCTTTGCCCTAATGCAATTCGGAGCATGGTTTTCCAGCGAAGCGAAGAATTATCATTCCGATTGGCATTCTTACCTAACTTAATATTCCTGTAGATTTTTTTCAGATTGTAACTAAAAAATAAAAAGCCAAAAATCAAGAATAATCCAAAAATAATATTGCTTATATAATTCATTTAAAAAAATTTCTCGATTACAAACCGAATATACAAAAATAGATTAAAAAAACTGCTTAATTTTTTTCAATTTAGAAGACTTATGGCTTCAAATCTTCAGATTTTTTTTCTTTTTTATCTTTTCCTCCTCCAAAAATAGAAAAATGAACATATCTTTTTGGCGACTCTTTAAAGTCTTTAAGCAATAAATCTAAACTATTGGTGGTTGAAGTTAAATTATCATACAACTCGGCATCATTTATAAACTTCCCTGCACTTCCTTGATTGCTGTTTAATTTTGCTAATAATTCATTTAAACTCGCTGATGTTTTTTCTAAACTAGCAAATGTCTTTTGAAGCTCCAATTCATTGATTTTGTCTGCTACCTTTCCATACTTCTCTACCGTAGTGTTAGTAGTAATCATCGCTTGATTTCCTGATTCTAATAGCGTAGATACCTTAGAATTATTTTCTGCAAGAAATTGATTTAATTCTTCTGCTGTTTGTTTATAGCTGACTACTGTCGTATTTAAATTTGAAATTAAGGTTTTAATATTTTGAGTTGTTTGTTTATCTAATAATCCATTTACGGAACCCAATGTTTTTGTGGCTGTAACTAACGTAGAATCTAAATCTATAAGCGTTTTATTTAGATTATCTCGTAAAGGTTCTACCTCGTTAGCAAGCACAGAAGTAAGTGATGATTTTAATCTTCCTTGCAAATATTCTCCTGATTGTGCTAGTATTTTATCTTTGGGATATACTATTCTAATTTCTTTCCCTGAAAGCATTCCTGGCTCATAAATTTCTGCTATTGAGTTTTTGTATACAGGATATTTTTCATCAACTTGCAAAGTAACTTTGAACGTAAGTTCCTTTCCTTGTTCTAATACTGGCTCTATATCTTTAATTATTCCTACACGCAGACCACTTATAGTAACTGGTTTTGTTTTTTCTAATCCAGAAACCTCGTTGTACATAACATAAAATACGTTTTCTGAGGTTAGTAAATTTCGTCCTTTTAAAAACTGAAATACAAACCAAAATGCTAATAATGTAGAAACAACGATTAATCCTGCTTTGAACTCTTTGCTTACTTTCACAAAAACTTTTTTACAAATGTAAAAAAATATTGCATAAATTAATAAAATTATTATAAATTTGCAAACCACTTTACGCGGATGTGATGGAATTGGTAGACATGCTAGACTTAGGATCTAGTGCTTCACGGCGTGGGGGTTCGAGTCCCTTCATCCGCACAACATTAAATCGCTTTTTATTTGTTTTTCAAATGATTAGCGATTTTTTATTTTCTACAATCCCCACATGTCCCCCACAATGAATTAACTTTTGAAAAATGTTATAGAAATTATTGCTTTATGTTGAAGTCTGAAATTGTGGTAGCAAGTTATAACAAAAAGTTTTATTTATAAAGGATAATTTTATTTGACTTGGGACTCCTACCTTTTATCACACCACATATTTAAGACTTCAAAAAATAGGATGGGGTATGCAGGGAAAACGCAAAACAAGTATGGCTAGAGATATAGGTCGTATGCCTTAGCACTTACTTAAAAGAATATAAAATTTACTAAGTTCTTCATCGTAATTTTTTTCTAGATACTTTTGAGTTTTGCTTTTAACATAGTCAATTTTTGAAAGACGTTCTACAATTGAAGAAAAATATCTTAATTCTTTTAACCATTTCGGATTAAACTTATTTTGGTCAAAATTTTCGGGATTGAATAAAAAATTATAGTAATCAATTTTAATGTCCAAATATGCTAATTCAGATTTTTTAATAAAATTTCTATTGATAGTATCCGCAAATTGAAGAACCCAAAAACTATTGTGCTTGTTGAAAAGCTGTTTCCCATTTTCTAGTTTAGGCTTTGCTAAAACAGTTTTTTTCATGATATCAATATACTCTGACCTAACCTTTTTTGTGTTTAGTATTCTAGAGTTTATGGCAAAATAATAATTCTGCTCACACTTGTTTTCATTTAATTCTCTCTCAATCCGTTTTTTAAAAGCAGCCTTTAAGGGTGCTGATAAAGTCTTATATATTGCAGTTGCTTTATACATATTATTTCCAAACCTAAATGCTTCCACATCAAATTCTTTATTGACAAATTTTTTATTTTTTAATTTTATTGCCTCTAGAACAGCCACATAATCATTGAAATACAACCCTCTTTCATTTAAAACACTTAATGAATCTAACAAAATGGTTAACTCAATTATTTTATATTTTTTGTAGATTATTAATGAGAAGAACCCCGAAATTTCTTTTCTTCTATAATCAATATTAACATATCTGATAAAATGATTTATTCTTTGTAATAAGATATTGAGAGTTTCCTTTTTGAAATCAAAATAAGCTACAATTAAAAGAATATTTTTCAATATTCTCACAATTTCAGATTCAAACATTCTGTTAGTTGTTATATAACTTTGGAAATTGTTATTTACAGATACCCCTCTGAAATATTTCTCTTCAATATAAGATGACTTTAGAAAATTGTTTATTCTTGAAACGATTCTATCTTCTTCACATAGTTTTATATCCTCCAACCCTAATTCATCAAAAACTTGTCTTAATTCTTTAGGTTGGGTATGGTCAAAAATCGAAGAAATCAAAATATTATCAAATTGCTCAACTTTCGGTGTTGAAAAAAAATGACGTTCATCATCAATATTATTATTCAGTAATAAGTTTAAATCATATCCATTTAAAAATGAGACTGACGACCTATTTTTATATTGATTGATGAGAGAAAAACCATTATCAATTATAAAATTACCTCCAAGAAAATTGTTGAGTTTAAGTATATTTGATTCTAGTTCATAAAAAGGACTTGAACCACCTCTATTTCCTCCTCGTTTTATTAAAGAAATTATTTCATCAACCTCTCTTTGAGATTTATCAATGTCATTACATATCCTTTGTATATACACCCCCTCTTTAATTTCCTTCAATAACTTAAATAAATCCTTATCTGCATAAAATTTCAATTTGTTTAATTCAGCATCTAAATCAATTTTTTCTGCTTCTTTTTCAATTTTTTTAGCATCCTCATATTCAATATTTTTATTTTTAAAACTTTCGTTAAACACAAAATACGATAAAAGTTTTTGGTTGTATTTCGCTAAAAAGCCTACTTCGTACCTACTTTCTCTATTCGATTTTAATACAATTTCTTTAAATGCAAAATAACTTCTAGAATATTCTTTAAATTCATAGAGACCATAAGCAAATTTCAAGTCATCATATAAATCCGATTTATGGTCAATCGAATATTTTGAAATTTTGGATATAGCAGAACTATAATCTAATCTACCAATTGTACAGGAAAGGCACTCACAGTTATCAGTTAAGTTGATTTTATCTCGTAGGTCAATTCTTTTCTCAGCTCTTCTAGTCCCAAATGTATCGGTTTTTCCTCCCTCTTGACCAAAAAAGTATATACCCGAATAAATCAATCTAATCAAAACAAAATTTAGCTTTTTTCTTTGTTCCTTACTGAAATTTTCATCATTGATTCCTTGATAGCTCTCAATAAGATTAAAAATTTCTTCATCATGTATTGTTAATACAACATCATGCAAATTGTAAATATCTTCTTCTTTTGGACTATTTCTATTTAGTGGAAATAAAGAAACTAGTAACTTTTTAGGTAAAACTTTGAAAAAATGAAACCTCTTGAATGATTCATATAACTCATTTATAATTATGTCTTTTTTGTCCCCACTCGCTAATATCTCAGTATGAACATTCCGATATTGAAAGTTATCAAATTCACTAATATAATTTAACAGGTTATATATTTTGCTACCAATACTAGAGAGCCTATCAACCTCTTTAATTTTAAAATCATTAGGAGATGATATTATATTTATCCCTAAATCATTAAAATAGTCTATTTCAGATACATTTATTTCTTCTTCGTTTTTATGAGAAAGCCAATAAGCCTTTTGGTGATGTCTCTTTAAAATGAATTGAATATCTTTTATCAATGATTTTATATTGGGGTCTGAAACACTATAACCAACAAATAGGATAACTTTGTTACTAAATAAAGATTTTACGAAAACTTCTTTAAGTGTGTTTTTATTCGAGAAATTCAAATAATCATTTTCTTTTAGAACCACATTATGATTTTCAAAATCCCCATGATACTTAATTAAAAGTCTTTTATGTTCTGCATAAGGTAAATCTTCATCTTTTGATACCAATGAAAAAGGAAGCCCTTCATCTTCAATTACCTTTTCAAAAAAATCATCATAATTTGTTGTAATAATATGTTGGGAATTTAGGCTAAAAATAAATTCATGTAGAGGGTTATACTTGCCTTTATCTTTATAGAGTAACTTTTTGATTATCTCATTATACTCCTTTTCTCCCTTTTCATTATAGAGTAATTGGGCAATCTTCAAGGGGTCATTTTCACTAGTGTCTTCATTTAAATAAGAGATGATTCCTTTTTTTAATTCATTCCATAATGGAATACCAGAATCCTTTGAGATGCCAGAACCTGCAAAAACAACTAATCTATCTTTGTCTAAAACATCTTTTAGAAATGAAACATAATTATTGAACTTATTCTTAACCATGTAGTTGTCTTCTCAAAAATTAAACCTTAATAAATTTAAGACATATTGACATATATTATTTTATAATTTTGTCAAATACAATTAAATAAAAATGAAGATAAAATTTATCAATAAAATCTCAAAATGGTTAAATGACTGCTCAAATGTAGAACATAAATCGATTAAAATAAGCCCTATTCGTAGTATGATAGGTATTTCTTTGTTCATAACTTTATTTTGCTATGCCTTTACTTACAGCTATTATGGTTGGTTTGGGATTAATTATTTTTTGAATTTTGAGTATTCGGATATTTATAATTTCACACTTGCAAGAATAAGCGTGTTTTTTACGATACTATTACTTATCTCATTTTTACCTATAACATTTTTGGGATTTTTTATTGTCAAGGATAAATGCGAAAACTATTTCTCCAATTTTCAATTATGGATTCTTCGACTTTCTTTTCTATTACCAACAATTTCATTTGTATTACTTTTTGTATATGAATATACAGGAAGTGTTAAGCAAGTTACAGTAACAATACTTATTTTGCTTCTGATAGGGACTTCTTTATATAAGCAAATCAAATCTAGTCATGACATTTTTTTAATTGTTCTTTTAATAATAACACCCATTTTAGGAATGGTTTTAGGGAAAACCTTTGCAGAGGATAGATTTAATTCAACGAATAGAATCGAACTAGTAGATGGTTCAAAAAAACAGAAAATCTTGAATCAGGATCAAATTGTTATTGGTCAAAACAAAACTTCATTTATTGTTTTGAATAAAAAAGATACTATATGCGACATAATTCCTAAATCAAGTAATATAATTATTTCACTTAAAGGAAAACTTGGGCTTAACTAATTTTCACTTTGGCGATAACATTGTATCAACTTCTGAAATTTTTATTTGCAAAAAAGAAAATATTTATGTATTAGCAAATAAATCAAATGAATAGATTTTATTTTTAAATTTATTTTCCATAATTCTGTAAAATAATCAATAAAAAATTTGAAAATGTCGAAATTTTTTTGTAGAATTTGTAACCTGAAATAAGGTAATTATTTCCATACATTAAAATAACGATAAAATTTTAACCACAAAAAATATCTGAATTGTGGAAGTGTTGGTTATTGCCTTTTTTTGAGATATTAATTCTAAAAATGGATAATTATGATAGACGATTTTAAAGATACTTCATAAGAACAAAATGGAAAAATTAAAACATCATTTTTTCAACTTTGATGATAATATTGGGTATAAATGATAAAATATGGGTGGGATTTGTTTAAAATTGAAAAATATCACTCTGAATACACCCAAATAGAAAGCATGATGAAGTTAAAAATTTTCATTTTGATGATAATATTTTTCTGTATAGTTGAGGAGGAAAAATTTAGTTTGCAAAGTAGGGTCAAAATACTGTAAATTATATACCCTCATCTTGCTTGACCTCTAAATACATTTAGACCAATAAAAAGATTTGCAACAATTTAATATAGCCCATATTCCGTATGATTTTCGTATATTTGTAATCAAATTTTCTCGAGAAAAAGAAGCGTTAGCTTTTGCTCTGACTTAGGAAATCGCCAAGTTTTTGTACGCAGAGTAAATAGTGCAAACGCTCACACTTACGGGTGTGGGCTTTCCTATTTACGTACAAGGTGTTTGGCGATACCTCTAGGTTGAGTAGGTTAAGTTCCACACCTTCTTTATTTTTTACATTATTGCTTTTAGTGGAACAGAGCGAAATTAAATTTATTCCTATGAAAAAAGTAATTTTATTATCAGGTCTATTCATTTGCTTTTTTACAAATAACTTATTTGGGCAAGAAAAAAGAAATGTCATTGGTGGTGCTATTTTTACTAACCCAGGTCTAAGAATAACCACAAATGGTCAAAATACAAGAGGAGATTCTTTTGTAGATGGAGAAATTTATTATCAACGCTATGGAAAAAACTTTAAAGGAAGAATGGAAGTATTTTATAGTGTAACAACTGATTCCAAACAAAAAGCAATGTTTATCTACGACTATTTAATTAATCTTAAAAATACTGATTTTGCTATCTTTTTAGGTGGAGGTATTGGTGCGACAAACCTTAAAAATGCTAATGTTATTTTTTGCGTAAATGCAGGAATTGAATACAAATTAAACTCTCCAATTGTCATAAAAGCTGAAGTAAGACCTGAATCATATATAGGAAACTATTCCTATTCCAATACTGCAATTGGTATTGGTGTAGGGTATCGATTTTAGATTTTAATAAAAATAAGAAAAAATGAAAAAGTTTAAAATATTATTGTTTATCACATTTTTAGCTATGTTTAATAGTTGTAGAGATAAGATGTCTGATTGTACAAAACAACTTATGGATGAAGGATATAGTTATGAAGATGCCAAATCGGAATGCGAAGATGCCAAATTAGATGGTCAAATAATAAGAGGTGGTAACTAAAAATGAAAGTAATAAAAATCATATACGCTATAATGCTTTTTGCCTGTCTTTGGGACTTGCCTTATGGCTATTATCAGTTAGTAAGATTTATTGGCTTGGTGTTATTCGGGTATTTAGCCTTTGTAAACTATCAAAGTAGCAGAGCAGAAAGGTTTTTTATTTTTTTGATTTTAGCTATTTTATTCCAGCCGATTATAAAAATATCATTTGGAAGAGAAATTTGGAATATTATTGATGTTGTAGTAGGTTTTGGGTTAATTTTCGATGTTTTTTCTTCTTCAAAATTAAAAGATATTTTAGAACCGCACCCAAATGATTTAGAAAAGTTTAGAGATTATCATATTATTGAAAATAACCAAAAATCTAAACCATTGACCTTTGACCAATTAAAAGAGAAAAAAATTACTGAAAACACTATGATTTGGAGGTTGGGACTTGAAAATTGGGTCAAAGCAAAAGATTTGCAAGAGGTCAGAAATATAATCTACCACGAACCACCACCATTTTCAACTATTGGAAGTAACACAAAAGAAACTATAAAAACCAACCAAACTATTGAGGATAAGTTTATTGTGCAAGGAAATGTATATACGCTAAATGAATTGGAAGAACAACTAAATAAAGGCAATTACATTTTATCAAAAACCTCACTAATTGAAGTAATTCAGAATGAAGATTATCAGAATACAATTTCTGTTACTATGGGCAATTATGAACCATTAAAAGTATTGTTAAAATATTTCCCACCTAATATAGAATCTTAGATTATGGAAGTTATAAAATATTGGGCAAAAATAGACGGCAAAGAGCTTGGCTCATTCCACTTACAAGAATTATTCTCTATTCCCGAATTAGATAAAGAAACCTTCATTTGGTATAAAGGTTTAGAAGAATGGAAGCCACTAATGGAATCAGAAATTTATGGTCAATTTTTGACTTATAAAAGAGAGGAAAATGAGCTAAAGGAAAAGCAGAGAAGAAAAAGAAGATTTTGGAAAATATTTTGGATTGTAATATTAACTTTACTCTTTTTATTTATCGCTTTCATTGGTTATGGCATTTATGAAGTAACTAAAGAGGGAGGTGTTGCTGAAAGAATGGAAAAACTGTCTAAAGAGCAAGATATAAACAGTCCTAAAACTGATATAAATCAAACAACCGATTCCGTACAGATAGATTCATTAAAAGGGATTGATAGAACTGCAAATTATGTTAGTCTTGTTTTAAGCACTCCTATTGGTAAAAAGCAAACCATTATTTGGGATAATCAACAAGTTCATATAGAAAGAATTTCCAAAACTAATTTTATTATTGACGGTGCAGATGTTTCATATAGCGATGAAGTAGTAAACTCTTATGAAAAACTTCAAAATAGCGATACAGCTAATGAAATTAAAAATACTACAAAGTATGTGTTTGTTGTTTTAGAAGTTCGAGAGAGCGACCCTTTTGAACCCGACATTATGAAGAAAAGGTTTTATGAAAAGGTTTTAGTTTCGGATATTTTAGAGTTTGAAAATTCAGAATGGAACGACAATACCAAATACAAATTACTTGATAGATATTCTAATGATTATCGAAGTAATGTTAGAAGAGAACATGACGGTGGAAATATCAAAAATAAAGAAGTCAAAATATTTGACGAATATTCAGAAGCATCAATAGAAAGAGAAAAATATCTAAACTAAAATCATCTTCAAAGTTTTAAATCCGATAATCAACCTATGGTAAATAAAGAACAAATACATTTCAGAAGTAAAGAACAACGACACGATTCGGTATTGAAAAAATCGGGAAATAGATATTATGATTATAAAACTGACAATTACAGATTATATCTACAAGTAAAAAAATACTCCCCTCATTTACTCATTATAAACCAAGAAGTTGAGGAAATAATAAAACAAGAGGAATATATTTAAAATGGCTTTGTATCTACACTTATCTAACCTAATCTTTAACAAATCTACCATAGATGTAGAAAATGTCAAAGAACGACTACAATTTGGGATTTCTAAACTAGACCAAGAAGATAAATATCTGCTTTCCTTTGCCCGAATGAATCCTACTGAATTTGATTTGGATTTATTAACCGATTTAGGTCTAACCCAAAAGGATTTCGTTATAACCTCTCGCTACGGTGGAAAACTCTTTGATGCAAATTGGCTCAATATTTATAGTGATTATTGTTGGCACGAACTCCAAAATGAGAAAATCGAACCTAAAATAAAGGAGTTAGAACATATTTCAGTAGATGAATTTTTAGCGAAATATGAAACTCCAGCGAAATTTTTGATAGAACTGAATAGATAAATGAAGTTCCAGAATTTTGTTTATCATGGGTGCGGTATTTCTTGATAGTAAAATTTTGGTCAAAATTGCGTTATGAATAGCAATTTTTCTCTAACAACTTCTTTGACCTCCATTAAAATATAAAAGATTTTAGGTAGGTAAGGTAACTAAAAACCTAGATTTAAGAGTATATGATATTATAAGAAATAAAGACCATGCATGGATTTAAACTTTATTTCCTATGTTACCCACCCAAAAATCTAAATGGGTAAATCAGCAGAATTATTGATTTTCAAAGCGTATTTATTTACTCCTGTTTTCTTAACCTGCTCAAAACCGTACTTTTTCATCACCTTTCCAAGTTGAATACTGTTGGAAATTCCCATTTGAATACCAAACTCACTTCTAAAGTCGTTTAAAATTTCGGTTGCTGTTTTAAAAATGGTGGTTTCTTCTTTTGTGCAAGGTGTGTACTTACTCAAAATAAGTTCTTCAACATCTGATTTAATTCTAAATTTTTCATTTCTTTGGTTTATCTCGTCATTTTCTTCTCCTTCAAAACAAAAATTGAAATCAGATTTATACAAGTACATAAGTTGTGAATATAGCCCTTCGTAGTTTATAGGGGTTTCAATATCAAACTTAGAAACTTCAAAACTTAGAAACCTTCTACTTCCTGTTAAGTCGGTTAAAAATTGATGGTCATTGATAGAGCCAATGAAAGAAGCCCTTCTTGGTAAATCTTCCGTGACCCTTCCGTATGGTCTCCTAATTTTTACATTGGGTTTGGTTATGATTTCCTTTAATGATTTTTCTTCCTTCCTGTTAAGACTTGCCATTTCGTCTAAATCTATGATGATATTTTCAGTCATTAAAATATAGGAATCTCTGTTATTTAGGTTAATCAATCCTGAATATTTATATTTCCTTAATTCGGGAGGTAATAGCCTACCAATAAATGTACTTTTCCCGATTCCCTGCTCTCCACTTAGCACAATTACAGTATGGTTTTTTTTGCCATTGTCTTTGATTGTTGTTGCTACCATTCCGACTAACCATTTTTTAAGGGCTATTTGCCAAAATCTCTCATCATCGGTTTTTACCATTTTAGACAATTCCAAAATATAGTCTTTACCGTCCCATTCGGGAAGATTGTTGAAATACTCTTTGAACGGATTGAACTCGTCCACAAAATCAGAAATCAATAATTTCTCTAATCTACCTGTCCCAATTCTAAACCCATTATTATTGAGTTCTCTGTAAAGTGAATTAAGCTCATAGTCCCTTATGGAAATATAATTTTTCGCATTGTGCTTTTTATACTCCATTCTTCCTGTTACCTCGTTATATCTGAAATCGTATTTGGAATTGAGGTAGCTTTCAACAGTTGGCTTTTTCTCTTTTCCAAATTCATCAGTATTTGCATACGATTTTTCAATAATACCAGTAACTTTTTCATCATCGAAGTTGTACTCTTTTTTAATCAAGATTTTTGCTTCGTTCATAGGAATACCTTTCCTATTACATTTTGCAGACAAAATTTCTACAAATCCCTTTCTTTGACCATTTATAAATGGTACTAATTCTTTTGTATCTTTAAGACATTCGTTAAATGTTGATTTCATTTTCTTTGGTTTTACTGTTAATAAAATTTTCAATATCATTCTTTTTGTACCTTACTAATCTGCCTGTTCTTGTAGGGATTAAAATCCCTTTGTTTTCCCAATGCCATAATGTAACTGTTGAACATTGTAACATTTTACAAACCTGCTTTTTGGTAAGTAGTTCATCATTCACCTTTTTAGATGTAAAGTTCTCTTTGAGTTTTTGTAACTCATCTCTAATGCCTAAGACAATTAATTCAGATAATTGTTCAGGACTTACTTGGTTTAATAGAATTGCTTCCATATTTAAATAATTTAATTTTTAATTATGGTGCGAATATAAAATCAATTGAAAAATTTCCTTGTATTCCTATGTTTAATATAGGAAAGTTATGTGTATTGATAATCAATTAATTATAAAATATAATATCGAAATAATTGAATGAAAAAAATTAAGAGTATAGGAAGAAATTTACAGTAAATTGACAATATTTTGAAGTTCTTCTACAGTCTTGGTATTTTTAGAAAATTTAGAATCTCGAAGCTGATTTGTAGAAATTATTTTGTTTTGTACCTTTATGTATCTTGCTACAATTTTCCATTTATGGTAATTATCTCGTTTATTTGTATCTTTGGTAGGTTTGTCATCATAAGTGGAGATTTTAGGTTTGATAATTTCTTTATCAGATAGTATTTTGATAAACGTGTATAATGTTCCAATGCTCTTTTTCCAATTTATGATGCCATCAACACTTCTATTGTTCCCGAATAGCTGTCTTAGTCTTTCGGTATCAAATTCATCAATATAATCATGTTGAACTAAAGCATCTGCAAATTTCTTGAATCGTTCTTTTTTGTATATTCTGTTTGTATAAGTGATATTAAAAGTATCAATGTAATCTCTTGGCGAAACTTCTCGCTCTAAATCTTTTTTGTATTCCCTATCCAAATAATAACTAAAATCTGAGAGTAACCATTTAAACAAGTCAATATAATATGATTGAAACTCTTTAATAGCAGGAATAAAGTAGCCTTTTTCTAGATTTAGTAATTTCTGAAATTTTCTATAATCTTCCAAAACGTATTTAATTACTTCATCAAAATAATCATAATCCCTTTGAGCAAAAAGTAATTCTTGTTTAAAGTTATTTTTGCAATCGTTAAAAGTCTTTGTTAGATATTCACTAAAGTAATCTATAAAAGATTTTTCTACGGGTGGTCGATAATGTTCTCTGAAAACAGATTCGGCTTTACCTTCAAGGTATGAATTGTCAAATTCTTCTATATACTTTAGATTGTTTTGTAAAATGGAAATTGGTGTTTTTGGAAAGTTCTCTTTTAAAGGTTTTGTGAGGAGTTCTAAAAATAGGCTCTTAGGAATTGTAAAGTATTCATCTTCTCTAAGGTTTGAAATTCCTAAACCCATTTCAAAATTTATATTTTCTTGATGATAATTTTTGGCAGTTGGGTTGTTTTCTATTTCGTTCAATGAAAGCATTAAAAAGTTAATCCATTGAAAAGGGTGCAAAACAAAATGATTAGATAATAAACTAGGTATTATTTTCAGAACCTTATACTGATTTAGTTGTTTAAAATGCTCTTTTTCTTTGATATCTTGAATGTAATCTGAATTATTAATCCCCTCATAATACTTGTAAAATGATAGGGAATACTTTTCTTTATCAAGAAAATCTATTATTTGATAATTTTCTAAATCAATATATTCAAATATATCCATTATTAAATATGTGTACTTTGCTAAATTAAACCAATTACTAAAATTACTCTCATCAAATTACAGCATTAACCGTTTCAGTTGGTTGGTCTAAATTTTTAAGTCGCTTTTGTTCACGCCAATAGGCTTTTAGTTTTTCTGCATACTGTTTAGGAGTAATTTTTATGTACTCCAAGAATTGCTTTTCAGTTCTATGTCCCGTAATTTTCATTATTGTTAAAGTATCTATTTTTGAATAATGATTGGTGGCGAATGACCTTCTGCATATATGACTTGTAACCAATTCGTATTTAGGGTATTTATCTTTAACCTTCCTGTATTGTTCTTCACCAGCGGGGTTTTTGACAGCAACCATTTTTGAACCTTCAACCAACTCATCAATACCAACCTTTTTACAAACTTCTTTAATATATTTATTAAAATTTTGGTCGCTTATTTGTCTTGGAAAATTTCCATTTCGTTTATTTATAATCTGTTGTATTTGTTCGTGAATGGGGATAATAACAGGATATCCTGTTTTAAAAGTTTCAACTTGTATAAAATCATCTTCTATATCATTAGGTGTCAGTTTAAGAAAGTCTGAAATCCGTAATCCTGTCCAAAGACCAATAATAAACCAATCACGAGCATTGTCTAAATAATCAGTATTGAACTTATAGTCACGTATCTGATTGATTTCCGATACTGTTAAGTAAATATCATGTGTGTCATTTGATGGAATATAAAAATCTTCATCCTTATATTCTAAGTTTACAGGAATGCCTTTTTTTTCTGCTCTTCTACAAAAAAGTTTAATGTCTTCAAAATAACCACCTATTGTATTTGGATTAAGCATTTGTTCATATTCCAAGAACTCTTCAAAATTGGAATGAAACTTTAAATTAATATCAATCAGTTTTAAACGTATATTTTTGTGTTTCTCATAAGCTAATAATTTATTTTTTGTAGTTCCATAATGCTGTATTGTTCTTTTTGCTACGGGTGTGCCTTTTTTGGTTTTTCTCCGTTTTGAATATTCAATGAACTTATCAATAAATTGAATGATATAAACTTCACTATCTTTATCATTATTGTTAGGTCGGTTGAAAAGTATATTAATTTTCTCTTTTAACCAAACATTATTAATTATTGCCCCATTTGTATTGTCAGCATTAAATTGGTCTATAATATAACTTTCTAATTGTTTCAGTTTTGTATTGGTCGTTTTGTAGTCGTAATCTGCCACTACTTTTGCTGCCCCCTTTGCTGAACTCCAATATTTTTTTGGTACTTTAATATCTGTGGAAACTTCCAAGTCAATATCTCTACCATTTTTCAAACGAATATAAATTGATGACGGGTCTGCCTTTCCTTTTATTCTAAAATTTACTGTTGCCAATATTAAGAGTGATTTAGATATACAAATATAAGATTTAATCCCCACATATTCCCCACAAATATTTAATAAAATGAAAAATTATTGAATTGAAAAAAATCTTACATATATCTTAAACCCTTTATATATAATGATTATGTAGTTAATATAGGTTTAATGAAATTTCAATAAATTAAATGAGTGTTACTCCCTTCATCCGCACAACATTAAATCGCTTTTTATTTGTTTTTCAAATGATTAGCGATTTTTTATTGGTGCTAATTTCTATATGTTCCCAATAATAGGTTTACTTTTAAAAACGAACAAAGGTTCAATCTTCGATTGAACCTTTGTTCGTTTTTTATAACATTTAATCTTATTTATGCTTCACCAGCAGGACCACCAAAGTTAAGAGGAATGTTATTTACAGACTCTAAATCTTTGATTTCTCCAAAATTACTTTCGTACTTGTGAACATTATCCGCCAATGCTCTAAGAATCTTTTTTGCATGTTGTGGCGTGAGTATAACTCTAGATTTCACTTTAGCTTTTGGCACTCCAGGCATCATCTGCACAAAATCTACAATAAATTCAGTAGGCGAATGGTTGATTAAAGCAAGATTAGAAAAAATTCCTGATGCTACATCATCATTTAATTCTATGTTTATTTTATCTTCTTTTTTATCCATTACATCAATAATTTTGAATTAATTAACTCCTCATATTCACGATTAGAACCAACAACTACATTCTGATATTCTTTCAGACCTGTTCCTGCAGGTATTCTATGCCCTACAATTACATTCTCTTTTAATCCACTTAACTGATCTATTTTTCCAGCAACCGCAGCTTCGTTTAATACTTTTGTAGTTTCTTGGAAAGATGCCGCTGAAATAAATGATTTGGTTTGGAGTGCTGCACGAGTAATACCTTGTAGTTTTGGGTGTGCAGTTGCAGGTTGTGCATCTCTGACTATAATAGGAGATTTATCTTCTCTAATAAGTTTTGAGTTTTCATCTCTTAACTGACGTGAAGTAATAATTTGACCTTCTTTTAGTTCAGTGCTATCTCCTGCATCAGTAACTACTTTTAGACCATATATTCTTTCGTTTTCTTCTATAAAGTCTACCTTATGAGCAATAGCACCTTCTAAGAATTTGGTATCTCCTCCGTCTACGATTTCTACTTTTGTCATCATCTGACGAACGATAATCTCAAAATGCTTATCATCAATTTTCACACCTTGCAGACGATATACCTCTTGAATTTCATTCACAATGTATTCTTGAACAGCAGTAGGTCCTTTGATGTTTAAGATATCTTCTGGCGTAATAGCTCCATCTGATATAGGCTCTCCTGCTCTTATGTAATCATTTTCCTGAACAAGTATCTGATTAGAAAGTTTCACTAAATACTTTTTAATTTCTCCTGTTTTGGCTTCAACTATAATCTCTCTATTTCCACGTTTAATTTTTCCGTATGATACAGAACCATCAATTTCTGATACTACAGAAGGGTTAGAAGGATTTCTAGCTTCAAATAATTCGGTAACTCTAGGAAGACCTCCCGTAATATCTCCTGCTTTTGCAGATTTTCTAGGGATTTTAACAAGAGCTTTACCAGCTTTGATTTTCTCTCCGTTATTTACAATTAAGTGAGCTCCAACAGGAAGACTATAATGTTTAATTTCTTCTCCTTTGCTATCTAATATACGTAATGTTGGAATTAACTTTTTCGCACGAGTTTCAGAAATTACTTTCTCTTCGAATCCAGTTTGTTCATCAATTTCTAATTGGTATGAATATCCTTGTTCGATGTCTTCGTACTTGATTTGCCCTGCAGTTTCTGCAATAATGATAGCGTTGTATGGATCCCAATGACATATTGTATCGCCTTTTTTCACTTTAGCTCCTGATTTCACATCTAAGTAAGAACCGTATGAAACGTTACTTGCCATAACTACCTGTCCGTTGTCATTAATCACTTTCATTTCTGTAGTTCTACTTACTACTATATCAACAGGATTACCTAATTCATCTTCTCCGACAACAGTACGTAAGTCTTCATACTCTACTGTACCATCTCTTTTTGCAATGATGCTATTTTGTTCGGCAATGTTTCCTGCGGTACCTCCTACGTGGAATGTACGTAAAGTAAGCTGAGTTCCTGGCTCTCCAATGGATTGTGCAGCAATTACACCTACCGCTTCTCCTTTGTGAATCATTTTTCCTGTAGAAAGGTTTCTTCCATAACAAGACGCACATATTCCTTGTTTTGTCTCACAAGTAAGAGGCGAACGGACTTCTACAGATTCAATTCCTAATTCTTCAATTAAGTTTGCCTTTTCTTCATCAATTAATTCTCCAGAAGTAACTATAATTTCATCGTTATCTGGGTTGTATATATCGTGTAAAGAAACTCTACCTAATATTCTTTCTGAAAGTTTCTCAACTATTTCATCGTTCTTTTTAAGAGGAGAAACTTCAACACCTCTTAACGTTCCACAATCATCTTCTGTGATTATAATATCTTGAGCAACATCTACTAGACGACGAGTTAAGTATCCTGCATCTGCTGTTTTAAGAGCGGTATCCGCAAGACCTTTTCTAGCTCCGTGCGTAGAGATAAAGTATTCAAGAATCGATAAACCTTCGCGGAAGTTAGAAATAATAGGATTTTCTATAATTTCTCCACCTGATGCTCCTGCTTTTTGTGGTTTTGCCATAAGACCACGCATTCCTGAAAGCTGACGAATCTGTTCTTTTGATCCCCTCGCTCCAGAATCAAGCATCATATATACTGAGTTGAATCCTCCTTTATCAGAAGTCATTCTTCTCATGATTAAATCGGTAAGTCGAGCGTTGGTATTTGTCCAAACATCAATAACTTGATTATATCGTTCCGTGTTGGTTATAAGTCCCATGTTGTAGTTTCCTTTGATGCTATCTACTTGTTCTACAGCATCATTTATCATGGTTTTCTTTTCCTCAGGAATAATGATATCTCCTAAACTAAACGAAAGACCTCCTTTGAATGCGTTAGTGTATCCTAAGTCTTTCATTTCATCTAAGAACTTAGTAGTAGTAGGGAAGTCAGTTTTTCTAAGTATATCACCAATAATGTTACGTAATGACTTTTTAGTAAGTACTTCGTTTACATAACCTACTTTTTCGGGAACAATTTGGTTGAATAATACACGACCAACAGTAGTTTCAATAATTTTAGGAATCAATTCCCCACCTTCGTAAACTCTAGTTTTAACTTTAATCGAAGCGTTTAAGTTAACTTGACCTTCGTTGTATGCAATTTGAACTTCTGTAGGCGAATAGAACGTTAAACCTTCTCCTTTTACCTTAAAATCTTCCGTAGATTTAAGTTCTTTGGTCATATAATATAGACCCAGAACCATGTCTTGAGAAGGAACTGTAATAGGAGAACCATTTGCAGGATTGAGGATATTTTGAGAAGCAAGCATTAATAGTTGTGCTTCTAATATAGCTTCAGGTCCTAAAGGTAAGTGTACTGCCATTTGGTCACCATCGAAATCGGCATTAAATGCAGTAGTTACAATTGGGTGAAGTTGTATTGCTTTTCCTTCAATCATTTTAGGTTGGAACGCTTGGATTCCTAACCTGTGTAACGTAGGAGCACGGTTAAGTAATACTGGGTGTCCTTTCATTACATTTTCAAGAATATCCCAAACTACAGGCTCTTTTCTATCTATTATTTTTTTAGCAGATTTTACTGTTTTTACAATTCCTCTTTCTATTAATTTTCTAATAATAAAAGGTTTGTATAATTCTGCCGCCATTGTTTTTGGAAGACCACACTCATGCATTTTAAGTTTAGGTCCTACAACAATTACAGAACGAGCAGAATAATCCACACGCTTACCAAGTAAGTTTTGTCTAAATCTACCTTGTTTTCCTTTAAGCGAATCAGAAAGTGATTTAAGTGGTCTATTTGATTCAGATTTTACGGCAGAAGATTTTCTTGTGTTATCAAACAAAGAATCTACAGACTCTTGAAGCATTCTTTTTTCGTTTCTAAGAATTACCTCAGGAGCTTTTATATCAATTAAACGCTTTAAACGACTATTTCTAATGATAACTCTTCGGTATAAATCATTTAAATCTGATGTAGCAAATCTACCTCCATCAAGTGGAACCAAAGGTCTTAGTTCTGGTGGAGTAACAGGGATAACTTTTAGAATCATCCATTCAGGACGATTTACGCGATTTTGATTTGAATCTCTAAAAGCTTCTACTACAGAAAGTCTTTTAAGTGCTTCTGTTCTTCTTTGTTTAGAAGTTTCGTTATTTGCTTTGTGTCTTAATTCGTAAGATAAGGCATCTAAATCTATTTTCTGAAGTAAATCGTGAATTGCTTCAGCTCCCATTTTTGCGATAAACTTATTTGGGTCTGAATCGTCTAAATATTGATTTTCAGGAGGAAGTGTTTCTAAAATATCTAGGTATTCCTCTTCTGTGATTAAATCAAGTTCGTTTAATTCTTCTCCATCTGGTTTAGTAGCTATACCAACTTGTATCACGGCGTATCTTTCGTAATATACTATGGTATCTAGTTTTTTAGATGGTAAACCTAGTAAGTAACCTATTTTATTTGGTAATGATTTAAAATACCAAATATGAGCAACAGGAACTACCAAACTGATATGTCCTATTCTCTCTCTACGAACCTTTTTCTCTGTAACTTCAACTCCACATCTATCGCATACGATACCTTTATATCGAATTCTTTTGTACTTACCACAAGCACATTCGTAGTCTTTTACAGGTCCGAATATACGTTCGCAAAATAAACCATCTCTTTCTGGTTTATGACTACGATAATTTATAGTTTCTGGTTTTAGAACTTCTCCTCTTGATTTCTGAAGAATACTTTCAGGAGATGCTAAACCTATAGATATTTTTGAAAAACTGCTATTGCTTTTATTTAAAGACATAATGTATTTTTTGAATAATTACCAAGTTGTTATTCCTCTAATCTTACTTCAAGACCAAGACCGTATAGTTCATGTAATAATACATTGAATGATTCAGGTATACCAGGTTCTGGCATTGGCTCTCCTTTTACGATAGCTTCGTATACTTTTGCTCTACCAGTAACATCATCAGATTTTACGGTAAGTATTTCTCTCAGAATATTCGATGCACCAAAAGCTTCTACTGCCCAAACCTCCATTTCTCCGAAACGCTGACCTCCAAACTGAGCTTTACCACCTAATGGTTGTTGCGTAATTAATGAATAAGGACCTGTAGAACGAGCATGCATTTTATCATCAATCATGTGACCTAATTTCAACATGTAGATAACTCCTACAGTTGCTTTCTGAGCAAATCTTTCTCCAGTTCCTCCATCGTATAGATAAGTAGTACCAAATCGAGGAATACCTGCTTTGTCAGTAAGGTCATTGATTTGATCTATAGAAGCACCGTCAAATATTGGAGTGGCGTATTTCTCTCCAAGTTTTAGTCCTGCCCAACCAAGTACGGTTTCATAAATCTGACCGATGTTCATACGCGAAGGTACACCAAGTGGGTTTAGCACAATATCAACTGGAGTTCCATCTTCTAAGAAAGGCATATCTTCATCTCTAACGATTCTAGATACAATACCTTTGTTTCCGTGACGTCCTGCCATTTTATCTCCTACATTTAGTTTTCTCTTTTTAGCAATAAATACTTTTGCTAACTTGATAATTCCTGGAGGTAAGTCATCTCCTTGAGAAAGCGTAAACTTCTGACGATTTAAACTTCCCATTAAGTCATTGTACTTAATTTTATAATTATGAAGAAGTTCTTTAATTAAATCATTTTTTTCTTCATCTACTGTCCAAGAACCTAAAGTTAGATTAAAGAAGTTATCAATCTCTTTTAGAATTTTTTGAGAGTATTTAACGCCTTTAGGAATTACTTCTTCATTTAAATCGTTATGAACACCTTGAGATGTTTTTCCATTAAGAAGTAAGTATAATTTATCTATTAATGTATCTCGAAGTTCATTGAATTTGATTCGGTATTCAGCATCAATTTTCTCTAATTTTTGCTTTTCATCAGATCTTTTTCTTTTATCTCTCTGAACTCTAGAGAACAATTTTTTATCTACTACAACACCAAATAATGATGGATTTGCTTTTAGAGAAGCGTCTTTTACATCACCTGCTTTGTCCCCAAAGATTGCACGTAGTAATTTTTCTTCTGGAGTAGGATCAGACTCTCCTTTAGGTGTAATTTTACCAATAAGTATATCTCCTGGTTTTACTTCTGCACCAATTCGAATCATTCCATTTTCGTCTAATTCTTTGGTTGCATCTTCACTTACATTAGGTATGTCAGAAGTCAACTCTTCCATTCCTAATTTAGTATCTCTTACTTCCAATGAATGCTCATCTATATGTATAGATGTAAACATATCTTCACGAACAACTCTTTGACTAATTACAATTGCATCTTCAAAGTTGTATCCTTTCCAAGGCATGAACGCAACAAGCAAGTTTCTACCTAGAGCTAATTCTCCATTATCAGTAGCATAACCTTCACAAAGAACTTGTCCTTTTTCTACCTTATCTCCAGGTCTAACGATTGGTTTTAATGTAATAGATGTTCCTTGATTGGTTTTTCTAAATTTAATTAGGTTGTATATTTTTTCTGCAGAATTGAAGCTTACAATGTCTTGCTCTTCTGTTCTTTCATACTCTATTATAATTTTATCTGCATCTACGTATTTTACAACTCCATTTCCTTCTGCATTTAAAAGAATTCTTGAATCTTTAGCTACTTGCCTTTCAAGTCCCGTACCTACAATAGGAGATTCAGGTTTTAAAAGAGGAACTGCTTGACGCATCATGTTCGATCCCATAAGTGCACGGTTCGCATCATCATGTTCTAAGAAAGGAATAAGTGATGCTGAAATACCTGTAATTTGGTTTGGAGCGACATCGAGTAAGTCAATTCTTTCGGGTTCAACTACTGGGAAATCACCTTCCATACGTGCAACTACTCTATCTGTTGCAAATTTACCATCTTCTGTAAATTCAGCATTTGCTTGAGCAATTATTTTACCTTCTTCTTCTTCAGCAGAATGATACAAAGGTTCAGAATCAAAATCAACTATACCATTTTCAACTTTTCTGTAAGGCGTTTCCATAAATCCTAAATGATTTACTTTTGCAAAACAAGAAAGTGAAGAAATTAGACCGATGTTTGGTCCCTCGGGAGTTTCAATAGGACAAATTCTTCCGTAATGTGTATAGTGAACGTCACGTACCTCAAATCCTGCTCTTTCTCTAGAAAGACCACCAGGTCCTAATGCAGAAAGTCTTCTTTTGTGAGTAACTTCTGAAAGAGGATTGGTTTGATCCATGAATTGAGAAAGCTGGTTGGTACCAAAGAAAGAATTGATAACAGAAGACAAGGTTTTTGCATTAATTAAATCCAAAGGACCAAATACTTCATTATCACGAACATTCATACGTTCTTTGATGGTTCTTGCCATACGAGCAAGACCTACACCAAATTGTCCTGCTAGCTGTTCACCAACGGTTTTCACTCTCCTATTTGAAAGGTGGTCGATATCATCTACTTCAGTTTTTGAATTAATTAACTGGATTAGATGTTTAACAATCTCGATGATATCGTCTTTTGTAAGAACTTGAATTTCTTCAGAAATATTAAGTCCTAATTTTTTATTTAATCTATATCTACCTACTTCTCCTAATGAATATCTAGTTTCTGAGAAGAATAACTTATCTATAATTCCTCTAGCAGTTTCTTCATCGGGTGGTTCAGCATTTCTAAGCTGTCTATATATATACTCTACAGCTTCTTTTTCAGAGTTTGTAGGGTCTTTTTGTAATGTGTTATGAATAATTGAGTACTCAGCACTATTTTCTTTATGAATAAGAATAGTTTTAACACCAGCATCAACAATTTGATCTATATGTTCTTTTTCAAGAACAATTTCTCTATCTAGTATTATTTCATTTCGTTCAATGGATACTACTTCTCCTGTATCTTCATCTACAAAATCTTCGTACCAAGTGTTAAGTACACGTGCTGCAAGCACACGTCCTAAGTATTTTTTTAAACCTGTTTTAGAAACTTTTACTTCTTCTGCAAGATCAAAAATCTCTAATATATCTTTATCTTTTTCGTAACCGATAGCTCTTAACAAAGTAGTAAGAGGTAATTTCTTTTTTCTATCGATATAAGCGTACATAACGCTATTTATATCTGTAGCAAATTCCATCCAAGAACCTTTGAAAGGTATAATTCTAGAAGAATATAGCTTTGTTCCATTGGAGTGGAACGACTGTCCAAAGAATACACCAGGGGAACGATGTAATTGTGAAACGATAACTCTTTCTGCTCCGTTGATAACAAACGAACCTGAAGCAGTCATGTAAGGTACAGTTCCTAGGTAAACGTCTTGAACTAAGGTTTCGAAATCTTCATGTTCTACATCGGTACATTCCAGTTTAAGTCTTGCTTTTAAAGGAACACTATACGTAAGACCTCGCTCTATACATTCACTTATGGTGTATCTAGGAGGATCTACAAAATAGTCCAAAAAACTCAAAATAAATTGATTTCTAGTATCAGAAATAGGGAAATTTTCCTCAAAGGTCTTGTATAATCCTTCGTTTGCTCTTTGATCGGGTCTGGTTTCTAGTTGAAAGAAATCTTGAAATGATTTGATTTGAATATCTAAAAAGTCAGGAAATTCAATTTTTCCTTTGGCGGATCCGAAAGATACTCTTTTATTGTTTTGAAGCTGAGTTTTTGAAGATGTGTTTTTACTCATTTTATTCATTAATTATGTTTGAATGTAAAACAAAAAATAGGTGTAGACCTTTCTCGCAGTTAATGTGAGAAGGTCTAAACCTTTTAGTTGGAAAGATGCTTACTTAAGTTCTACTTCAGCACCTGCTTCTTCAAGCTGTTTTTTTAGTGATTCTGCTTCGTCTTTAGAAACTCCTTCTTTAAGAGCTTGAGGAGCACCGTCAACTAAATCTTTAGCTTCTTTTAATCCTTTACCAGTAAGTTCTTTCACTAGTTTTACAACAGCTAGTTTTTTATCTCCTCCTGATTTTAAGATTACATCGAATTCAGATTTTTCTTCAGCACCACCACCAGCTTCACCACCACCAGCAGGACCAGCAACAGCAACAGCTGCAGCAGCAGGCTCTATACCGTATTCCTCTTTTAAGATGGTTGCTAATTCGTTAACGTCTTTTACCGTTAAGTTTACTAAAGTTTCAGCTAATTCTTTTAATTCTGCCATTTTAATGATTTTTTTAGTTATACAACAATAATTAATGAGTGTGTTATTCTTTTTCGGATAGTGTTTTTACTATGCCTGCTATAGTTGATCCACCTGATTGAAGAGCAGAAACAACATTTTTGATTGGAGATTGAAGTATTCCAATGATATCTCCAATAAGCTCTTCTTTTGATTTAAGGTTAGCAAGAGTTTCAATTTGATTATCTCCTATGTATACAGAAGAATCTATCCATGCACTTTTTAGTATCGGTTTATCTGATTTACCTCTAAAACTTTTTATAAGTTTAGCAGGAGCATTTGCTGTTTCAGAAAGTAAGATAGTTGTATTTCCTTTTAAAGTAGTGAATAATTCTGAATAATCTTTTTCTTCTACTTGTTCCATTGCTTTTTTTAGCAATGTATTCTTAACAACTTTTATACTAACTTTATTTTTAAAGCAATTGCGTCTTAACTGTGAAGTTGAGTCAGCATCTAAACCTTCTATGTCTGTAATATATAAAGTGTTATTATCGATTAAAATTTGTTTTAATTCTTCAATAACTACTGCTTTTTCTTGTTTTGTCATTTTTTGAAGGTTTTTTAGTTAACACTTTTTAAATCAACAGCAATACTAGGTCCCATAGTAGGAGATAAATATATGCTTTTAATGTAAGTTCCCTTTGCAGCCTGAGGCTTCATTTTTACTAGAGTAGTAATTAACTCGCTAGCATTTTCTTTTATCTTATCAGATTCAAATGAAACTTTACCAATAGCAGCATGAACAATACCATACTTATCTACTCTAAAATCAATCTTACCTGCTTTTACTTCAGAAACTGCTTTACCTATTTCCATAGTAACAGTACCTGTTTTTGGATTAGGCATAAGTCCTCTAGGCCCTAAAATACGTCCTAATGGACCTAATTTCCCCATAACAGAAGGCATTGTAACTATCACATCTACCTCTGTCCAACCATTTTTTATCTTCTCTAAATACTCGTCTAATCCAACGAAGTCTGCACCAGCATCTTTTGCTTCTTGTTCTTTATCTGGAGTAACTAAAGCGAGTACTTTGGTATCTTTACCAGTACCATGAGGAAGTGATACAACACCTCTTACCATTTGGTTTGCTTTACGAGGATCAACTCCCAATCTTACTGCCAAATCAATAGAACCATCAAACTTAGAGATGCTTACTTTTTTGATTAAGCTTGAAGCTTCTTCTAAGCTATACGCTTTATTTTCATCTACCAATGAGGTAGCTTCTTTCATTTTCTTTGTCAATGTCGCCATTTTGATACTTTTAATTATTCAAAGGTGATTTACCAGTTACTTTCAATCCCATTGAACGGGCAGTTCCTGCTACCATACTCATTGCTGATTCTACTGTAAAACAGTTTAAATCCACCATTTTGTCTTGAGCAATTGTATTTACTTGATCCCAAGAAACACTACCAACTTTTACTCTATTAGGTTCTCCTGAACCTTTTTTCAATTTTGAAACTTGTAGCAATTGCACTGGAACAGGAGGTGTTTTGATAATAAAATCAAATGACTTATCCTCATAAACAGTAATTACTACAGGTAATAATTGTCCTTGCTTTTCTTGTGTTCTACTATTAAATTGTTTGCAAAACTCCATAATGTTCACACCAGCAGCACCTAATGCAGGTCCAATTGGCGGAGCAGGATTTGCTTGTCCTCCTCTTGCTTGGAGTTTCACCATTTTAAAAACTTTTTTTGCCATTTTTTATTAATTTAGTAAAATAAGGGAAGCAACTTATTCTAATTTTAATTTATATTTTTTCTACTTGCATGAAGTTTAATTCTAACGGAGTCTTTCTACCAAAAATCAGCACCATTACCTCTAGCTTTCTTTTTTCTTCATTTATTTTTTCGATGGTTCCATTAAAACCATTAAAAGGTCCATCTATAACTTTTACTGTTTCATTTACGATAAAAGGAATCGACACTGCATCTCCAGAATCAAGTAAGTCATCCATTTTCCCTAGCATACGATCTACTTCTTTCTTTCTCATAGGAATTGGATCTCCACCTTTTACTGCACTAAGAAAACTTATAACTCCTGGGACATTTTTTATAATGTGAGGTAATTCTCCTATAAGATTAGCTTCAACCATAACGTATCCAGGCATATGCACCTTTTGTTTTGTTATTTTCTTGCCATCTTTAATCTGAATCACATTTTCCATAGGAACAACAATCTGTCCTAGGTAACTATCCAAACCTTCTCGGTTAATCTCACCCTCAATATATGATTTTACCTTCTCCTCTTGACCACTAATAGTCTTGATTACGTACCACTTTTTGTCACTCATTTTAATTGAATAAATTAGTTAGTGATTTATACACAACTTCTAATGAGTTACGAGATAAGTAATCTACTATAAAAAGAAAAATAGAAAGAAGTACAGTAGTAACCACAACTACAACCGTAGATTGTTGTAATGATTCCCATTTTGGCCATTCTACATTGTATCTAAATTCTGAAAAAGAATCGTTTATAAAGTTTATAACACCTTTCATTTTATACTTTTTTGCACAGGTGGAGAGATTCGAACTCCCATCAATGGTTTTGGAGACCACTATTCTACCCTTGAACTACACCTGTAGAAAATAAGATATAAAATGTTCTCCACTTTTCTGGAGAACACATTATATCTTAGATATTAATATTTACTTAGTCTAAAATTTCAGTAACCTGACCAGCACCTACTGTTCTACCTCCTTCACGTATAGCGAATCTAAGTCCAACATTTAATGCAATAGGTTGAATCAATTCAACAGTAATAGAGATGTTATCACCTGGCATTACCATTTCTACACCATCTTGAAGTTGAATTTCACCTGTTACGTCAGTAGTTCTTACATAGAATTGAGGGCGGTATTTATCTCTAAATGGAGTATGACGACCACCTTCTTCTTTAGATAAGATATAAACCTCAGCTTTGAATAATTTATGTGGAGTTACAGAACCTTGTTTTGCGATAACCATACCTCTTTTGATATCTTCTTTATTGATACCTCTAAGAAGTAATCCTACGTTATCTCCAGCTTCTCCTCTATCTAATATTTTTCTAAACATCTCTACTCCAGTAATAGTAGAAGTTAATTTTTCATCTCCCATACCTACTATATCTACAGGATCCCCAGTATTGATAACACCAGCTTCGATACGTCCTGTTGCTACGGTACCACGACCAGTAATAGAGAATACATCTTCGATAGGCATTAAGAAAGGTTTATCTTGCTCTCTTACTGGTTGTTCTATCCAAGAGTCAACAGAATCCATCAATTCGTCAATTTTAGCAACCCACTTATCATCTCCATTTAATCCTCCTAAAGCTGAACCTTGAATAACAGGAGTATTATCTCCATCATAATCATAGTTAGAAAGAAGCTCTCTAACTTCCATTTCAACTAACTCAAGTAACTCTTCATCATCTACCATATCCACTTTATTCATGAATACAACGATTTTAGGTACATTTACCTGACGACAAAGTAATATGTGTTCACGAGTTTGTGGCATTGGTCCGTCAGTAGCAGCAACTACTAATATTGCACCATCCATCTGAGCAGCACCTGTAACCATGTTCTTAACATAATCAGCGTGACCAGGACAGTCTACGTGAGCGTAGTGTCTATTTGCAGTTTCATACTCAATGTGAGCAGTATTGATAGTAATACCTCTTTCTTTTTCTTCAGGAGCTGCATCAATTTGAGAGAAATCTTTCTTCTCAGCAAATCCTTTATCAGAAAGAACTTTAGATATAGCTGCAGTTAATGTAGTTTTTCCGTGGTCTACGTGACCGATTGTACCTATATTTAAGTGTGGTTTGGTACGTTTGAAAGTTTCCTTTGCCATGACTTTTATTAATTTCTGTTATTTATTTAAAAACTTGTTTTTTTATTTAGATAAATTTATCGAGCCAACGATGGGATTTGAACCCACGACCTCTTCCTTACCAAGGAAGTGCTCTACCCCTGAGCTACATCGGCGGGAAAATAGAGCGGAAGACGAGGGTCGAACTCGCGACATTCAGCTTGGAAGGCTGACGCTCTACCAACTGAGCTACTTCCGCAATATGATTTTCATAAAAAAAGTGGGGAGAAGAGGATTCGAACCTCTGAAGACATAGTCAGCAGATTTACAGTCTGCCCTCGTTGGCCGCTTGAGTATCTCCCCAATGTTTTTTTATGAAAATAATTGAGCCGATAGAGGGATTCGAACCCACGACCCCGAGATTACAAATCACGTGCTCTGGCCAACTGAGCTATATCGGCATTATTTTCTTATTTCAAAGAACAAACCATTAAGGTTTTCCGTCTTAATGGTTTGCAAAATTATAATATATTTCTTAATTACCAAAAAAAAAATGAAAAAATTACGTTGTCGTTTTTTCTTTTTTCTTTTTAAGTAACTTTTTAGCTGTTTCTGTGGAGATATCTATGCACTCTTCAAATGATTGTCCACTCTTTTTAACAACTATATCTTCTCCTGGAACTTCAAGTATAAGCTCTATTGTTTTATTTTCTTTTGCCGATGTGTTCTCTAATTTGAAAAATACGTTGGTAGAAATTACATTGTCGTACATTTGGTTAATCTTAGATAACTTCTTTTCTAAGTATTCAGTTAAGTTTTCCTTTGCATTAAAATTTACTGCTTGAACGTTTATCTTCATAATGTTATTATTTTTTGGACCCACGAGGATGAGTCGAGTTAAATACTGATTTTAATTTTTCTATGTCTGAGTGTGTATATATCTGCGTAGAAGCTAAAGATGAGTGACCTAGTATCTTTTTCACTGAATTTATCTCGGCTCCATTATTTAGTGTGTGTGTGGCGAATGTATGACGTAGCATATGCGGACTTCTTTTTTTCTTTGAACTAACCAAACTAAGGTACGATTTAATTACAGAATAAACAACTCTTTCGTTTATTTTTTTTTGCCTTTTGGAAAGTATTAATTCGGGGATATTATTTTTATTATTCTTCTTTCTAATTAACAAGTATTTAGTTATAGAGTCAGATAAATTAGCACTTATAGGAATGTATCTTTGTTTGTTTCCTTTTCCGCGTATCTTTAATGTATTAGACTGAAAATTAATATCTTCTAATTTTATATTGATTAATTCCGACTTCCTAATACCTGTTTGATAAAACAATTCTATAATGAGCTTATTTCTTTGTTGAATAAATTCATCTTTCTCATTAATTGAAATATGTTTTATTTGAAGCATTTCTTCCTTCGAAAAAGGGATTTGAACTTTTTTTTCTTTTTTTAGAGACTTAATTAATGTTGTTGGTTTTTGTATTATGATTTTGGAATTAAATAAAAAATTATAAAAACTCCTAAGAGAAGAAAGAGAACGATTTATTGAATTTGAGCTTTTTTGATTATCGCTTAAATACATTATAAATTCACGTATGGTATTAGATGAAACACTGTTTAGTGTAGCATTTTCTTTTGAATCTAATATAAAATTTTGAAAGTTAACTAAATCGTTTTTATAACTAGAAATAGTATTTTGAGAGTATTTTTTTTCATACTTTATATAGGAAATAAATTTTTCAATGTAATCCATAAAAAAAGACTTCTATTCAAATCTAGTAAATAAATTTGAATAGAAGCCCTAAATTTTAACAAAAATAAATTTTATACTTCCTCTTGAGTCTGTAAACTCTGCTTATAAGACGCTTTAATCTTTTGTTGTCTTAATGTTATAGAAGGTTTTACAAATTGTTGTTTAGATCTGAGTTTTCTCATAACTCCAGTTCTATCGTATTTTCTTTTATATTTTTTTAGAGCCTTATCGATTGACTCTCCATCTTTAACAGGTACTATTAACATAGAATTTGATTTAAAAAATTTGGAAATGCAAAAATAGGTATATTTTTCATAAAAGCAAAAAATAATACCATTTATTTACCTAAATAAGTTTTGAGTATTTTACTTCTACTTGTGTGTTTTAATCTTCTGATTGCTTTTTCTTTAATCTGACGAACGCGTTCTCTTGTAAGATCGAAAGTTTCTCCAATTTCTTCTAAAGTCATTTGCTGATAACCATTTAAACCAAAATAAAGACGAATTAAATCAGCTTCTCGTTGAGCTAATGTAGCTAAAGAGCGTTCAATTTCTATTTGCAATGACTCCATCATAAGAGTTCTGTCGGGATTAGGAGATTCATTGGTATTTAATACATCATACATATTTGAATCTTCTCCTTCTACCAAAGGTGCATCCATAGACAAATGTCTTCCTGAATTTTTCATGGATTCTTTGATGTCTTCCTCTCTCATTTCCAACACTTCACTTAACTCTTCAGAAGATGGAGCACGTTCATGTTCTTGTTCTAAATGTGCGTATGCTTTGTTGATTTTATTGATTGAACCAATTTTATTTAGAGGTAAACGTACAATTCTAGATTGTTCTGCTAGTGCTTGTAAGATTGATTGACGAATCCACCAAACAGCATAAGAAATAAATTTGAATCCACGTGTTTCATCAAATCTTTTTGCAGCTTTAATTAGACCTAAATTCCCTTCATTAATTAAATCTGGTAAACTTAATCCTTGATTTTGGTATTGTTTAGCAACAGAAACAACAAAACGAAGATTGGCTTTGGTTAGTTTTTCTAAGGCAATTTTATCTCCAGCACGAATTCGTTGAGCTAGTTCAACTTCTTCATCAGCAGTAATTAAATCTACTTTTCCAATTTCTTGTAGATACTTATCTAACGAAGCAGTTTCTCTGTTGGTTACCTGTTTTGTAATTTTAAGTTGTCTCATAAAAGATTTTAAGTTAGCTTTTTTATATACGAGATTAAATCTAAAAAGGTTACATTTTTTTTATTTTTTATACTTCGGGAGCGAGCTGTACTGTCATTCCATCTAATTCTTCAGTAATAGGAATTTGACAACCTAATCTTGAATTATTTTCAACATTAAACGCCTCTGAAAGCATAGCTTCTTCATCGTCATTACGCTCACCAAAGAACTTTTCATCTAAAACATATACTTGGCAAGAAGCACACATTGCCATTCCTCCACAAGTTCCTTCTACGGGAAGTTCATAGCTTTTACAAACTTCCATAATGTTCATATTCATATCGGTAGGAGCAACTAGTTCGTGTTTTTCTCCTTCTCTATCAATTACGTATAAAGTAATATCACTCATTGTTTATTGTATTGTTGTTGTATTATGTATTGTTGTATCGCTGTAAAAGTAAAACCGCACAACGATATATTTTATTTTAATTCTTGAATACCATTTACGGTAGTATATTTCATGGTAAATTTCTTGTCTGGATTAATGATTTTATAAGCAGATTGTACCGCTAGAGTTCCTTCATGGAATCCACACAAAATTAATTTCAGTTTACCTTCGTAGGTATTTACGTCTCCTACAGCAAAAATTCCTGGAATATTAGTTTCATAATCCAAAGAGTTATTTACTTTAATTGCATTTTTTTCGATTTCTAATCCCCAATCTCCGATAGGTCCTAATTTAGGAGATAATCCAAAAAGAGGTAACCAATAATCTACATCAAAAGGTTCAATTCTATCACCTTCTTTTATATGTTTCACATCGACTGTGTTAAGCCAAACACCTTCATCTATAGTATCGAGAACTTTTGAAGATGATGAGTTTAATGGAACTACTTTATCTAGGTGTTCCGCATCGCTATGCAATCCTACAACTTCTGCATGAGTAACTAGTTTAATTTTTCCTTTTTCTTGCAGTTTGTATATTTGTTCTAGAGAGTCTTTGTGTGCTCTAAAGCTATCGCTCCTATGAACTAAAGTTACTGACTCTGCATATCCTTTTGCAAAATAAATAGCCCAATCTAAAGCAGAATCTCCTCCTCCAGAGATTAGAAGTTTTTTTCCTTTGAACTTCACAGGATCTTTTACCATGTATTCCACTCCACGATTTTCAAAATGCTCCAGCTCTGGAATGTTTGGTTTTCTTGGTTCAAAACTCCCTAAACCACCAGCAATTATTACAACAGGTGCATTGTGTAATACTCCTGACTGAGAGCGGACACAGAACGTACCATCTTCTTGTTTTTTTATGGATTCTGCTCTATCTCCTAATGTAAATCCAGGATTGAATGGTTTAGCTTGCTCCATAAGGTTATCTACTAGTTCTCCTGCCAAAACAGATGGAAAACCAGGTATATCGTATATCGGTTTTTTGGGATATATTTCAGATAATTGACCTCCAACTTGAGGTAATGCATCAATAACATGGCATTTTAGCTTCATTAATCCTGCTTCGAATATGGTAAATAAACCTACGGGACCTGCTCCAATAATAATAATGTCTGTTTTTATCATTTTTGTGTAATTAATTCTTTAGTTAATTCGTTTAATTTTTTTGTTTTTTCTTCGAAATTACCTTTTAAGGTTTTTCTATAATTGTTTAAATTCTCTAGTAAATCATCAATTTCTTCAGGAAGAATTTCTTCTAACATTTGTCTAAATCTTTTTGCAAGAGTGGGAGATTTCCCATTAGTAGAAATAGCAACTTTTAAGTTTCCTTTGGTAACGATTCCTCCCATATAGAAATCACATAAAGGTGGATTGTCTGCTACGTTTACTAGTATACTTTTCTCTCTACAATCATCGTATACTTTTTGATTGACTTCAGGAGAGTCTGTAGTAGCGATTACGATGTGTTTATTTTCTAAGTATTCTTTTTTATAAGAGCTTTCTATTAATGTAACTTCAAACTTTTCTACTAATTCTCTAACTTCATTACGAATCATAGGAGCAACAAGCATAACTTTTGAATTAGGAGAACTTTTTAGTAAAAACTGCAACTTCTCTAATGCAACATATCCTCCACCAACAATTAGAATATTTAATTGCTCAGTTTTTAAAAATATGGGATACATAGTATTCATAGTCTACAATTTAGTGATTTTAGAGTTACGGTTTACGATTCTTTTTATTGGAAAATTTTCTAAATAATTTCTCTAGTTTTATATGCTCTTGCATTATACTTAAATCTAAAGGAGTTGTACCTCCATTATTTTCACTTAACGGATTAGCACCATTTTCTAATAAAATTTTTGCTGATTCAATATTTCCAGTCCAACCTGCCCAATGAAGAGGAGTTTCATTTAATCCATCTCTAAGGTTAATATTTGCATTGTTTTGTATTAAATAAGAAATGATTTTAATATTATTAAATTCAACCGCCCAATGTAAAGGACTAATTTTATCATTTCCTTGAGTATTTACATCAGCACCTTTTTCAACTAATAATTTTACTAAATCAAAACGACATAATTTAGCTACTAAATACAAAGGAGTTTGTCCTTCTGTATTTTTTATATTAACATCAGCATTTAATTTTAAAGCTGATTTAATTTCTTTTACATTTCCATATTTTGCACCATTTAATAAAACAGTATGAATACTATCTATTTTAGATTGAGCATTATTATTATTTATGAAAAATAAAACTAAAAAATTGATTATAATAAATCTTTTCATTCTTCTAAAATTAAATTTTTATACTCCGTAATTTCATCTGTAACGGCATGTCCAAAGATAATATTTGCTGGATTTGAAATTTCTGATTCTTGTACTAATTCTAGTATGTTTGAAAGGTTTCCTACAATAGATTTTTCTAGAGATGTAGTTCCATTCTGAATAATTGCCACAGGATAGCTTTCATCTTGGTATTTTTTAAAGATTTCTACTATCTTATCTAAATTAGACATTCCCATTAGAACCACAACTGTTGCAGAGGATTTTGCAGCAAGAGTTATATCTTTTGAAACTTCTCCATTAGTTGTAAATCCAGTGGTTATAAAGAAACTTTCCTGTTCATTTCTTTTGGTTAATGGTATTTTATTTGCAGATGCAATTCCACTGTACGATGCAATTCCAGGAATTATTTCACATTCAATGTTATGAATTTTACAATGTAAAATTTCTTCATGGGCACGACCAAACACCATAGGATCTCCACCTTTTAATCGAATGATATTTTTTCCAAGGAAAGCTAATTCTACTAATAGTTGGTTTATTTCAGTTTGCTCCATTGCTTTAAATCCTTTTCTTTTCCCTACGAATATTTTTTCTGCAAGAGGATTTAAATTAATAATGGATTTACTTACCAATGCATCATATAAAATCACATCGGCATTAACGATGGATTTATGAGCTTTTAACGTAAGTAGCTCTGGATCTCCAGGACCTGCACCAACTAGATATACTTTTCCTTGTTTACTCATTTAAAACTCAAATTTATTAAAGATATACTTTTCAAACCAATAAGGAATTTCATTACTTAAAATCTTAATGATTTTCCCATTGTCAATTTCACTAATTAGTTTAAACTTTTCTCCAGAATTATCTATTAAGAATGCTTTATCAACTACCTGAATAGATTCAAAAATATTTTCAAGTGATTTTGAGTATCTATCTATAATTTTATCTTCTGAAACAGCATGTCCTCCTTTTAAAAATCTATTCTTAACTCTATTTATATTTTTGTTATAGTCATCAGTGCAAAGAAAATATAAATAAGTTCTAAAACCTGATTTTTTAGCCTGTTTAAATTCATTTATTTTAGAAGGGTGAGATAAAACAGTTTCATAAGAAAAAGTTTGATTACTTTTTAATGCTAAATTTCTCAAAAATGAGGAAATAAAAGATGCACTATAACTATTAATAGATTCTGATTTATTGATGATAAAATTTTCTTTTATAATAATATTTATTTCAAAATTTTCTTGATTAGCTTTTTTAAATAAACTTATACTTTTTTCTAGTTTCTTAAATTTATTTAATTCATTTTGATTGGAACTTATGCGATATTCTTCTAAATCGATATAACCTCTATTTATTAGTTTTTCTTCGATTAAATCAGCATTTATAAAAGAACCGAAATTATACTTTTTTGACAAGCTATTATACAAAGTTGTTTTACCAGAACCATTAGGACCTGCAAAAATTCTTATTTTATTTTGCATAAAGCACTGTTCCTTTTTTTAGTTTTAAAGATGATTTTAAAGGTTGATTTGATGCTTTTTTTATTTCAGAGATAGAACCATCAGATTTTTTTAAATACGTTTTATTATTTTTGGTAAACATAGAAGTTAACCCAAATGCTTTATTTTCTCTTTCAATTTGCTTAGCGATATCTATACTAACTTCTTTAATAATAGACACTTCGTCAAAATCATCTTTATTTTTCATAAACTAAATCTAGTATTACAAATATACAAATTTACTTCCAAGATTTAAAAAGTTCTACTAATTCCTTCGCTTGGCTGTAGTACTGCTCTGCAAACTCTTCTGTTGGTTGATTTTTCTTCATTTTATTAATTAAATCCGCAAAAGAAGACTGTTTTTCCGCTTTGATTTGCTCAAAGTTTTCATCGAAAGTAGAAATAATACTTACTTGTGAATTTGAAACAATTTGTTTGCTTGTTAATAATGCTTTTGCAGCTTGTAACTGAGCGGTATAGGAGGTATAAATAGAGTCAGAAAATTGCTTGTTATCTAAATATCTTTTTGCAGATTCTAACTTTTCATCAGCTTCAAAGAATAAAGTTTGTACTAAATCGATAGTAACACCAGCACACTCTCCTACACCAATTGCTTTTTCGTATTTTTCTTCATCTCCCCAATCAATGAAATCAGAATCAGCCAAATCTGTAGCGTCAGAATAGTCTTTTAGGTTTTGATAGAAATAATCTTTTCCTTGTCTATCGTAGTACGCATTAAAAGTTTCTTTGTTTTCTTTATTTGATTTAAAATCATCTAGAATCCAACGAAGAACTTCGGGAGAACGTTTAGAAGGAACTTTTAAAACTTTGTCAGCAAATCTTCCTTGTCCATCGCCTACGATTCCACCACCAAGTAGAACCTGCGAAGCAGGAGCGATATTTTTTCCTGATTTTATGGTCATTCCTTGGAAACCAATATTTGCAATGGTATGTTGTCCACACGCATTCATACAACCGCTGATTTTTATAGAAATATCTTCTTCGTTAATCAAATCTTGATATTCTTCCTCGATTGTTTTTTCTAAAACTCTAGATAATCCCATAGAATTTGCAATTCCTAGATTACAGGTATCCGTTCCAGGACAAGCGACAATATCATTTAGTTTTTGAAATCCAGCATTTGCAATACCTAACTCGTTTAATGCTAAAAACAGAGCTTCTAAATTATCTTTAGGTACATATCTTAGTAAAAAGTTTTGCCCAACAGTTATTCGTGTGTCGTTACCTGTGTATAACTCGATAATGTCTGCAAGAATACGTGCTTTATCTGAGTGAATATCTCCTGTGGTAAGTTTGACTCCTACTGCGTAGTAACCTTCTTGTTTCTGAGGAATTACATTATTTAGTTTCCAATTTTCAAATTGACTTTGAAGTTCTGTAGGTATTTCTTTTTTTATGATTTCAGCTTTGGTAAAAGGAATTTCTTTGTATTCGATTTCATACGATTGCTGAGTAACTACTTTGAGCTCTTTTTCTACAAGCTGTAAAAATTCTTCTAATCCAATTTCTTGAATTAAAAATTTCATTCTTGCTTTATTCCTTCTATTTCTTTCTCCGTATTGGTCGAATATTCGGATTACAGCTTCCGTAAAAGGAATTAATTTATTTGTTTCTAAAAACTCGTATACCACATCTGCATGGCGAGGTTGCGAACCGATTCCTCCACCAAGTAGAACTTTAAATCCTTTTAATCCATCTTTAATTTTAGGAATAAAACCTAAATCATGAACAAAAGTAAATGCATCATCAATTTCGGAAGAAGAAAAAGCAATTTTGAATTTTCTTCCCATTTCTTGACAAATAGGATTTCGTAGGAAGTATTCAAATAGTTTTTGTGCATAAATAGAACAATCGAAAGCTTCATGTTTATCGATTCCTGCATAGATAGAAGCAGTTACGTTTCGTACTGTATTTCCACACGCTTCTCGTAAGGTAATATCGTCTTTTGCTAATTTATTCCAAAGTTCGGGAGTTTTATCCAAAGAAACGTAGTGAATCTGTATGTCTTGACGAGTAGTCAAGTGAAGATTTCCTCTAGAATACTCATCGGAAATATCGGCAATACGAACGAGTTGCTTTGCAGATATTTTTCCGTAAGGAATTTTGATTCTCACCATTTGTACACCTTCTTGACGTTGTCCGTATACTCCACGAGCAAGACGTAAACTTCTGAATCGGTCTTCATCCATTTTTCCACTTTTGAACGCATGAATCTTTTTTTCTAATTCAATGATTTCTTGTTCAACAACTGGGTTTTCTATTTCGGTTCTAAAACTTTGCATTTTATTGTTTATTGTTTAATTAGTAATTGAATTAAATCTTCTTTGCTTGGCAATACTGTTAAATATTTACTAGCAAAAATTTGATTATTTTTTTCTGGTAATGTATATTCTACTACAGCATTGCTTTTGTCTTGACAAAGTACAATACCAATGGTTTTATTTTCGTTATCTAATTTTACATTTCTATCATAATAATTAACATACATCTGCATTTGTCCTAAGTCTTGATGTTTTAATTCGCCAATTTTTAAGTCAATTAGAATAAACGATTTTAGGATTCTATTATAAAAAACTAAATCTATTTTGAAATGTTTCTCATCAAAAGTAATTCTTTTTTGCCTTGCTACGAAGGTAAAACCAGTTCCTAATTCTAAAAGAAAGTGTTCTAATTTATCAATTAACTCTTTCTCTAAATCGCTTTCGGAATAAAAACTTTTTTCAGGTAAATCTAAAAACTCTAAGATATAAGGGTCTTTGATTAAATCTTTTGCATTTTCTATAGTTTGTCCTTGCTTGGAAAGTTGATGTATTTCATGTTTATTTTTAGATAAAGCTAATCTAGTATATAAAGCAGAGTTGTATTGTCTTTTTAACTCTCTTAAACTCCAGTTATTTTTTACGGATTCAATTTCATAGAAGCTACGTTCATTTTCATCTTGAATTCTCATTAGTTTAAGGTAATGAGACCAACTTAATTTGAATTTGTCAGACAGTGTCTGACGAATTGATAAATTAAATTTATTTTCTTCGTTTTTGAAATTCCTAGACACTGTCTCGGAAATTGAATTTTTATCTGAATATGTTAAGTAAAACTTTCTCATATTAGATAAATTATCAACTGAAAAACCTTTGCCAAATTTCTGAGTTAGGTTTTTAGAAACATCAGCAAGAGTATGCTTTCCATATTCAGCACGACTGCTCCCGTTTTGCTCTTCTTCTACAATCATTTTCCCGATTTCAAAATAAGTTAAAACCATCGTTTGATTGATAGCAGTAACTACCTTAGTTCGAGAAACTTCGAGTAAGGTGGAAATTTTATCAATTAAAGTATTGGTTTCTAGGTTCATTTTGAGCTTTTAAATTCGGAGTTTTCCTATTTAATTTAAAAATCCTGCACCTGCAGTATTGTTAGACAATTCATCGATGATAATGAAAGTACCTAATTTATTATTTTCGCTATAAGGAATATTTAAAATAGGATTTGCTAACTGAATCTGTACCTCTCCTATATCGTTAAGATTTAATTCTGTTGCTTCTGATGTTTCTAAGGTTTCAAGGTTTATTTTATTAATTACCTGTTTTATTTTCCCTTTTACGCGATGAATTCCTTGTTGTACAAAAACCATTTTACCTGGAACTAACGATTCTGATTGCATCCAACAAACATTTGCATTTATGATTTTGGCATCTTGTACGGTTGAATTTTTAGAAATAACGGTATCTCCTCTTGAAATATCAACTTCATCTTCTAAAAGGATTGTTCCATTTTCGTTTTGAGCTAAGGTGTTGATAGATTCTCCGTACTTTTCTATGGATTTTATTTTTGAAACTCTTCCTGAAGGGAATACTTTTATTTCGTCACCAACTTCCAAAACTCCGCTTCTCATTTTTCCTGCAAATCCTCTATAATCATGCAATTCTGCTTTTCTAGGGCGAATAACATACTGCACTTGTAATACATTATCATGATAAGTGTTATCCTGTGTATCTATACTTTCAAGGATTTCTAATAACGGACTTCCTTTATACCAACTCATATTTTCTGAATGAGAAACAATGTTATCTCCAGCTAATGCTGAAATAGGAATAAATCTAATATCAGAAGTAGCAATTCCAAAAGAATGATTCAGATTTTGGAAATCTTTAAGGATTTCAAAGTATCTTTCCTCAGAATAATCTACTAAATCCATTTTATTTATAGCTACTACTATATGCTTGATTCCAAGTAGTTGAGTGATGTAAAAATGTCTTTTTGTTTGTTTGATAACTCCTTTTCTGGCATCAAGTAAAATAATTGCTGCTTGTGAAGTAGAAGCACCAGTAATCATGTTTCGTGTATACTCTTCGTGTCCTGGAGAATCAGCAATAATAAATCTTCTTTTTGGAGTTGAAAAATAAATATGTGAAACATCTATAGTAATTCCTTGTTCACGTTCGGTAAGAAGACCATCGGTTGCAAGCGAAAAATCCATATAGTCGTAACCACGAGATTTACTTTTGTGTTCGATATGTTCTAGTTGGTCATCTTTTAAAGAATTCGTTTCGTATAATAGTCTTCCGATTAAAGTACTTTTTCCGTCGTCTACGCTACCTGCTGTTGCTATTTTTAGTATATCCACGTTATTGTAATTATGAGTTATGAATGTCTTGTTGTTTATATGTTTTGGTTGTTTTTCAAAACAAATTTACTTAATGATAAAATTTTAGAATGTGCTTTATTTGTGATTTGCAATAATTTATAATTATAAATTTATCATTCACTAAAAATATCCTTGTTTTTTTCTTTCTTCCATTGCACCTTCGGAGCGTTTATCGTCCATACGAGCACCTCTTTCAGAGATAGAAGAACCTGCAATTTCATCTATGATATCATCGAGTTCTGTTGCTTCTGATTCTACCGCAGAAGTACAAGACATATCTCCAACTGTACGGAAACGTACTGAAGTTTTAAAGGTTTCTTCTCCGTCCATTACGATGTAATCAGAAACAGGCATTAGCTGACCATCACGTACGAAAACATCTCTTGTGTGAGCAAGATAAATGCTAGGGATTTCTATATTTTCACTTCTGATGTAGTTCCAAACATCGAGTTCTGTCCAATTGCTAATTGGGAATACACGAACGTTTTCTCCATTGTGTATTTTTCCGTTGTACATATCAAAAAGCTCTGGACGTTGTAATTTTTCATTCCATTGTCCAAAATCATCTCTAACTGAAAAAACACGCTCTTTGGCACGAGCTTTTTCTTCATCTCGTCTTGCACCACCGATACACGCATCAAATTTGTTTTTTTCGATGGTTTCTAGTAAAGTAGTGGTTTGTAATGCATTTCTACTTGCATATTTTCCAGTTTCTTCTTTTGCAGTACCGTTATCAATGCTGTCTTGCACATTACCTACAATTAGGTTTGCACCAATTTTTTCTACTAATTCATCTCTAAATTGAATAGTTTCTGGGAAGTTGTGTCCTGTATCTATATGAACAAGAGGGAAAGGGAATTTTGCTGGAGCAAAAGCTTTGATTGCAAGATGAACCAACGTAATAGAGTCTTTTCCACCTGAAAATAAAATTGCGGGATTATTAAATTGTCCTGCAACTTCTCTCATTATGTAAATTGCTTCTTCTTCTAGGTTTTTTAAAACAGTATTTGACATTTTTATATGTTTCTATTTTTTTGATTTACAAAGGTATGATTTTATCTACTATTTATTTTTATTCGTGTAATCCACATTCTTTTTTTGTAGGATTTTCCCACCACCAACGTCCTGCACGGAAATCTTCTCCTTCTTGAATTGCACGTGTACATGGAGCACAACCAATTGATTTGAATCCTTTTTTGTATAAACTGATAAACGGAATGGTATTTTTATAGACAAAATCTTCAACTTCTTCTAATTTCCAATTAAGCAGAGGATTAAATTTAACGAGTTGGTATTTTTCGTCAAACTCTAGAAAATTCATGTCTTGTCTATTATCTGACTGCTCTGCACGTATTCCTGTTATCCAAAGTTGAGCATCTTGTAATGCTTGACCAAGAGGAACAACTTTTCTAATTCTACAGCATTCTTTTCTTTGTTCCACAGAGTTATAAAATCCATTAACGCCATTTTCTCTAATGTATGTATCTATATCTGACTGCAAAGGAAAGTATGTTTTTATACTGATATTTTTATATTTCTCTTGGGTTCTATGAAAAGTATTGTATGTTTCTTCGAATAATCTTCCTGTATCTAAGGTAAATACTTCTATGTTGAGATTCAGTTCATTGAGTACGTGAGTTAAAAGTTGATCTTCTATCCCAAAAGATGTAGAAAAAACTTTTTTTCCTTCAAATTGTCTACTAACTAAGGTTATGGCATCTTCTAACGAAAGATTTTTAATGTCGTTGTTTAGTTTGTCTAGATTTATGTTACCTTTTATATTTTCCATTGTTTGAATAAATTCTTTTGCAAAAATACTAAAAATCTATAATATTAGTATACTTTTGAAGTGTTTTTATTAAAATAGAGATTAAGTTATTTGTAATCAGTTGTTTGAGGTTTATTGTTTGGATTTATTTCTAAATCAATTATGTGTTGTAGTGTTTTATTTTGTAGAATTTTTAAGGTTTCGTCTCGTACTTGCATCATTATTTTTCTAAGACCACATTCAACTTCGTTTTTACAATCGTCGCATGACTGATAGTAGTTTAAACTGGCACAGGAAAGTAATGCAATAGGTCCATTAAACATTCTAAAAATAGTAGCAAGCTCTATTTCTTTTGGAGTTTTATTAAGAGAGTATCCTCCGCCTTTTCCGCTCTTACTCTGAAGAATTCCAGCATTTTTTAAATCTAAAAGAATGGATTCTAAAAATTTTTTAGAAATATTTGTTTCTTTAGAGATGTCTTTTACTTGAACTCTATTTTCAGGATTCTGTTTTCCTATAAAAGTAAGAGCATGAAATGCGTATTTTGTTTTTTTGTTGAGCATTTAGTCTTTGGTAAATTCGCAGGTTTCGTCTTTTTCTCCGATTATGTTTGGGTTTCCTGTAAAAGAAAGTGAGTCGCAATAAATAGCATCTACTTTTGCTTCTCCCGTTACATCAAATTTTTGAGAACCTGAACGTAGAGTTTCTAATGATAATTCACCTATCTTATATTCTTTTGCATCAAGGTCGTTTATTTTTTTGTACATAAAAGTAGCTTTTTCTGCTTGACCTTTAAAGTCCGCTTCTTTTATATTTTCTCCTTCGAATTTAAACGTTTTAGATTCAAAGTCACAATTAATTTCTCTTAAGTTATTAGCAAGAAGCTCAATCTCATCGGCATTTGCTTTGAAAATGGTTTCAGCAATACCGTCTATATTGATGTAAAGTCTTCTAAAATCAAATTTATCTGCAAACTCTAAAATAGAGATTCCATTTACTTTTAACTCTAGGTCATTTTCTGCATACGTAATGTAAATATTACTACTTGCTGTTTTGTAACCTCTTGGAACATAAATTCGCAAATGTCCTGAATTTAAATCAGTAGAGATATTTTGAATGGTTTTTTTATCACTTTCTATTTCAAGTTTGAATTTATCTCCTTTTGTAAAGTATACATTTTGCATATTCTCGATGTAAATACTTTTCACTTTTTTCTTCTCTATTCTTGTAACTCTTTCAGGATTTGTAAGTGAAAGGTTTGTACGGACTAACTGTGCTGAAACAAAGTTTGAGATAATCAAAGTAAGAATTATAATGCTTAGATGTTTAATCGATTTTTTCATGTTATTTTTAGAATTTAGTTATGAACAAAAGTAATAAAAATGTATATTTTTCAAAAATATTATCCCGCTTCTCAATGATATTATCCTTACTTACCACACGAAAGGGTTGACTACGTCGGTTAATATTGTGGTACATTCTCTGTATGGACATTACAGATAAAAAGCAAAAAAACTAAATTCATTACTTTTTATTATCGGTAAAGACACCAACAATAACGGAAATAATTCTAAAATTATCTCGCAAAGATTTCATTATGATAAAGGCCATAATGAAAACAACCTAAACTCCTTATCAATTGAGTTTAGGTTGTTATTGTTTTTAGAATCTTATTTATTTTAGCTTCTTTAAAATAAATATATCCTTAAAAATTATACTAATCCATTCTGAATTAAATAATCCGCAATTTGTACTGCATTTGTAGCAGCTCCTTTTCTTAAATTATCTGCCACACACCATAAATTTAAGGTATTTGGGTTTGATTCATCTCTTCTAATTCTTCCTACAAAAACCTCATCTTTTCCGTGAGCAGTCAATGGCATTGGATATATTAGATTTTTAGGATCATCTTGCAATACCACTCCTGGCATTTCAGAAAGTATCTTTTTAACATCTTCTAAGTCAAAATCATTTTCAAATTCTATATTTACTGCTTCTGAATGTCCTCCTATTGTAGGAATTCTAACTGTAGTTGCAGTTACTCTAATGGAATCATCTCCAAGTATTTTATTGGTTTCCTTTATCATTTTCATCTCCTCTTTTGTATAGCCATTATCTTGGAATACATCTATATGAGGAAGTACATTCAAATCAATATTGTATGGATATACCTTTTCTCCTTCTACTCCTTTTCTCTCATTCATTAACTGATCTACCGCTGCTTTCCCTGTCCCTGTTACTGATTGATAGGTAGAAACAACGACTCTTTTTATCTTGTACTTATCGTGTAAAGGTTTTAATACCAGCACCATTTGAATCGTTGAACAATTAGGATTTGCTATAATTTTATCCTCTTTTGTGAGAACGTTTGCATTAACTTCTGGTACTACTAATTTTTTAGTAGGATCCATTCTCCATGCCGATGAATTGTCTACTACTGTAGTTCCTACTTCTGCAAACTTAGGAGCTAAATCTAATGATGTTCCTCCTCCTGCAGAAAATATTGCAATATTTGGTTTTTTATCAATAGCAGTTTGGTAACTTACAACCTCATATTCCTTACCTTTAAAAGTGATTTTTTTTCCTACCGAACGCTCTGATGCAACAGGAATTAATTCTGACACTTGTATATTTCTTTCTTCAAGAACTTTTAAAATTTCGCTACCTACCAATCCAGTAGCTCCTACAACAGCTATTTTCATAATTATTTTATTTTAATATATTCATTATAAGTGGTACAACTCTAGACAATAAAACCATAGAAACTACTAATATTACCAGTAATGACGGCGTAATCTTATCCGCTCTTTTTAGTTTAGCATTAAAAATAGTAATCAATACTATCGCTATAAGGTTACTCGCCATATGTTCAATATAAGAAACCGAACTTCCCGCTATTTTACCTGAAAGGTTTTCCAAGATAAATGAGTTCATAATCAAAAATACAACACCTAGAATCAATTGAATATGAACTGTTAAGGTAGTATATTTAGAAATTTTTCGTACCGTCCCTAGTTTTTCATTTTTATTAATGAAATCATACAGAGTACGCAAAAAAAGCACAATTAATAGTAGAAATGCAAGTATACCAAAGTTTCCATGCAACGATTTAACAAAAGAGTAATCCATTATGTTATTTTTAAATTCGATGCAAAATTACAACTTTATATTTTCATATTTTGTATTTTCGACATAGAAAACAACAGAATAACAAATTGTTCTATATTTAACAGGTAAAATTTAATGATGCTGATAAAGACCTATATAGCCAAAAAACACAAAACATAAACTACCTAGAAAAAATCCTAGAAAAGCAAGCCATGTCATATTTTTTAGATACCAACCAAAACTAATTTTTTCCATTCCCATAGCAGCAACTCCTGCAGCAGAACCTATAATCAGCATACTACCTCCTGTTCCTGCAGAAAATGCAATAAAGTGCCATAATTCAGAATCAGTAGCTTCATGAAACATTCCCAAAGATGCCGCAACCAAAGGTACGTTATCAATAACCGCAGAGCCAAGTCCCATAAGCATTACCATGATTTCCATAGGGAATAAATTATCCAATATTTTTGCAAAGTCAAACAAGTAACCTAATGATTCTAGAGCAGCAACTGCCATAAGAATACCCAAAAAGAATAATATGCTAGACATCTCAATCTTAGAAAGAGCGTGATGTGCAGACATTCCTTTTAACTCTTGTATAAAATCCTTTCTTTTCTGGTGCTTTTCCTCTGGAGATAACTCATTATTAATTACACTCATACCTTTTTTAAAGTTTCCTTTGTTTGCAATTTCTGCAACTAACCATACTACTCCCATAGAAAGAAGCATTCCAACATAAGGAGGTAAATGTGTAATTGATTTAAAAATAGGAACAAATATTATCATTCCGATACCTACAAAAAACATCAAATCAGAATTTTTATACGTAATTTGATTTGCATCATCTTCTAATTCAAAATTACCTTGAAATGCCTTGTTTCGTTGAGCAATTAACACAGGAATCAACATACATAGTATAGACGGAAATAATACGAACTCTATTAATTTTAGAGGTGTTACTTTCTTACCAATCCATAACATTGTAGTGGTAACATCTCCTATTGGCGACCAAGCACCTCCTGCATTTGCAGCGATAATTATAATTCCCACATACCACATTCTCTGATCTTTCTTGGTAATTAATTTCCTAAGTATGGTAATCAAAACAATGGTGGAAGTTAGGTTGTCTATGATTGCCGATAACACAAATGCCAAAATAGCAACAATCCAAAGCAATTTCTTTTTACTACGTGTTTTTATGTATTTTTTGATTATAGAAAAACCTTTATGTAAATCTATAATTTCCACTATGGTCATTGCTCCTATCAAAAAGATAAGAATTTCTGAAATCTTTGCAATATGATGACTAAGCGAATGCAGTACACTTTCTATAGTAAGCTCATGATTAATTTCTTCTGGTGATAATCCCGCACTTGTAAGACCATTCATTAAATGAGAATCCTTCATCAAACCGTCTTTTACAGGAACTAAACCATCTTGTATATCATAAAGTTCAAGTCCAAAAATAGCAATAACTGCCCAACACAAAGCTGCCATTATAACTGCAGGAACAGTTTTATCTAGCTTTAATGTATGTTCAATCGTGATTAAAAAGTATCCTACTATAAAAATCCCTACTACTAATGCTTCCATACTAAAAAATTAATTCACAATTTTACAAAAGATTTTGCAATTAATGCATTAAATCTGTATTATATTATCTTTATTTTGATTTAATTATATCATACTTTTAAACAGTTTCCAATTAGGAATTATTGGTAACAAACCAAATCCTATATACCAAAAAATACCAACAACATTATCAATCAACCAACCTCCGAAAAGAATATAATATATAATCTCTAAAAATAACGATATAGGAAACAAATAAACACCTATTTTCTTGTATTTATAAACCGCATAAATGGAATATAAATTAAGCACAAAACAAAAAATGGAAAAGAAAAAGAATGAATCTTCTGCGTTTTCCATATAGATATCTTTTAAACCTACAACTATTCTAAACAAAACAATTGATGAAAAAAATAACATTCCGAATAGCGTCCAACGAAAAGGATGTGTTCCTATAGAAATCATGTTTTTAGAATAAAAAATCGTATCCTTTTAATGTTAATTTTTCGTACTTATCTTCATCAAACTTATAAAGCACCGAGTCTTTTCGTGGTCCTGGTTTTGTATGTTCTGTTGGAATAATCAGTTCTGATTTGAATATTTTTTTTCTAAAATTACGTTTATCTAATTCTTTATTAAGCGACTTTTCATATAGTTTTTGCAGTTCTCCTATCGTAAATAATTTAGGAAGTAAGAAAAAACCTATCGGTCTTCTTTTTACTCTCCTTTTTAAACGCTCTTTTGCATATTCTACAATTTCATTGTGATCATAAGCCAAATCAGGGATTTCATCGTAATTAACCCAAATCCCTTTTCGTTTTTCTGTTTTTTGTAACATTTCCTCATCTATTTTTACAAGTGCATAGTATGAAATGTTAATGATTCTTCCTTCTGGATTTCTAAATACTTTTGGAAACGCTTTAAGCTGTTCCATATATGCGTATTCTGCTCCTGTATGATGATGCATTAATTCTTTTATAACAGGATCTATTGCTTCATCAGTCTTGATATATCTACCAGGAAGCAAATATGCACCTTTAAATGGTTCGTCTTTCTTCTGATGAATAAGCACTTTTAAATCCTCTCCATCAAATCCAAAGAGAACCATACTCCCTGCTAATCCGAATTTTAAATATATATCTTTTTCTTCTTGTGTCATTTTTTAAATATTATTTGCATTAGACGACTTTTGTCATTAAAACTTTCTTCCATAGAAATCATACTTTCTGTACGTAGTATATCTTCTATTTCATCAATTTTAAAAATTACTTCTTTTGCATCATGAGTGTCAATTGCTCGTATTTTACAGAATATATTGTACTTCCCTGATACAATATGAGCAACAGTTACATTAGGAATACTTTTTAATTTATCTAATACTGACTGTGTTTTATTTGTTTTCGTTAATAAAATACCAACATAAGCAACGAATGAATAACCTAATTTTTGATAATCTAAAGAAAGGGAACTCCCTTGAATAATCCCAGAATCTTCCAGTTTTTTCATTCGCACATGAATCGTTCCTGCCGAAACATTCATTAATTTTGCAATCTCGGTAAAAGGCATTCTTGTATTCTCTACCAAATAATTCAGTATCTGTCTATCAATATCATCTAATTGATAACTTATCTTTAATTCCCTCATAATTATATAAAACTATTGTTCCAAGAACGCTACAAAACTACTAATAAAATTGGACTTATGGAATTATATTTTACCTTGTATACAAAGCTTTCCATTAAATACATAAGCTGCAACAAGTGTAATTTATACTAATTTAGAAATCACTTCTTCTTCTCTTATTGAATTCATACACATTAAATCTCCTCTAAAACAAGTTTTATTCCCAAAAATAGAACAAGGACGACATTCTAGGTTTACTTCAATTACATTCTCTTCTGATTGATTAAATCCTAAAAAACCCGCATATCTATGAGTGCTTCCCCAAATGGAAAGACAAGGAATTTCTAACAATGATGCCAAATGCATATTTGCAGAATCCATACTTACCAAAACATCTAACTCTTTTATTTTTTCTAATTCTCCTTTCAAGGAAAGTGTACCTGCGAGGCTTGTAATGTTTGAGTGTAATTTTTCCCAAGTTTTTAATTCACTTATTTCAGAATCTCCTCCTCCAAATAGAACTATATTTTTTCCACTTTTCGCTAATTCTAAAGCAACTTTCTTCATTTTTTCAATCGGATACATTTTTTCACTGTAACGAGCAAAAGGTGCAATTCCTATATTTTGAATATCTTTTTTTAATTTAATTTTATTCTTTGGTAAATCTAGCGTAAAACCAGCTTCACGAAACACATCTGCGTACCTTTCGTGCATGGTTTTTAATTGCTTTAATTTCTTGTATTTTTTTTGAGTTAATTCCTTTTTCTCCTCTCTTCCTTTTTCTAATGTATTAATTTTTATCGAAGTACTTCTAAAAAAAAGTTTAAGTATTTTAGTTCGCAAAACATTGTGTAAATCAATGAGATGCGTTGCTTTAAACTGTTTTAATTCACTAAATAATTTATATAAACCTAAAACACCTTTATAGTTCTTTAAATCGACTCCATAAAATTCTAAGTTAGGAACATCTTCAAACAATGCTTTAAACTTTTTATTGGAAACCATGATTAGTTCCACATTCGGATTCTGATTAGCAAATGCTTTAAGCACAGGAACTGTCATTGCAACATCTCCAAACGAAGAAAAACGAAAAATTAGTATCTTACTTCTGCTCATTTTTAGTTTTGTACACCACTGCGTAAAACTTTATTTGCTTTATCATCGCAAGCATTCCGTTTGCACGAGAAGGAGATAGAAATTCTTGAAAACCAATCTCTTGAAGGAAATTTGTATCTGCATTTACAATATCCTCTACCTTTTCTCCCGAAAATACCTGAACCAAAAGAGCAGCAATTCCTTTTGGTAAAATACCATCGGAATCAGCATTAAAAATAAGTTTCCCATCTTGGTATTTTGCATCAATCCACACTTGCGACTGACAACCTTTCACGATTCTATCTTCGGTTTTTAATTCTTCGGGAAACGATTTCAACGACTTCCCAAGAGAGATTAAATGCTCGTATCTTTCTTGCCAATCATCAAAAAAAGAAAAGTCTTCTACGAGTTGTTGTTGTTTATCTTTTATAGACATTATTATTTTATTTTACGGATAAATTAAATACTTAGAACGTATATTTTTAAATTCTTCTAAATCTGCTTTCCAAGATTCTTTTATTTCTGCTTCTGTTTTTCCTGCATCAATTTGTTTTCTCAATTTATCTGTTCCTGCAAGTTTATCAATCCAAAAGCTACCCGAATTTTTAATCCAAAAAGACTCTATCGAGTTGTAATTTTTATACGCATCAATTAAATATGAAAGCTTAATTTCTGATAAAAACTCTTCATTTCTTAAATCTTTCCCATAACACTTCCGTCCTTGGAATCGCGGAGACTTTGCACCTTCATTAGGTTCAGGAACAAAATAAAATTCCGTTTTACTTAAAAAAGGAGAACCATACACTTGAAACTGCATATTTGTTCCTCTTCCTTCGGAGACATTTGCTCCTTCAAAAAAACAAGTGCTTGGATATAAATTTATAGATTTATCATTTGGTAAATTAGGAGAAGGCTTTACTGGCAAAGAATAACGAGAATCATGAGTGTAGTTTTTTAGTTCAATTACCTTCAAATTGGCTTGAATTCCATCTTTTAACCAACGTTCTCCGTTTATCATTTTGGCATATTCTCCTATTGTCATTCCATAAACAATCGGAACTTGATGCATTCCCACAAAAGATTCATAATTCTTATCTAAAACAGGACCATCTACATAATGCGCGTTTGGATTAGGACGATCTAAAACCAGTACCTGTTTATCTCCATACTCTTTAGCTGCTTCCATAACATAATGAAGTGTCGATATATAGGTATAAAATCGAGCTCCAACATCTTGAATATCAAAAAGAATTATATCTAAATCTGAAATTTGTTCTCTAGTTGGTTTTTTATTCTTTCCGTAAAGTGAAATTATAGGAATATTGGTTTTTATATCTTTTCCATTTTTTACGGTTTCTCCAGCATCTGCCTCTCCTCTAAATCCATGTTCTGGAGCAAAAATTCTTTTCACCTCTACACCCGAATTCACTAAAAAATCTACCAAATGAATGGTTTCGTCGTCCTTGCATTTTTCTTTCATAAAGTCAAAATAATTCTGACAATCGTATTCATGAATGTACTTAATAACTCCTGTTTGATTGGTAACAACTCCTACTTTTTTCCCTTTTAAAAGCGAAATATACTTTTGAGGTTGTTCTGCTCCTACTATTATTGGCAATTGTTCATTATTTTCTACTAATTCTATTTCATCATTAGAATTATCTTCAATTATTTTTTGTGTTGTTTCACTTGGATTTGATGTTTGTGCCGAACAACTAAATGCATTAAAAACAAGAAAGAGAATTATTGTATATTTGAAGCTTAAATAAAAAGAAGTATTGAATTTATCTTGGTTCATTGCAAAAAGAGTAAGTTTTGCCAAAGATAGCAAAAAAAATCTTTCGCAGATTATTGTTCGTATTGGTCAGGTTGCTGTTACTATAGGAGTTGTAATTTCTCTACTTAGTATTGCTACTGGTTTTGGAGCAAAAAAATCCATCAAAGAAAAACTTGCTGACTTCAATGGTCATGCTGTACTAAAAAGCTTTGACACTAACAATTCATATAGCAGTTCTCCTTTAAAAGAAAAGGGAATTAACTTCAAGGAACTAAACAATTATAACGAAGTTTCCAACTATCAAAAATTTGCATCTAAAAGTGGAATTATTCGGACAGAAAAAGGGTTTGAAGGTGTTGTCTACAAAGGATATTCAAATGATTTTGATATAAAACGATTTCAAAAATTCATGGTAGAAGGAGCTATTCCTGATTTTTCAAAGAAAAGTTATAATGATGAAGTAATTCTTTCCAAAAAGATTGCTTCAAACCTAGAATTAAAAGTTGGAGATGATTTTGTGATGTATTTTATTTCGGAATCCAACAAACCTATTTACAGGAAATTTACAGTTAAAGGAATTTTCAAAACCGACATAAAAGATATAGACGAAAATTTTATAATAGGCGATTTAAAACACGTACAACGACTCAACAAATGGAAAAATGGAGAAATTGGCGGATACGAAATCTTCCTTAAAGATATAGAGCATTTAGACGAGATAGCTCCTATGCTATCTAAAATAAGTGGATACGAAAATACCATAGAAAAAAGTACCGACACCTACGTACAAATCATCAGCTGGATTAATTTATTTGACACCAATATTTATGTAATTCTAACCATCATGTTCTTTGTAGTAGTTATTAATTTACTACTTATTCTTCTAATTTTAATTATTGAACGAACTCAGTTTATAGGAATAATGAAAACACTAGGAACTTCAAACTTTAAAATTCAAATGATTTTTGTCTATAATGTTTTAATCATCATGATTCCTGGTTTAATTGCTGGAAATGCTATTGCTTTAATTCTACTTCTGATTCAAAAATATTACGGAATAATAAGACTCAATCCTGAAAATTACTTTTTTGAAGCGGTTCCTGTATACCTAAATCCTGCGTATTTTATTTTAGTTTCTGTTTTCCTGATTCTAATTTCTATGCTTGCCTTATTGATTCCTTCTTTTATAATCTCAAAAATATCTCCTACAAAAGTTCTGAAGTTTGATTAAAAGTTTAATTTTATACTTAAAGACAATATTTGTAGTTAGGTATAGAAAATTATATCTACAGGATTATTCTATACCTTCAATTTACGGGATTACTTTACTTGTTTTATTCGCAATCGTATTAAAACAGGGAGGATACTCTAATTTAACTTTGTTTTTAATTCTAATAGAACAACTATTTTATCATCAAAATAGAAACGATTTAAAGTTTATTCATAAAAATTTTCAAAAATCACATCTATATCTGTTTGTAGAATATTTGATTTTTAATTTAGTACCTCTCATTATACTTTTATTTAATCAAGAGTTTATTTACTTTTTAATTTATTTGCTATGTATTTCAATCCTGACTTTTATCCCTCAATTTAAAGGGAATTCTTTTATAAAATATCCATTTCCCAATCAGTTTCCTGAATGGAAAATTGGATTCAGAAAGAATTATTTATTTGTTTTTATTCTTCTAACTTATTTAGCATCAATTCCTATTATTGAAAGTAAGAACAATAACTTATCTGTATTTTTATTGGTTATTTTAGGATTCATTATTTCTACCATTTATAACTCACGAGAACCAATTTATTTTTTGAAAAAAAACCGTATAAGTTCAAAATTATTTCTTGATAATCAAATTGTAAATTCTGTTAAAAATTCTTGTATAATCATTTTCCCTTTAGTCATTTTACTACTTATTTTTCAATTTGAGTATTACGATTTCATTTTAGTAATTTCGTTTGTAAGCTTACTTTTTCCTTTATTGAATTTAATTCTGAAATACGCGTTTTTTGAAAAACCTATTATTCAACAAATTGTATTTATGATAATTTTGTGCTCATTCATTCAGCTTGAAATGTTATTATTCGTAATTCCACTTATGTTTTTTATGTATAAAAAATGTTTGACCTTTTTAAAACAAACGATTGATGAATGAATTAAAAATAAATATTGAAGAAAAAAAATATTCCAATACTACTATACTTCAAAGTATTAATTTAAAACTTAACAAAGCTGGAATTTATGGAATAATTGGAAAAAATGGAGCTGGAAAAACTACACTTTTTAAATCCATAACCAAAGAAACAGATTTTACAGGAGGAATTTATTTTAATCAAAAAGAAATACAGTTTAAAAAAGTTGGTTATTTACCTACAGAACCTTTCCTATACGAAGAATTAAAAGTAAAAGAATTTTATGATTTCTACTTCCAGTTGGTAAATTCAAAAAAATTAGACTTAAAAAGTCAAGAATTGTTATTTCCGATTGATGAAAATAAATTTATAAAATCACTTTCTACCGGAATGAGGAAAAAAGTTGCATTAAACTCTTTGTTTTTTCAAAAGGATATTGATTTTTACATTTTTGACGAACCATTTAACGGCTTGGATATCGAATCAAATTTAGCTTTAATTAAAAAAATTCAAGAACTATCTCAATCTAAAATAATCCTTATTTCCTCTCATATTTTATCTTCTCTATACGAGTTTTGTAATGAAATTTACTTGATACAAAACAAAAAAATAGAACGTTTTGAAAAAGAAGAATTTAATACTTTAGAAGACTATTTCATCTCAAACATCAATAGTAAATACTAATAATGAACATTTATCAAATCAATTATTTTCTTTCTTTGCTCTCCAAATAGGTATCAGTTGCATGAATAGAAAAATCCCAAAAACTCCTGTAAGAATAAATACTTCAGGATTCATTAAAAAATCCATTGGACGAACTGTAAGCGTACGATAACATTTATCAGGAACGTCATATTCAGTAAGTACCGAGAGAAGTCCAAGAGATAACGGAATAAGAAAAGGAGCAATTGCGTGAGTAAGATTCATCAAAATATTGCTAATCTTTTTACTTGTTTTTTTAGAAAATACACTCAGAATGGTAAGACTCACAATCAAAAACAACACAAAGAGTATAAAAGAAAAATTTGTGTTTTCTGAAGTATATCTTTTGTAATTTATGGCAATTAAAATAAAAGCAGTAAGTGTAGTAATAACTCCTGCTATGGGAATTGAAATAAGCAAATCCACTACTTTGGTGTATTCAAACCAAATAAAAAACCAAGCTAAAAAGATACTTGCTATCAAGAATCCTATTATATAATCATAAGATTCATATTTTGTACTTGAATAATAATTTTGATAAAGTTGTCTAAGTTCTGATTGTGCATAAAAATTAGTATAATAATAAGAAGAATGGTTTTCATTTAGATAAATAAGATTTCGATTTAAGTATTCATTGCGTAAACTTTCGTTTGCTACAAAAGGACTATCATTATCTGTATCAACTGCGTATTCTACCTCATCTACTGCTTTTGTTTTCATTACCTCTCCAGCATAATTTCCATCATTGCCTAAATTCTTAAATTCTGTATTTGCAACTACACTGGTTTTAAAATCACCAAAATCTTTATCGTAAATATAATTAACTACATCTTTTGTATTGATACGATGTTCTACTCTGTATTGGGAAAGTACATTTTTAAATGCTTCTATTCGTTGTGTGATTTGATTCTTATCTTTTTTGTCCAAAATAGAATGAACATCTTTGGCATATTGTTTTGCATAAAATTCTGAATCTTGTACGTACTCATCATCAATATCATTTGTATAGTATCCAAGTGAATAATTATTTCCTGTAAAATCGACAAGTATAGACGAAAAATTATAGATAGAATTTTCTTGTAAATCATATTCAGACAGTTTAGGTATATCGTTCACGTACAAGTAAGATGTACAACTATCAGACGATTCATATCGGTTTTCTGTAGCATAGAAAAGATATTTGTTTCCTTCAATTATCGTTGCATTTCCTTCAAAATATTGAGGATTAAATTGATTAATTTCGTCATAGGGAATATACTTTTGTTTTTGTAAATTGGGAATATACATGGTTTTGTCCCTTATGTAATTCCAACTTTTTGTATTTTTATCGTAGGAAACTTCCTCCAAAGGAAAAGGTTTAGGATATGCTCTTCTAATGATGGAGTACGCCTCTGAATTATCTACTAAAAAAGGATATGCTCGATTGATAATATTTTGATTTTGGATTACTTCTTGTTCAGGAAGAATAGAATTTACTTTCAATTGAACGCCATAATTAAAAGGAATATACGCAGAAATCAAGAAGAAAAAGGCAACTAAAAGTTGCAAAAATACTCTAAAGAAATATTGTTTCTGTAAAGGATATATATGTTTTATAGGATTGTTTCGATAAAATAGAATTCCCCAAACAACGACTACAATAAGTAGATACACAATATGAAAAAAGATAAAATTGCTACTGAAATAATACTCATAAAAAGAACTTCCTTGAAGAACGTCATAATCAATGTAGATGTAAGCCGAAATAAAAGCAATAAGCCAAATTAAAATACCACAGCATAGAAGTTGTATCCATTTAGTATGCCAAGAAATAGGATAATTTTCTAGTAGATATGTTGAGAATTTATGTAAAAGTTGCATAGAATAAGTTAAAAGTTATACAAAAAGTCGTCGCGTAGACTTAGAAATATCACGAACGTATTTGATTTGAATAGAATGTTGTAATAGTTGCTTTAATACATCGTTAAAAGAAAATTCCGAAGAGGTTTTAATGATATACATTCCTCCGTTATATTGAATGGATTCCAAAGGAATACCTTTTAATGCTTGATTAAGCTCTTCTCTAGAATTATGAATATCCATTTCCAAAATGGTTTGTGCTTGCTGAACTTCTTCATTCGCAGAAGCTAAATGTGTCGGTTTTCCTTTTTTTAGGAAAAGAACTTTGTCTGATACTTTTTCTACTTCAAAAAGCTGTTGAGAACTAAGTATAATTCCTAACGGATTTGAGATACTTTCTGAAAGACTTTTTAAATCCTCCAAAATGGTTTGCTGAGCAAGAATATCTAAGTTAGCAAGTGGTTCGTCCAAGAGTAATATTTTAGGATTTCTTAGGAAAGTTCGTGCTAATTCAAAACGCATTTTATATCCTGAGGAAAGTTCACTCCAACGATGATTTCTATAGTTCCAAAGTCCAAATCGAATGATGTACATTTGAGTAAGTAGTTCGTTTTCTTCTCCAAAAATACCGTATTGCGATGCTGTGTATTTTAAATTCGATTTTAATGAACCATACCAAGTAGGAGTTCTTTGTGGCACATAGGTAAGTTTGGTATTTAATTCATAGGTGGAAGAAAAATCATCTTGTAAATTATAGTGAATTATTCCAGAATCATAGGTAAGCTCATTGGCAAGAATCCGTAAAAGTGTGGTTTTCCCATTTCCATTTTCGCCTACCAATCCCCATACATCACCTGCATGAATTGTCATATTGATTTTCCCTAATTGAAATTTCCCTCCTCCATAGCTTTTTTGAATATCTTCTGCTTCTAATAGCGGTTCTAGATTTGTTTTTTCTTGAATTTCTACCGAGCGTAGTTTTTGAATAAAGTCGAATATTTTCGTGGTATGTTCTTCAATTTTTTGCTTATTGGATTCTATTTTTTCATTCAAATCAATAAACTCTTTGTAAAGATCTTGATTTTTAGTATCGAGTACACAATCTGTTAAACGACGAAACGCAATAGAATAATCTTGATTTTTAAGGTGTAATTCGGTAGTATTTAGTTTATTTTGAAATGCATTCATGAAATTGAGATTGATACGTCTACTTTTTTTTCAAAAGTAGACAAATTTCATGTATTACGTATTATTTTTGACATTAATCCTTAAGCAATTCTTTTCTATACTGATTGTAAATTATTTTGAACCAAGCGGTATATTTTTCGGGATTTTCTTGAATATCTAAATTTAATTCTTGAATTTTTATCCACTTTACTGCATTTACTTCATCGGGATTAAACGGAACTTCATCATTATAATTTCCTATAAAAACGTAATCCAATTCGTGTTCTATCAATCCTCCTCCTACATCTTCTTTATATATAAAATGAAATATGTATTTTAATTCCGCTTGAATCCCCAGTTCTTCTCTAAGTCTTCTATGAGCTGTATCTTCATAAGATTCATTTTGTCGGGGATGTGTGCAACAAGCATTTGTCCAGCAAAGTGGTGAATGGTATTTTTCTTTGCTTCGTTGTTGTAAAAGCATTTCTCCTTTGTCATTAAACAAAAAAACGGAAATAGCTCGATGCAAACTACCTGTTTTGTGAGCTTCTATTTTCTCCATCAAACCTAATTCATTGTCGTTAGAATCCACCAAAACTACTTTTTCCATATTGTTTACTTGATTTCTTACAAAACTATAAAAATAATTTTGAAAGATTTGAAAATAGTCATAAATTTGCCGTTCTTAATAACCTCTGACGAAAATCGTGGTATGTTACTAGGAATTAATTTTTTTTAGATATTTATTAAAATGGATTCATTAATTAAGTACGTAGAAGAAAAGTACATAGAAAAGAAAGATTTTCCAAAGTTTAGTTCTGGAGATACCATTACAGCTTACTACGAAATTAAAGAAGGACAAAAAACAAGAACTCAGTTCTTTAAAGGTGTTGTTATACAAGTAAGAGGAACTGGAGCTACTAAAACATTTACCATCAGAAAAATGAGTGGAGATGTAGGTGTAGAAAGAGTATTCCCAATTAATATGCCTGCACTTCAGAAAATTGAAGTAAATAAGAAAGGTAAAGTTAGAAGATCTAGAATTTACTACTTCAGAAAACTACGTGGTAAAAAAGCAAGAATTAAAGATGCATCTAATAATTAATTAGATTAGCTCAAAAAATAAAAAATCGTTTTACAGAATTGTAAAACGATTTTTTTTGCTCGAAACTTTCAAAAACCTATTTTAGCTTCTAATCATTTCTTTATAAGGAAGTAAAGTATTATATCCTTTTTCTTTAAAATAGTGTTTTGGATTTTTCTCTGAGATTACCAGTACAAAATCTCCTCCCCAAGCACCTAAACTTTTTATTGTTCCATTAAAATCAGAGAATAAACCATCTTGTACTCTAGGTATAGATAAATGTTTAGCAATTAAATGTTCATGATGATTTATTAATTCTACAAATTCATCTGTTTTTTTCACTTGCGTAATTTTAATTGAAATAGCACTAATTTCATCAATTAGACGTTGATTTTTTTCAACTAAACGGTATTTTTTTATTCCTTCCCTTGAATTTTGTTTCTGATTTAAATGCAAAAAATATAAATTATCTAAAAAAGGAGGATTAAAGTCAACTTTTTGTGCGATTATTTTTTCTTTTTCTTTCTGAAAATATATAGGAAAATCATTTTCAGCACAAGCTAAATCATATCCACTTCCTCCAAATGTATTTTCCAAAAGCTGATATGCATCTACATTAAAATAATGTGATAAATTAGAAATCAAGGTAGAACTGGAACCTAATCCCCAGTTATTTGGAAACTCTAATTTTGTTTTAAATAAAAAAGACGCTTTCTGTGCACTCCAAAAGGTTGAATTTAATTCCTTAATTGCCTTAAATATTTCGATTAATCTTTCTGAAAATTCATTGTTTGTGGCAGAAATAACAGAAAAATCTTCGTAATTAAACGAAGTAGAAAACCAAATATTATCTTCGTAATCAAAAGCTTGCCAATTAATTTCAGTATTCTCCGCACTTGTCTGAGTAACTTCTAAAGACTGACCATATTTTGTTGGAAGAGCAAAAGCGAGAGCTCCATCTAAAACCGCATATTCTCCTGTTATTAGCAATTTCCCATTGCTTCTAATTTGAGTCATTCGTTATGAAATCGATACTACTTCTACTTCTGAATTTATTTTTTTAATCATTCCCTGTAATGCTTTTCCAGGACCTAATTCCACAAAAGAAGTAAATCCATCGGCAATCATATTATTAATTGTTTGCGTCCATTTTACAGAACCTGTGAGCTGTTCTATTAGATTCTTTTTAATATCAACTGAATTATACTCAGCAATTGTAGAAATATTCTGATAGATCGGTATTGTTGGTTTATGGAAAGTACAATTTTCTATTGCAGATGCCAGTTTCTCCTTTGCCGAGTTCATTAATGGAGAATGAAAAGCTCCATTTACAGGAAGAATCAATGCTCTTTTTGCACCTGCCTCTTTTAGTTTAATGCATGCTTCTTCCACAGATTTTGTTTCTCCTGAAATCACTAACTGTCCTGGGCAGTTGTAATTTGCAGGAATTACGATTCCGTCTACTTGTTCACAAATTTGCTCTACTACTTTATCTTCAAGACCTAAAATTGCTGCCATAGAAGATGGATTCTCATCACACGCTTCTTGCATTGCTTCCGCTCTAAGTTTTACTAATTTCAATCCATCGGTAAATGACAAAGTGCCGTTAGCTACAAGTGCTGAAAACTCTCCTAAAGAATGTCCTGCTACTGCTTCTGCTCTAGAATTCATAGAATTTGCAACAGCAATGGAATGAATAAATATAGCAGGTTGTGTAACTCTAGTTTGTTTTAATTCTTCCGCAGTTCCTTCAAACATAATTTTAAGTATATTAAAACCTAAAATTTCATTCGCACTATCCATCAGTTCTTTAATGGAATTTCTACTATCGTAAATATCTTTTCCCATGCCCACAAACTGAGCTCCTTGACCAGGAAAAACATATGCTTTCATATTTGTAAAATTATTAGTTGTTATTCTCTCATTCTTACCAATCTAAACCCTTTGTTTAGATAAGCTCCCGAAGATTCTTTTTTTATAAAATCAAAACGCGACGCAAGTTGAGTAGTTATTGACTTCATATCTAATGAACCTTTTTCGTCTTGCATTCTAGTTATAAAATCATAAGTCACATCAAAACCTATTACCGAGTATTTGCTAGGTAATTTGCAATATCTATCCTTAAATTTATAGAGTGTATTTTTCTCGTTTTGTCCGTTTTGATTTATTTTTCTTTCTATAGTGTACGTGAAATTTGATTTCTCTAAAAACGGTTTGTATTTAGCATCATCATAAATAGTATTGTAGTATGTAGAAAATAAACGGAAAGCCGAAGCATCGTATTTACCTATTTCGTCTAAATAAGTCTTGGCAGCATCTTCATTAGAGGAAACCAGTATTGATATTACTTCTCCGTATTGCTCGGTAACTATATCTTTAGGTGGAACAATAGAAGACGCATCACGAGTAATATAAATAGATGCTTTTGGTTGTTTTTCTAAAATTTGTTTGGATATGCTTTCTGCTAGTTTTTTTTCTTCTTCGTTCCAATAGTATATAAAAACTTTCTGATCATTGTATACCTCTAAAGATTCTTCAGCTATTTTTGTTCCCATATACTCAATAAGTGGCTCACAAATAATAATATTAGAATACTTACGTAACTCTTCACTGTTACTAAAAGGAGATACGATAGGAACATTATAATCCTGTGTTCTTTTTGCTATTTCTAGAATATTATCCGATTTTAAAGGACCTAGAATTAAATCTGTATCAGCGAAATTAGTTGAATTCAAAAAGTTTTGAAATTCTTTACCTTCGCTATCAATTAATCTTAAAGAAATTTTTTGAGATGCTGTACTCAGTGAATCCAATGCTAATTTAGCTCCTAAGAAAAATTCCACTGATGCTTTTCTATATGCTGAACTTTCTTGTGAAGATGCATCTAGTGGCAAGAAAAGAATAATATTTTTCTTGGTACCATCATTTTTTGGAGTTCCGTTTTTTAACGATGCTATTGCGTTTTCTTGAACAGGTATTTTCAGTTCCATTCCTGCTTTTAATCCATCAGATAGTTTAGGATTTGCTACTAACAAGTTTTCTAAAGTTGTATCGTATTTATTAATTAAACTAAAAATGGTTTCCCCTGCTTTTACTTGATGAATAAAGTTTCCTTCTTCTACTTTCTTTACGGTACTTTTTGTTGGAATTTTGATGTAAGAACCAATCTTGATAACTCCATTTTGAATATCCTTGTTTACCGCATAGATATCCTCAGGCTTTAGGTTGTATTCTCGTGAAATACTATAGACAGTTTCTTTTGGTTGCACCAAATGCATTCCTTTTGGGTTTGTTTCTTTTGATTTAGGAATTCTAATAATGTCTCCTATTTTTAAACCTTCGGATAAACTAGGATTTAAACTCCTTAACGTTTCTTCGGAAATGTTATAGGTTTTAGTTAGATTGTATATAGTTTCTTTTGGTTCTATAGTAACATAAATATAGTCGTCATCACCTGGATTGTAGTTCTGCTGAGCAGTAGGTGTAGTTTCTCCTTTAGAAATTACTAACTCATCACCTATCTGTAAACTCCTTTCTTGTAAAAAAGGATTTGCTTTAATCAACTCATCTTCTGTTATTCCATACCGATGTGTGATACCATAAACAGTTTCTTTAGGCTCTACTTTATGAATAATATTCTGCGAAAACACATAACAAGAAACTAAAAAAAGTATATATAAATAGGATAATTTCATTCTTAATTTTTCTTTTTAAAAGACGTATAAAATCGGTACAAAGATAATCTATTTAACGTAAAAAATAGTACTCCTTTGTTTTTAATAATAAATTACCTTGTACTCAGGCTCTATGCTGTTTATGTTTTCATATATAACATCTATAAAATCAAAATCCTTACCAAAGAATTCTGAAAAATTAAGTATTCGTTCTTGCGGTTTCCCGAATGGAAAAAGTTCATCATATAATTTTTCTATTTGATTAATCTTCTCTACTTGTTTTCGTTTTTCCGCTTTTAATATTCGTTTTCTAAGCTTATCAAAAGCATTGAACTGCTTTTTTTGTTGTGCTTGCAGTAAGTTTTCTAACGTTATGTCTGTTTTCTTTGACTCAAGAATCATCTCAGAATACATTTTCTCTATTTGTTTTTCATACGTATCAAAATCAATATGAATCGTCTTATTTTTTTTGATATAGTCTTTTATTGCTGATTCTTTGTCATTTAATAAATCAAAATAATCAATATTTAGCTTTTCTAACTTTTCTTTCTGTTTCTCATTTATAAAAGTTATTGAATTTCTAGGAATCAAAATAGGAAACTCTACTTGTTGACTATCAAAAAAACCTTTTAATTCCAACCAATACGCTATTTCTGCATTCCCTCCTATATATGCTACATTCGGTAATATAATCTCTTGATAAAAAGGACGTAATAATGCATTAGGAGAAAATCGCTCTGGATTATTTTCTAATTCGCTTAGCATTTCTTTAAGTGAAAAACTAAGTATTGTTTCTTTAATTCTATACAGTTCCTTTTTATTATCGTATACAATCCTAAATCGTCCTTCATTAGCAATGTAAAAAAGATTAATTTCTCTTGGATTTACTTGTACTTTATAATTGTTAAACTTTAATTTTTGAGTAGTTTCAGATATATACTGATACGATAATTGGGAAATTAATTCTTTTTTGAAATAAGGCACCATACACCTCTTTAAATTTTTAGAATCTCCATCTATACATAATAAACCTAACTCTCCGTATAAATATTGTACCAGTTTCCGTGTTGCTTCTGTTAAGCTATCAGATTCAAAATAAGATTTTTCTATAATCTCCTTTAGCTCTTTATAATTTGAATAATACTTTATTTTCTCTAAATATTGATTCAAAATTGATTCAAATTCCGCGGACTTTCTTCTCCCCACAGGAATGGTATTTTCTCCTTTAGATTCATACTTACTACCTTCAAAATAAAAATGATTAATCTCTTTAAAGTCATGATCTTCTGTCGCCATCCAAAATATTGGAACATAATAAAATTCATCTTGTTCCTCGTTTAATTCATTGCATAGTTTTATGGTCTGAATAATTTTGTAATGATAAAAAACAGAACCTGTAAGCAAATTTAACTGATGACCTGTTGTAATTGTAAGTGTTTTTCTACTTTCTAGTTTATCTATATGTTCTTTTTGTTTTTTAGTTAATTCTATAGAGGTATATTGATTTTTTAATTCTTTAATTAATTCCTCTCGAAGGTTATATTTTTCAGTCTTTACTCTCGATAGCTTTAGAATGCTTTCTTTGGATAACGTGTACGAATACAGTTCCGCCACATCATCTTGCTTAGTTAAATAATCACTAACCAACTTAGGTAAGTCAGAATAGGTTGTCATTTTTATACTGGTCATAAATACAAATTTATGATGATTCCATAAAAAAACCGAAACATATGTTTCGGTTTTTTTATGGTTTATTTAATTAAAATTTATTTTAATACAAAATTATAATCTCCTGTTAAATCATTAAAATGAATATCATAATTACCTGCTTCTTCAACAGGAATATTATCTCCTCCCATAGTTCCTGTACCAAATAATGGTGCTGGACTTCCCCAGTTTACAGACCAATCATTATCTGCTCTAAATTTAGCAGAATTAGCAGTTAAAGCTATATTACCTATATACCAAATATGCGGATCAAATGTTGATTGAGTCATATCTGTATCAGTTACCCATACTCCTGGAGTAGCATCACCTATCACACCAATGGTGCTATAAGTAGTTGCTGTACTACCAGTATAAGGAACTAAAGTATATGTAAGATTACCTGTATCAACAGTCAAAGTATAATAACCAGCAGTTGCTACATTTATATTACCTGAAGAACCATCATTATATAATAATACTCCTTCTCCTCCTGAACCGTATTGGTCATCCCAAGAACCTTTGTTTACAATTAATTTAAACCCTCCAGCATTAAACTTCCCTGTAAAAGTATAAACTTTAGGTGAAGTAGTATTTCTCAATAAAGGGAACATTTTTAGATTAGTTGCAGAGTTATCCCAACTAGCTGCAGTAGCATCTCCTACTAAATATAAATTAGGGATTGCTAACTCATACGTTTTAACATTAATGCGTACTGGCTCAGATGCTTTAGTAATCTCTCCTCCCGTAGAAGTAGATACAGCTTTTACTCTTATATCTAAACCTCCTACTTCTTCTGCTGGTATTCCCACTTCTATAGCAGCTTTATTAAGATCTAACATTGTTAATGGTAAATAATCTACCTCTATATTTCCTACTCCTCCTTGGTCTGGAATGCTTGTTGGGAATGAACCTAAATTAACAACTGTAGTATCAGGATTATCAAAATCATGTGTCGCACGTACAGCTTCTACTATATAGGTAATACTTCCACTTCCATAACTTGCATAGTCCGAAGCCGTCACTCTAGTAACTTCCGTATCTGGATTATCTCCATCAAGGATAAAATAATCCCCTACAGAAGGAGATGTAACCACTGGTACATCTACAGGATAAGTAGATGCTAAGAAAGAAATAGTATTTGAATACAACACAGCTCCACCTGATGCACTATCCGATATTACTCGAAAATATACATTTGAATCTACAAAAGGATTGTATCCTGCTTGTAACAAAGCAGTATTTAATTCACTTATTGTAGTTGTAAAACTATTTTCTGTTGTAGTTCCTAAAGTTACTTGATCAGAAAAGTTCTCGTCAGAAGCAAAAACCACAGTATACTCACCATCTCCTCCTACTGTTTCATCCCAAACAATTGTAAAAGGATTGCCTGCAGATGTTTCAAAAAGTTGTAATGCAGAAACCCCAGGGTCATAGAGTTTAAATGATGGCACAGCATCAGTAATTGGTGTTCTATCATCATCATCACAAGCAACGATAAAAAGTTGTGAGATGAAAACCATTGTTAATATTTTAATTAAATTTTTCATTATATATATTTTTTATTGAACTATTGATATAGTACCTAAGTTTAGATTAACAGTTATGATATATGTGTTTCCACCTCCATCAAATTTGATGTTACCATTATCTCCATTAGCTCCTAGAAAACCTGAATATCCATGGTTATCATTTCCTATATTTCCCCACTGAGTATCCCAAGAAAGATCTGCCGTAATTTTAAACTCGGTACTGTCAGGAATTTCCATAGTTGTAGAATATACTCCTGTAGATACTTGAGTAAGAGGATAATCTCCTGCTGTTTGACTCCAATTGTTAAATGTACCTACTAAATACAATTGAGAATAAGAATCATCGTAATCCGCAGCTGTTAAACTAAGAGATTTATCATTATAATTTACTTCCACTTTATACCACCCTGTAGCTCCATTAAACTTCATGTTTTCTTCTCCATCTTGAACAACATCACTTGGAAGTGTTGTAAAAAACTTATAATTATCTCTCGTACCATCTGCATTGATACTGTAATTATCTGGCTCCCAAGCTAACTGCCCTAAGAATCTAAAAGGTTGTCCACTTGTTAATTTAGTATAAACTGCATTTAAGTGCTTAGCATCAGGAAACTGATATAGCGGTAAAGCACTAGTTTCTGACCACTCAACCACAAAAGCGGCTCCTACACCATAAAAGTTTGGGTAACTCAATTCATATGGAGTAACATTCATAGGTATAGTATTAGAGTAATCTTTTAACAATCTGTTAGGACCTAAAGAGGATACTACTCTAACATAAACTATAGACTCTACAAAAGGAACATACTTCATTTTAGTAAGTGCTTCATTAAACTGCTTAACCGTATAACTCTGAGTTCTAAGGCTCTCCGTAGCTGTTCCTAGTTCAGTAACATACAAAGAATTTTCTTCATCCTCTGTAAACTCCATGTTGTTAGACAATTCTATAGTATAGTTGATTTCTGTAGGTGTGTTATAATTTGCGTCTTCCCAAAACATAGTTACTCCTATGTTATCTGGAAAATGTTTATCTAACACTACATTATCATTCTCTACTTCCAGCATAACTGGCGATATATTTCTGTCTGCTATTGATTTATCTTCATCATCACTACATGAGAATACTATGAAAGTAAAACTCATGATTAACAATATTTTATTTATATAATGTTTCATAACTGTAACTTATTTTTAATTAGTTATATCCAGGGTTCTGAGTTAAATTTGGATTTGCTTGTCGAGCTGCGTTAGATATCGGAAATAAACTATAATAACTTGGTATAGAAGTTCCATTAACACTATTTCCTTTCCATGGCCATAAATAAGCACTTCCTGTAAATTTACCGAACCTAATTAAATCCTGTCTTCTATGTCCCTCTAAATTTAATTCTCTTGCTCTCTCATCTAAAATAAAGTCAAGTGTTAATCCTGAAGAAATAATTTCATCTGCACCTGCTCTGTCCCTCACTTTATTAACCCAAATAAGTGCTTGTCCCATATCTGTATCAGCTGCTCCTCTTAGGGCACATTCAGCGTACATTAACAAAACATCAGAATATCTAAATAATGGAAAGTCTGTAGATGAAAATTTAGTAGGGCTTCCTCCTCCTGTAGAAGTTTTATTAATGAATTTAATAGAAGGATAACCATCAGCCCAAACCTTATAATCATTCATTTCCCAGTTATGACCTTGAGTATAGAAAAGTTTTGCTCTTGCATCATTACTATTAGCTAATTCTGTAGCACTACTTCCAAACAAACCATACCAAGCCTTTGTTGCTCTATGTCCTCCCCATGCATCATTACCTCCAGGATTACCATAGTCTGGAGGATTCATTCCGCCTGTTTCAGATTTCATACTACCGTTAATTATATAGGTTGTGTTTCCATAACTTTGACTTACAACAGCATCAGCTATTAAGGGAAAAATAATTTCAGGCGAATTATTATTATCAGTTGTGAAATTCTCTTGAAAGTTTGTAGCCAAAGAGTATCCTCCTTCATTGATTATCTTATTTATATACTTCGCTGCTTCATCGTATCTTGAAACTCCCGTGTATACTTCTGCGTTCATATACAACTTTGCTAATGCCATTTGTACACAAGCTTTGTTCGCTCTACCGTACTCATTAGAAGAAGCAATCACGCTCTCAATATCTAACAACTCAGACTCTGCGTAATTAAATAATTCTAACCTACTAGATTCAGGTAACGGTAATTCTGTATTGAATGTTTCATCGTTTACCAATACTCCTTTCCCAAAAAAGTCCACTATATAATAGTATGCTAATGCTCTTAGAAAACGTAACTCAGAAACTATTTGCTCTTCGTTATCTACATCTACCCCATTATGTAAAATATTTATTAAGTTACTTGTTTGAGGAATTATAAAGTACAAACGATCATATGCTAATCTGAAAAATTTATTTGTCCCCTCCCAGTTACTAGTTGTAGTCAACGGATCCAGTCCGTCATCTCCCCATAAATTCTTCATTCCATCTGCAGTAAAATCTTGAAGATTCACTAATTGTCTAATAAAAGGCGTAGTACCTGAGTCATCATTCTGTTGTCCTATATCCTTTTTATCTGCTCCCTCTACACTTGACAAAGCATATGCCGCATACATTCTTGACAGAAGTCCATTTATTGCATTAGGATCTTCTTTTAATAATTGCTCTATTGTCAATTCCACTTTAGGTTCTGTATTTAAATCATTCAAACACGAATGAGTTAAAAATGCAACTAAGAAAAAAGTGAAAATTATTTTAATTGTTTTCATTATATTTAGTTTAATTTATTTTTAAAAATCTACATTCATTCCAAATGTGTAAACTCTAGGTCTTGGATAAACATTATTATCTATTGCATTAAAATTCTCTGGGCTTTGTCCTGAGTAATCTGTAATAAGGAATAAGTTATTTACAGCAGCATATACCCTTAAGCTCACATCTTTATATACCTTATCAAATCTATACCCTAAAGTTATATTTTCACAACGTAAAAATGCAGCACTCTCCAAAAAGTAGTCAGAGAAAGGAACCACGCTACTTAAGTTAGTAGTCATTAAAGGATCTGCTTCTCCTGCATAAAAATCTAATCGATTATGCAATGCATCAGTTTGAGTATCTATGGCTTGGTTCACCATACCTTTTGTTGCTTTTTGTATATTGTAAACCTTTCCATCTAACTGACCTCTGAAACTAGCCGATAAATCAAAATTCTTATAGTTAGCATTAAGTCCAAAACCATATGTCCAATTAGGTCTCAATGATTGATAGTATCTATCTGCAACTGTAATTTTACCATCTTGATTTCTATCTACATATGTACCGAAAATAGGTCTACCATTTACATCATACATTTGCTCATATACCCAAGCAGAGTAAGGTTGATACCCTACAACATGATATGCTAAGTTTCTACCAGTACCTCCACTTATTCCAGAATCAGAAGCATCTATACGATCAACTGTACCCAAATCTTCCACTTTTCCATGAGTATAAGCAATATTTCCATTCAACGAAATTGAAAACACAGAGTTTGAAAAAGGAGTAACTTGCACATTAGCTTCCGCACCTCTATTTCTCATAGAACCAACATTTTTAGTAAAAGTAGTCGTTAAACCTTGCCCTGGAGCTATGGTTACCTTTGATAGTAAATCTGATGTATAACGGTCATATAAATCTATACTCCCCGAAATGGCTTTGCTTTTCAACAAAGTAAAGTCTATCCCTAAGTTGTATGTAGTTGTTTTTTCCCATGTTAAGTTAGGATTAAATGCGGAAGCACTATATGTTCTATACCCTGTCAAATACTGAGCAGTCGAAATACCTCTTGTAAACAAAGGTCTGTAAGGATAATACCCATTAGCATCTGTTATATCTTGCTGTCCTGTCATCCCCCAACCTAATCTAAGTTTTAAATCTTTTACAAAATTAGATGATTTAATCCACTCTTCTTCAGAAGCTTTCCAAGCAAAACCTACTGCGGGGAAATGTCCCCATCGATTGTCTTTATGGAAAAGAGAAGAACCATCCGCTCTATAGGTAGCTGTAAATAAATACTTATCAGACAAATCTACATTAGCTCTAAAAAAGAACGATTGTAAATTAAGCACGTTGTAGTATCTATTGTTCTCATTCCCTTCATTAATTATTCTTTCTCTAAGACCTGTATAAACATTGTATTGGTATTTATCTTGAGTCCCATCATTTTTAAAGTTTTGGTAGTTATATCCTCCCTGTAAAAGCAAATTCGTCACCAATTTATTCTCATCTCTTTTATTATAGACCATATAGGCATCAAGAGTAGTATTGGTGATATCTTGGTTTTCTTCGAAATTAACACCTGGGTTAAATACATAATTTCTTGACGAATCCTTACTTTGTGCATCTGCTGCATAGTCTGCTTCTGTCCAATCACTCTTAGTACCTGGTAAATTCGGTCTATAAAATTGATACGTCTGAATAGCATTGCCAGAATATGTTTCTTGAATCTTAGCTTTAGACGCTTCTAATCCCCCATTAACCACTGCTTTTAACTCAGGTAAAAATGGCATCTTATATTCTAACTGTAAATTACCTAATATTTTCTTTACCTCCTCTGGTCTTTGTCTACCATTAAGTGCATATACAGGGTTATCAGAACCAATTTTAAAGTAATCATTATATGTTTCACCTAATTGAGTCCACTGATAGTATCCTTCAAATCTATTATTTGGAGAATCCCCATAAACTGGTTTTGTAGGATCCATATCTGATGCAGCACCTAATATTCCGCTTTCATCAATCGCATTTTTCTTAGAATAAATCCCTTTGGCATTAAAATCAATATTCAAATGATTATCTAATAGTGAAGGGGTTAGCTTTACCGAAGCACTAAATCTCTCATAGTTATTTGTTTTTACCAATCCTTCTGTTCTATTATACCCCACAGAAGCTCTTGCTGGAACTTTACCAAATAAATTTGCTAATGCACTAAATGTATGATTAGTAGATATAGAATTTCTGTAAACCTCATTTTGCCAATCTGTATTGTATATCTTACCTTCAGTCTGATTTCCATCAGCATCTACAGAACCTCCTACCCCTAATTTCCATACATTATCAGGGTGATACTCTCTCATAAACTTAACAAATGTTTTACCATCCATCACTTTTAATTTATTCACAATTTCCCCAATAGAAACATTTCCTGAATAATTAAACTTTGGAGAACCTTTTGTCCCTTTTTTAGTAGTGATGATAATTACCCCATTTGATGCACGAGAACCATAAATAGCTGTTGCAGAAGCATCTTTCAAAATAGAGAAAGATTCTATGTCATTTGGATTAATTAAATTCAATGGGTTATTTGCTCCTGCTGGATTATTCTGTGCAATAGGCACACCATCAATAACAATCAAAGGATTATTATTCGCATTTAACGAAGAACCTCCACGAATACGAATATTAGGTTTTGAATCTGGTTGACCTCCATCAGAAGTAATTCTTACCCCTGGAGCCTTACCATTAATGAGCTGATCTGCTGAGACAATAGCTCCCTTGTTAAATGATTCTTCATCGATTAACTGAACAGACCCCACAGCATCTTTTTTAGTTACGGTTCCATAACCAATACTAACAGCCTTTAACTCTGTAGGAGCATTACCCCCTTGAGCTTGATAAGCAATAGCTTTGTTTACCACTCCACTTTGATAAGGAACAGTTACTTCTTGTTCACCTCCATCAAGGTCGGTTACTTTTAATTTAACATTTCCACCTACTGCAGATGATTTTGGAACTTGTAATTCATAGTTTCCATCAAAATCTGTTTCAGTAGCACTTGCTCCGTCCGCAGTCTGCACAACGGCAGCAATCACTGGTTGCCCATCTGCTTTTGTTACTTTTCCTTTTACCGTCATCTGTGCCTGCACAGCAGTAGCCGATAAAAACAAAATACACGCAAAGAGCCATCCATTCAAAAACTTAACATTTTTCATTCTGTATTGACATTTGATTAATAATTATTTTAACATTTAATTAGCAAATTTAGAATAAAGATTGTAAAAAAAAAATTTTATTGTAATTGCTACACCCAAAAAATCACTATGCAAAACACCTTTCGCATACCTTAAAATTATGCATTCTATAAAGAATTACCAAAAAAATAAAATGAAATTATTCTAAATTCATTCGAAAAACATCACTTAAAACACTCATGACCTTCTGTATACCAACAAACTAAGAAATTAACACTTCCCTAACAAATGATTATTTTTTTGGCAATTCTATAACAAACTCACTCCCTTCACCTACTTTGCTTTTACAAATAATACTTCCACCATACTCTTGTATGATTTTATTCACCATTGGCAATCCTAATCCCATTCCAGAGGATTTTGTGGTAAACTTTGGTTCAAAAATCCGAGTTAAAAGCTCTTTTGAAATCCCACAACCGTTATCTTTTACTCGTATAACCACCTCTTTACCAATACCTTGAATATCTACCAAAACAATAGCTTCTACACCTTCTTCAACTGCTTGAAAAGCATTTTTAAGTAAGTTTGTAATAACTCTATTGTAGTACACTTCATCAATCAAATAAAAAATCTCATCATTAGAACTAGTGAATAAAATGTCTTCTCCAAAAACACGAATAATATTCTTGGTTTCTTCTATCAAATCTATCATCTTATCATCTCTATCAGGAAGTTTTGCAAAATCAGAGAAAGAGTTAGATATAGAGGAAATTACCTCTATTTGTTGCGTCAACGAACTGCAAAGATTATCTACTTTTTGTTTTATATCAGGATCATTAGAATCAAACTTCCTTCTAAAATCTTGCACCATCAAACTCATTGGTGTTAATGGATTCCTCACTTCGTGTGCCACCTGTTTTGCCATTTCTTTCCATGCTGAATCTCTTTCTACTACTTGCAACATTCTTTTCTGCTTGGTAATTTCATCTACCATATCATTGTATGCAGAAACCAGTACTTTTACCTCATCATCTGCATCGTACTGAATTTTTTCATTGGATTCCAATACTTGTGTTGTTTTAATTTTCTCTGCAACATTCTTTAACTTTCGCGTAATCGAATTAGAAAAAAACCAAGCAATGATACCACTACCTATAATTAAAAATAAAAGCAAAAGGAGGAATTTCATCAATAATCTATCAAAATCTTTCCTTGCCTTATAATCGTCATAGAAATACGGAATATTAACAATCGCAACTGGTTCATTTAAGTAATTATGTACATAAAAATAATTTGCTAAAAAAGATTCCTCTTCTGTTTTTCCTTCATAGCGTATTACCACATACTTATTGGTTTTTAGTTTTTTAAGCAATTCTTCAGAAAGTTTCTTGTGACGAACATTATCTTCTCCTTCCGTTGTTAATTGTAAATTTCCTTGAATATCATAAACATTCAACTGTGTATCGTTGATATCTGAAATTTCAAAAAGACGTTTTTCTATTTCTGGAATTGCATTTTGAGAATTAATATCATACGAAGTTAAAAGATAAATAAATGACTCACTAATCTGATTCTCTTTTTCTGAAAGCCGAGCGATTCTATTTTCTTCAATCGATTCCTTATTATCATAAAAAACAAGTAAAACTGCCGTTACCAATGTAATCACAAGTAACAACAACATAAAAAAGAAAATCCGCTTAGTTAGCGATACCGAATCAAGATTGATGTAACTTTTGAACATACTTGCCTATTATGTCAAATTCCAAATTTACTCTACTCCCTACTTCTAGCTTATGCATATTGGTATGCTCCCAAGTGTATGGAATGATTGCTACGGAAAATGAATCTCTCTTGCTATTCACAACTGTTAAACTGATTCCATTCACACATATTGAACCTTTTTCTACGGTAACAAATTCCGATTTCTCGTATTTAAAAGTAAGAAAATAACTTCCATTTTGATTCTCCATAGAAATCAACTCTCCTACCATGTCTACATGACCTTGCACTATATGACCATCTAAACGACCATCAAAACGCATACATCTTTCTAAATTCACAATATCTCCTACCTCTAAATCTTTTAAATTAGATTTATCTAACGTTTCTTTAATCGCAGTTACTTTGTACGTATCTCCATTTATTTCCGTTACTGTAAGACATACTCCATTATGAGCCAAACTCTGATCCACTTTTAATTCACTCGCGAAATCACAACTCAATGTAAGTTCAATATTATCTTGAATTTTAGATGTATTTTCTACTTTCCCTAACGATTCTACAATACCTGTAAACATGATTTTTCTATTTTATCTGTACGAAGTACGTTATTTTTTAAGTAAAAACCAATCAAGATTAATTAAATATTTATTGTTACATTTGTGGAATTACACTTTTGAGTAAAGAACAAAATGAAACAAAAATCAGATAAAATAAAGGTAGGTTTTTCCATCGGAGATCCTAACGGAATAGGAATAGAAATAATCCTAAAAGCACTTGAAGACAAAGAAATACTACAATTCTTTACTCCCATTATATTTGCTTCTACAAAACTACTGTCTCATCAAAAAAATATACTAAACAAAAAAAATATTTTCCTTCAAGGAATTTTTAAAGAAGAAGATGCCGTACAGGGAAAAATCAATGTTTTAAATTTATGGAAAGAATTTTCAGGAATTGAGCTTGGAAAACCAACAGAACAAGGCTCCATATATGCAAGAGAATCTCTAGTTAGAGCTACCAATGCATTAAAAGAAAATAAAATTGATGTTTTGGTAACTGCTCCTATCAACAAAGATGCTATGCAATCCGATGATTTTCACTTCCCAGGACATACCGAATTTTTAGAACACTCTTTACATGGGAAGTCCCTAATGTTAATGACTTCTGATTTACTAAATGTAGCTCTAGTTACTCAACACATTCCAATCAATGAAGTCGCAAAAATTATTTCTAAAGAATTAATCATAGAGAAAGCTCTTATTCTCAATAAAACTTTGGTACAGGATTATGGTATTCCAAAACCTAAAATTGCTATACTCGGACTCAATCCACACGCAGGAGATAACGGTTTATTAGGAAAGGAAGAACTAGAAATTATAGAACCTGCTATCAAAGAATTATTCAACGATAAAAACATTCTTGCTTTTGGCCCTTATCCTGCGGATAGTTTTTTCTGTGGAGAAAACTTGCAAAAATTCGATGCCATTCTCGCAATGTATCACGATCAAGGACTTATACCATTCAAAACGCTAACTTTTGAAAGTGGCGTTAACTTTACTGCTGGATTATCAGAAATAAGAACTTCGCCCGACCATGGAGTTGCTTACGACATTGCAGGAAAAGGAATTGCAGATCCAACTTCTCTAAAATCTGCAATATACAAAGCAATTGAGCTATACAAAAACAGAGAAGAGTATGCAGAATTAAGTAAAAATAAGCTAAAAAGCAGAAGTAAACGAATTGTTAACAATGTAGACGAAGACCTGCCAGAAGAATAAAATCACCGTTTACGAATTAAAAAAATTAATCCTATTTTTGTCTCAAATTTTTTCTAATGAATAGCTTAAGTTCCGAACTTATCATTTTTAATTCAAAGACCAAACAAAAAGAAAAATTCGTCCCTATAAAAGAAGGTTTCGTAGGAATGTATGTTTGCGGACCTACAGTATACAGCAAAGTTCACTTAGGTAATTTAAGAACTTTTCTTTCTTTCGATTTAATCAACCGATACCTAAAACATTTAGGATATAAAGTTCGATACGTAAGAAACATTACTGATGCAGGACACATTACCGATGATTCAGGAAACGAACACGATAGAATTGGAAATCAATCAAAATTAGAAAAAATAGAACCTATGGAGGTAGTACAAAAGTATACCGTATACTTTCATTCGATTCTAGATACGTTTAATGCAATACCTCCTGACGTAGAACCTACAGCCACAGGTCATATAGTAGAACAAATAGAAGCTACTCAAAAATTAATTGAAAATGGATATGCTTATGAATCTAATGGTTCTGTTTATTTTGATGTTTTAAAGTACAATCAAGAACATAATTATGGCGAATTAAGCAACAGAAATATCGAAGAACTTATAGCGAATACTCGAGAGCTGGACGGACAATCAGAAAAGAAAAATCCACAAGACTTTGCTCTATGGAAAAAAGCTGCTCCCGAACACATTATGAAATGGAATTCTCCTTGGGGAAAAGGTTTTCCTGGTTGGCATCTAGAGTGTACTGTGATGAGTTGTAAATACTTAGGTGAAACTTTTGACATTCACGGCGGAGGAATGGATTTAAAATTCCCGCATCACGAATGCGAACTTGCACAAGGAAAAGCATCTACAGGGAAAAATCCTGTAAACTACTGGATGCATGCAAATATGCTTACACTCAACGGACAAAAAATGAGTAAATCAACAGGAAATTCAATTCTTCCTGATGAATTATTATCAGGAAATAATTCTTTGTTCAACAAAGCATACGACCCTATGGTTGTTAAATTTTTCTTGTACCAAGCTCACTATCGTTCTGTTTTAGATTTATCTCAAGACGCATTAGATGCTTCCGAAAAAGGATTTAATCGCCTAATGAATGCGTTGGAAACCTTAAATCAAATTGAAGCAAAAGAAAGTTCAACAATAGATATAAACAACTGGAAAGAGGAATGTTACAAAGCCATGAACGATGATTTTAATTCCCCAATCCTTATTGCAAAGCTATTTGATGCAACCAAATTTATTAATTCAATAAAAGACGGAAAAGATTCGCTTAATCAAGAGGATTTAGATGAATTAAAAACAACTATGAACGTGTTTGTTTTTGATATTCTTGGATTACAAGCAACCAGCAATTCTGACTCGAAGCATCTGAATTTGGTAATGCAAATTCTAATTGATATGCGAAACCATGCTAGGAATCAGAAAAACTGGGAACTTTCTGATGACATAAGAAACCGACTCACAGAAGCTGGAATCGTTCTAAAAGATGGGAAAAACGAAACCTCATTTGGTTTCGACTAAATAATTCCTTCCTCTTTTAATTCTCTTTTTGTTTTACTTAAAAACTCTGGAGTTATCCCTAAATACGTAGCTATCTGAAGCTGAGTAACTCTACGAGCAATATTTGAGTATCTATTCAAAAAGTCTAAATACCTTTCTCTTGCTTGCTCTGTTACCAACAACATAAGTCTTTGTTCCATTGAAGCTACACGTTTTTCTAGCAACTTACGAGTAATCGCATTAAAAGCTGGAATTTTCTGATATAATTCTTCTTGATTTTTATGACTTAAAAAAAGTAACTCCGAATTTTCTAAGGTTTCTATAAATACTTTACTTGGAGTTCTGTCATGAAAACTTGCAATATCTACCATCCACCAATTTTCAACACCAAAATTAACTGTAATTTTAGCTCCTAACGAATTGATATAAAAACTCCTTAAACAACCTTTCCTAATGAATATTATATCATTACAAACTTCTCCTGAACGCAATAAAAAAGTTTTACGTTTCACTTCTCTGTACTCTAACTTACTGTTAAAAAGCTCAATTTCTGAAGGTGTCAGATACCCAAGGTCAGAAATATGCTTGTTAATTTCTTCATACATAATTGTTATTTTTTTATTATCTTTAATACAAAGGTAGTATTTTATTAATATTACTATGCAAGTGCAGTAATTATTTTATTTTATACAAATGTTTAAATTTTTTATATGATTCATTATGAACTATATATAAATATAAGCCTAAATAGCTCTCACATTCCTTTTTTAATACAAGCACCTCCTCTTTCACCATATCATTACTTAATCTCATGTAATTATTTAAAGTAATGTCCATCCAACAAAAAGGAACTATTTTAAGTTCAGTTTTCCTATTTATACATAAATCGTACCAATAGAAAGACGTACATGTTCCTGCTCTAAATCCTGATTGATCTGCAAATCCCATAGAATAGTCGTTTTTTATACCATTTGCTAATAGCTTTCTATACGTATTAGGAAGTTTAAAAGCTAAAAAATGTTGACGCGACGATTTTGGCTCTTTTCCAAAGATACGTTTAAATTCAGACTTTTCCCTTTTTAATTCTTTTTTATCTAAAAAAGATTGATAAGAAGGATGAAAACAAACTTCTCTATTTTTAAAAAAATTACGTAGAAACTTAATGTATTTTTTATTCCTCAACTGATGAAACGAATCAATTTCACTAAACTTTCCAAGAGGAACAAAACACTTAAACCCTTCAATTTCATTATACACATCATAATCATCTTTCCGTAAAGACAATAAAATTAAAATTTTACGAAAGAACTCGTTGAATTTAAGAAATCTAATACTATGCAATAAAGAAAAAAGTGTTCTTTTTGGTGTTTTGTATTTAATTAAAAAAGGATGATCCAGATCTATTGTTGGTTGCTCTACAAAGCATCTCCTATTTTCTAACTCAGGATATTTTTCTTTTAATTTCTCCAACAACTCAAAAGCAAATCTATCAACATGACACTTTTTTACATCAATATTTTTAAAGACAATACTCTCTTTATACGAAAATCTACCATATTTATCTTTATTATAGGGAAAATATTCCTCCATTCTCGTTAATAGTGCAAAACATAACGCCAATTTATTCTGATAAAAAGATTCATCATCAAAATAGTTTCTTAACTTTTTTAAACTTGTTTCTTCAAAAAAATATGATGTTTCAAAGTGAATTTCATCGCAAATAATTTCTTTAGAATAACTTATTTTAGGAAAATCAGTTTGTTTAAAATCATCTGTATTTGTAAAAAACACCAATTCAAAACCAAAAGTTTCCTCTAATAAATGCTCAAAAAGATAACAAACCCTTGGATTGGATTGTTCCACATAAATCGCAATTTTTTGTTTACTATTATTCAACACATTCTATTTTTTGTTTTTGATGTGCATCAAACCACTGATAAAAACCGACCACCGCCAACACAAAAAATACAGTATACTGAATCGCCGTAACATCATATCCTTTTTTGTGATATAAAAATATTGACACAAAATCTCCCACAATCCAAAAAATCCATTGTTCTAACTTTACTTTTGCCATCAAATACATTCCAACAAAAAATAAAGACGTAGTAAAAATATCTACAAAATCAATCTTTCTGTAGTTAAACAGTAGTTCCGTTTGTATAGGTTCTATGTAATTATTTTTTAAATAATAAACCAATAGCACAAAAATAAAGGTAAATACAAAAATAAAAAATGTATACACGTAATCCTGTTTATTCATTTTAGAAATTACAATCTCATCTTTTTCATCTTTCATTTTCCACCAAAAATACCAGCCATATATGCTCATAATGGTATAGTAAAAATTAATTAACATATCTCCATAAAGTCCCCAACCAAACAAAAGATAAACATATATAATAGTACTTATTATTCCCGTAGGATATCCTAAAATATTTTTATATATAAAAAAGACTACGCTAGAAATTCCTAAAATAGTAGCTACTAATTCCAGTAAAATCTGAAAGCTCGAATACGACTCATACTGAGCAAAAAATTCCAATTACTTATTACCTTAAAATCTATAACCAATACTAATTCCCGCTCTAACTCCTGCAAACATACCATCTAACGACATATCTGCACCATTACTACGAGTAGTTACTTTTTGATCAAAAATAACCAAATCTAAGTCTTCTAAATCAGCTTTTATACGTTCCTGCTCCGTCGTTGAAAGATTACGAGTTGTTGTACCGTTAGCTTCTCCTTTACTCACTCCATAATGAGGACCTAAAATCCACCAATCCAATATAATATTTGCTCCTAAATGCCATTGAGCTCCAAATAAAACACCAAAAGAATGTGCAGTTAAATCCCCACTTAAAGTTATATCTTCATCTACACCGTAATCACTTTCAAACGTTTCTGTAATTCCCGATACTTCAAAATGTGAATACCTGTAAAAAGGAGCTATATAAAAACCTTTTCCATATCCTTGTCCTAAATACCAACGAAATTCTGGTGTTATTGCATAGTTGCTAATCGTAATATTTTTCAAAGTAGAATACGCATCTTCATCATCTAAATAACTTTCCTTTACAATACCGCTTGTTTCTGGCATGAATCTTCCTTGAATTGCAATTGACGTTTTAGGAGAAAGAACTCTCTCATACTGCAAAGCGTAATTATTTATTAATAAAGAAGTTAAATTAAATTTAATAATGTTTTTTGACTCATCTTGTGCTTTTAAGAATATTCCTGCAAGACACAAAGCAATTAGAAGTGTTTTTTTCATGATGTAAGTTTTAAAGTTATCAGACAAATATATTAATTTAATATTTGCTTCGCGAATAAGTGCTTAAATGTTTTCTCTATTGTAGCATAATCAAGAATTTCTCTAGAAGTATACATCAGCATAAAAATTGCTTTTCTTCTCGTATTTTCTTGTATTATTTTTTTATTCATACGAATTACTTCTCGCATTAAACGCTTAATTCTATTTCTATCTACTGCTCTTTTAAAGTTTCTTTTAGATACCGAAACACCTGCTTTAAAAAATACCATTTCGTCAGATTCAACCTCCAAAATAATCATTTTCAAAGGAAATTTAGAAATCCACTTTCCATCTTTGAACAATTGTTCTATCTGCTTTTTACTTTTTAGCTTATATTCCTTTCCAAATCTGTTATCCATTAGAAAAAATTATCCATCAATAAGACTTCTTCAAAGGTAATATAATTTTTATTTAAAACATTCTTCATAAATTTGCTAAAAATAAAACAATCGATTATGTACCCAAAAGAAATAGTTCTTCCTATGAAGAACGAGCTTACCGAAAGAGGATTTAAAGATATTGACTCACCTGAAAACGTAGAAAACAACATAAAAGACTACAAAACATCTCTTTTTGTAATCAATTCTGTATGTGGTTGTTCTGCATCAAGTGCTCGCCCTGGAGTTGTATTATCTCTACAAAATGAGGTAATTCCTAAAAATTTAGCAACTGTTTTTGCTGGATTTGATATTGAATCTACTAAAAAACTACGTGAATTCCTTGTTCCTTTTCCACCATCATCTCCAGCAATAGCACTTTTCAAAGATGGCGAATTGGTTCATATGCTAGAAAGACATCATATAGAAGGACATACAGCAGAAGCTATAGCGGAAAATCTAAAACAAGCATACAACGAATATTGTGTTGAATAACACACCTCTCGAAAGCGAAGATTTTTATTTTTCTGAACAAGGATTTAAAGTTTTTACCGAAAAGTATCATTTAAAAAGAGGTTATTGTTGCAAAAGTGGTTGTAAACATTGTCCTTATGGATACAATAAGCGTATAGATTTATTCGACTCCAAAAACAAGAATAAGAATAAACCAAAATAAAACTTTATTAATTCCAAAATTTTATTTAATTTTGCAAACTATTTTATGGAAAAGCTAAAAAAATATGACATTTCTTTTTCTGGTTTAAAGATAGGAAATCATACTTTTGAGTATAAGATAGAACAGTCGTTCTTTGATTTATTTAATTCTGAACAAGATTTTTCAAATGCTGATATTTCCGCTTTGATTAATTTAGACAAAAAATCGTCTTTGTTAGAAATAGACTTTAAAATTGATGGTTTTATAACCGTTCCTTGTGATATTACAAGTAATGATTTCCCTCTAAGGATAACTAATAATTGGAAATCACTCGTTAAATTTAGTGATTATTACGACGATTCTGACGATGAACTAATCGTTTTACCTTTAGGAGAACATTACATAAATGTTGCAAAAACGCTATACGAAGGGATTTTAGTTGCCATTCCGATTAAAAAAGTAAATCCAAACGCAGAACAATCAGAAAATTACACTGAAATACAGAAAAAACTGAAAGACTTGTTACCAGAAAAAGATTTCAAAGAGAACGATGAATCCAAAGAAATAGATTCTCGTTGGGAAAAATTAAAAGATTTAAAAAATTTAAACTAATATAAAATGGCACATCCTAAAAGACGTCAGTCGACAACAAGAAGAGACAAAAGGAGAACTCACTACAAAGCGGAAACTCCTCAGTTAGGAAAATGTTCCTCTACAGGTCAATTACACTTATACCATAGAGCTCACTGGCACGAAGGAAAATTATACTACAGAGGAAAAGTAGTTCTTGAAAAAGAAGCTGAAGAAGTTTCAGAAGACTAGAAAAAAGTAAAAAACACACTTTTAAGCACTCAAAGTATATTTTGAGTGCTTATTTTGTTAACTATATTTAAGCTATTTTGGAAAACCTATCCCTTTGGATTATTATTATCCTAAATGTATATTTCAGCTATAAAGGTTTTAATGATTTCTCTTTTTTTGAACGTTACAAACTCAATGTAAATGGAGTTATAAATCATAAGCAATACGATAGAATTATTACCTCTTCTTTCTTACATGCAGATATGAGTCACCTCATATTCAATATGATAAGTTTATATTTTTTTGCTCCTATCGTCATTAGCTTTACATCTGAGATAACTTTTATTATTATCTATTTTTTAAGTGTTATAGGTGGAAGTTTTTTCTCTATAATCAACAATCGAAAACACCTAAACTACTCCGCTATAGGTGCATCAGGAGGAGTTACTGGCGTAATTTTTGCCTCAATTTGTATTTTCCCTAAAATGAAAATTGGATTTATCTTCCTACCATTTATAGACCTTCAAGCATGGATTTTTGCAATTGCTTACCTTATTTATTCCATATACGGAATGAAAAATCAACTGGGAAATATAGGACACGAAGCTCATATAGGTGGAGCTATTCTAGGAATTATAAGTATTCTCATTTACGAACCTAATTATCTACTAATTAACGGAATATATATTGGAATAATCATACTACCTATTGCCTATTTCATTTATGAAATCTATAGAAGTAGTAAATAACTCAATGTAATTTAAAAAATATATTTTTTTCTTTTTAACTCTTTTTAACATTTGTTTTTTATATTTGTAGGTTCAAACAAAAAAATATATCAAATTATGGATTTGAAAGAAATACAAAACCTTATTCGTTTTGTCTCTAAATCTGATGTTGCAGAAGTAAAATACAAGAGCAAAGACTTTGAAATAAATATCAAAACAAATTCATACGTATCTAGATCTGTAAATACTGCTCCACAAATTATTGCTTCGCCAACTCCTGTTGTAGAACAAAAACAAGAGCAACAAACAACAAATTCTCAAGAAGAAATCACTAAGCAAGATTCTAATAATTATGTTACTGTAAAATCACCTATGATTGGTACCTTTTACAGAAAAGCTGGACCAGACAAACCATTACTAACTAGTGAAGGAGATTCCATTGAACCAGGAAAAATACTTTGTATTATAGAAGCGATGAAGCTTTTCAATGAGATTGAATCTGAAATTTCTGGTAAAATCGTAAAAATATTAGTAGAAGATGCTACACCAGTGGAATTTGACCAACCATTATTCCTAGTAGATCCTAGTTAATTTTGATTATTATAACCTTATACAAGTATTACAATTACTGTAATACTTCTCCATTCTAAAATTTAAAGAATTATTCGATGTTCAAGAAGATATTAATTGCAAATAGAGGAGAGATTGCTATGCGCATCATAAGAACCTGTCATGAAATGGGAATTAAAACAGTTGCTGTTTATTCTACTGCAGATAAAGAAAGTCTACATGTTCGGTTTGCAGACGAAGCGGTTTGTATAGGTCCTCCTGCAAGCAAAGACTCTTATCTGAATACTAAAAATATTATTTCTGCTGCAGAAATTACTAATGCAGATGCAATACATCCTGGATATGGTTTTCTATCTGAAAATGCAGCATTTTCTAGAACATGTCAAAAAAATGGAATAAAATTCATAGGTGCTCTTCCTGAACACATAGATAGAATGGGAGATAAAGCTAGTGCAAAACAAACCATGATAGAAGCAGGTGTACCTTGTGTACCTGGGTCTGATGGACTTTTAGAAGACTTAGCTACTGCAAAAAAAGTAGCAAAAGAAATTGGATATCCTGTAATGCTAAAAGCTACCGCAGGTGGTGGTGGGAAAGGAATGCGTGCAATCTGGAAAGAAGATGAAATTGAAAAAGCATGGGAATCCGCTGTACAGGAAGCAACTGCTGCCTTTGGAAACGGATCTATGTATATGGAAAAACTCATAGAAGAGCCTAGACATATCGAAATCCAAATTGCTGGCGACCAAACGGGAAAAGCATGCCACTTATCTGAAAGAGATTGCTCTATACAACGTAGACACCAAAAACTAGTAGAAGAAACTCCTTCTCCATTCATGACAAAAGAATTAAGAGATAAAATGGGAGAAGCTGCCGTAAAAGCTGCGGAATACATCGGATACGAAGGGGTTGGTACTGTAGAATTCTTAGTAGATAAACACAGAAATTTCTACTTTATGGAAATGAATACTCGTATACAAGTAGAACACCCAATAACCGAACAGGTAGTTGATTATGATTTAGTTAGAGAACAAATTTTATTAGCTTATGGGAAAAGTATTTCAGGAAGAAACTACTATCCTAAATTACATTCCATTGAATGCAGGATAAACGCTGAAGACCCACTTAACGACTTTAGACCTTCTCCTGGAAAAATTACCGAGCTTAATAAACCAGGAGGACATGGAGTTCGAGTAGATACACACGTATACTCAGGATACTCAATCCCTCCTTACTATGATTCTATGATTGCCAAACTAATTACCACCGCACAAACACGCGAAGAGGCAATTGCTAAAATGAGAAGAGCTTTAGACGAATTTTATATCGAAGGTGTAAAAACTACAATACCATTCCATAGACAATTGATGGATAATAAAGATTTCATCGCAGGCAACTATACTACTAAATTTATGGAGGATTTTAAAATTAATCCTCAATATTCGGTAGAATAAGCCCAAAATCCCCCATAAAAGTGTTAAAGTTTTGCTAAATTATGTTAACACCATTATGAGTTTAGTGTCAAGATTACTATATTCGCGAATCGTTTTATGTAAACTATACACTTTTTCTCATGGTTGTTCTAAGAATTTTAACTTTCTCTTTATTAGTCCTTACTTTACACTCGTGTGCAGTAAGTTCAAAAGCGGTACTTAGTGATGATGTTAATTTTAATTATTTAACATTAGAAAAACCACAAATTAGTGTAGAAATACCAGAAAATACTATATCTAATAGTGTTCCTAAAATAACAGAATTTCAAATTAAAACTGCCGACTTGGTTTGTTTAGAAGAAAACATGAAGAATCAAAAGATTAACACTTTGCTTTCTTCGGCTTACTCTTACCTAGGAACTCCTTACAGATATGGAGGTACAACTAGAAGTGGTATCGACTGTTCTGCGTTTGTTATGCATTCATTTGCTTCACTTGATATCCAGTTGCCACGAACTTCAAGATTTCAAGCTCAAGAAGGAGAGCAAATTGAATTATCTGATGTACAAAAAGGAGATTTATTGTTTTTTGCTCCATCTGGTTATAGTCGCTCCATTTCTCACGTAGGAATAGTAGAAGAAATCACAGAAGATGGAATTAAATTTATTCATGCCGCATCTTCAAAAGGAGTTTCAATCGCCTCACTAAAAGATAGTTATTGGTCTAAAAGATACAGAAAAGCAATACGTATTATTCTATAAATAGAAATTACAAAATCTCTTTAAACTATCACTTCTCCAAATACGTACACAATACACTTTGGTGTAGTTCGTTAAAAAAATAGCATTAGCTTTATGTTTAATTAATGTTAACTCCAATTTAACTAAAGATAGCTTCAGAAAAGATTATTGTCTAATAAACACATTGTTAAGTAGAGTCACAAGAGACATAAATCATCTCAAAAGTATATTCTTTTGTTTTTTTCCTATTGAAAATATGCTTATATTTGTGGTGTAAAAACAACACTGAAAATAAAAACTTAAACAATCATGAAAAAATCTATTCTATTTATACTTGTTCTATGTTCACTAAATGTGAGTTATGGACAAACTGTAAGTAAAACAAAAGAAGCGGAGAAACCCGCTTCAACCGAATCAGACAAAGATTCTTTTCCTGCGAGTCACTACATTTCTCAACTTGAAGAAAGCAAAAAGTATTCAAAAAACAAAAAGAAAAGAACAGAAAAATCATACTACATTGCTCCTGAGAAACAGAAAAGCTCAGTAACAGCATCTAGCAAATCTTCTTCTAACGCAAAACAGGAAGAAAAAATTTCTGCTAAAGTAGACGTAAACATACAAAGAGATGCATTATCAAAGCAGTACTCTATCATAAAAAAGCAAGTAGCTACAATGCTAAACCCAGGTGCTGCACAAATAGACCCTAGTGCACTAAGCGAACTTGTCGCTGTGAATTCTGAATTTAAAAATCTCTTTATTGCTAGTCGAGGAACAGAGCAAGACATTACAGATACGGAAAAGAGTGTAATTCAGAAAAGTATGGATAGAAATAAAGCTATTCAAAAACAATTAGTAAACCTAATGTCTTCGAACCAAAAAGATTTAAATGAGAAAATCTTTAATGAATTTCAATCTTCGGTTACTATATTTGACAATTACTTTAAAGCTAAAGCAAAAACATATACTGCTACTGCTGTAAACACTGATAGCTCGTACGAAGATTTCAAAAAAGGAGAAATGCAACTTTTTGGTGATATACAAAGAACCATATTCGGAATAAAAGATTTTATAGATTTTGAAATTGAGAACAAACACAATAGAGTGTATATCCCTGTTCACCAAAGTGAGATTTTTGAAAATAGATATTTAACACGAAACGGAAAATTACTTATCTCTACCATCTCTAAAATTTTAAAAGAAAACGAGAATCTGTTTTTAACCGTAGTACGAAGTGAAATTTCTGCTTCTCACAAAAAAGAACAAGATCAAAATGAGAATCTAACAGTACTTCTAAATCAACTACGAATTGCTATGAGAGATAGTAATTATCCTGACAGAGTATTGGTAGTACAAGCAAATAGCTTAAATTCACTTCACAAAAAAGATTCAGAACCTCTAAAAGACGTTTATACGTTTATAATTTCAAATTAAAGTCACTTACAAGTTTTCATAGAAAAGAGTTTTTTCTCAGTAGAGAAAGAGCTCTTTTTGTTTTTTTTATGTAAAACGAATTATTTTTATAATCGGTAAAAAAGTAATAAATTTGCAGACTTTAAATTAAATACAGATAATTATGAATATCTCTCATTCGGAAATCGATAATCTAGAATCTATACTAACCATCTCAATTACTCAAGAGGATTTATCTCCAAAAGTTGAACAGAAATTAAAAGAATACCGAAAAAAAGCACAAGTTCCAGGTTTTAGAAAAGGAATGACTCCTATGAGTTATATTCGTAAACAATACGAACCTTCTGTAAAGTATGAAGAAATCAATCAACTTATCAGTGATTCCGTTTCTAAATACATTCAAGATAACCAACTTGATTTAATTGCAAATGCAATTCCTGTAGCTAAGGACGAACTTGACTTGGATTCTCAAGAAATAAATTTTGACTTTAAACTTGGTTTTAAACCTGAGCTAAATATTGATTTATCCTCAATAGAAGTTCCTTATTACAATATAAAAGCAACTGAAGAAAGTATAGAAGAAGCTTTAGCGAATATAAAAAATCAGTTTTCTACAAGCGAAGCTCAAGATATCATTGATGCAGATTCTAATATTCAAATAGATATTCTGTTTAATGACGAAGAAAAACCTAAAAAACCTCTTTTTGTAAAACTAGAGATGCTAAAAGATGAAGCTCTTTTAAATGGTAAAAAGGTTGGCGATGTAGTAGAAACGACATCAGATAATTTCTTGAAAGACGAAGAAAGAACTAAGTCTATCTTTTCATTAGATGATGAAAAAACATCAGAAAAATTCTCAATAGAGGTTAAAGAAATCAATAAACAGATAGAACCTGAGTTAAATGAGGAACTATTTAAAAAAGTATATCCTTCGGAAGAGATAAAAACACTAGATGAATTAAAAGAAAAAATCAAGGAAGAATCGGAGAAATACTACGTAGAAAGTTCAGATATATACTTCTATAATCAAGCTACAGAAAAACTTATAGAAACCGTTGATTGTCCTCTTCCAGAAGGTTTTTTAATCCAAACTATACAAAATTCAGGAAAAGAACAATTAGACTTAGAAAAGGCAACAGAAGAGTTTGAAAAATCTAAAAGCGGATACAAATACCAGCTTATAGAAAACAAAATACTTGATGATAACAAAATTCAACCTGACTACAAAGAACTACTTGATTACATTAAATCATCTATAAAAAAACAATTGGAGTCTTATGGTATGAGCACTATTACAGATGAGCAATTGCAAGAATTTGTAAATCATACTTTGAAAGACCAAAATCAAATAGCACGATATTCTGGAGAGCTAAATAGAATAAAAATAATTTCTATTCTAAAGGAAAAAACCAATCCACAAGAGAAAGAAATTAATATAGATGAATTCTCTGAAATGGTGAAATAAATCACTACATTTATCTTTACATTAAATAATGAATGAATATAGCTAAAATTGTGTATTTTAGCTATATTTGTTTGTTAACTAGTTTTGGGAATCTATGAGAAAAGCTGTCATTTATATTGCATTGTTTATTACATGTATATCGTATAGTCAAAAATCATTTACAAAAGTAAATGCAAGTGACATTGTTGTTTCATGCTCCAATCCTCTAGATACCAACGGATGCATTCAGGCAACTTCTTCTTACACTACTATACAAGCAACTTCTTCTTACAACGTTTCTTCTATAAACTACAGTCCTGTTATTCCTTATAACCAAGGGACGATAGTGAATTTATCTAAAGATGATGTTTTTTCAGACTTAATTGACATTGGCTTTAAATTCGATTTTTATGGAGAAACCTACGAACAAGTTGTAATTTCTGAAAATGGAATTGTGAGTTTTAATCCTAATAATGCTGGACTCGATGCTTCTTGGAATATAGGAGGAACAATACCGAGTGCAAATGTTTTATTCAACTCAATTTTCGGTGTCTTTCATGATTTATCAAACCTTAGTAATAATTTCACTTGTAATGATAATCCAGCGACTCCTGAAAATGAATGCGGTAATATAAGAATTGAAACCATAGGAACTGCTCCTTTTAGAATGTTTATAGTCAATTATGATGGAATGACTCAGTTCAATTGTAATCTTAAAACTACTACACAAATCGTACTTTATGAAACATTCAATGAAATCGATGTCTTTGTAAAAGACAAACCTGCTACTTGTGATGATGCTAATGAAAAAAATGCGCTACTTGGAATACAAAACCAAAATGGAACTAAAGCAAGCGTTCCACCTAGTAGAAATACAGGTGATTGGGCAGCCACCAATGAAGCTTGGAATTTTAAACCCAATGGAAGCTCTAGTACACGTGTTGAGTGGATTACAGATAATACTGTTATTTCTACTCAGCAAAACCCACTTCTTTGCGTAGACCAAGACACAAACTACACTGTAAAAACATACTACACCTTGTCTGATGGAACAGAAGCTCAGTTTCAAGATACCATGAACCTTACTTTCACAAATGATTATCCTAAAGCAGTTCCTGTAAATTACCAAAGATGTGACTCCGACTCTAACGGAAGCGAAGCAATCGACTTGTATGATTTAGAACCTAAAATTACCAACGGACAAATAGGTTTAACTTTAACTTTCTATTCTTCTAAAGCAAATGCAATAAGCGGGACACCACTAAGCAACTCAACTATTACGCTAAATAACACCTCTCCAATCACATATTATTATAAACTAGAACGTTCTCCTGGTTGTTTTTCCATTGATAGTGTGACTGTTCAGATGGTAAAAAGTCCTACCAATCAACTAACTACACCTTATGTTTTATGCGATATAGGTAATAATAATACCGAAACAATCAGTGATTTAAATAAAGAGTTCGATGAGTTAGTAAAAGGAAGTCAACTTGATGTAAACATCTCGTACCATTTAACTCAACTAGATGCAGATAACAATAGAAATCCTATCACTAATTTCATTGTAACTCCTGTCAATAATACCATATACACAAGGATAGACGTAAATGGCGAATGTGCTATTTCAAGTCCTATTCAGATTGACTTGGTTGCAATTCCTAATTCTACTACAATCACAATTCCTCCTATATGCGACCATGGAAATGATTCAAGAGAAAATTATAATTTCGCACAACATGAAAGTAGCATTCCTGGATATGGAACAAATTCTATCTCGTATTACCTTACCGAAGCAGACGCAGAGCAAAAAATAAATTTTCAAACAAGACCTACATCAATATTGGTAAATAGCTCCCCTTTTACCGTTTATGTTCGCTCAGAAAACCCTTCTACAGGTTGTTTTTCTATAAGTACATTAAATATCTCTTTTAAACCTGGAATAGCTGAAAATATTGAGAATTATGAATTCGACCCAAAATGTGACTTGGAACTAGATGGAGAAGTTTTTAACCTAAATGATGCTATTCCATTTATGACTTCAAACCCTTCTAAGTACAATATCACTTTTTATAACCCTCAGAACCCAACCGTTCCCTTATCTGGAACCGCAATAACAAACCATATAGAATACACAAGCGAAGGTCTTTTTTATGTAGTTTTTGAAGATAAAATTACAGGTTGTGAATTAAAACGAAGTATTGGTGTGCACGTTGTTTTTATTCCTGAAGCAAAAGCAAAAACATTTACCAAATGTAATCCTGAACCTGGAGAAGAAGTTTCCTTTTCTCTTGGCGGATACAACAGATCTATAATTGGCGATCAGCTTCCATTCGAAATTTTATGGTTTAAAAATGAAAATGATGCAATTAGTGCTGTTGATATAGATGACCCTAATGCAATTGGCAGTATTAATATAACCGAAGATACAGATGTATGGATTAAGATGTTTTATGAAGACACCAGTTGTTTCTCCACAGAAAAGATACAGTTAAAACTGAAAAATGAAATAGATATTGTAGGAGTACCTAAAGCTATTAATTTTAAAATTTGTGACTTTCTAAACAATAACACTGAAACAATTAATTTAAATAACGAATTCGCACAACAATTAGCAGGAGATAGTATAAACAGCTATAAAATAAGCTACTACGAAGCTCTAAACACTGATGGAAATCCAATAAGACGTATTAATCGAACGAGCTACAATATATTATCGAACGACCAAACTGAAATTTATGCTGTTACTACCAACGATTATTGTGGAAAAACGATATCAAAAATTAATATCCTAAAAAATGCAGTAGAATTAACCGAATACGCAACTGTACTCTGTAGTGTATACAATGTAAACCTTAATGATTATTTGGTTGAAATGAATCCTAGTTATGGAAGCTACATTACTTCGTATTTTTCCTCTTACAATTTGGCTATAAATGATGTACCTACTGACCAGCTACCAAATACAGCAAGTTTAAACTTAGGCAACAATGTCTTTTGGGTTCGTATGGAAACCAGTGATGGATGTTATAATGTTAAAAAACTTACATTAACCCTTGTAGATACTCCATATGTAGCGACAAATCCTCTTGGAGTATGTGACACCTTAAATGACAAAATAGAAGAGGTTCAGCTATCTAAACTTATCTCACAGGTAAACGGATCTCAAACAGGAACTACCGTTAAGTTTTATGAAACTGCGTCTGATGCTCAAAGTGAAATCAATGAGGTAACCCAGTATACTATTAATTCTTCCACCTCACTATATGTTAGAATTTCGGTTAGTTCGTGTTTTCATATAGAAAAAGTAACATTTACTTTTAATGTTACCACACCTGTAAAAACACCTGTAACTCACTATATTTGTGATAACAACGCAGATGATACAGAACAAGTAAACTTAAATGATTTAGGATATTTACTGGTATATGGAGATTCAACTGGTTATACTTATGATTTCTACAAGTCTGAAAACGATGCTATAAATGAAAGTGGAAAAATAGGAACTCCTTCTGATTATGAAGTAACTCCTTCTACTAATGTTTTATACGTAAGAGTTTTTGACCCTAATGAATGCAGTAATATTGGTAAATTAACCATTGATTTTCTACAAAAAGTTGAAGCTACTGATACTCCTATTAAATACTTATGCGACTATGGAACAGGTGTTGCCTTTGACAACTTAGAGAACTATCTAGATGAGATGATTCTAGATAGGAGTTCGTTAAGCATAATCTACTATACCTTACACCCTGACGATAAAGACGCCGTTGTTATTACAAATTACACCAATTATGCCTTTACTCAAAGAAACAATGAGGTATATGTTCGATTTGATAACAGTGCCACAGGGTGTTACACCATCAGAAAAATTCAAGTTAATTTAAAAAACCCTCCTAAACTCGTAAATAATACTACATATAGTAAAGTGTGCGATAAAGACTTGGACGGAACTTATGATGCAGATTTAACCGAACTTAATGCTTTCTTACTTGAAGATTATCAGAACTACACTTTTAGTTACTTTCTTACACGTAATAATGCCAACAATAATGTAAATCCGATTACAAATGAAACTAATTTTCAAGTTCCTAGTTTCCCTTATACCATATATGTACGAGCTGACGACGGAGCGTGCCAAGGTGTTGTTTCTACTCACTTAATGCCTAATGACATAACCAGTATAATTAAGACTTCTTTTGACTTTAACACCGAATGTGATGATGACTTTGATGGTAAACTCAATTGGAATTTAACCTTATTTGATGCTGAATTTACGATTAATCCTGATGCTTCTATTGAGTATTACTCATCACGAGATGATGCTAATAATGAGCAAAACACAATACAAAACCCACTGAACTATCCTGTAGAATCTGGAAAGTCAATATTCCTTAGAATTACCGAACCAAATAAATGCTCCATTGTTACTGAAGTAAAAGTTACTTTAAAACCTCTTCCTATAATTCCTCTTGCAGAAGAAATTGAATATTGTGCTAATGAATATGCCATTATAGATATAAGCTCCATGGGATTACCAAAAGCTAATTACATTTGGAATAATGGAAAAATTGGACCTACAATTCAAGAAAATGAACCTGGAATCTATACTGTTACCGTTACTGGCTTAAATGGTTGCTCTACAGATAAAAGCACTACCATTATTCCTTTAGAAGTACCTGAAATAACAGCGTTGAATGTAAATGGAAATGAAATCAGCGTAACTGCAATTCCTCATGATAGTCCTTCACCATTCCTATACTCTATTAACAATGGTGCTACGTGGCAATCTAGAAACTCTTTTGACGGTCTTGAACCCGGTATATACTCTATATTTGTAAAATCTTCTATAACTGGGTGTATAAGTTCTCCTAAAAAAACAAAAATATTCGACAACAAAAATATTATTACACCAGGTATCAGTATCGGAAAAAATGATACTTGGGAGATGACCGATCTCGATGTTTTTGAAGGAAAAAATGCAAAAATGATTATTTATGACAGATATGGAAAAATAATTCATACACAAGAAAGCAATACTAAACTAACTTGGGACGGAACTTACAACGGACAAGCTGTGCCTAGTACTTCTTATTGGTATGAAATTTATCTACCAGATGGAAGAAAATTTACTGGATATATAGTTGTAAAAAACAGAAATTCAAGCAACTAAACTTTGAAATAAAAAAACAATATAGAAATTAGAATTAATGCAAATATTAATTCTCTGTGATACCACTTTTTAATGTCAACGATTAAATTTCCTATCATTATTCCTGTTGGGTACGCAATAAAAGGGAAATATTCAAAATTGGAATCTTGACTAAAAAATAAAGAAAAAATTCCAAAAATAAATAGTAAAAATAATTTATTTGCTTCTACTTTCTTGAGTACCGACCACCTAAAAACTTTTTTATACACATAAAAGAAAGAGAAAATAATTAAACCAAAAAATGGTATTAAATAATAATCTTTATCTTGAAATATAAAATAGTGAAAGGAAAACCATTCATGATATGTATCTAAAATCATAAAATCTCCCTCATATAAATAAGTAACTTGGTAAAACGTTAACCATGTAAGTATATAACCAAATAGAAATTGAAAAAAACCAAGGCTATACGAACGAAAATTAACAAGACTTGCTATCAGTAATACCAACGTGAAACTAATACTAGGAAAGTATAAGAGATTAGCAAAAAAAAGTAAAATACCTATATAAAAATAAATATAATTACTACTAAGATTATAGTTTAGGTATAGAAAAAATACCAATGATGATAGTGCTAATGCTCCAGTATAGCTTAGAGTTAATTTCTCTGGAAGGAAAAAAAATACGGTCAGTAAATAAACCCCAAAACATATGTAACCTGCATCTGCCAAACGGGAATTTTTGATTCCTAGAAATGAAATAAACACAGATACTAAAACCAATAACATAGGAATCCCAAACTGCTCATATCTAAAATATAAACTCAAAAAAAAGCTCACAAACAACACAGTAGTAAAAAAAATGGATTGTTTGCTTTTAAGAATAAATATCATTTCTTATTTTTGTAGCAAATTAATAAAAAATTAGGATATGTTTACAGATTTTGTTCTATGGCTAAGTGATGTATTTAAAGTTAGTTTCGAAATCCTTCCTATGATAGGATACGTTGCTGGTTGGTTTTTTACCATAGCAGGAATCGTATGGTTTGTTTACTGGTGTATGCAAATTGCCTCTTGGGGAAATAAATAAGAAACATAACTAGATAGCATTCTTGTCTCCTACTATCATTTTATATAGCGTTTTAAACATTATAACTAAATCTAGAGAAAAAGACCAATTTTTAATGTAGAATACATCTGCTGTTATCCTTCTTTCCATATCGATATTTGAATTAATTTCTCCTCTATAACCTTTGATTTGAGCCAATCCTGTTATTCCTGGCTTTACATAATGCCTTAAATTATATCTGTTGATAATATCACTATAATATTCATTTTGCACTATCATATGAGGTCTTGGACCTACTAATGACATATCTCCTTTCAAGACATTAAAGAACTGAGGAAGTTCATCAATACTTGTCTTACGAAGTAATACTCCTAGTTTAGTGATTCTAGAGTCCCCTTTTACCGTATGTTTAATATCTGAGTGTTTGTTTATAACCATTGTTCTAAACTTATAACAATAAAAATCCTCTCCTTTATATCCACTTCTCTTCTGTAAAAAGAAAATAGGACGACCACTGTCTATATATATTACAAGCATTATCAATGGAAATAACCACGAAAAAACACCTATTATAACTAAAAGAGAAATCACGACATCAAAGGAACGTTTTATTACTTGATTATGCATACTATCCAGTGGGAAATATTTGTAATTTAATATTGGAAATGTCTCGTAGTAATCCAATCTCAAGAAAGTTTCTTTTACATACGAAGAACTTGGTATATAGTTAAGCGTAATATGGTTCTTTTCACATATGTAATCTATCTTCTTAATTGTGTCTTTCGGGAATGTTCCATCCATGGATAAATATACATTCTGAATATTTTGATTCATCAAATAGTTCTCAAATTCATCAATATCAAATGATTCATACTCAAAATAATTCTTCACTATTCGGTATCCATAATCCTTTCTTCTAGTAAGTATTTCTTCAAAAATAGGTGTATTATGATTTGTATCTACAAAAACTGAGTTAATGTAATTCCCGCCATAATTACGATACAACTTAAACATCAGAAAAAGAAAGAAACGAGTGCTAAAAGTTATAAATAATAGACATACTAGAAAACGAAACCCTATCTGATTGCTATATAGATTATGAGTTTTTAAACCTGAAATTGCAAATATTACTATTCCAAATACAAAAATTTGGTATACTAAACGCCTATATACTTCCACTATTCCTGTCTGTCTATACACTCTATATAACTTAGTAGTTCCAGAAATAGTAAACCAACTTATAAAAATTAAGATAAATGCCTTGTAATGAGAACGTAAAACAAAATCAAACGTATACGAAATCCCTAAAAAATCATATTGAATAAATAAAAAATAAAAAAACAATATTCCTAAAGGAATACAATCCAATACCAGCTGAATGTAAAATAAATTAATAAAATTACCTATCTTCATAACGCAGATGAACACAAAAGTACATACTTATTTGTAATTAGTATGACTAAATCGACCAATTGTACAATAAATAAAACAAAAAAACATAATCCCTTTCTGACGAACCAAAAAAGATTCTGTAAAAAATAATATAAAAAATAATATAAAAAAAATCAAATATACATACTCGCTTTTCTTAATAAAGAGATACAATGAAGAAAACAACATAGTAAAAACAATCCCTAATCCAACAATCCCAACTTCCGAATACGTTTGTAAATATTGATTATGAAAATTATAATCCCAAAAATCTTCATACATATTATAATGTTTATAATATCCTGTCAATAAATCCTGCGATGCTCCTAAACCTAATCCATAAAAAGGTAAATTATCATCAGCTATCATTTCAAAAAAAATTCGATTCTGAAAGATTCGATTTTGAAAACCTGTCCATTGATAATCATAATAATCTTTACCATACAAAATAAAATCTAGATTTAGAGTTAGCTCAGACATAAAGCGTTCTCGAATAGGTATTAAAAAATAAATACTCATTCCTACTATAACTAACAAAGGAATTAGAAAAAAAACTTTTTTTAATTCCTTTTGTCTAACTATCCTCAAAGAAGCAATTAAAAATAATATCAATAAAGTCGTAATAATTATATTCTTTGACGAAAGAAAAAGTAAAAATAAGAATAAAATACTCAAGATAATTTTGTCTTTCCTAGAGAAAAAATATTCAACCCCAAAAAGAAACGTAAACATCACGAAGCTAGAAACATAAATTGCATTATCTTTAAAAGGAGAAACTAAACTATGATAAAAAAACTCTCCTACCTCCCTTGAATCTAAATACCTAATTAAAGAATTAATTAATAGAAAAATAAAAAATAGAGCTAAGAAATACGCAAAATTCTTAATTATTCTCACATATATTCTCTTTGTGTAATAAGGAATAAAATAAAAAGATAAGGGAAATAATAAAAAAGGAAGGTGACGACTTAATGATTCTACTGTTTTGGTCTCGTTGTTTGTCCAAAACAACGAAAATAAACCTATAAAGAAGTATACTACAGGAAAGACATAAAAAATATTTTTATATACTTTCCTTTTTCGAACACCATTCACAACTCCAAACAATACCAATAAGACAAATGAAATACTACTCATAGCATATCCGAAAAGTAGCGAACATAAAAAGATAGTAGACAACCAAATGTATATCTGTTCAGTGTTTATTTGCCTTTTCTCAAACATTGTTCTATATATTCCAAATAGGTTTTATTAATAAGTTCCCAACTATAGTTCCCTCTAATTTCATCTTGATTTAAATCTAAATAATGCTCATATTTTCCTTTGTTTATTTTATCTACAATGGTTTTTACTTCTTCAAGATTAGAAAAATAAAACGCATTTCCTTTCAACACAGATTTATTAAATACATTATTGTGAGCTACTACCAAGCATCTGCTTCCCATTGCTTCCAAAAGCGAGGGATTTGTTCCTCCTACTGAATGCCCATGAAAATACAAATCTGAATAATACCGTAAACTATTCAGTTCTTCTTGATTATAAATTCCTCCTAAAAATTGAATTTTATCTTCTTGTCTGTATTTACTATATAATCTTCTTCCATATTCTGTTTTTGAATATCCACCTACTATGTAAAGTTTCTTATCATTTCTTGATTTCAAAACACCTTGTATTGCTATTTCAACATTATTTTCGGGCTCCAACCTAGCTACAAGTAAATGATAATCATATGGCTTCAAGTTATATTTCTGCAAAGTACTTTCATCTCCACTTTCAAAAATACTACTTCCGTATGCTATGTATTTAGACTCTCTTTTGTATTTATTTCTGAGATACGATTGTATTCCTACTGAATCGGAAATAAGATAATCACTACTTTTTACAGCTAATTTTTCTGCATACTTCAAAAATTTCTGAACTTTCGAAGAATATTTACTTCTTTTCCATTCCAATCCATCCATATTAGTAATTATTATGGGGTTTTTAGGAAGTAAAAAATGCCAAATGGAATTTGATGTATATCCTAGCTGAAGTATTGTATCAAAATTTCGTTTGCGTGAATCTAAAATACAATTAAAGTCATACACAAACTGACCTGCTGTGCCTAGTTTATCCTCTGGATCAAAACAATGAATCAGTTCAACACCTTTAAAATTTGATTTTTTATACAAATGTAAAGACGAACAATAAACGTACACTTGGTGTCCTTGTTCTTTTAAATATACCGAGAAATATTCTGCAAACTGCTCAAACCCCCCATAACTATTAGGAATCCCACGAGTTCCAAGTATCGCAATCTTCAATTGTGTGTAATTTACTTTTATTTATACTCCAAAGATAAAAAAATAATGCTCTAATAATTGATTATATTTAAAAACATAGTACTTTTGTAGAAATCAACTGAATACCTATGAGCATTCAAAATCAAGATGACACTATAGATATTTCTAAAATACCACAACAATTAAAATCTTTTTTAAATAACATTATATTATTGTTATTCAAAGGTTTCTATTTTCTACGAAAAAACATCTTCTCACTATTACTAATACTAGTTATTGGATTTATATTAGGGTATCTAATTGATGAATACAGAAAAAGATACTACCAACAAATAATTGTCTCTCCTAACTTTGGAAGTACAGAATACTTATACGAAAAAATTAATTTTCTAAACTCCAAGGTAAAAGAACAAGACACCATCATTCTAAAAGAAATAGGCATACAAAATCCAAAAAACATCAGAGAGATTTCCATAACTCCCATCGGAGAAGTATTTAAATACATCGAAAACAAACCAGAAAACTTTGAATTGATTAAGTTAATGGCAGAAAACTCAAAAATAGAAGATATCTTAAAAGATAAAAACCTTACTCGAAACTTTAAGTTTCATAGCATTTTTATAAAGTCAAAAAAAACAAATTATAAGAATACTGTGCAACCTATTTTAACTTATTTAAACTCTAGTAAATATTTTAACACTCTACAAAAACAAAGAATCCAATCTATCAATACTCAAATTAGAGAAAATGATTCTATTATCAGCCAAATAAATGGAATACTCAATGCTTTTGCGGAAAATTCAGAATCCAACACAAAGAGTAAATCTTTAGTTTTTTACAATGAAAATACTCAAATCAATGAAATTATAAGAACAAAAGAAGAACTAATAGAACAAAATGAAAACCATAAAGCACAATTACTCAATCTAGATAAAATAATTAAACCTATAAGCTACTCTTTAAACGTACTAGAAAAAGAAAAATTCTACACCGAAAAACTAAAATTTCTATTTCCTATTTCACTAGTATTCTTATTCCTACTTATAAAAAGCACAACACAGTACTACAAAAAACATAAAGACAGAATTGAGTCATAAATGAGATTTTCTAAAAAAGTCTATCTAGATGGATATATGCTTAACAAAACCAAACAAGGAATTGTAACGCATAATATTCAGATTTACAAAAGATTAATCAATCAAAATCCCGCAATTCTTTTTTACTTAGGAACGATAAATCAAATGCAACTTCAACAAGAATTAGGAATTTTTCCGAATCTTGTTTACATACAACACAAGCAAAAAAATCGCTTTTTGCGAATGATTTTTGAAATTCCCAAAATCATACAAGAAAAACAAATTGACTTTGCTCATTTTACGTATTTTATTCCTTTTGTGTTGAGTGAAAAATGCAAATACATAGTAACTATTCACGATATTTTATTTGAAAAATTCAAAAACCAATTCTCATTTATCTATCGACTAAGCCGGAATATAGTATATAAATATAGTGCTAAAAAAGCAGATTTTGTATTTACTGTTTCCAACTACTGTAAAGAGGATATTGCTACACTTTACAATATTCCAAAATCAAAAATATACGTAACTCCCAATGGAATTGACTCCATTTATTTTGAAACCTATAATAAAATTCAAGCTAAAGAAATTACACATAAAAAGCACAATACCAGCAACTTCATACTCTACGTAAGCCGAATAGAACCACGAAAAAATCATTATTTTCTACTCAAAAGTTTTATTGAAAACAAGTTGTATGAGGAGTTCTGTTTGGTATGCATAGGAACCAAAAGCATGTATATTCCTAAACTCGAACGATTGTACAATTCTTTAAGTGATACTATAAAACAGAAAATCATATTCATCGATAATATTTCAGATGATGAATTAGTCAATTTTTATAAAGCATCTGATTTTTTTGTATATCCTTCTCTTGCCGAAGGTTTTGGGATTCCTCCGTTAGAAGCAGGAGCAATGAAAATTCCTGTGTTGTGTAGTAATTCTACCGCAATGAAAGAATTTAATTTCTTTGGCAAATTCCATGTGGATTGTTCTTCGTATAAAGAATTTAATTCTTCGTTCATTCAATTTATAAAAAATAAACACGAGCAAGAAAAACTAGAAAACATCACAACATTTATCAAAAAAAACTACTCTTGGCAAAAAAGTGTACAAGTTTTTAATTCTGTTTTAGAAAATTAATTTTAGAAGACGTTAGAGAAATCGATATAAAAATAAAGCTGATAAAGAATACCACATCTGAAGTATTGTAAATTCCATTAATTACAATACTAGAAAACAATAAAAAAAGAACTAATCCATTCAATAACCTTTTGTGATATAAATTTGATGTTTGAAATCTTGCAAGACTAATAAAAAAATACAGATAAATTAATACTCCAACAATACCAGTTTTCAAATAGATAGTTCCATATCCGTTGTGCAAATAAGGGATATTTCTAAAATTAGTTCCACCAAGATTTACTTTCATGTTTAGATTTATTAAACTACCAAAACCTTTTCCAAATAAATTAGTTGAAATACTTTTTTCTTTGTTAACTTCAATGATAACTCGTTTTAATTCATACGCTCTCCATCTATCCCAAAGCTGTTTATGATTACTAACGTCAATTTTGGTATTGGTAATTTCCGTAATTGAGTTTTCAATTTTATATAAAAAACCTTCTATTCCTTTTGAATTTCTATTAAAATCAATGTTTGTAAATACTATCAAAATCAGCAAAATCAAAGATAAAACAATAGGTAAGAATATACTATTTCCAAAAAGTTTAAACCCTCCCAATAATGAAAAGATAAGTATAAAACTAAAAACAATCATTATTCTAGAAAAATAAAAAATAATAGAAATTGAAAGCACAATAATCATGGCATAACGTAAAATTTTAGAAAACTTAATCATTGTAAATTTTTCATAAAATAAAAGTAAAGCAAAAGAAACAACTTCAATATTATTATCTAATCCAAAATCACGAATTCTTAAATAGTTAAATTTACCTGATTGAATAACATAAACAAAAATCTGAAGCAAATGAATAGAAGCATAAAAAAAACCTAAATAAATAATTGATTTTACAATAATTGATTTATCAGAGATACTTAAAACACAAAAATATGCTATAAAAATCAAAAGAATTGGACGAATAAAGTACGTAATATCTTTGATGAAAGGTATTATTGCAAACTTATAGAAGAATGAAGCAACAATTCCAATTAAGACGATTATAAGCAGAGGAATTATTAATCGCAATAAGTTCAGATTTATAAACTTTGAAAAACATAAAAAAACAGACCCCAAATGCAGTATAAAAGTAATCTCAAATGCAAAAAAGTATATACTCAAAAAATTTACAATCAATATTGCTAAATATAAATTTATTTTCATTTAACGATTAAAATTATTTTCTTGAAAAGAATATTTAATTGAATAGCAAATAAACATAAATACATTTTTGCTCCTTTGTAATGTTTTTTTACAAATCTTTTAAATCCATTTAAAATCAAATCATCTCTACTTTGGTCATAACCAACAAAGTGTATATACTTTACATCAGGGAAATACAAACATTGCAAACCTAATTTATGAATTTTCATACATAAGTCTACATCTTCTACATACATAAAGTAATCACTATCAAATCCTTTAATTTTATTAAAAATATTTTTTTTTAGCAACATAAAAGAACCACTTACCCAATCTACCCCTACTGTATTTTTCTCATTTTTCAAATTTTTATTCAAAAAAGAAAGCTTTACCAATCGGCAAAAACTCGGAAAATATCCTGTAGCAACCAAATAATTCTTTTTAGAATCAAGCATTTTTACACCAACACACCCAACTATATCTTGATTCAATAAATTCAATAATTTATTAGATAACTTATCTATCAATATAGTATCGTTATTTAAAAGCAATATAGTATCGTACTTTGATGCTTGTACACCTAAATTATTTGCTTTTCCAAAGCCAATATTTTCATAATTTTCTAATAATACAACTTCTGGAAATTCTTTTTTTAAGTATTTAATGCTTCCGTCAGTTGATGCGTTATCAACAACAATAATTTCATACAAAAGACCCAAACAATTATTATGTATTGATTCTATACATGGTTTTAAATATTTTTTTCCGTTATAATTAACTATAACTATTGACAACTTAATTTTCATTTTTGAGCAAAGAAATATTTTTATTCATAAATTCAGTAGAGTATACAAACCCAAAAAGTATAAATAATTCAGTTAAAATTCCACCAAAAAAAACACCATCAAAATTAAAAAAGGTAATGAATATATAATTAAATACAATGGTGATTATTGAAGCTAATAAATAAATAGAAACGTAATATTTCTTTAAATCATAATAGAACAAAACTTGCTGAAAAGGAATATTCAAAGAGCCTAAAAATACTATAATTGCTATAAATTTAAGTAATGATGAAATTATTTCATAGTTATCTTCTACAAAGTAACTCAAAAAAAACTCACGATTTAAGTAGAAAACCAAAAATATACTCAAAAGCACAATAGAACTTATTAACGAATATTTTAAAATAAATCGAGTCCCTTTCCTATGAGATTCTTTTAATAAAAAACACGTTCTCGGAAAAATTGAATGAAAAAATAGATGATTGTAGTTTCTGAATAATGATAAAAATATATCCAAAACTTTGTAAAGTCCTGCATAAAAGTCTCCTAATAAAAACCCTACCAATATTATTGGCGAATGAGCAACAGATACCAAAGAAAAATTATTTCCAAGTAAATGAAAGTCTTCTTTTAAATATGATTTTACAGATTCAAAACCTGGAAATATAATTTTTAGGTTATATGTTTTGATTATAAATAAAATAGCAATGATATACACCAAAGAATGTGTAATCCCAAAAATGAAATTAACATATAAATAATCATTTGGATCTGATAGAAATAAAAAAATACTGAGAGCATAAACCAATTTTGACATTCCTGTAAAAAAAGCTACTGCCTTAAAGTTTTCAAGTCCTTGTAAAAAATAAAATGGATTAAAAAATTGAGAAATTACTATAAAAAAACTTAAAAAATACAATACCTTATTTTCACACAAAAAAGGAACTAAAAATACCAATAAAACAAATACAATAAAGGTAACCAACAACAAAGGAATTCGAGCAAACAATACTTGGCTAAAAATTTCACTTAATTCTAATGAATCATTTCTATTTATAGAAACTTTCTTTAATGGATTTACAAAGGAACCATAATCAATAACTATCGACAAAATAAAACAAATAGAAAGTGCTACACTTTGTTTCCCTAAAAACTCTTCACCGCAAATATCTATAATTGTCTTTGCTACTAAAAGAGGCACCAATATAGAGAAAGCATGGCCTATACCATATTGCAATAGTTTTTTTAGCTGATTGTATGATTCCCTAAATGCCAAACTTTTTTATTTACTACAAATCTAACATTTATTACAAGAAATCTAACCCTAATAAATGATAAATTTCATCAAACACCTTACTAAAAAAGTAATTATCTTTGCAAGCATAAATTAATATAAAACAAATAGATAATTTATGAAACTACACCTTAGTTTATTTCTTGTATTTACCATCTCTACACTGTCTTTTAGCCAAGATGCACAAATGGAGATTGTGGTTAACAGCTCTTCCAATACCAGTTCTTACCTATACAATGTAGGCGAAATTTTTATTACTCAAAATCATAATACAACACTAAACAGTAAAAATATTGATGTGATAAAAAATTCTGATGAGGTAATCATCTACCCAAATCCTTTTACTAAAATTATCTATTTTAAAACCAAAGAAAATATAGATTCTATTTTTATATTTGATTTAAGTGGAAAACTAGTATTAGAAACAAACGTGAAAAGCAATCAAGTAGATTTACAGGAACTTCCCAACGGAAGTTACATACTAACAACAAACCTTATACGGTTAAATGCAATAAAAATTATTAAACAATAAAATTATGATACGAAAAGTTTTAATTACGTTAGTAGTATTGGTTAGTACATTTTGTTTTGCTCAACCTCCCGAACTTATTAGTTTCAGAGGAATTGCAATCAATTCTTCAGGTATGTTACAAGCTAATAAAACAATAAATATTAGAATTAACATATTGGATAGCGGAAGTGCAGGAGTAAGCATTTTCTCTGAAGTTCATACTGTGGATACCGACGCAAATGGAAACTACAGTTTTAGTATCGGTTCTGTTAATCCTTCTAATTTCAAAAACATCAATTGGGGAACAGAAGATAAGTTTCTAAAAGTAGAACTGGATATTTACAGAACAGGAAGTTATATTCTTTCAGGTACTACACAACTTATGAGTACTCCGTACGCTTTGTATGCAAAAACAGCAAAGAGTATTGATGGGACTGCTCCCAATGCTCCTGTTTTTACCGTAAATACCTTAGCCGATTTAAGAAATTCTGACTTACATACCCAAACCAATACAGTTTATGTAAAAGGACATAGCGAAGTTGGAGATGGCGGTGAAGGTTTTTTTTATTATAATAAGCATCTTGCTTCATTAAACTTTTTAGAAGTATATAAAGATAACGATGGAACTATAATTAAACCTATTTCTATTGATGAGTCATTAAATCATAGGTGGATTAGAAATATAGATGGACCTATTAATGTTCGATACTTTGGAGCTAAAGGATTTTGGGATAGAACAGGCGAGGATGGTAAAGGAATCCAAAAAGCCATAAAATTTGCTAGTATCACAGATTTTTTGAGTTCAAGAACAGTATATATACCTAATGGAACTTATTATGTTAAAAAACTAACATTAAAAAGTGGCGTAAAGTTAATTGGTGAATCTTTAGAAGAAACTATAATTAACTCAATATGTGATGAGAATCCTTATTTAATTGATATGGCAGACGGTGTCGTGAGAGATATTCAAATTAAAAATATAACATTCAATGTTGATACGAATGATTCTAATTATAATAACTCAAATAAAGGTTGCATGCATTTTGAAGCTAAACCAAGTACCACTAGTGTTAGTGGAGGATTATGGAGTTCTATATTTAAAAATATTAGAATTATTAGATTTAAAGGACACTCTATCTACTTTGAAGGTGGTGGTGGTGGGTCAAATTATTTATTACCAAATCAATTTATTACTCTTGAAAATGTAACTGCTGAAAGAGGAAAAATGCTTACTCAAAACGAAAGTCCTTTTATAGAATCAAATTCATTAAGGATAACAGGTACTTGTTTTCAGTTTTCTTTTACAAATTGTAATTTTGATGGGGGACCTTATATATTTAATGCAGACCAAACACCTAATAGAAAAGTTAATGGAATTAACGTTCATATAGGTCCAAAAAGACATCAGCAAAATAATGATGAGGTATTTTTTCCGGCAGATATCACATTTAATACCTGTGGGTTTGGCGGTGGAGAATACGCCTTTTTCATTGATGGAAGTGAAAATATAACTATTATGAATTCTTGGTTTGAAAATTTTGAAAGAGCAATTTTAATTAAAGGCGATAAAGATAAATGCACAGGTGGTTATAATGAAAAATGTTTTAACTCAAAAAGCATAAATATACTCAATAATAAATTCTTGTACTCTGCTGGTAGATTCGGTTATTTACCCGACAATAGTGGTAGAGTAATAATTGTAGAGAATTCACAAGCAAATATCCATAACAACTACGTAATAGACCCTAGCACAAAAGAAGAAGTACTTTTTATAGAAGGGATTAATAGCTTAGGTATAAATACCTCTGGTAATTATTTCGACTCTCCTAATTTAGGCAATTCAATAGGTATTGTTTCAAACACTAAAATAACAAGTATAAAAGACAATTTAAATAGACCCATTTTAGGTTTAGACTTGTTTCTAAATAAATCAGTATCAATTATTTCAACAGGCAATATTTACCGAATAAATTCCATGGTACAAGGAGGAGAAATAATAATCCTTAGAAACAATACTGCCGGTAATATAACTTTCCACACCATGAATAATGGTACCGATGGAAAAAATATATTCTTAAGCGGACGTTCTTCCCTTACTCTTAAATACGGAGATACAGCTACCTTTTTGAAAATTGATGGTCATTATGGTAAAGAAAAAGCAATCTACCAACTAACCTCAACAAGTGGAGTGGTAAATTGACTTCCTTTTTAAGGTATAGTGGAGGAAAACCATATACACAATAAATTTACATTCTTTGTAGATGAAAAAAAATGAAAAAATGAAAATTTTAATATTATCTTTGCTGAAATTTTAAATTCTATGAAAAAGTTACCTTTTTTACTACTTTTGGTTTCTATTCTTTTTTCTTGTACTAATTCTGAGAAAAATGCTACCGTTAACACAGAAAATAAAACTGTTTCCGATAAAGTTTCGGTACTTGTAGAAGGTGTTTTCCCTCAGAATGATGAATTTCAAGTGTTTTATTCCAATTCAACAGAACCAAACTTTAATGGAGACAATTCAGTGTATAAAAAAATAGTAGGACAGCCTTGCCTACAAACTATTGTATTTGAACTTCCTGTAAAATCTATAGGAAACCTCCGTTTCGACCCTGGAAGCAACCCAAATCAAACTAAAATTACCATTAAAAACATTTCTATCCTTAAACAAGGAAAAATTATTGTAGATGGAGATAATTTTGAATATTTAAACTATTGGGGGGCAAGTAATGGATTAAATTTTAATGAAAAAGATTTAAATTATGTATTTACTCCAATCGATGAAACCCACGATCCAATTATGAATGCAAATGAGGATTTTGTTAATCTTTTAAGAAGTAAATTAAAAAATAAACCAACGGCTGAGTAATTAATTAGGCATGTTTTACTGAATTTAATGGATATATCCGAATATAAACGAAATAAAAATAAAAAAGAATATAAAAGACATCCTTGGGAAACTGCTCGATTAAGTTTTTTGGTGGATTTTATTCAAAATCAATTACAAAATACTAAAATTGAAAATATCATTGATGTTGGATGTGGAGATTGTTTTGTAATTGATTCTTTAGCCAAAAAAAATATCACACAAAATTATTACGCAATAGACATTGCTTTTACTCCTGAAATTGTTTCAAAATTAAAACAAAAAAATTCGGATAAGATTAATTATTTTAGGCATATTTCTGAATTATTAGATTCTACTATAAATTTAGATAATTCTTTAATCTTATGTATGGACGTACTAGAACATATCGAAGATGAATCTGTTTTATTAAATGAATTAATAAAGCTCAAAGGAAATCATTTTTTATTTACAGTACCTGCGTTTCAAACATTATTTTCTTCTCATGATACTTTATTAGGACATTACAGAAGATATACAGAAAATGAATTTGTAAATCTTTTGACCAATCAAGGATTTAAAAAACAAAAGAGTGGATATTTTTTCGTTTCCTTGTATTTTGCTAGATGGATAGAAAAATTACTAAAGAAAGACAAAAAAGAATCCATTGATAATTGGGAAGGGAGTCATTTAAAAACCCATTTAATAGAAACTGTTTTAAAGTTAGATTATAAATTTTGCTTACTTTTAAACAAGGTAGGAATTAAAATCCCAGGACTTTCCGTCTTTTGTCTATGCAAAAATTAGCAGTAATAATTCCTTGTTATAACGAAGAAAATAGACTTGATTTTAATCAAGTACGTATGCTGTTGCAAAATAAAAATCTAGACGTATATTTTGCAAACGATGGAAGTACAGATAAAACTTTAGAAAAAGTCTTATCTTTTAAACAAAACAACAACTTTGATAATCTTCACATTATCAACTATACCATAAATAGAGGAAAAGGAAAAACCTTATATCTTAGTTTTCTTGAGATTTTAAATACTGATAAATATTCTCATCTTGGATTTTTAGATGCTGATTTTGCTACTAAGAGTCAGGATTTTTTAAAAATGGTGGACTATATACAAGAAAATAAAAACTATTCGTTTATTTTTGGATCAAGAGTAAAAACATTAAATACAAAAATTAATAGAAATTTCGCTAGGCATTTAGTAGGTAGGGTTTTAATTACGGTTCTAAATTTAAAATTCAAACTAGGAATTTATGATACCCAATGTGGAGCAAAGATTTTTTCTTCTGAACTTTTAAATCATATCTTAGATAAATCACTCATCACCAACTGGCTTTTTGATATTGAACTTTTTATAAGACTAAAAAAAATTAATAACCTTAACTTAGGAAAAGAATTTATTTTAGATGCTTGGGAAGATAAAGCCAATTCTAAAATTACATCCAAAGAAAGCTTTAAAATCCTTAAAGAGATTGTTAAATTATATGTAAAGTACTAGAAAATGAAAAATAACCTAATTAACTACTTTATCATTTTTTTAATTTCATTTATAATATTTCATTTTGCCTATGGTATTGGAATAATTTTACCAACAAATATTAGTTGGTTAATGGATGCTTATCATGATTGGGGAACTCATTATTTAGGATGGTGTTTTTATAGAAATGAACCTTGGACTTTCCCAATAGGTAACATAACAAACTACAATTATCCCATAGGAACAAATATTGGTTATACCGATTCTCTTCCATTATTAGCAATTCCTTTAAAAGTTATAGAAGGTATACTTCCTCAGGATTTTCAATATTTTGGTTTTTGGTTATTCTTATGTCATTTTTTAATTGGAATATATGCATATAAAATTTGTAATTTATATAAACTAAAAGGGTATTATTGGATCTTTGTAGTAATTTTCTTTATTGGAAATCCAGTATTAATTTACAGAGGTTTACATCCGACCTTATGTTCCCATTGGTTAATTTTAGGAAGTATTTATCTTTATTTAAAATCTTTTAAGAAGAATAATAATGAAACTATAAAAGACAATTATCACCAACTTATATTATTAGTTTTAAGTGCTTGGATTCACCCTTATTTGACATTTTTCATTATAGGATTTAATATAATTCTTCCTTTCAAAAATTATTTATATGATAAAAAACTTACATTAAGACAAACTATTCTTTTCCCCATTACTTCTCTAATATTAACCTTCATAAGTTGGTTTAGTATTGGTTATTTAGAATTTGGTGGAAAAGTAGAGTCTGAAGTATCTAATAGCTATGGTTTATATAGTTTAAATCTTCATTCATTATATAATCCAATGGGATACTCTTCTTTTCTTCCACAATTGAAACAAGTATCTTGGCATCAGTATGAAGGTTTTATGTATCTTGGTTTAGGAATTATAATTTTATTAGTTATTTCAACAATTCTATTATTAGTTTCTATTCCTAGTATAGTTAAAAATTATACTCAATACTTTTCTTATTTACCCTTGGTTATATGGCTTCTTTTTTGTACATTATTCTCAATTACTCATATAATTACATTAGACGATAAAATACTTTACACTTTCTATATTCCTGAATTATTAATGAAATTTGGAAATTATTTCCGTTCAATTGCTCGATTATTTTGGGTAGTATACTATATGATTTTAGTTTCTGTTTTCTTAATATTTTTGAAAAGTAAAATTCCTAAGATTATTCAACTTATAGTTCTAATTGGGTTACTAATACTCCAATTTTACGATACTAAATTATTATTTACTACCCGAAAGTTAGAACTAGGAAGCTACCAAGCTAACTCTTTTGATAAAAAATGGATTGAAACTTTTAAAAAATTTGATGAAATCATAGTGTACCCGCCATTTCAAACAGATTATTTAAAACATAACGATTATCAAGATTTTGCATATTTTGCTTCTAAAACTAAGAAACCAATCACTACGGCATATACTGGAAGAAATTATACAACATACCAAAACAAGTATAAGGACTCTATAACTCTTGGTTTAAAAACAAACTTATTTAATAAAGATGCTCTTTTTATTTGTAGAAAACAAGACTTAGAAACCTTTGCTCTACCTATTAAAACAGGCAAGGCTACAATATCTAAATTAGACAATTTTTATTTAATTTGCTCTTCTGAAAAAGCTAAGTATTTGCCAAAACTCAGTCAAGAACAAATTTTAGAGATTGCTGACATTAAAAAGAATCTTAAAATAAATAGTTTTAAAACAACTTCAACTGAAAAATTCAAGAATTCAGAAATTAATTTTTTTATAGAAAAAAAAGAATTACAAAAAAATATCCTTATAATTAAAGGATGGTGTTTTAGAAAAAATACAAATGATAATACTGGAGATTCAATTTTTATTAGTTTATCAAATCCTACTTCCACCCAATTAACTTCAACTAAACTACTTAAAAGAGAAGATATAACTCAAACTTTTGGCAAACAATTAGATGATTCGGGTTTTGAATTAATTAGCACAACAGATTCATTAAAAAAAGGGAATTATAATCTAGGAATTGTAATCAAAGACAAACAAGGTATTTTACATTTCGCAGATACTAAAGAGATAATCCCTATTGGGTTTAAAGAGTTCCAAACTCCACAGAAACTAAATCAAATTATAAATCAAGAAAATATTTTAGGATATATAGATAATTTTGAACTAAAAGAAAACAAAATAACTCTTAATGGTTGGGCTATTTATGAAAATATAAACGCTCAAGATACAAAAATTGAACTTGTATTATTTAATAAAAAGGACTTTTATTCCTGCGAAATTAAACCTCAAATTAGAACAGATATCACTCAAGCAAAGGGTAAAGACAAATTTAATTATGATAATTCTGGTTTTGAAACAAAGATTGATATTTCCAAACTTCCCAAAGGGGAATATCAAGTAGGTATACATTTAAAAAATGGTAATAAAGATGGGTATAGACTAACAGATAAAACATTTATAAAAAAATAATGGATTATCTATATCTAAATCCTCTTGAATTAATAATGTTTTCTATATTATATCCAAGACCTAGTAAAAATCCATTTCCTCCTTCACGAGAAATATCTGTTAGTCCCATTGTGTAAGCAAAACCAAAATTTAATCTACCTACTTCTGCTTCTATAAAAGGTGCCATCACAAGCGACTGCGATCCGGTTTCATCCATATCTTGCCTATAAGAAAACCCTATAGCAAAAACATTTTCATCATCAAAATACTTTCCTTTTATATTTAAATCTAATTGTCTTTCCGAATTCTCATTGATATTCATAAGTACAGAAGGTTCTAAAGCAAGATTATCCGCAAATACATACTCGTATCCTAAATTAAAATAATACCATGTAGGTAGCGGTTCTACCGTATTTACTATCGGTCTGTTGTTCCCAATTGGAATATCCGTAACCGAAACACCTCCAAAGAGTCCTCTATACGATGCCGATAAACCTAAATTAATGTATGGTAAAAATATATTTTGGTTTCCATCTTGCAAAGCAGAATCATCAAATGTTTCAGGATTTAATTGCGAACGATCATAATGCTGATTAAATAAACTAAGTGATGTACCAAAAGAAAACTGATCTTTCCTTGTGTAATCATTACCTATAGGAATATGATATGCCACCGAAGTATTTACTCCATTTAATGAAACAGGTCCATTCTCATCTCTAAAAAACATCATACCTATACCTACTCTATCAAATGCATTTACATGAGTACTAAATGTTTGTGTATTAGGACCTCCTTCAAAATTCCCCCAATGTTTATTGTATGTACCTTTTACTACCCAATAATCCGTAGCACCTGTATAAGAAGGATTAATTACCACTTTATCTGAAATTAAATATTGCAGATAAAAAGGCAAACTTTCCTGAGCAAATACAAATCCGCTAAGTAAGAAAAAAGAACAAATCGCTACTAATTTATTTGAATTCATATAAATTCTTTAGTGAAATAATAAAACATAAAAAACATACAATCTACTTTTCGATAACGAAAAAGAGTATTTTTTATTGTAATAAAAACACTCATTCGGCTATATATTTTCAACATAGCAATTTTATGAATATTTTTCGACTTTACAAAGCCTAAATCTGTTTTTTATAACCCAATTTACTCAATGGCAAGTATTGGTCTTAATCTACGTTCCGCTTCCTCTATTTTTATACTACATCTCTCCGCATAATCTTCTAACTGGTCTTTATGTATCTTTCCTACACCAAAATATTTACTTTCTGGGTGAGAAAAATAATACCCAGAAACCGATGAAGCAGGACTCATTGCCAAACTATCCGTTAGTATACTTCCTATTCGTTTTTCAACTTCTAAAATATTCCAAATTGTTTTCTTATCCGTATGGTCAGGACAAGCAGGATATCCTGGTGCTGGACGAATTCCTTGATAACTTTCCTTAATCAATTCATCATTACCAAATTTTTCATCACTAACATATCCCCAAATCTCCTTACGAACTCGCTCATGCAAATATTCCGCTAATGCTTCCGCAAATCGATCACCTATTGCTTTTACCAAGATTGCATTGTAATCATCATGATTTTCTTGAAACTTCTTTGCATACGCTTCAACATTATGAATACTTACAGCAAAACAACCTACATAATCATTTTCGTTTCCTTTTGGTTTTACAAAATCAGAAAGAGCAATATTTGGCTTGCCTTTCGACCTTTCAGCTTGCTGACGAAGCGTTCTAAACATTCCTTTCAATTCGCCTTTTTCATCGTACAATTCTATATCGTCATTCTCAGTAGAATTTGCAGGAAATATACCACAAATCGCTCGTGGAATATAAATCCTTTCTTTTATAATTGTATCCATCAATTCAGTTGCATCTTCGTAAAGTTTTTTTGCTTCTTTACCAACTACTTTATCTTCTAGAATAGCTGGAAATTTCCCATGTAACTCCCAAGTCTGAAAAAATGGTGTCCAATCTATATATTTCTTTAATTCTTCCAATTCAATATCATCAAACTGTACAATTCCTGTAATATTAGGTTTATAAATTGGAAAATCATTCGGAATAAACTTATTTTCTCTTGCCTTTTCTATACTTACGAATCGTTTCTGAGCAGAACGAGAAAGATATCCTTCTCGTAATTTTTTATACTCAACTTTTAATTCCTTTACAAATTGCTCTTTTTGGTTTGAAAGCAAAGAACCTGCCACAGGAACACTTCGTGATGCATCTAATACATGAATTACGGTTGCAGAATAATTAGGTTCTATTTTTAATGCAGTATGAACTTTTGATGTTGTAGCTCCTCCTATTAAAAGAGGAATATCCATATTTCTTCGTTCCATTTCATTTGCAACATCTACCATTTCATCTAACGAAGGTGTAATGAGTCCACTCAATCCTATAATGTCTACCTCGTTTTTAATTGCTTCTTCCAATATCTTCTCGGTAGGAACCATAACGCCCAAATCTATAATTTCATAATTATTACAAGAAAGCACCACCGAAACAATATTTTTTCCAATATCGTGAACGTCTCCTTTTACCGTTGCTAAAAGAATTTTTCCTGCTTTTTTTGTAGCCTCGGTTTTTTCAGCTTCTATAAAAGGTTGAAGGTATGCTACTGCTTTTTTCATTACACGAGCAGACTTTACTACTTGTGGCAAAAACATTTTTCCCGAACCAAATAAATCTCCTACTACATTCATTCCGTCCATAAGTGGACCTTCTATCACTTCCAAGGCTTTGGAATACTTTTTCCTGATTTCTTCTATATCTTCTTCTATATACGTTGCTATTCCTTTTACCAAAGAGTACTCTACTCTTTTTTCTACAGGTAATTCTCTCCACTCGTCTTTGCGTTTGGCTTTTCCTGTATTTTGTCCTTTTAACGACTCCGCATATTCAAGTAGTTTTTCGGTTGCATCGTCATTTCTATCAAAAAATACGTCTTCTATAAGTTCTAGCAATGTAGGATTTATATTTTCATAAATCTCTAACTGGGAAGGATTTACGATTCCCATATTCATTCCGTGCTTAATTCCATGGTACAAAAAAGCAGAGTGCATTGCTTCTCTAACTATATTATTTCCACGAAACGAAAAAGAAATATTACTGACTCCACCCGAAATAGAAACTTTTGGTAGATTTTTCTTAATCCACTTGGTTGCATTAAAGAAATCCATTGCATTTTTCCGATGTTCCTCCATTCCCGTTGCCACAGGAAATATATTTGGGTCGAAAATAATATCTTCAGGATTGAAATTTACCTTTTCCACCAATAAATCATACGAACGTTTGCATATTTCTATTCTTCTTTCGTACGTATCTGCTTGTCCTACCTCATCAAATGCCATTACTACAACAGCAGCTCCATATTTTTTTACTTGACTTGCTTGATATAAAAATTCTTCTTCTCCTGCTTTTAAACTAATGGAATTTACAACAGATTTCCCTTGAACATTTTTTAATCCTGCTTCTAAAATTTCCCATTTAGAAGAATCTATCATTATTGGAATCTTACAAATATCTGGTTCCGAAGCAATCAATCTGAGGAATCTCACCATAGATTCCTTCCCATCAATAAGTCCGTCATCCATATTGATGTCCAAGATTTGAGCACCTCCTTCTACTTGCTCTCTTGCTACATCTAGAGCAGATTCAAAATCTTCATTTTTAATTAAATTTAAAAACTTCTTTGAACCAGCGACATTTGCTCTTTCGCCAATATTTATAAAGTTCGATTGTTCGTTTATGTACAACGGCTCGAGTCCCGATAACAACATATTCTGTATTTTAATCTACAAAAATACATATTTTATACTTGATGTAAAACAGAAAGTCGAAAACGAACCACTCTATACTTAGAAATTATACCCAATTCTTGCTTGTATATCTATGTTTAGATTATCTTGACCTCTATTATCCGCTTTTTCTAAATCACGTAGGTATCCTAAACCAAAGCTAAATTCATAGTTAAAGTTTTTAGCAAAATTTCTCCTAATTCCATACATAGGAGTAAAAGATATATAAGGAACAATATCATAAGTATCACTTTCAGTCAATAACCAATTAGTTTGGTATCTGGATTTTAAACTGATAAAATTAGAACCATTATGTTTAGTATTTTTCCCAAGTCTACTTCTTCTATCTAATCCATAATAAAACCGAGGTTCTACGACAAATGATGGAGCTACTAGATAATCGATGTTATCAGAATTTCCATGAAAAGAAACTAAACTAACACTTACCTCACTTCGTAAAGCAAATTTACGTTCTAATTTTGTTTCATTATGGAGATGTAAACCAACAAGTCCCAATTGAACTCCATACATATTCTTCTCTACAGAAACTTCTGACTGTTGAGCATTACAAAATAATATTCCTAAGAAAAAAATAATAAATAACGAATAATTAATTTTCATGATTAATGTTTATAATGTGTTTTTAAAATATGACTCCTACAGAAAAACCAAGTGCAAGAACAGAGTATTCACCATATTGAGATGTCAAATCATTATACAAAGTACTTGTTTTACTTTCTCTAAAAATCTGTAAATACCAAAGAGAATCTCCTGACGCTAATTCAAAAGTATATCCCATTCCTAATCTTACAACTCCTCCTTTAGGGAAGCTCGAATTCCACTTAATATTTCTCCCTAATTGAAAAAATATGTAAGGACTTTCATAGCCATAACTCTTTAAAAACCAACGAAAATCAGCTAACCAATAATTAGTAAGATGTGTTTTGTTGATATGCCAATTTATTCCTAAACCTGCACTTAATGAAGTGTATTTAGTGAAAAAGACACCATGTAAAGAGTTAATATCTAAGTCAAAACTACTTTCCTCGTTTTCTCCAAGATGAAAACTAGATTCTGATGCAAAACCAAGAGAAAAAGTGTTGTAATTTATATAGTCAAACTGAAAGAAACCATCTTTCTGAGCATAGGTCGAGATTGTACAAAATACCAAGAATAGCCGAATCAAGTTACTTTTCATATTTTTCCCGCAAAACTATAAAAACACAACACTAATGCAAAATAATTTTTATCATATATTAAGAAAACAACATATACAAAAAAACCTGCTTCAATTATGAAACAGGTTTTTTTGTATTATTTAGAATTGTGATTATTGTAATTTGAAAACCACGCGTCTGTTTTGTTTATTTTCTGCATCAGTACATTTACTTGCAGGATTACACTTAGTTAATTTTAAGTCAGACTCTCCTTTTCCTACAGGAATAAGGTTAGCTGTATTAACTCCTTTAGTCCCTAAATATCTAACTACAGTTTCAACTCTTCTTTGAGATAAGTCTTGGTTGTATTTTGCATCTCCCCAAGCGTCAGTATGACCTTCTACTACGATTTTATCGTTAGGGAAGAACTCTTTAATAATTTTAGAAGCATTATCTAAGATTGGTTGAGATTCGTTAGTTAATTTGTCTGAATCTAGTAAGAACTCGATTGCAGGTAATTTATTTCCTAACTTAGTATCTGGTGTTGGATTAGGTGTTTCTGGTTGTTTTACCTCCTCGATAGGACAACCTTGGTTTTCTACTGGTCCAGGGATAGTAGGACATTTATCTAGTGGATCAATTAATCCGTCATAGTCTGTATCCATAGCAACTCCAGAACCGTCTACTCTAGCTCCTTTAGGAGTATCTAATTGCTTATCTAAATCGTCACAAACAGCATCTTCATCTTTATCAACCATACATACTCCACCACCAGTACCGTCTTTTGGAGGATACAACTCATGTAATGGATCAAACCACTGTAAGTGCTCATAGTATTTCCCTATTTTGTAAGAAATACCAAGAGAAGTAGTAATCATATCGTCAGAATGACTCTTTTTAAATGCATTGATGTTTGAATAATCATTCCCATCATTATTGTCAGTACCACCTGCATCAAAGTTATCATCACCTGAGATAACATACATTACTCTCCCTTCTAAATCAAATTTTTGGTTTAGTTTAAACTTAAGACCTACACCTGTTTGTGCAAAGAAAGAAGCAAAAGGATTTTCTGTCCATGCATGTCCAGAATAATAATCTCTTTCATTCAGACCATTGTTACCATTAGGAACACCTACTGTAGTAACTGAACTTCCATTTCTCACATTCGCTGGATCTGCATTGTATGCATACCCTGCCACATTTAATTTTGTATCGTAGTCCAATACTCCTGCACCTAAATAAGCATGCAATGCCCATCTATAAGGACTTTTGTTATCTACTCTTCTAAATAAAGAAGATAAATTCAAATCTCCTAATAAAGATAAACTTTGATATTTAGTCTGTCCCTCAATGCTCCCTGCACCTTTACCTTTACCTTGATGAACAAGACCATAAGCATATAACAATTGAATACCTACAGAATGAGTAATGTGTTTAGTTACACCTAGTTGTACGTCATAACCAATTCTCAAATCATTTTTATCTTTACCTAACTCCCCTATGTTATTAAAAGAAGTTAAATCAGCTGACTGCATTAATGGAATCCCTCCATATAATGTTACAGACCAACTGTCAAATTTTCGCTCACTTTTTGTGAACTTCCTGTACTCAATATTCGAACCGTACTGAGCCAGAGAAAGAACTGGTATCAATAATAACAGTTTAAAAATAGAATTTTTCATTTTCTTGGAATTTTTAATTAAGATATTTGTGCAAATATAAATCAATATTCGAATAAAAAAAAAAAAATACACTTACAATCACGAAAGCAAATATATCAAACAAAACAATTATTTATAATTACAACAGTACAAGTTACTGTAAAACAGTTTAATGAATATAATTGTTTAAATCTACTCAAATACAACCAATTAAATATCAGCAATTTAATATGTATAAAAAATTCTTAAAAATGTATACTTTTAAGATAATTCAATTCTAACAACTCATCTATGTATTTTCTTTCATTGGAAAGTCTTGGAACTTTATTCTGTCCTCCTAGTTTCCCTCTTTGTTTCATCCAATCAAAGAATAAGTTTTCTCTTGCTATGATTATTTTCGGTGGATTTAAGGTTATGTTTTTATAGCGTTTTGCTTCGTAATCGGAATTTACTTTTTTAAGTTCTTCGTCTAGTGCTAAATTGAATTTTTCTAAATCACTTCCTAATTCAGAAAATTCGATAATCCACTCATGAGCACCTTTTTCTCCTTGTTCCATAAAGATAGGTGCAGCGGTATATTCTTTTATTTTAGAATTTGTTTTTTGACATGCGACTTTTAGTGCTGTTTCCGCATTCTCAATCATTAATTCTTCTCCAAAAGCATTTATGTAATGCTTGGTTCTTCCCGTGATTTTGATTCTATGAGGTTTTGTAGAAACAAATTTAATGGTATCTCCTATTACATACCTCCACAATCCTCCATTAGTAGAGATTACTAATGCGTAATTTTTATTTACTTCCACATCTTCAAGTGAAATTACTTTTGGATTTTCATTATGAAACTCATCCATTGGTATAAATTCATAAAAAATACCATAATCTAACAATAACAACAATTCATCGGATTTATACTGATCTTGCAATGCAAAGAAACCTTCTGAAGCGTTATATATTTCGTAATAGTTTATTTCTTTTTTAAATATAGCATTATACTGTGAACGATACGGAGAAAAGTTAATTCCTCCATGGAAAAAGACTTCGATATTTTTCCATAAATCATCTATATACTCTATTTTTTCTTCTTGCAAAATTCTATGAAGTAATACCAACATCCAAGAGGGAACACCTGTAAGACTAGCAACATCGTATTTACGAACCTGAGATACAATTGCATCTAATTTGGTTTCCCATTCGCTCATTAAAGAAACTTTTTTATCGGGAACGTTAAAAATCTCTACCCAAAAAGGAAGATTGTCAATTAAAATGGCAGATAAATCTCCGTATTGTGTTTCAAACCCTTTATAAATCTCATTACTTCCTCCTAGACGAACATTTTTCAAACTTAAAACTTCAGACTCAGGATGATTATTGATGTAAACTGATAATAAATCTTTTCCTGCTTTGTAGTGACAATCATCTAAGCTTTCTTGTGATATAGGAATGAATTTACTTTTAGCATTGGTAGTTCCCGATGATTTGGCAAACCATTTAATTTTCCCTGTCCAAATTACATCTTTTTCTCCTTGTCTAGCACGCTCTATATATGGTTCAAAATCTTCGTAATGAACAAGAGGAACTTGCTTTTTATAGTCCTCGTAATTTTTAATCGATTCAAAATGAAACTTCTTACCATAAATCGTGTTTTCTGCTTGATGTAGAAGTTTGAATAGTATTGCTGTCTGTGTTTCTACTGGATTTTCCATAAAGAACTCTATTTGCTGAATTCTTTTTTTCAAAAACCACTGAATCATTCCGTATAAAAGGTTCATGCTTGATTTTTAGTTATCATACAAATATAGCATAATACAACAAATCCCGAAAGTACTATTTTTCAGGATTTGTTTAAATTTAATATTTTGATTCTATTATCTTGTATAATCTGTTTCCTCTCCTATATCCCAAGTAATTCCAAAACGCAATGTATTGTCAAGTGCATTGTTTATTTGGGAAGTTGTAATCAAATAGGAAGCATCAAATCCTAATGAATTGTATTTTAATCCAAGACCTAAGGTTAGGAATTGTCTTGCACCTTTGAGTCTATTTTCGTGAAAATATCCTGTACGGAAAGCAAATGTATTATTAAATGCATACTCTGCACTTAGAGAGTACGTAAATTCTTTTAGCTCTTCGGAACCTCCACCTGGAGCATCACCGAAAGAACTAAACATTCCATCGATTACACTCTTGTTTGGAATTGTCCCATCTTCTTGAGGAGTAGGAACTAATAATTTTGAAGTTTCAAAAGTAACACCTATTTTATTTTCATCGTCTAATAACAAATCATACCCAACACCTAAACGTAAATTAGTAGGTAAATAGCTTGCATTTTCTTCATTATCAGAATAATCCAATTTAGGTCCGATATTGGATACTTGAAAACCTGCACGAACTCTTCCGTCCATGTATCCAAAACTTGTATGCTCTTCTCCTTGGTAATATCCTGCTAAATCAACAGCAAAAGAAGACGCTGCTTTGGTTTGCGAATTATTTGAATCGCTTATATTATTATATAAATCAGAACGAATAAAGCGTCCTGTAACTGCCATGCTGTAGTAATCAGAAAGTTTTAATCCATAGGAAACATCTATGGCAAACTCATTAGGTTTTGCTATTCCAGTTTCTACAATCTGTGTTCCTACTATATTATTCAACTGAATTTCTCCTATATTAAAATAATAAATACTTGCACCTATTGTACTTCTTTCTTCATCTCCTACTTGTGTAAAGAATGCAGCATTTAAAAGAAATACATCATTAGTTAACTTACTTAAATATGGAGTATATGAAATCCCTAATCCAGAGGTAGAACTTGCAAAATTGTACTTTGCAGCATTCCAATATTGAGAAAATGCATCACCAGTTGTCGCTACACCTTGATCCCCAAGACCTCCTGAACGAGCATCTGGTGCTATACGCAAAAAAGGAGCTCCTGTAAGTACAGGACGAATTTCATCGTTATTTTGCGAAAATAGTTGCAAACTCACTAAACTTATTAAAATAAAAAAATAGTTCTTCATTTTTGTAATTTATAATTTTATTGTTTTTCTATTTAATTAATACCAATTTTTCAATCGCCGTTGCAGAACCTTTACATTCATTTGGTGAAAGCGACTGAACTTTTAGTCGGTAAATATACGTACCTTTTCCTAATTTGTCACCAAAATCATCTAATCCGTCCCAAGATATTGCGTACTTATCCGTTCTAAATCCTTCTCTCACAGGAGAAGAAGTTGCTATGCCTCGTATTGTTTTTACTAACTTTCCTGTTATCGTAAATACCTGCACTTGTACATCTAATGGAGCATGACAATTATGCTCAAAGTGAAAATACGTCTTATCTGTAAACGGATTTGGCCAATTTAATACTCTTTTTAGAATTAATTCATCAGAACCTCCTGCAACAACTACAAAGTCTAACGTAACTGTAGACGAATTATTGTTTATATCCCAAATTTTAAATGTAATTTGATGAGAACCTAACTCTAAATCCTGTAAAGGAAATACTACTTTTCCTTGCTGATAATCAGATAAATCAGAATCTCCACAAGGGGATTTTTCTCCTCCTTCATAAAATTCATTTAAAACATATGTATCCAATATATTTCCATCTAATACTGCAGTTATATCGTGTCCGACTCCACTTCCTGTTGCATTTATTCCATAGTTATCGGAAACACAAGCAACTAAAAAAGGACTATTATCCGTGATTCCTCCATCTACGAAATTGGTGTTATTCATATACAAACGCACAACGGGAGGTTCTTTATCATCTAATCCTTCTGAATTAATTCCCCCTAGGGATACGTCACTTTTAGCTGTAATAGCATCTGTAGTACCATTCTCTGCATATAAAGTTAACTTTGCATTTCCTACATCGTAATTTATATCTTTCGGAACATAAAACTCTAATTTGTATTCTCCGTTTTCAACTTTTGTACTTCCTCTGAAAACAGCACTGATTTGTTCTGAATATTCAAGAATAGGCAAATCTCCATCGTTATTCAACGTTTTTTTGGTTACTGGTTTATCAAATAAAGTACCTGTTATGGTTCCATTAAAATTTTCATCTAAGGTAGAGTCACTTTTAAGCACTTTCCCTTCTATTGACACAAACTCTAATGCCTTTATGGTTTGATTAAAATCAGAAGCATTGATTCCATTAATTTTATCTATTGAAACACCTTGTTGAGGACGTGCTAATGGTATTGCTGGATCGCCAAGCAAATTAACTCTTCGGTTATCATAACTGTTGTAACGAACTTTGGCTTTTCTTACTGCTTCTCCTATTGGTAAATAATTATTGTTTTCTTTTTCAAATAATTCTTCAACAAATATTTGATTGACACTTAATCCGTATCCTACACCAATTGCCCTACTGGTAGTTAGTATTGCAAAACTTCCACCATTTCCATTTTTAATAAGTAATTGTCCTCCTGAAATTAGATTAGGATTATCCCAAATTGAGAAGTCACAAGTAATCGTCATTATAAGTGGTAGTCTAGTGTACTCAGAATTAAAGTTAGTGTTATTACTTATATCATCTAAGGTAAGTATTCTTTCTTGTGCCCAACCTGTATTTCCTCCGTGACCAAAATAATTGATTAAAAGAGTTCCTGTTTCTATGGCATTTCTAATTGCACGATTAACTTGTGGAAATCGTTGTCCTCCACCAGAAACATCTTCTTGAAAAGAATCTATATACAGTTTATTTAAGGTATAATCGGGAAGGTTAGTTTCTACAAAATTGGAAATTGAACTTTCCATTCTAGAGTGAAAAGTTGATGTAGAAGTTAGTTTATCATCATCTACTACAAAGTGAATCTTTGTTCTCCAATCTCCAAAAGGAGTACCTTTATCAGCAATATCATTTACATATCCTAAAGTTTTATCTACCATTGCTTTGGCTTCGCTTAAGTTTGAAGCAGGAAGACGACCAATAGCAATGTCCATTTCGTAAGAATTTATTTGACTTACTCCAGAACTGTTTAATTCACTTTCTCCATCTTCTAATATAGTATAATAATCATCGGTAACAAATGAAGAACCTAAATCTACACTATTAATACTCTGATAAGCAGGAACAAAATTGGTATTATTTGAAATTCTATCTTTAAAGTCATAGGAAGCTCCTCCAAAAAGTAAAACGTACTTTAATTTTTTTCCATCTTTTGTGTAATGGTATCGTAAAAAATCTCGAATAGCTGTAATATCTTGACTACCAGAGCTAAATTCATTATAAATCTGTTCAGGAGTCACTACTTCTACATTCATACCATTGCTCTCGTGATACTCTTTTAAACGATTTGCTTGAGGTATAAATTGCGAATATGAAATAATAAAATAATCGACATCACTTAAACTTCTTATATTTTGATTATTTACTCTTCCTATCCATTCTGGAGTATATGCTGAATCATCTGTGAATGCAATGAATTCATTTTTGAATTGAGTAGCGTTCGATTGATACGAAAACTCATAACTACTTGCAGAACCTAAATTGACACATGAGCTGGCATTAGTAATATCAGAAACATTCCAAACTCGTTCTATAGTATTTGCATTTGAAATTTTAAATCCATATAGATTACCATCTTCTAGTGGAGAAAACTTTTGGAAAGACATTTGTTCTCCTATATAGCTCAAGTTGCATTCAAAAATGGATTCTATATAATCCAAATAAAGCTTTCCCGATGGATTTAAACTATTGTCAACAGAAATTGTATAGTTTAATTGTGAGGAATTGGATACTGAACTATTTATATCTGCATCTCCTTTATAAAAGAAATCATTAGAAGTTACATTTTCTGAAATTATATTGCTTCCATTAAGAGAAACCGAAACAGCAAGGTTTTGTCCTGATGATGCTACGTAACTCAAGTTTGTCCTAATAGAGTGATTTGTATTTAAGTTAGGAACCTCAAAAGTTAGTTGTTGCGAATCTATAGTAATCTCTTTTCCGACCCAAATCCTCCCTAAAGAACTAATATTTTTATCTTCTTCTTCAAAAAATAAAGCTTCATCATAAGTTGTAAAATATACACTTGGGTTTCCATATGAAATAGGTTCTATTCTTTTTCCTTCTGTTTCTCCAAAATAGACATAATAATATGCGTAATCTTCGTATATATTCTTTTGATGTACCGTATTAGAAAAATTTCTTTTCCAAGTATCTGCTCCTTGTGCATAAAAGAGTACATAATCTCCTACATCAAAAGTTTGATCTTCTTCTCCTACAACAGTTATTGCGTTTTCTTGCAATCCTCCATAACGAAAGTCGTCAATTCTTTCGGAGAGCATGACACCACCATTTCCGTATATTCTTATATTTTTAGGATTAATTTTAGAAATATCTATTCCATTATTTCTAAAGAAATCATAATCTAGCTTGTAAATTCCTGTTTTATCAATCTTAATTTTATAATAATTACCTGACCTTAAAACACTTTCAGCATTATCTGTATTTTCAGCAAAAACATCAAATTGACTCTTCTGAGTAGTCGTTTTATCTTCTTTTACTATTTCAAAAGATTGCAATTGATAAAAAAAAGCTCCTTGCTTTTTATAAGCAGTAATAAAGTAATTCAATTTTCCATGAGATGCAGAGCAATTCCATTCCTCTTCAATAGGTATATCCCTTGGATTAATTGAATAAAGTTCTGATGTTCCAGATAACTTTTTCCAATTTATATTTACTATTTTATATTTATAAAAACTATTAGAGTTATCAATTTCTTGAGTTCCGTATAAAGTTGGCACAGACTCTTTTAAAGCATAATTTGAATTAGAAAAATAAGGAAAAATAGAGCTATCTCCTTCAAAACGCTCTAATTGCTTTGGCTTATTCCAATCCATCTGAATACTTTGTGATGCACTCTTATGAAAAGCAAAAATGATTAGAATTAAAGTTAGTAATACTCGCATAAATACTGATTAACGACCGAAAGTATAAAATATTTCAACAAAGATACAATATATGAAAAAAAAATGCGTTCTCTACGAAAGAAAAAACATGCAACAGTTGTATTTCTTACAATTATTTATTTTCTTTGCATGGATAAACTTATAACGAAAAGTATTAGAATAAAAGATATGAAAATAAACAGAATATTACTTTTATTTACCTTGGTTGCATTAGTGTCTTTCACTGCGTGTGGTGGTGGCGGAAGCAAAAAAGGCGGAGGAACAAAGAAGTTCCAAAGTAAAACAGGATGGAAACCAAACGATTCTAAAGGCTGGTTCTTTTCTCAGAAGAAAAAAGGAGAAAAAGGTTGGCCAGGAATGGTATATGTAGAAGGAGGTACCTTTACTCAAGGTTTAGTTAAGGACGATGTAATGCACGACTGGAATAATACTCCTGTTCGCACACAAGTTCGCTCTTACTTTATAGGAGAAACTGAGGTTACCAATTATGAATATCGTGAATATGTGACTTGGCTTAAATTAGTATTTAATCCTAGCGAAGCAAGCTATAAGAACATCTACAATGGTGCATTACCAGACTCTCTTGTTTGGAAAAATAAGCTCTCCAGAAACGATGTATATATAGAGGAATACTTTAGACAACCCAATTATGATTATTATCCTGTAGTTGGAGTAAATTGGCTACAAGCTCAAAGATATTGTGAGTGGTTAACCGACCGTGCTAATGAAAAAGCACTTATGGATAAAGGCGTAGTAAATAAAGATTTCTATGAAAATGATTCATATAATCAAGGTTCTAATCATTTCAGTACTGAAAAATTCAAATACAATGATTCTGATTTAGATGAAGTAGTAAATAAAGAAAAGCTACAAAAATCCAATGGAATTAAGTCTAAAAACGAGAGAATTGTTGCTGTAAATAGAAGTTCTTCGGGAAGTCTTGTTACTAAGTTTAGATTACCAACAGAAACAGAGTGGGAATATGCTGCACTTGCACTAGTAGGCAATCGTGAGTATAATTTATACGAAGGTAAAGAAGTACAGGTAGAAAAACTAAGAGGAAAAAAAGGTAGAGAAAGAGGAAATTATTTAGCTAATTTCAAAATGGGTAGAGGAGATTACTCAGGTATTGGAGGTTGGGGAAATGATGGTTCCGCTTTAACTTCAGACGTAAAAGAATATCCTTCAAATGATTTTGGAATTTATGGAATGTATGGAAACGTAGCAGAATGGTGTCAAGACGTATATAGACCTATTATAGATGAAGAAGGAAACGATTTTAACTATTTTAGAGGAAATGTATATCAAAGAAAAGTACAAAACTCTGACGGTCAGTTTCAGAAAGTAGAAGATGCAACTATTAAATTTGACACATTAGATGATGGTAGAGTAATTTACAGAGGCTTGCCAGGTACATATGAAAAAGAAATCGTAGACGATGCAAGAAACTTTAGAGATGGAGATTTTCAATCTTCACTAGAAGTAGGTGGTGGAAGAGTAGCTGATTCTACTGAAAGTTCTTTCTATAACTCACCTATAAGACAATTTAGAGTTACTGATGATGGAAAAGTATTATTAGACAAAGATGAAGATAATAGAACTTCTGAAATAAGTAACGAATTACGTGTTGTAAAAGGAGGTTCTTGGAAAGATGGAGCATATTGGCTTGATCCAGGACAGAGAAGATTTAAGCATGAGGCAGAATCTGATTCATGGATTGGATTCCGTGTAGCACAAGATGTTACTGGAGCTGGTTCGGATCGTAGAGAAACAAAAAGAGGAGTGAACACAAAACCTCCTAAATAAAATTTAAAAAAATATAAAACTATAATAAATCCTAACTTTTACATGTTAGGATTTTTTTTATTTTTACAAAATCAAATAATCAAAATGACTATAACTGAATTATATAAATTATTTCTAAAGTCGAATAAAGTAACTATTGACTCTAGAAAAATAGAAAAAGGAGATTTATTCTTTGGTTTAACAGGTGGAAATGTTAATGGAAGTATTTATGCACAGAAAGCTATAGAGCAAGGTGCTCTAACTTGCATTATAGACGATAAAAATTATGAAGATAAATCAAAAAAAATCTTCTATGTTGAGGATAGTTTAGTTGTCTTACAAAACTTAGCTAAATATCACCGAGAAAATCTTTCTATACCAATTATTGGATTAACGGGAAGTAACGGAAAGACAACAACCAAGGAACTTATTTACTCTGTTTTAAAACAAAAATATAATGTACAATATACCCAAGGAAATTTAAATAATCACATTGGAGTTCCACTTACAGTATTAAACATTAAAAAAGACTATCATGAGATTGCTATAATAGAAATGGGAGCTAATCATCAGAAAGAGATTGAGTTTCTATGTTCTATTGCCCAACCAGATTATGGATATATTACTAACTTCGGAAAAGCTCATCTAGAAGGTTTTGGGGGAATAGAGGGAATTATAAAAGGCAAATCTGAACTTTATTCTTATCTAAGAGATAATCATAAGAAAGTTTTTGTAAACGTAAATGATTCCCTGCAAGTAAAACACTCCGAAGGAATACAGCAAATTGTTTTTGGTAAAGGAACTCAGTATCAATTTGAACCCATTTCTAATGATTCTAGTGTTGGTTTAAAGTATAAAGATATAGAAATTTTATCTCATCTAACGGGGAATTATAATTTTGATAATATATCAATAGCTGTACGTATGGGATTCTATTTTGATGTTTCAATCAATGAAATAAAAAATGGAATTGAAAATTACATTCCTAGTAATAATCGTTCACAAATAATTCGTAAAAATGGAAAAAAGATTGTAATGGACGCATATAATGCAAATCCTAGTAGTATGGAAGCTTCTGTTGATAACTTTGCTACATTCCAAGGTTCTAAAGTTGTGATATTAGGAGATATGTTTGAATTAGGAAATGAATCAGAAAAAGAACATAATTTTATTCTGAAACACACATTAGATAAAAAATTTGATGCATCTATTTTTATTGGAAAAGAATTCAAAAAAGCAGGAAAAGAGCTACCACTAAACTTTGAAACTAAAGAGGAGTTCATTAATTATATAAAAGAAAATCCAATTCAGCAAGATACTATTTTAATCAAAGGTTCTCGTGGAATGGCACTTGAAACACTTCTTGAATTTATCTAATAATCAATGCGTCCTGCATGAATAAATCTAGGATTCCAATACGTATTGTTTAGTGAAGAAACTATAACGCCACGTGAGGTAGAAGAATGAATAAAAAATACTTCATCGTTTTCTATTCGTTCAACAATTCCTACATGAGAAACTTTATTTTTTTGCTGACCAAAAAACAATAAATCTCCAGGAACAACATCTTTAACATTAATTTTTTTGCTAAATTCTGATTGTTGATACGATATTCTTGGGATTTGTACATCAAAAGCAGAAAAAACAGTATAAATCAATCCCGAACAATCCATTCCCGATTTAGATGTTCCCGCATATTTGTATGGCGTTCCTAAATATTTTTCTGCTTCTTTCACGATTTTGGAATCGTAAGTAGATGAATTTTTAGGTGTTGTTTTATGTTGTGTTGATGTAGAATAACTTGATTTGCAGGAAAAAAATAAAAAAGAAATCCCTACTATAAAAAGTATTTTTACGATGTATTTTATCATTTTTTGGGTTTTATTATAGAAAATGTTCTCCTTTATTGATTTTTAAATCGTTTACATAATCTTTTACACTTTGTTCTTTATCAATAGGACAAATAAGTAGTGCTTTTGGCGTATCTACCACTATGTAATTCTTTAATCCATCAATTACAATTGCCTTATCTTCGGTGCTTTTAATTATATTGTTTTCCGAATCATAGACATGTACATACTTTCCGTAAATTGCGTTTTCCTCTGAATTTTTTTCTGAATTTTCATATAGTGATTTCCATGTTCCTAAATCGCTCCAACCAAAATCAGAAGGAATTACATATACATTTTCTGCTTTTTCCATGATTGCATAGTCGATAGAGGTTTTAGAAACCGTAAAATAAACTTTTTCTATATCTTTCTCTTCTTGTTTTGTATTATACGTTTTTATGGAATCAAAAGCAAAATACATTTCGTGCATATGCTCGTTGAATGCTTTTAGTATAGCTTTTGCATTCCAGATAAATATTCCTGCATTCCATAAAAAATCACCTGAATTGAGGAATACTTTTGCTAGTTCGTCATTGGGTTTTTCGGTAAATGTTTTTACTTTCTTTAGTTCAGAATCTGAGTCATCAAGATATTGAATGTATCCATACCCTGTGTCTGGTCGTGTTGGTTGGATTCCTAACGTAATTAAATAATTGTTTTCACTAGCATATTGTAATGCAATTTCTGTGGTTTCCGCAAACTTATCTTCGTTTAAAATAATATGATCAGACGGAGCGACAATGAAACTTGCATTAGGATTTTTAGTATATATTTTTTTTGCAATATAAATATTACATGCGGCAGTATTCATCATTGCGGGTTCTGCTATAATATTGTCTGTTGGTATATCAGATAATTGCTCTTTAGTTATCTTTTTGTAGTCTTGGTTAGTAATTACATAGATATTTTCTTTAGGAACAATTCTAGATAAACGCTTAAATGTTTGCTGGATAAGTGTATTTCCTGTTCCTAATATATCATGATATTGTTTTGGTAATTTAGAGGTGCTCATTGGCCAAAATCGAGTTCCAATTCCTCCTGCCATGATTACTGCATAATTATTACTATTCATTCGTCTGATTTTGTACTATAGCATTTACTTCTGCTATGTAATTTAATAATTCTTCTCTTCCCAGCTTCTTTTCCGAAGAAGTAACAAATATTGGTGGTAACTCAGAAAATACAGAAAGTAACTTTTCTTCGTTTTCTTTTTGAATCAGCTTAAATTTTTCTGATTTCACTTTATCTTTTTTAGTGAATACAATGGAAAACGGTACTTGATTTTCTCCTACGTATTCTATGAAGTCCTTGTCTATTTGCATTAAATCGTGTCTAGAATCAATTAAAATAAAGAGATTTACAAGTTGTTTTCTATTTAGAATGTAATTTGTGATTAATTTATGAAATTCTTTACGAGAAGATTTAGATACTTTAGCATATCCATATCCTGGTAAGTCCGTAAGAAACCACTTATAATTTTCGTCTTCTACAGAAAAATGATTTATAAGCTGTGTTTTTCCAGGAGTCGATGATGTCTTTGCTAGCTTTTTTCGCTGAGCAAGCATATTAATTAATGAAGACTTCCCTACATTAGATCTTCCAATAAATGCATACTCAGGAATGGTATCACTAGGACATTCTTTGTACGTGCTACTGCTTTTTATAAATTCTACGGATTTAATTACCATTTGTAATTTCATTTAACCACGGAAGAAGAAGCGAGTTAAATTCATCTGGTTTTTCCATCATCGGAGCATGCCCACATTCATTTATCCATTTCAACTCGGTATTAGGAATTAACTCATGAAACTCCTCCGCAACGCTAGGCGGAGTTACGTTGTCTTGTTTTCCCCAAATTAAAAGAACAGGACACTTAATGTTTGGTAATTCTTTAGATAAATTGTGTCTAATGGCATTTCGTGCCAAAGTTACTGTTTTAATTGCTTTTATTCTATCATTTACAACAGCAAATACTTCGTCTACCAACTCTTTAGTCGCTGTTTCTGGCCTATAAAAAACTTCTTCTGTTTTTTTCTTTATATATTCATAATTTCCTCTTTTCGGAAATGTTTCTCCAAATGATTTTTCGTATAATCCAGAACTGCCTGTTAGTACCAACGAATGCACCCAATTAGGATACTTAAGTGACAGTACTAGTCCAACGTGTCCCCCAAGAGAATTACCTAAAAATGTACTAGGTTTTTTTACTACATCTTTCATGAATTTAGCTACAAACTTAGCTATTCCATTTACATTTGTAGAGAGAACAGGAAGACTGTAAATTGGCAATTGCGGTATGTATACTTTGTAATTATTGTTTACTAAGAAATCTTTTAATTCGTTGAAATTACTAAGTCCTCCCATTAGTCCGTGCAAAAGAACTACAGGATGTCCACTACCTTCTTCTATATAATTATAGGAAACTTCTTTCTTTGAAAATATCATCTTTACCCAACTAGGAATGGAACAAAAGTAAGCATTTTTTTAGGATTATCAAACTCATGAATTTATATCTCAAACTTAAAGGTTATTAGAATTTATCAACAAAATGCAAAAAAGTGCAAAAAAGTGCAAAAAATAAATTAAATTTGCTTTTAAGATGTTAAGTATCATAGGTTCATACGATTGCTCTCTGGATTCTAAAGGAAGACTCCCAGTACCAGTTGCTTTAAGGAAGCAATTGGTAAATGCTATTGATGATGGATTTGTGCTTAAAAGATCCGTTTTTCAAAGCTGTTTAGAAATCTACACACGAGAAGAATGGGACAAAGTAATGAAAAATCTTGATGGATTAAATAAATACGTCAAGAAAAACGAATACTTTATTCGAGTTTTTACTGCAGGAATAAAGCTCGTAGAAATGGATGGAACAGGAAGAATACAACTATCTAAAGATTTGCTTGAGTACGCCAAAATAGAAAAATCAGTTGTGGTGACCGCAGTACTAAATAAGATTGAGATTTGGGATAAACAATTGTATGAAAAAACAATTGCGATAGATGAGAATGAATTTGCAAGTTTAGCGGAAGAAATAATGGGAACCGAAAATGGAGCAAACTTATCATAATCCTGTTTTATTAAACGAAAGCATACAACATCTAATACATAATCCTGACGGCATATATGTAGATTGTACTTTTGGTGGTGGCGGACACTCAAAAGCAATTTTAGAAAAACTAAGCAATAAAGGGAAATTATTTGCTTTTGACCAAGACGATGATGCTCAGAAAAATACCTTAGACGATAGTAGGTTTACTTTAATTAATCAAAATTTTAGATACATAGAAAAGTACTTACGCTTTTATGGAATAAACAAGATAGATGGAATTCTTGCCGATTTAGGCGTATCTTCTCATCAATTTGATGTTGGCCACAGAGGTTTTTCTACTCGATTCGACGGAGAATTAGACATGAGAATGAATATCAATCAAGCATTATCAGCAAAAGAAGTTATAAACGAGTACTCAGAAGAACAACTTGCCGATATTTTATACTACTACGGAGAATTAAAATCCGCAAGAAGAATGGCAAGAGAAATTACAGAAGAAAGAGTACAAAATAAAATAACCTCCACCTCTCAATTAAAAGAAATCTTTGACTATTTGCCAAAATCGAAGTCAAATAAAATTTTAGCACAGCTTTTTCAAGCAGTTAGAATCGAGGTAAACCAAGAATTAGAAGCATTAAAAGAACTATTGACCCAATCAAAAAACATAATACATACCAACGGAACTTTAGTTATGATTTCATATCATTCACTAGAAGATAGATTAGTTAAAAAATTCCTTAAAACAGGATTATTTCAAGGAGAACCAGAGAAAGATGTATTTGGAAACTGGGAAAAACCATTCGTTGCAAAACCTTCAAAAACCATAATTCCATCAAACGAAGAGATTTCAGAAAACCCAAGAGCCAGAAGTGCAAAAATGAGAGTAGGAATAAAATTGTAATACAATCATGGTAAAAAAGAAAACAAAAAATAAAATCACTCTTTCGAGTCTACTAAAAGGAAAGTTTTTGGTAGATGAAGATGCTCCACAAAATTGGAAGTTTTTATTTTTTATATTTTTTCTTGGCTTTCTAATGGTTTTATCTTCCCATAGCTTAAACAATAAAGTAAGCGAAATAACAAAATTAAAAGAACAAACAGACGAATTAAAAACACAATATGCACACACTCATTCCAAGTTAATGAAACTAAGAATGGAATCTGAATTAGCAGAAAAAACAAGAAATGATTCACTGAAAAGCTTAGAAAAAAATCCGTCTAAAATAGTCGTAAAAAGGTATGATAATTAAGGAAAAACAAAACATTACATTAAAGGCGATGTTGTTTGTGATTGCAATTATTTTAGTTGCAGTTGCAATTGTTTTTCGTATTGTTTCTATACAAACCGTAAATCCTGAAAAATACCAAAAAATTGCGATGCAAAGCAGTTTTAGAAAAGATACAATCAAAGCTCCGCGTGGAAATATTTATACTTCAGACGATGTTTTACTTGCCACCACTACCACGAAATACAACGTTTTTATAGACTTAAAAACAATAGATCAAAAATTATTTGACGAGAAAATAGATGATTTAAGCGACTCACTAGCACATCTTTTTAAAAGAAATAAATCGTATTTCAAGAATAAATTAACTCGTGAAAAGAAAAGAGAAAACCAGTATATGTTGCTCGCTAGCAATGTTGACTTTGATGATTTTAAAAGATTAAAAAACTTTCCCGTTTTTAGAAAAGGACAAAATAAAGGAGGTTTTATTGTTCGTAGAGAAGTAGTTAGAACAAGTGTAATTAATGATTTTGGAGAACGGTTACTTGGATTTGATAGTAAATTCGGAAAAGTTGGCTTAGAAGGTGCTTATTCCGAATACCTAAAAGGAAAAGACGCAATTCATCTTGAGCAGAGAATAAATTCAAAACAGTGGAAACCAATTAATTACTGGGACGAAGACCCAATTCCTGGGAAAAATGTATATACGACTATAGATATGCATATTCAAGATATTACTTACAGTGCATTGCAAAATCAACTGATAAATTTTAATGCTGATAGAGGTTGTGCAATTGTTATGGAGGTTAAAACAGGAAAAATTAGAGCTTTAGTAAACTTAAAAAAGGTCAGTTCCGAGGATTATAGAGATGTTAGAAACTATGCCATTTATGAAACATCAGAACCAGGATCTACTTTCAAGGTAGTTAGTTTATTGGCAGCTATGGATGACGGATACATCAATGATAGTACGACTGTAGATATTGGAAATGGAAAGTGGAAAATTAGAAATCAAACAGTTACTGATGATTACGGTTCTGGAGTCTATGATTTAGCCGAAATTTTAAGTAAATCGAGCAATGTAGGAACCTCAAAACTCATCAACAAATATTACGGAGAAGCTCCAGAAAAATTCTTCGATAAAATTAAAAAATGGAAGTTGACGGAAAAATTGGGAGTTGAAATTAAAGGAGAAAAAACGCCATATTTCCCAAGTGATACCGAGTCTAAAAATTGGTCTTACAGCAGTTTAATTACCTCATCTTACGGATACGGATTGAGCATTACACCGCTACAACTTCTCACTTTTTATAATGGAGTTGCGAATAAAGGAACCATTCTACAACCGTTATTCTTGGAAAAAGTAGAAGATAATGGTAAAATAATTTTTGAGTCAGAACCAATAGTTCGTGTAGAAAAAATCACTTCGCAAGAAAACTTAAATCAAATGGTTGGAATGCTAACCGAGGCAGTAGAAACAGGAACAGCACGCTCTATTTATACTCCTAATCTAAAAATGGCAGGAAAAACAGGAACTACTCGTGTAGAATATTGGAAAAAAAATCAAACTCAGCAATACCAAGCATCTTTTTGTGGATTTTTCCCATCAGACGAACCAATGTATTCGTGTATAGTTGTGGTACAAAAACCCGACAGATCGTTAGGAAAAGGTTTTTACGGAGGATTAGTTGCCGCTCCTGTTTTTAAAGAAATTGCAGGTAAAATATTTCTAAAATTACCACTAAACATAGAAAAAGATACACTTACCAAGAAAATAAACATAGAAAAAAGAATAGTAAGAAAATACCAAAATTCTATTCACAGCAATACAAAGTATTTACCAAATTTAACTGGTTTGGTTGCAAAAGAAGTCATTCCCGATTTAGAAAATCTTGGATTGAATGTAGAGTTTAAAGGAAATGGAAGAATTGTAAAACAATCACTTCCTGTGGGTTTTAGAATTAAGAGAGGAAACAAATTATATTTAGATTTAGAGTAATATGAAAACCATAAATAACATCATAAAAGATTTACCAGTTCTTCAGAAAATAAACTTTATTGAAGAAGCAGAAATCAATTCCCTAGAATTTGATTCAAGAAAGATAAATCAAAATGATGTATTTTTTGCTATAAAAGGAACTGAAGTAGACGGACATAAATTCATACCAAAAGCAATCGAATTAGGAGCTAAAGTAATTGTATGTGAGGAAATTCCACAAGAAATTAATTCAGAAATTAGCTATATAAAAGTAGAAAGCACAACTCATGCATTAGGTATAATTGCAAGGAATTACTTTGATAATCCTACTTCTAAATTCAAACTAATTGGGATTACTGGAACCAATGGAAAAACTTCCTGTACAACTCTTTTATATAATTTATTTAAATCCTTAAACTATAAAGTCGCTTTAATTTCTACTGTTGAAAATCGTATTGATGAGGAAATTATTCCCACAACTCACACTACACCTGATTCCATAACGCTGAATAAACTTTTTAACAAAGCTGTAGAAAAAAAATGCGAATATGTGTTTATGGAAGTATCTTCTCATGGAATCCATCAAAACCGATTATCAGGACTTTCTTTTGACATTGCAGGATTCACCAATATTTCTCACGACCACCTCGATTATCATAAAACATTTCAAGAATACTTGTACACAAAAAAGAGATTTTTTGATGAACTTCCTAAAAATGCCGTAGCGATTACAAATGTTGATGACAAAAATGGGAAAATAATGTTGCAAAACTCCAAAGCAACTAAAAAAGAATATTCTCTTACTACCATTGCTGACTATAAAGGAAAAGTGATTGATGCTCGTATGGACGGAATGATGTTAAATTTTAATGGAACTGAATTTTGGATTCCTATGGTAGGGAAATTTAATGCATATAATGCTCTTTTAGTTTATGCAATTGCATCTGAACTAAAACTTGATTCTCAACAAATCATTTTAGAATTAAGTAAAATAAAAACTCCCAAAGGAAGGTTTGAAACGTATATTTCAGATACAGGAATTATTACTGTTATAGACTTTGCTCATACTCCCGATGCTTTAAAAAATGTGATAGAAACCATAAATAAAACACGACAAAAGCAAAATAAAAACTTAATTACTGTTTTCGGTTGTGGTGGAAATAGAGATAAACAAAAGCGTCCACTAATGGGAAAAATCGCTACAAACTTATCCGATAAAGTAATCTTGACTTCCGATAATCCGAGAGATGAAAATCCTGATGAAATCATTCAAGAAATCATTCAAGGAATTCAACAAGAAAACTTTGGAAAGTATGTTGTGATTAGCAATAGAAAAGAAGCAATAAAATCAGCAATTCTTTCCGCGACTAAAAATGATATTATTTTAATTGCAGGAAAAGGACACGAAAATTATCAAGAAATAAATGGAGTTAAAACTCATTTCGATGACTTAGAAACTACTAAAGAACTATTTGAACTACTAAAAAAATAAAACTATGCTATACCACTTATTTAATTTTTTAGAGCATCAATTCGATATACCAGGAGCAGGATTATTTCAGTTCTTGACTTTTCGTGCAGGAGCTGCAGCAATTACATCTTTACTTATTGGATTAATCTTCGGAAAAAAAATAATCAATTTCTTGAGGAAAAAGCAAATGGGAGAAATCGTAAGAGATTTAGGACTCCAAGGACAAATACAAAAACAAGGAACTCCTACTATGGGAGGAATTATTATCATTTCTGCAACTTTGATTCCTGTACTTCTTTTTGCAAAATTGGATAACATATACGTGATTTTACTTACCGTTTCTATGCTTTGGATGGGATTTATAGGATTCCTCGACGACTATTTAAAAAAGTTTCGAAAAAATAAAGACGGATTAAAAGGCATTTTTAAAATTATGGGACAAGTATTCCTTGGATTAATTATAGGAATTACTTTTTACTTTCATCCAGATATAACCATAAGACAAGAAATTCCAGAAACACAAACTCATTACAACACAGGAGCTAGTGAGAAATTTGGAGAAGAACAAAAAGCGATGATTACATCAGTTCCATTTTATAAAGATAATGTGTTAAGCTACTCAGAATTTTTATTCTTTTTAGATAAAGAAGATGCAAAAAAATATGCTTGGTTGATTTTTATTCCCATTGTAATATTTATAATTACTGCGGTTTCTAACGGAGCAAATCTTACCGATGGAATCGATGGATTGGCAGGAGGAACATCGGTAATTGCTGTCGCCACTTTGGCTCTTATTGCTTGGCTTTCAGGAAATATAATTTTTGCTGATTATTTAAACATTATGTTTATACCAAATTCGGGAGAAGTTACAGTTTTTTGTGCGGCATTAATCGGTGGATTAATCGGTTTTTTATGGTATAATACTTATCCCGCACAAGTGTTTATGGGGGATACAGGAAGTTTGATGCTTGGTGGAGTAATAGCAGTTTTAGCAATTATAATTAGGAAAGAAATGCTAATTCCTATTTTATGTGGAATTTTCTTAATTGAAAATCTATCCGTAATACTTCAGGTTTCTTACTTTAAATATACCAAGAAAAAGTTTGGTGAAGGAAGACGAATATTTTTGATGTCTCCACTTCATCATCATTATCAGAAAAAAGGATACCACGAAAGTAAGATAGTAAACCGATTTCTAATTATAGGAATCTTATTAGCAATTGTTTGTTTTATGACTCTAAAATTACAATAATATGAAAAAACTAGTAGTATTAGGAGGAGGAGAAAGCGGTGTAGGTTCCGCTATACTTGGAGCAAAACAAGGATTTGATGTTTTTCTTAGTGATTTAGGAATCATAAAAGAAAAATACCGAAAAGTATTAATTGATAATTTTATTGATTTTGAGGAAGGAAAGCATACGGAAGAGAATATAGTATCCGCAGATATAGTGATAAAAAGTCCTGGAATACCCAAAAAAGCTCCTTTAATAAAAAAGCTTCAAGAGAAAGGCGTAGAGCTTATTTCAGAAATTGAATTTGCAAGTAGATATACCGATGCAAAAATTATAGCAATAACAGGAAGTAATGGAAAAACAACTACTTCTACACTTGTTTATTACATACTAAAAAACGCAGGTTTAAATGTTGCTTTAGCAGGAAATATAGGAAAAAGTTTTGCAATGCAAGTAGCAACAGAAAGTTATGATTATTATGTCCTTGAAATAAGTAGTTTTCAACTTGATGATTGTACTTCATTTAAACCAAATATTGCAATTATACTCAACTTTTCACCTGATCATCTCGACGAATACAACTACGATTACGACTTGTATGTTCGAGCAAAATTTAAAATTACACAACACATGAATAAAGATGACTTTTTTATAATGAATAAAGACGATGAAAAAACACAACAAATTATGCAAGAATTAGACATTGATGCAACTGTATTAAGCTTTTCTACTAAACATAAAAATGCTGATGCTTATCTAGAAGATGGTAAAATTAAATTTAAAAATGACTCTCCCTTTGAAATGAATACAGAAGAGTTAGGAATACAAGGAGAACATAATATTGCAAATGCACAAGCTTCTGTAATTGCTAGTAAACTTCTAAAAATCAAAAATGAGCAAATCAAAAGTTCACTTTCTACATTCGAAGGAGTAGAACATAGATTAGAAAAAATAGCAAAAATAAACGGAGTGCAATATATAAATGATTCTAAAGCTACCAACGTAAACTCTGTATATTATGCTCTTACTTCTGTAAAAAAACCTGTAGTACTTATTTTAGGTGGTGTTGATAAAGGTAATGATTATGCTGAGTTAGATGAATTGATAGAAGAAAAAGTAAAAGCAATCGTTTGTCTTGGTTTGGATAATACTAATATTATAAAGGCGTTTCATGACAAGGTAGATGTAATTGTGGAGACAACATCTATGGAAGAAGCTGTTCATGCGTGCTATTCTATTTCAGGAAGTGGAGATACAGTTCTTTTATCTCCTGCGTGTGCGAGCTTTGATTTATTTAAAAACTTTGAAGATAGAGGGAATCAATTTAAAGACGAAGTTCAAAAACTATAAAAAAGTAGAAATTAAATCACAATGAATCAGATTTTAGAACACTTTAAAGGAGATAAGAAATTATGGGCAATTGTATTTGCATTGTCTGTTATTTCATTATTGCCTGTATACTCTGCTAGTTCTAATTTGGAGTATGTGATTGGAAACTCTACCGCAAATACGCATTTTGCAAAACATTTGGCATTTATTGTAGGAGGAATAGGAATTATGTTTGTTTTGCAAAAAATCAACTATAAATATTTAGGAGGATTTTCTTTGTTTTTTATTATTCCAATTATTGTGCTTTTGGCAATTACATTAGCACAAGGACAAAGCATAGACGGAGCAAATGCAGCTCGATGGTTAAAAATTCCTTTTATGCCAGCTTTTCAAACTTCAGTTTTTGCAAGTTTAGTTCTTTATATTTATTTAGCAAGACAGCTTTCTAAAATGAAAAAAGATTTAGGAACTCCTACTTCTGACGCTTTTATTTTTATTCCTATTCTTTTGGTTGTAGGTTTAATTTTCCCAGCTAACGGATCTACTGCTATTATTATTTTTATAATGTCAATTATAATTCTATTTATTGGTGGATATCCGTTTTTGAGACTTCTTCTTTTTGGAACTGTAGGAATATCAATAGGAGCTTTGCTTGTATTTGTGATGCTCAATACAGATTGGATTAAATCAAACCGTGTAGACACTTGGAAAAGTAGAATTGAAGTATTTATGGGAGGAGAAGATGTAGAAGAATCCTACCAAAACAGACATGCAAAAGCAGCAATAGTTCAAGGAGGATTGGTAGGAAAAGGACCAGGAAAAAGTGCTTTAAAACAGACATTACCTCAATCTTCTTCCGATTTTATATTTGCAATTATCATAGAAGAATACGGATATATAGGTGTTTTCACTGTGATTCTAATTTATTTGGCATTACTACAACGTATTCTGTATATATCTACACATATAGATACCTATTTCGGAACTATTTTGGTTCTTGCTGTTGGGTTGCCTATTATATTCCAAGCTTTTTTAAATATGGCAGTTGCTGTAAATTTGATGCCTGTTACAGGACAAACGCTACCAATTATGAGCCTTGGAGGGACTTCCATGTGGGCAACCTATATTGCATTAGGAATAATTATAAGTGTGAGCCGAGAAATGAAAACTAAAGATGAATTACAAGAAATTTTAAACAAACAAAAAGAAGATGAAATCTACAACATCGCATAAAATACTCATAAGTGGAGGAGGAACAGGAGGACATATTTTTCCTGCAATTGCGATTGCAGATGAATTAAAATCTCGTTTCCCTGATGCAGAATTTTTGTTCATTGGAGCAAAAGATAAAATGGAAATGCAAAAAGTGCCACAAGCAGGATACAAAATAGAAGGTCTTTGGATTTCTGGAATTAATCGTTCCAATATGAAACAAAATCTTGTATTCCCATTTAAACTTATTTCTAGTGTTTGGAATTCCTATAAAATCATCAAAAAATTTAAACCAACTATGGCAATTGGAACTGGAGGATTTGCTTCAGGTCCTGCACTTTGGACAGCACATAATTTGGGCGTTCCCATTTTCCTACAAGAGCAAAATTCTTTCCCTGGAATTACCAATAAATTTCTAAGTAAAAATGCAAAAGCAGTATGTGTTGCTTATGAAAATATGGATAATTTTTTTGGAAAATCAAAAACGCATATAACTGGGAATCCTATTAGACAAAGCATAATAGATTCCAACATAGACTCAAAAGAAGCTAAAGGACAATTAAACCTAGATGAAAATAAACTTTGTGTTCTTTCTATCGGAGGTTCTCTTGGCTCTAGGAAAATGAATCAATTTTGGGAGAAAAATTTAGCCGAAATTACCAAACAAAACGCTCAAGTAGTTTGGCAAACAGGAAAGTTAGAATTTGAAAAATACAAATCATTCAATGATAATTCAAATGCTTTAGTTACAGAATTTTTGCAAGATATGTCACTTGCATATTCCGCTGCAGATGTAATTATTTCTCGTGCAGGAGCAATAGCTATTTCTGAACTTTGCTCAGTAGGAAAACCAACTATTCTGATTCCGTATCCATTTGCTGCGGAAGATCATCAAACCAAAAATGCTAATTATTTAGTAGAAAAAAATGCAAGCATTAAAGTTTCAGATAAAGAAGTTCCAACACGATTAGTAAATGAAATAACGGAATTAATTAGTAATGAAGGTAAACGAAAACTACTTTCTGAAAACCTTAAAAATCAAGCAAAGATAAATGCTACAAAAGATATTGTAGATATAATTTTAAGTGAGGTATAAAATGAACAATAACATACAAATATCGGATTTCAAAAACTACTTCTTCCTTGGTATAGGAGGAATAGGAATGAGTGCCATTGCTCGTTATTTTAATCATTTGGGAAAAACAGTGCTTGGTTACGATAAAACTCCAACTTCACTTACCAATAAGTTAATCGAAGAAGGAATTGAAATTACTTTTGACGATTCTAGTGAAATCGTCAATCGTCAATCATCAATCATCAATCCACAAGATACTCTTATTATTTTTACACCTGCAATTCCAAAAGATTCTATTTTGTTTAATTACTTTATAGATAATCGATTTTTTATGTTGAAGCGTTCTCGTGTGTTGGGACTAATTACCGAACAAACCAACTGTTTTGCTGTTGCTGGTACGCATGGGAAAACTACTACCTCAACGTTACTTGCTCATTTATGTTACGATTCTAATCAGAAAGTAAGTGCTTTTCTTGGAGGAATATCTGAAAATTACAATACCAATTTTTTATTTAATGGAAATGAAATTTCGGTATTAGAAGCTGATGAATTTGATCGTTCCTTTTTAAATTTACATCCAGATATTGCTTGTATTACTTCTACCGATGCCGATCATTTAGATATTTATGGAGAATCTAGTGAAGTAATAAAGTCATTTGAAAGTTTTGCTGATTTAGTTCCCGCTAATGGAAAAGTTTTTGTGCAAAAAGATATTAATATAAATAGAGAAAATTCATTTACGTATTCTTCCGAAGGATTTGCCGACTATTATCCTACTAACATTCGTATTGACGGTTTTAAAACTACTTTTGATTACGTTTATCCTAAAGGTAAAATAAAGGATTTAGAATATCATTTTCCAGGAAAACACAATTTAGAAAATGCAACAGTTGCAATTGCTATGGCATTGGAGTTAGAAATTGAAGAAAACAACATTAAACAAGCATTACGAACTTTTAAAGGAATTAAACGAAGATTTAATGGTTTTGAAATTTCGGAGAATAGGTATTATATAGATGATTATGCTCATCATCCTACGGAAATAAATGCATGTTTATCTACTGTAAACCAATTATTTAAAGGTAAAAAAATTCTAACTATTTTTCAACCGCATTTGTATTCTAGAACGCGTGATTTTATAGATGAGTTTGCTAAAAGTTTAGAACAAACCACCGAGCTGATTTTACTTGATATTTATCCTGCTCGTGAGTTGCCAATTGAGGGAATTACCTCAGAGGTTTTATTTGATAAAATTAAGTTAGAAAAGAAAGAATTATGCTCTCTAGATGAAGCTGTGGAAAAAATCAAAACCAAGAATTTTGATGTAGTTGTGACTTTAGGTGCAGGAAACATAGATACGTTAATTGAAAAAATTAAATTGATTTAACAATACATGAAAAAGAAATTTAGAATATTAAAGGTAATTGTGCTTTTTATTTTGTTTGCTTTTTTATTGAATTTTACAACAATGAAAAACAACGAACGAGAAGTGCAAGAAGCTAATATTCAAATTACTGAAACCGATAGCAAGCAATTTATTACCAAAGAAGAAATCAAAAAAATACTAGATAAAAAATACACAAAAGTAGACGATCTAAACATCAATCAAATAGAACACGATATAAAGAAAAATATATTTGTAGACTCCGTGAATGTATACTCAGAAATCAATGGAAATCTAAATATCTATGTTACTCAGAAAACACCTCTTTTTAGAGTGAATAATCAAGAGGAAAAATTTTATATAAGTGCAAAAAATCAATTTATTCCTCTTTCTCCTAATTTTTCTTATAAATGCATGCTTGTAGATGGAACTATTTTGGCTGAAGATAGACAACCTTTAATTAACTTAATTCAAGAAATCAATCGTGATAACTTGTTGAAAAATCATATTATAGGCGTTAGAAAGAATACGAATAATTTATTTACTTTGTTTGTAAACTATGGTGGTTATACTATAGATTTTGGCGAACTAAAAAATTATAAACAAAAGTTAGAAAATTTAAAAGAATTTTATAGGCAGTATCTATGTAAAGTTCCCGAAGGAACATACAAAAAAATAGTTCTAAAGTATAATAATCAAGTAGTTGGAATTAAAAAATGAAACACATAAAATGAATAATCATTTACAAAATATAAACGATATTGCTGTAGGTTTAGACATAGGGACAACCAAGATTGTGGTTATTGTAGGTAGAAAAAACGAGTTCGGAAAGCTAGAAATTCTAGGAGTTGGTAGAGCAAAAAGCCTAGGGGTTCATCGTGGAGTGGTAAATAATATAAAGCTAACTATTCAATCGATTCAAGAAGCGGTACAAAAAGCGGAAAAACAATCTGGAATAAAAATAAAAAATGTTACTGTAGGAATTGCAGGACAACACATCAGAAGTATTCATCACTCAGATTACATCACAAGGAGTAATCCCGAAGATATGATTGATGAAAAAGATATAGAAAAACTAAAAAATCAAGTTAATTCACTGACCATGCAACCTGGCGAAGAAATTATCCATGTTCTTCCTCAGGAATACAAAGTAGATTCTCAGAATGAAACTACCGAACCAATTGGGTTGTGTGGAACTCGACTTGAAGCGAATTTTCATGTAGTTCTTGGTCAGGTTCCTCATATTACAAATATTGGTAGATGTGTAAAAGCAGCTGGTTTAAATCTTGTAGGTTTGGTTCTTGAGCCAATCGCATCTTCAAATTCGGTTTTGATAGACGACGAAAAAGAAGCAGGAGTTGCTTTGGTAGATATTGGTGGAGGGACAACAGATATTGCCATATTCAAAGATAATATTATTCGCCATACTGCTGTAATTCCTTTTGGAGGAAAAATAATTACAGAGGACATAAAAATTGGTTGTTCAATTATAGAAAAACAAGCAGAACAATTAAAAGTAAGATTTGGTTCCGCAATTCCTGAAGAAAATTCAGAAAATGAAATTGTAGAAATTCCTTCTGTAAACGGACGTGAACCTAAGGAAATTTCGTTTAAAATGTTGGCTTCCATTATTCAAGCTCGATTAAAAGAAATCATCAACTCTATAAATATAGAACTTCGTTCTTATGGTTGCGATGAACAAAAGAAAAAACTCATAGCGGGAATTGTACTCACAGGTGGTGGCTCTAATCTGAAACACATTCGCCAACTTATGGAATACCAAACAGGAATCGATGTGAGAATCGGAAATTGTGAATCAAACTTTGCAAGTAAAACACCTCCTGAACTTTCAAATCCAGAATATGCAACAGCAGTAGGTTTATTAATGAACGGAATCGATGAATTACATTTTACCAATCCAATAACTGAAAAAGAAAATACAGAACAGGAAAAAGTAAAGATTCAAAGCCAAAATGAAAACAAAACAAAAAATGAAGACAACACTATAGAGAAGATTAATCACTCTACGAACAAGACCAACAAATTATTTAGTAATTTTTACAACAAAATAATTAATTATTTAAACGAAAACGAGTAACTACTAGAAAAATGTTTTTTAACAATAAAAACAAATGAAATGAAAGAAGATTTTACTTTTGATTTACCTAAACATAAATCATCAAAAATAAAGGTTATCGGTGTAGGTGGAGGCGGAAGCAACGCTGTAAACTTCATGTATAGCCAAGGTATAAAAGGTGTTGATTTTGTAATCTGTAACACAGACGCTCAAGCGTTAGATAATTCTCCCGTACCAACCAAAATTCAACTTGGAAGTTCCATAACGGAAGGATTAGGTGCTGGAGCAAACCCCGAAATAGGAGAACAAGCAGCTATAGAAACCTTAGATAAAATAAAAGAGGTACTGGAAAGCAATACAAAAATGATTTTCATTACTGCGGGAATGGGAGGGGGAACTGGTACTGGAGCTGCACCTGTGATTGCTAAATGTGCACGCGATTTAGGAATCCTTACTGTAGGAATTGTTACTGTTCCTTTCAAATTTGAAGGAGAAACCAGATTACAGCATGCTCAAGATGGAATCGACAAACTTAGACAAAGTGTAGACTCTCTAATTACCATCAACAACAATAAGCTTAGAGAGTTATACGGAAACTTAGGATACAAAGCAGGATTTGCCAAGTCAGATGAAATCTTATCTAACGCGGCAAAAGGCATTGCAGAAATCATTACACAAAACTATCAAGTAAATATTGACTTGATGGACGTAAAGAAAGTACTAGCAAATAGTGGAACTGCAATTATGGGATCTGCCATAGGAGAAGGACCTAATAGAGCTCAAGATGCAATAAGCCAAGCTCTTGATTCTCCACTTTTAAATGATAACAAAATCACAGGTGCTAAAAGTGTTTTACTTCTTATCGTTTCAGGAAGCAGTGAAATCACTATGGACGAAATTGCAATCATCAATGAGTATATTCAAAATGAAGCAGGAAACAATGCTCATATCATTATGGGAATTGGCGAAAATTTAGAAGAGGAAGATAAAATAAGCGTAATGGTAGTCGCTACTGGTTTTAGACAAGATAGTTTTTTGTCCACGAGTCCTATTAAAAGAAATTTGAATGAAACGTCCCAAAATGAAGAAAAAAAAGTTGATGATACAGGGAAAGTTCGGTACACTTTGAGCGATGAAAACACAAATGAAAATAAAGAAATTGTTGTTAGAAATGAAGTAAAAGAAGAAGGTACAAAACAACAAAATTTATTTAAACTAGATGACGATGATAACGATGATGATTTTTCATTTCAATTAAAGACTAATATTGGTCAAGAATCAAGAAACGAAACTCAGCCAGAACCAAAGAATTCATTCAATCAAGAAGTAGACGTACAGGAAGAACAAGAGTTCAAAACCAGAATAGAACCACCAAAGTTTAATACACAAAACCAAAATAACACACAAAATATTTTTGAACCTGCAGAACGACAAAATGCTCAAAGGGAAGAAGTAACTAGACCAATAGAAAGACCTAAACCGTCGTTTAGTCAGCCAAATTTATTTACCAATCAACAAGAAAACACAACGCTTACCATAGAAGAACGTAGAGAAAGGTTGCGTATGTTCAATACAAAATACCATAATGATAAACATATCAATGAGTTAGAGAATACACCTGCTTATATGAGGCAAGATTCTCAATTTTCTTTCAGAAATGAAGAAAAATCAGAATTCTATTTTGATGATAAAGATGAAGAAATAAAACCCAATAATTTTTTAAATAAAAACGTTGACTAATCATGAGCTTAGAAAGTAAAATAATGCCTGCAATGAAAGTTGCAATGAAAGAAAAAAATCAAATAGCATTAGCATCTCTTAGAGCTATAAAATCACAAATAATCCTAGAAAAAACTTCTGGAAAAGGCACAGAATTAAGCGAAGAAAATGAAATTGCTTTATTGCAAAGATTAGTGAAACAAAGGAAAGAATCAGCAGAAATGTTTGCATCTTCAGGGAGAGAAGAATTAGCTCAAACCGAATTGGAACAAGCCAAAGTAATAGAACAATTTTTACCAAAACAGCTGACACCAGAAGAATTACAAAATGAATTGCAAAAAATTATCTCTGATTTAGGAGTTACCGAAATAAAAGAAATTGGAAAAGTAATGGGAGTTGCTACCAAACAACTTGCAGGAAAAGCCGAAGGAAAATTAATTTCTGAAACTGTAAAAAAAATATTAGCAAACTAAATAGAGTTTTTGGAATTTATTTAATTGTTTTTTTTAGGAGATATTTTATATCTCCTTTTTTTATTCTCTAAAAAATGTACATTTGTTAAAAATCAAGTTATGGAATTATATGTTTTATTAGCAATAGGAGTATTTGTATTTGTTTCTGCATTCTTTACGGTTAAGCAACAAACGTCTGCAGTAATTGAACGTTTTGGAAAGTTCAACAGTATTCGTCATTCAGGATTACAGTTAAAAATCCCTATTATCGACCGAGTTGCAGGGAAAGTAAATCTTAGAATTCAGCAATTAGATGTAATTATAGAAACCAAAACCAAAGACAATGTTTTTGTAAAGATGAAAGTTTCTGTGCAGTACAAAGTGATTCAAGAAAAAGTATACGAAGCATTCTATAAATTGGAATATCCTCACGATCAGATTACTTCTTATGTTTTTGATGTGGTTCGTGCTGAGGTTCCTAAGTTAAAATTAGATGACGTATTTGAAAGAAAAGACGATATTGCAATTGCGGTAAAACGAGAACTTAATGATGCAATGTCTACTTATGGATACGACATTATAAATACCTTAATTACAGATATCGACCCTGATGTACAAGTAAAAGATGCTATGAACAGAATTAATGCTTCGGAAAGAGAAAAAACTGCTGCAGAATACGAAGCTGAAGCTAGTAGAATTAAAATTGTAGCAAAAGCGAAAGCAGAAGCAGAAAGTAAACGACTACAAGGTCAAGGTATTGCTGATCAGCGAAGAGAGATAGCACGTGGATTGGTAGAAAGTGTAGACGTATTAAATAAAGTAGGAATTAATTCTCAGGAAGCATCGGCACTTATCGTAGTTACTCAACATTACGATACCTTACAAGCGATAGGAGCAGACACCAATTCAAACTTGATTCTTTTACCCAATTCTCCACAAGCAGGAAGTGATATGCTGAATAATATGGTGGCTTCATTCACAGCATCAAACCAAGTAGGAGAAGCTATGAAAAAAGCAAACAGTACCAAAAGAATAGATAAAGACGAGAAATAAAATAGTATCTTTGCATAAAATTTAGGCAAACTACTCTGTTGCTGTATGTTTATACAGAGGAAAGTCCGAACACCGTAGAGCAATATAGCGGATAACATCCGTCGTTTCGATTTATCGAAATAGGACAAGTGCAACAGAAAGAATGTACAGTTCGGCTGTAGTGAAATCAGGTAAACTCTATATGGTGAAATACCAAGTATATCGACAATTAAGTGCTGCTCGTGCGATGTCGAGGGGTTGGTAGCTAGAGTTTTACAGCAATGTAAAATCCAGATAAATAACAGAGAACGTGGTAGTAGGCGTTTACAGAATTCGGCTTATTGGTTTGCCTTTTTTATATGGTACAAAAAAACGACTCTTATTTCCATAAGAGTCGTTTTTTTTTTAAATTATATGCAATACTACTTACTTTACTTTTTGGGTAATTTCAGAACCATCACTGTACACTATATTTACAATGTAAACTGTATTTGAGTTATCAATAACGTTCTTCATTAACTTTGTTTGATTGTCGCCATTAAAAGAAGCAACTAACTGACCTGCAAGGTTGTATACTATTATTGATTTCATCTCTTTAACTGACTCTATAGCTAAAACAGTACCATCAATAGCTATTTTTACATCTTTATTTTCCAATTCTACAGATGAAGAATCCAATGTTTCTCTATAAACTATTTCAAACCTTGATTCGTTTTCTTTATCATTTGAAGCAAAAACATAAGCACTTTCTTTTAAATTATGATTAACTCCTAATAATTTATCTTTTAAGATAACATCTACATTTTCTATGGTTTTTCCTTCAAGTTTAGCTAATGAAATCTCAAACATTCTATCTGTTTCATCTTCAGAACTAAATCCTAATTCAACAACGTCTTCCGTATTAAATATTCCTCTACCTTGAATAGCTAACTTTTTATCATCTAACTTAGAAAATAATCTAAATGGTTCCTCTAAAGCTTTCCCGTCGTATAATCTATCAAATGATTTAGTTGACTTATCCGTATATCCTACTAATATTTGAGATACATATCCACTTTGTTTATCTTCTAAATTCAACCAAGCTCTATCCTTATCATCGCTTATTGTTCTAGCAAATTTTCTTCCTCCTGTTTCTGCAGTAACACGCATAGAGTTATTAAATGTTACGTTCTTTCCTGTGCAATCTCCACAATCAGCATAAATAACAAATCCTTGGTGTGGAGCAATATACCTACTAGGAGTGTATCCATTAGCAGCTGTTTCTCCCAATAAATTAATCTCTGCAAAAGAAGTGCTATGAGGATAGTTAAAACTTTTTGTTACAGAATTCCACACACCACTGATTTGAGGATTTGTCCAAACATAAATTATCCCATCATTATCTGTATTTGTAGTTAAGAATGCATAAGCATCTATTGCAGACGGATATGGATTACCTACCAAGTTTTGATCTCCACCAGCAACATCTTGATTCATAACAACTCCTGCATTTCCATCAGAATGCAAAGGAACTAATATCTCTCCGTTATTGGCAGTACCTGAAGTTTCTATATTTACAGCTGTATTTGTATTTACATTTAGATTTATTCCAGGAATAGCAGGAGCTGAAAATCTTTGACCTGTAGTTCTAAGAATAAATCCTCTACCTGGTATCATATTAGAGTCATCGGTTTGTTTAACCCAACCTGTTTGATCAAGAACATAAACCTGACCTGCTCTGTATTGTCCCGTTGATTGCACAACATCATAAGCATAATTTCCAAAATTATAGGTGCTTAAAATATCTGCACTTGCATTATTAATCGGTGAGGATCTATGAACCCAAGTATGGTTTGGTATCGGTCTTGTCATGGATTTTACTGTAGTACTTGCTGGAGCTAATCCTGCATCATTTCTCTGCACTAAATTCCCTCCATCTTCTACTGTAATTGTCCCATTATTTACTATATCATTAGTAATATCTATGTAATCTCCACCCGAAATTACCACTGCTCTACTTGACTCTACTGTTAAATCTCCTAAAGCAATTAAATCGTTACTTACAGAAGTTGTAAAATTATTATCTAATACAACATTAAAGAATGTTTCGGTAGTAGTTGTATCTACACTAGAAATTACCTGCGGATTACTTCCTATAAAATGAATTGTACTTTCTCCTTGTTTAAATTCTGTTTCTCCTGCATTATTTGTCCAATTTCCATATAAATATATTTGTCCATCTGGAGTTCCATTAGTTCCGTCACTCATGTCTAATTCTCCCAAAGCTCCTATTTCTAGATTTCCATATACTTCAATTTTGTTATTAGAATTCCCTTCTAATTGTACTTTACGACCATTTATGGTAAGATCTTTACATTGAGCAATATTATTAAAATCAGAAGCATATTGGTTGGTAACATTTACTACTGCATCACTTGTAGCTGTTGCATCTATAATTACATTTGTAAATTTATCAGGAACGGTAAGATTTCCCCAGTTTCTACAATTGAACCAGTTTGCATCAAAACTACCATTCCAAGGATTGGTATCTCCTACCGAATTTATTGTAAATGGAGAAGGATTAGGACAACTTCCGAATCCACTAGCCCACGTATTGGTATAATCAAGTATTTCTGTAATTAATTCTGGACGAGTTCCTACTACAAGCTCATTAGCAGTATCGTATTCTCCTGCATAAGTAGCTGGAGTAGCACTTGCTTGCATAGAAGCACAAAGTAATTGTGGGTGTCTTCTTGATATTCTTAAATTATCTCCTGTGGTTGCTGATAAATCGTCACTTAAATCGTACCAAATACCTCCATCTTGTACTCCAGATAATACAGCACCATTAAATGTAGAACCATTAACATCATATATAAAATCTCCTTGAAGTAAAAACATAGAATCAGGACCAGATGTAGATACATTTACCAATCCATGTGCCACTCCTGTAGTGCCATCAGCTGTTCCTGAGGTTATCGTAAAATCTGTTCCTGGAAAATACGTTCCATCATTTGCATACGCTTCTATTGTAGAACCAGTTCCTGTAACTACAGTTCTAATACAAAATACTGTACCCGCAGGGATTTCTGTAGATCCATTATAGGTAAATTCCAAATAGGGAACATTTCCTGTGGGAGAAGAAGAGCACGTATACCATTTATCTGTTCTTATATTTGCCGTAGGATTTCCTCCTGTTTCATAAGTTGCATTTATCCATTTAAAGCTGGTTCCTTCGTTTATATCAACAAAAGTTAAAACTCGTATTGCATCATCTCCACCACCTACGTTGTTACTGTAACCAGTAAGTACCATATCTCCTGTTTTTAAGATTGTAGGAGCATTATCATCGTTTCCAGAAATATCAAATGTATAAGTAGCTTCATCACTATCATCACTGTTTATTTGGAGCGTTACTACATCTACTATTGTAGTCAGAGGTGTAAAAGTAACCGAGAAAGTAGTAGAACCTCCTCCTGGAATTACAGATAAAGTTGGTTGTGTGATACTAAACTGTGTTTCTATTCCTGTAAATTGTACCGCAGGAGAACCTAAAGTTAAGTTTGCACTACCTGTATTTTGAATGGTGTACGTTTTTGTCACAAAATTACCAACAGGGACAATACCAAATGCGGTGTCATCAGTTGTGCTTGGAGTTGTATCTCCACTTACAATGTCAACCGAGTTACCTTGAATGTTAATTTCTGATACAGGAGCCATAGTAAAACTTGTCGTATCTGGAGCACCTATGGAACTTCCACTTGTAGACCAATTTGCACTGTTATTGATTGCCACTAAATATGAGGAAGCATCTCCTCCTATTCTTGTTCCTGTATACTCTCCATTATCTCCTCCAAATAAAATGTAGTTAGAAAATCCCCCAGGAAACGTCCCCATATCTCCTGCATCTTCTCCCGCACCATGCAAATAAGTAGTAACTGCACCTACTCCACTTGCATCCATACTTCCTTGGTAGGCAATAATTCCATCTCCGCTGTTTCCGAGTGTCATAGCTCCGTCGGTAGTTGATGAAAAATTGGTTGCAGAACCTGCACTATTCCCCACTATAACTGTTCCAGCTAAAACTCCTCCTGCTGGAGCTGTATAAAGAACAGTTCCTTCTCCCGTTCCCATAGTATAGTCTCCATCTGCCTCTTCATCTGTAAAATAAATTTGAGTTCCTGCATCTAAATTAACAAAAGTTACAAATGCAAAATCTTCATCGTCTACTCCAACATGAATAATTGCAATATCGCCTGAAGATAAAACTGTCTGTCCGTAAGATGTGCTTATGCAAAAGAATGCAAAAAGCAAAATTGTAAGTGTCTTTTTTAGGTTTGGCTGTAGTTCATGCCCAAACCTATACCTTTGAAAAAAAGTAGAGTTTTTCATAGAATTCATAATTGTTTATTAGTTCCGCAAATCTACCTAACAATCAGAATACTATGTGTTTAGTTTTTGTTATTTATATATTAAAAATATGTTATGATACTATATAATAAATCTATATCATGTTTGAAACCTCTTCTATAAAGTTATCTGCAAGAGCATCTGCTTCTTTTTGAGTAGGTGCTTCCGTATAAATTCGTACTATTGGTTCTGTATTGGATTTTCTGAAATGAATCCAATTGGTAGGAAAATCAATTTTTAATCCATCTATGGTAGTACAATTTTCATCTTTGTACTTATTTTCTAATGCTTTTAATATTGCGTCAACATCTACTTGTGGAGTAAGTTGAATCTTCTTTTTACTCATAAAAAACGGAGGATAGGATTCGCGTATTTCTTTACAAGATTTCTCTGATTTTGCCATAAATGTTAAAAATAAAGCAGCACCTACAAGGGAATCTCTTCCGTAGTGAAGTTCAGGATAAATAATTCCTCCATTTCCTTCTCCACCAATTACGGCATTTGTTTCTTTCATTTTTTCTACTACATTTACCTCTCCTACCGCTGATGCAAAATACTCTTGATTATGACGATTTGCAACCTCTCTCAATGCTCTAGAAGAAGATAAATTAGATACTGAGCTTCCTAATTGATTTTGTAATATATAATCCGCTACCGCTACTAACGTATACTCTTCTCCAAATAAAGTTCCGTCTTCATTTACAAATGCTAAACGATCTACATCAGGGTCTACAACAATTCCTAAATCTGCATTTTCCTGTGGAACTCTTTTCATTATTTCACCTAAATGTTCTGCTAGTGGTTCTGGATTATGAGGAAATTGTCCATTGGGCTCGCAATACATTTCTACCACTTCGCAACCCATTCTTTTTAACATAGGAACCAATGAAATACCTCCCGTAGAATTCACACAATCTACTACAACTTTAAATTTTTTAGAGGCAACCAATGATACATCTACCAAAGGAAGTGCAAATGTTTTTTCAATATGAATACTTATTGCATCATCTATCTGTTTGTATTTCCCTAAATCATCTACTTCAGCAAAAATCAACTCGTTTGATTCCGCTAGTTCCAAAATCAACTTTCCTTCATCACCAGATATAAATTCTCCTTTTTCATTTAGTAATTTTAATGCATTCCATTGTTTCGGATTATGACTTGCTGTTAAAATTATTCCTCCATCTGCTTCTAAATGAGGAACCAATACTTCTACTGTTGGTGTAGTACTTAATCCTAAATCTAACACATCTATCCCAAGAGCTTGAAGCGTAGATGAAACTAAATCTGAAACTATCTTTCCTGATATTCTAGCATCTCTACCTATTACTACCTTGCATGAACCTTGTTTTTTAGATTTTATCCAAGAACCGTATGCCGATGCAAATTTAACTATATCAAGTGGAGTTAAGTTATCTCCTATTGTTCCTCCTATTGTTCCTCTTATTCCTGAAATGCTTTTAATTAAGGACATTGTTTTTAATTTTTATGTTGTTGTTATTTTTATAATTGTTCGTCATGTTGAGATAAATCTAAACCTAACTCTTCTGATTCCTCTGATACACGCAAAGGAATTATTACATTGGTAAATTTATACAATAATATGGAACCAAAAAATGTAAATATGGAAACTAAAATAAGTGCCACCATATGATGTCCAAATACTCCCCAACCACCATGCAATAAACTTGCATTTTCTCCTTCTGCAAATATAGCGGTAAGTATCATTCCCATGATTCCACCAACTCCATGACATGCAAATACATCTAGTGTATCATCTATCTTTTTTAATCTATTCCAATTAAGCAAGAAATTAGAAACTATTGCTGTTATAAAACCAAAAAACATACTTTTAGGAATTGATATAAATCCTGCTGCTGGGGTTATAGCTACCAAACCAACAACTGCACCTATACAAGCTCCCATTGCTGAAACCTTTCTTCCATTAAGTCTATCAAAGAAAATCCAAGTAAGCATTGCCGATGCCGACGCAACAGTAGTAGTTGCAAATGCAGAAGCAGCTAAAGCATTCGCCGATAAAGCAGAACCTGCATTAAAACCAAACCAACCAAACCAAAGCATACCTGTACCTAGGATTACAAAAGGAATATTGGTAGGATTATGATTTTTATTTTTTCTTTTACCTAAAATTAAAACTCCTGCTAAAGCGGCAAAACCAGCACTCATATGAACCACTGTACCTCCAGCAAAATCTTTAACGCCAAAGTAGCTTCCTAAAAGACCATTTGGGTGCCAAATCATATGACACAACGGAGAATAAATAAGTATAGAAAATAAACTAATAAATACCAAATACGATATAAATCGAACTCTTTCGGCAAAAGATCCCGTAATAATCGCTGGCGTGATAATCGCAAATTTCATCTGAAATAAAGCAAACAAAATAAATGGAATGGTACTTCCTAAATATTTATGTGGCAAACCTCCTACGGAATCAAAGAACATATAATCAAATGGATTACCTACTATTCCGTATTTTGTTCCGTCTATTGTAATTCCTATTGGAGTTCCAAACGCCAAACTGAAACCAACCGTTAACCATATTAACGTTACGATTCCTAAACAAATGAAACTTTGAAGCATTGTAGAAATCACGTTTTTTCTACCTACCATTCCTCCGTAAAAAAAGGATAATCCAGGAGTCATAAGTAATACAAGACAAGATGATGTAAGAATCCAAGCAATATCGGAAGGAACTAAATCTTTTTCTGTCCCAAAATTAGACAATAACTCTTGTGAAGTTTTGCTTTCCCAAAATAATCCTATCAAAACAACAACACAAATAAATACAAAGGAAAAAATCCAACGTTTCTCTATTTTCATACATTTAGATTAAGAATTGCAAATATATGAAAAATCAGAAATTAAGGATTAAAATTCAGAGAAATCGAGCTTCAAAGAGAAAATATTCGAATATAACCCTGCATTTTCTTTGCTTAAATTTGTAATTGCATAATCCAAGTAAATACCTCTATACTTGAATCCTATTCCTAAGTTTGGTTGAATACTTAATTTTTCTTTTCCTTCAAAATTTTCGATATTTTGAAAATTATTCACTCCTCCTCTTAAGTATACTATATTGTCGTAACCAACTTCAAAACCAATACTTGGATCAATTGAAAGTGAGTTTCCTGATATATAATCATTGGTTTCGTAGAATTTAAGGTTTAAATCTACTTCTGAAATTACCTGAAATTTATCATTCAAATCAAAATGCTTGGCAACACCTAGTTGAAGTTTTGGCAAGGTTAATTCTATATTCTCTTTAGGTGCACTATTGAGTACTTGTCCATCTAGTTCTAGTTTATTTAACTCCTGCTCATTTACCGACCAAACATTAAATGTAGTAGTTATATCTCTTGCCATTAATCCAAAATGAAAATCATCTTGAGTTTGGTATTGAATTCCTGCATCAATTCCAAAACCAAAAGAATTTGCAAACTTTCCTACATTCCTATAAATTAACTTTGTATTGACACCTACTGAAATGTCTTTATTATTGAAAAAGTTGCCTGCATAAGAAGCTGTTAAAGCATAATCAGACGTGGAAAACTTAGAGATTCTATCGTAATTTATTTCTCCGTTACTATCTATTAGTTCCGTTGTATTCAAAATATCATCAACTCCGAAACGAATCAAGGATACCGCTAAAGTTCCTTTGTCTTTAAAGGGAAAAGCCACCGCTGCATAATCGTACTTTGCAATAGATTGAAAATACTCAGCGTGCATTAAAGCTCCTTGAGTTCCACTTTCTACTCTTGTTAAACCAGCTGGATTCCAATATCCCGCATTCACATCTTTTTGATGTGCTACTACCGAATTTCCCATGGCAAAAGCTCTTGCATCTACACCAATAGATAAAAATTCATTGGAATACTTGGTTTGTGCAAAAATTACGCTTGTAAAAATAAAAACCACAAAAAGGAATATTCTTTTTTTTAAATTCATTGCTTAAAAAACGATATTATTATTTTTTATTGTGTTTTATCCATAAATTCATATATCAAACTTGTTTCGTATCCTTTACTTACTAGATATCTTAAACATTTTAATTTTCTTGCTTGCACATGCTCTCCTTCTAAGTTTTTGTATTTTTTCTCATACAGTTCCCTAGCAGTTTGCTTATAATCCTCTTGGTTAATTTCATCTAAACAATTAGTAATGAGATTTTTTGGCACTTTTTTTAAAACCAATTCTTTCTTGATTTTAACAATCCCCCACTTTTTCTGATAAAACTTCCCTCGAATAAAACTTCTCACAAAACGTTCTTCATCTAGAAAACCTTCTTCAATCAATCTAATAATAATCTCCTCTTTCTCTTCTTGGTCTAATTTAAATTGATTTAATTTAACTTCTACTTCATATTGACATCTATCTTGGTAAGAGCAATACCTTTGTATTTTCTTCAACTCTTCTCTAAAAAGAAACATATTTCTATTGATATAACAAAAAAGAGACGCTACAAAAACGCCTCTTTTTTAACTATATATTGCTTTAACTATTCTTCTGCTAATTTAAATACTACTCGTCTGTTACCTCTATTCTTGAAGTCAGGACATTTACTTGCAGGATCACACTCTGGATACTTCAAATCTGATTGACCTAAACCTACTGGCGTAAACTTAGACGTATCTATTCCATGTTCTCCTAAATATTTAATCACAGTCTGAACTCTTCTCTTAGATAAATCTTTATTGTACTCTAATTTACCATAAGCATCAGTATGTCCCTCTACTATAATTGACTCTCCTTGGTAGAATTGTTTTAATAATCGTACAATATTTTCCATAGTAGGAATAGACTCTCCTGTAATCTTATCTGAATCTAGTTCAAATTCAATTGGAGGTAAACTTCTTCCTGCTCCTACAGAGATAGGAGAATCAACAGGTCCTTTTCCTGATATTGCATCTAGTAACTCTTCTAAAGTAGGACATCCTCCAGCTTCTTTATTCGTTGATGGATATGTAGGACACTTATCATATAAATCAATAATTCCATCTAAATCTGTATCTAAACAAATACCTGAACCATCTACACGACAACCTGCAGGAGAATCCAATTCTCTATCCCAGTCATCACAAACTCCATCTTGGTCATTATCTCCAGACATACAACCAGCTTCAAGAACAGGTTCTTGTGCTTGTTGAACCACAGGAGGATAAAGTTCATGTAATGGATCAAACCAATGCAAATGCTCTTTGTGTTTTCCAAATTTATAAGATAAACCTAAATAAAGTGCCACAACATTATCAGAAACATTTTCTTCTAAATTGTTAATTCCATAACCTACACCAGGATAATATGCTCCTGGACCTATCTGTCCCGTACCGTGATCAATAGTGATATTAGTATGTCCTCCACCATCAAATTCGTCATCACCAGACATAATATACATTGCTCTCAACTCTGCATCAAAACGTCTTGAAATTTTATATTTCAACCCTAATCCAACCTGTGCGAAAACAGAAGCCTGATTCAATGGTTGATCTTGATCTAAAATATAAGGAGTTGTTTCCTCATTTGGAGACCAATACGTTTTATATCCTAATAAACCAACACCCGCATAAGTATGTAATGCCCATCTGTATGGACTTTTGTTGTCAACTCTTCTAACAATAGAAGTGAGATTTAAATCTCCCAAAAGACTTACTTGCTGATACTCAGTTCTAGCAACAACCCAATTATCATACCCTTGATTCGTTTCTCCTTTACCTACTAGTAATTGAAGACCAAAAGCATGTGTTATCGCTTTTGTAATACCCAACTGGTATTCATAACCCAAATGCAAACTCCCGTCACTTCCGTAATTTTTAAACGAAGTTAAGTCGGCAGACTGCATTAAAGGTAATCCTCCATACACAGTAACTGACCAGTCATTAAACTTTTTCTCACTGTTTTTAAACTTTGTATATTCCGTCATGCTTTCACCATACTGAGCAAATACAGACGAAACAACTCCCAAAGCAAAAAGACATAATAATAATCCTTTTTTCATTGTAATCACATTTATTCGTTGCAAAATTAAATAAAATAAACGACTATACAAACTCTATTTCATATTTCCACAAAGAGAAATAGCAAAATCTCTTTCATATGCATTCTTTTTATGCGGTATTTCTAAAAATTTTGTATAAAAGGAAATAGAGCCATAATAAACTATATCTATATCTATAAACCTATCTAAATAAACTGTTGTAGTTTTCTCTTTTCTACCTAGCATTTTCTCAATTCGTTGAGTTTCTAACAATAATTTCACTGGTGAAAGTTGAGTATTTACTTTTATAGCTTGATTAAAAAAAATATTTTCTGACTCAAAACCTACTGGTTCTGTTTCCATTATTTCTGACTCTTTGATAATCAAACCTATTGACTTCTCTATTTCTCTTTTAGCAAGAAGAATATTTTCGTATTTATCTCCTATATTTGCTCCTAATAAAAGCGTGACCTCTTTTACTTGTTTCATTTTAAAATTATTACTACACTAAAAAAGTAAAATATATGAAAAATTTCATGAAAAACATATTCTCTACAACTTTAGGAATATTTTTATTTATTTCGTTATCAATTATCGGAATTATTATCTTAGGAATTATTTCAACAAAATCCTCATTATCGCTAAATAAAGTAGAGGAAAATTCAGTTCTAGAAATTACTTTAGGGCACAACATTATAGAAGGAACTACAGAAGAGAATTATGATTTATTTGCTTTTGAGTCAAAGGAGAATTTTTACTACAAAGATATACTAGATGCTATAAAGTACGCAAAAACTGATACTAAAATAAAGGGAATTAGCTTAAAATTACAGCATATACAAGGAGGAATTAGCCAAGTGCGGGAAATCAGAAATGCTATTTTAGATTTTAAAGATTCAGGAAAATTTGTATACGCATACCATAACAACTCCACCCAAAAAGCATATTATCTATCGACTGTTGCAGATAAGATATATTTAAATCCTACTGCTATGACGGAGTTCTTTGGATTGGTTTCAGAAACCTATTTTTTTAAAAAATTTGGAGATAAATACGGAATTAATTTTAATGTGATTAGACATGGAAAATATAAAGCTGCGGTAGAGCCTTTTATTGCAGATAAACTTTCTGAGGAAAACAAAAAACAAATCACAGAACTACTTACCGATATTTGGGGAAATATTTCTTTAGATGTAAGTAAATCTAGGAAAATACAGATTGATAGTTTAAACTCTATTGTAGATGAGTTAGGTTCTTTTATTCCAGAAGTAGCTTTAAAGGATAAACTTGTAGATGGATTACTACAAGAATCAGAGTATGACTCAATCATAAAAAAACAATTAGGAATTACTGATGAGAAAGAAGAAATTAATACAATTTCGCTCTACGATTATTTTCATTCTATTAAGAAAAAAACAACATCTAATGACAAAATAGCTATCCTTTATGCGGGAGGAGAAATACTAAATGGAGAAGGAGAAGTAGGGATTTATGCTAAAAATTTCAAGAAAATAATTCAAGAAATCAAAAATGACGAAAGTATAAAAGCTCTTGTTTTAAGGATTAATTCGCCTGGAGGTTCTGCAAATGCATCTGATGAAATTCTTTTTGAGCTAAAAGAATTAAGGAAGAAAAAACCAATTGTAACTTCGTTTGGAGATATTTCTGCTTCTGGAGGATATTATATTGCAATGGAATCCGATAGTATTTTTGCTCATCAAACCACTATTACTGGCTCTATAGGTGTTTTAGGAATGATTCCTGATTTTGAAGAGCTTGCTAAAAGGAATGGAATTACATCAGAGGTTGTACAAACCAATGATAATGCACAATTTTACTCACCAGTTCATGGAATGTCTCCTAAAGCAAAAGAAACGATGACAAAATCCATTGAAACTACCTACAATAGATTTGTTTCTTTGGTAGCAAAGAACAGAAAGAAATCTTTTCAAAAAATTGACTCACTTGGTCAAGGAAGAGTTTGGACAGGAGAACAAGCTTTAAAAAATGGATTAATAGATAAAATTGGAAATTTAAACTCTGCTATTCATTCTGCTTCTTTGCTTGCAAATATTAGTGATTTTTCGATTGAAACGTACCCAAAACCCAAAGATTCTTTTCAAAAATTGATGGATCAATTAACTGGAAATAAAAATTCTGTTTTAGATGCTACAATTAAAAAAGAACTAGGTATAGAAAATTATGAATTATACAATAAAATTAAATCAATTAATAATTACAAAGGTGTTCTTATGCTATCTCCGATTGAGGTAAGATTATAAAAATAATTCGGCACGAAAAACTTCGTACCGAACTACATAAAAAGGATTATATGAAAAAAAAGTGTTTCCTTAAATTTTACTATGCAAGTATAATTGTTTTTTTTGGTATATTCTAAAAAAAAATAACATATTAATTTAACATTGTGTTATTAATTTAGAATAAATCCTCTTCTTATTAATCTACCATAAGGGTCTATGTATTCTAATGAAACTGTTCCGTCATAATTTTTAAGCACTTTCTCCACATCTTCAGATGAATTTACATTCTTTCCATTTACCTTCAATATTATGAAGTCATCGCTTATGCCCAATGATTGTAATTTTCCTTCAGAAACGTTAGTTACCAAAACTCCGCTTTGAATCCCATAATTAACTTTCTGTTTATCTGTTAACGGTTCAAAATTTGCTCCTAACTTCTCTAGTGCCGTTAAATCTGATTTGGATTTCACTTTAGTATTCCCTTTAGCGTCTTTTAATGTAACATTATATGACTTTTCTTTTCCATCTCTAACCACTTTTACATTTACCACATCTCCTGGTCTTTTACTTCCTATAGAAAATGACAAATCTGCAAACGATTTAATCTTTTCTCCATTAACTTCTGTAATGATATCATTTTGCTCAATTCCCGCATCTAAAGCTCCTCCATTTTCAGAAAGTCCTGTTACCATAACGCCTTCTTGCAATTTTAATTTTGAATTAAACTTTTGATTATATGAAAGTATTTGAGCATCATCTGATAAATCCAATGTATTTACACCTAGAAAACCTCTTTGTACTATTCCAAAACGTCTAATATCTTCCACTATTTTTTTAGCTAAATTAGAAGGAACCGCAAACCCATAACCTACATAAGAACCTGTTTGAGAAGAAATTGCTGTATTAATTCCAATTAAATTACCACTGGTATTTACAAGAGCACCTCCACTATTTCCTGGATTTATTGCGGCATCAGTCTGAATAAACGATTCAATAGGAGCATTTCCTTTGGTTTTTAGCAAATTCAAACTTCTTCCTTCTGCAGAAACAATTCCTGCTGTCACTGTGGAATTAAGTCCAAATGGATTTCCTATTGCTAAAACCCATTCTCCTACTCGCACATTATCCGAATTAGAAAAACTCAAATAAGGTAATTCTTTTGCATCTATTTTTATTAAAGCAATATCTGTACTAGCATCTTTACCTATAACTTCTGCTACGTAGGTTTTTTGATTATTTAACACCACTTCAAGCTTAGTTGCTCCATCAATTACATGATTATTGGTAATAATATATCCATCATCTGAAATAAGGACTCCAGAACCAGCACCACTTGGCATACTATCATCTGACTTTCTTTTGAACTGAGGAAAACCAAAATCAAAAAAATCTTCGAAAAAAGGATCCATTTTTTGGGTAACTTTATTTCCGTAATTCTTGATACTCACAACAGCATTTACCGACTTTTCTGCGGCATCTACAAAATCTGGAGCAGAACTTGGATTATTAGCAAACGAGTAGGTAGCTTTCTGATTACTGTTATTTTCGTTTTTAGACCACTGGAAATATTCTCCTTGTTGTTCTTTTTTATTGTAATGCTCAAAAACAAAAATCGTTACTAAAGCACTTACGACTCCAACAATTAGGTAAGGCGTGATTTTTTTTATCATAATTATAAAATTTTATTTTGTTTCGTATTAGCTTTACCCAAAATTAGTACCATTTTTTCTATAGTTGAAGTAGTTTAACGAAGATTAACATATTTTTACAGTTTTTAATATATCATTTAAAAAAAAATCCCAATTTTGCATTTCATTAACATTGTATGAAACTACATTTTAGTAAATATCAAGGAGCGGGAAATGATTTTGTAATCATTGACAATAGAAAAAATGACATTACACTTACAGAGAAACAAGTCTACTTTTTATGTGACAGACATTTTGGCATTGGTGCAGATGGATTAATTTTACTTGAAAATCATAACGATTTAGATTTCTATATGAAGTACTACAATTCCGACGGAAATGAAAGTACCATGTGTGGAAACGGAGGAAGATGTATTGTTAGATTTGCTTCTGATTTAGGAATCATAAAAGAAAAAACAACCTTTTTAGCTACCGATGGTTTGCACCATGCAAATGTTTTTCCTGAGTCAATTCAGTTGCAGATGATAGATGTAGAACAAATTAAAAATATAAATAACGACTACGTAATTAACACAGGTTCTCCTCATTATGTGCAGTTTGTCTCTGACATAAACAATTTTAATGTTTATAAAGAAGGTAATAAAATTCGATATTCTGAACTATTTAAAATTGAGGGAATCAATGTGAATTTTGTAGAGGAAATTTCAGAGAATCATATTTATGTACGCACCTACGAAAGAGGTGTAGAAGATGAAACTCTTGCATGCGGAACAGGAATTACAGCTTCTGTACTTGCTTACTCTCAAAAGAAAAATCTCAATTCTGCTAAAATAAATGTTGATGCATTAGGAGGAAAACTAAATGTATGTTTTACTAAAGAAAATAATATTTTTACCAATGTTTGGTTAGAAGGTGGAGCTGAATTCGTTTTTTCTGGAGAAATTAACATTTAAAATTAATACTCAATCAATGTTTACAATAGATCAAATTAACCAAGCTTCTAGCAAAATCAAAAGCGGTGCTGACTTCCCTCAATTTGTGCAAGACTTAAAAGAAATTGGAGTAACGCATTATGAAAATTTTGTTTCTGATGGACACACAAAATACTTTGGATTAAATGATTACGTAGTTAATGGAAAATCAAAATATTCTGAAATACCAGTAAATGATGATAGTTCCTTAGAAAAATTAAAGCACGCTATTTATATTCACCAGCAAGGACAAACAGATTATCCTACTTTTTGTAAACAAGCATCAGAAGCAGGTGTTGAAAAATGGATTACTCATACAATTAAAATGACGGTCACATATCTAGACAAAGAAGGAAAGGAATTAATCATTGAACCTATACCAAAACCCTAAAAGCAAAATATCTACTAATCAATCTCTATTTTTTCTCTTAATAAATTGTAGGAAATAAAAAGATGGTATCAGCACAAATAATAGAATTGGCTGAATCAAAAACCTACGAATGTAAAAAACTGGCATCTCCCCTAACTCAAATTTGTGATAAATCTGATATAAGTACATAGGATATAAAATCAAAAACACCAATACAAAAAGGTAAAAAGAATATTTTGCGTATTTAAACTCCCTAAACCAAAAATAAACAATTGCAGAACTCAAAAGTGCATTTAGTAAATATCTAAATACATGAGAAATCGTTAACTTATAAAAGTTGACTTCAGGGAAGATTTGCTCAGAAGATAGTGTTTTAAAATACCTCAAAAAAGGGTCGTAAAACCAATCACTTTCTACGTAACGTACTCCTACCAACCCTAAAAGCAATACAAGAAGAATGAGTATATCTGTACTTCTAGTGGAACTACCTTTTTTCTTCGTTAAGAAAAATTGAACCCAAACTATCCACAAAATAATTACTGCTCCGTATATAATAACAGGAAAAAGATAATCATGCGACATCTTATAATACTCTGGATAATTTATCTTTGTATAACTAAGAAGTGCTATTCTAGAAATATTAGTAATGTGTAGGAATAAAATCCCTAAAACAATGTACGAAAGTGTCTTATACCACCTAGATGGAAATGCAAATATAAACGCAACAAACACAATCATCACGGAAAGAGCATTACAGCCTTCGTTTACAATAGCATAACGCTTTCCTCTTTCCATCAATAAACTAATGTATGGAAACGGATCCGCTTTTCCTGTAGAAACGTCTAAACCTATCCATTTAGAAATCCTAACCGATTGATTAGCTACTATCTCTGTAAATGGATCACACGTCTGTAACGTATCATTAAAATACGTAAGGTAAAGATTATATACAAAAATCAAAACTAAATAAAGTCCTATAAACTTTGCCAGTAAAAGCAAAAGAACACGAAATTCACTTTTTTTATTAGTAGTTGACTTTTGAGAATCTTTTACCATAAAATACTACAGAAGATTAGAAATTATTGTTTTCATTTTATTCCCTCGTTCTTTAGAATCTTGTTCTGTCCAACTTAGTGAAATTCCAAAAGTAATTACTCTAGACATCACAGCATCGGAAACAGAAAAATCTTGCTCTGAATAGTTTGGTAATAAATCCTTATGTTCTTTGTAAAGTGGTGCCATTGTCATCATATCTTTCAAGTGATTCCATTTTCTAATATAATGCCAATTATTATCGTACCAGTAGAATCCTCCTACGCCTTCTTTTTTAAGTTCTTCTGATGCTCTTCTTGCTATTTCTTCCGATGGAAAGATAAGTGAAATTGTAGAGCAACTGTCTCCATTCTCATCGGGAATTTCTCTAAATTGAATATTTTTTATCTGCTCTAATTCTGCTTTAATTGCTTTATGATTTCTTCTTTGTAAAGCTATAATTTCGTCCAATTTATTCCACTGAGCAACTCCTACCGCTGCCTGAAGCTCAGAAATTCGATAATTAAGACCCAAAAACGGATGAGTTTCTGCTCCTCTATCATTTCCTATATGATCGTGACCGTGATCTGAATATTCATCAGACTTTTTAAACCATTCTTGATTATCCGTTAAAACAACTCCACCTTCTCCACAAGTAACTGCCTTCACAAAATCAAATGAAAAACAACCTGCATCTCCTATCGTCCCTAAATATTTCCCGTTATAAGTTCCTCCTATTGCCTGACAAGCATCTTCTAAAATGTATAAATTATGCTTTTTTGCAATTTCTAAAAGCAAATCTAAATCTGCCATCGCACCACACATATGCACAGGAACAATTGCTTTTGTTCTTGGCGTAATTGCTTTCTCTACGGCATTGGGATTTAATGTCATTGTTTTGTCTATATCTACTAATATGGGAATCGCTCCTACAGCAAGTACTGCTTCAAAACTAGCAACAAAAGTAAATGCAGGCAAAATTACCTCATCTCCTGCACCTATTCCCATAGCATTCATTATAGTGATTAATGCTGTAGTTCCACTACTGGTAAGCTGAGCATATTTTACACCTACTTTTGATTGTATATTTTGTTCAAGTTCTTTTGCTTTCCAAATGCCTTTTCTTTGAGCATCAAAATTATACCTCATCAGTATACCTGTATCTAACACTTCATTTACTTGGTCTCTTTCTTCCTTTCCAAACAATTCAAATCCTGGCATAAAAAAAATTTAATGATTAGTATTTCACAAAATTAGAATAAATATCAAAATAAAAAAGAACTAAAAAAAGTTCTTTTTATATGTATTAAAAAAATCTATGCATTAATTCTATTCTGCGTCTTTTGCCTCAAAATACGATTTTAATCCTTCTAACAACATATCAGCTTCATAATAACCTCTAAAAATATACTGTATGGTCATATCTGAATTTAAAATTACCAAAGAAGGATAATTCATTTGCCCTCCCAATATGTAATATGCTATCTCGTTTATCCCAGATCTTCCTGCAGGAATATAATTAAATTGATTTCCTTTGAATGAAATTACACGTTTGGTTTCTGCATCTAGTTTTGCAGGAATATAATTTGTATTTATGAATTCAGCTACTTCTGCATTAGCAAATGTTTTTTTATCCATGACTTTACAGTATCCACACCATTCTGTGTATACATCTACTAGAATCTGCTTTTCTGGATTTTGTTTTTGCAACTCATCTGCTTCTTCCATGGTTTTCCATTCCACCTCTTGGGCAAATAAAAAAGAAGATAAAAGTAACGCTACTATATAAATTGGAAAATGTTTCATAAAGGTAAATTATACAGCTAAATAATCAATTATTATGCCAGTTTCACAAAACTAATAATACTTAAGGAAAGACCAAAATTTTCTATCTTTTAAATACTTTAGATTATTCTGATTTTTATACGCTTCTTTTTCAAAACTAATGTTCATGTATGCTAAGTGCAAGTTTTTTAATCGTATATAATTAAAAATAAACTCAAAAACATACAGAATAAAGAAAAATATCCATAAAAGTTCAATTTGTTGACGCAAATGTATTCTTTCATGATTTACAATTATTGCATCATTCTTTAACTCTTTTTCCCTGAAAAACACAAACGGATATATTGCTAATCCTCTAAAATCTTTAAAAAATAGTTTCGTAATTATAAATATCATTTTTAACTAACAAATGAGCTCTAAATATAACAAATAATTTATATAACTTTGAACTTTGATTTGACTGCTTTATGAAAGATATTTTACAAAAAATAGTACTCCAAAAACAACAAGAACTAAAATCAATTTCTTATGATTCTAGCAAAGTGCATAAAAATACAAAAGACGTATATAAAATAATCAAAGAAAAATCTCCTTTTTACATTTCTGAATTTAAAAGAAAATCTCCTTCTGAAGGAAATATTGGATTAGAAATAAACTTAGAAGAACAAATAAAAAACTATATAAAAGCAGGAACTTCTGCAATTTCTGTTTTAACGGACACACACTTTTTTGGAGGAACACTAAGTGATTTACAAAAAACTGTAGAATTAGTAAAAGATACCAATGTACTCGTGCTTCAAAAAGATTTCATTATAGACGAAAAACAAATCTACCAAGCAAGACAATATGGAGCAGACTTAATTTTACTTATTGCTAGAATTCTTGAACCAACAAAGCTTATTGAACTAAAAAAATGTGCAGAAAATCTAGGAATGGGAGTTTTATTGGAACTTCATGAAGCAGAAGAATATGAAAAATTAAGCAATGAAAAATTTGAACTCATAGGAATCAATAATCGAGATTTAGACACTTTCCAAATCTCCTTAAACCGATTTAATGTCATTGCAAATGAGTTACCTAAAGACGTTAAATTTGTTTCGGAATCAGGAATTCAATCTCCGTTAGATATTGCTATTTCTAAAAAGAAAGCAAATGCTTTTTTAGTAGGAACTTCGCTGATGAGAAACCTTAAAAAGGAACAAACTCTGTATGAATTTTATCAATACAATAAAAGCTATTTTTTCAAAGCTTGCGGACTTCGTTCTTTTGATAATCTAGATAAGATAAAATCTGACTTAATTGGTGTAAATTTCTCTCCTATTTCAAAAAGAAAAATAAATGAAAGTGAATTAGATAACTTTAAACATTCTAAAAAGCTGGTTGCCGTTTTTAAGGATAATAGTTATGAAGAAATACAAGAAATCGTAGAGAAATATAAATTCCCTTACATTCAGATTTACGCTAATGAACTTAGTTTGGAAGAACTAAAATCATTAAAAACAAAAAAAATAGTTGCTTTTAATCCAAACATTGACTCCGAATACCAAGAGGCAATAGCAGTAGCAAAATACGTTGATTTATTCATTCTAGACGGAAGTACTCCTGGTTCGGGAAAAACAATTTCCTTAGAAAAAGCAAAAGAGTTTTCGTATCCATTTTTGCTTGCAGGAGGAATGAACATCAACAATCTTGACAGAATTATTTCTCTTGAAAATTGCATTGGCGTAGACTGTGCCTCTGGAGTAGAAGTAAATAATACTTTTGATATAGATTTAGTAAATCAAATAATGAATAAACTAGAAAAAATATAATTCTCTAATTCTTCTAAAAATCACTCAAATAATTCCTCCAAAATTGTAAGTGATGTAGGCACTTTAAAGTTATGAACATGAACCGAATAATAATCTAAAAGCAACTGTAGTATTATTTTTCTTTCTTGTTTTGTTAGAATAGTATTATCATCAAACATCTTTTTCCAAAGAAGAGAATCTTCTTTATTTAAGGTATTATTTTGAAATTCATTGGTAAAGACTCCATGATACACATCGAAATAATAAGAATTTTCTATGTAATCTATGTTGGGATAAAATCCAAGTACCTGCGTAAAATCAAGCATAAAACGCCAAACATAATTTCTATAATTAGATGACAATTCATTTAATTCTGAAATTTTAACTCTAATAAAATCGTATATAATAACATCATAATTGACATCTTGTATACATTGAATTATAATTTGAGAAAGAAATAATTTTATAGAATATTGATACACATTTTGATAGATATACACTTGATCTCTATTCTCTATTGACCTTACAAACTGAAGATTGCTTTGTTTTTTTACGTATGTAACTTCCACCTCTGATAGAGGTAGAATTAAATTAACTTTCTTTTTCTTGTTTCTACCATTTTTGTAAAAGAAACCAATAACACCAGCATCAAAAGAAAGACAATTGAATATTAAGTCAGACTCTCCATATTTGGTAATATTCAAGATAATTCCTTCTGTAGAATTAGTCATCTAACTATCGCTATTTTTTTTGAACTTGTTTTAGTTCCATCAAAGTTTGTCATAAAAATAATATAAATCCCAGAAGCAACCTTCTTTCCTTGTAAATTCTGCTGATTCCATTCTACAACGCCTCCTTCTGAACGTGCCTCATAAACTAAATCCCCAACAATGTTTGTAATTTTAATTGTTGCATTGTCCATTAAATTTCTAATAATAACATTTCCCGAATAATTAGGACGAACAGGATTCGGGTAAACAAGAACATTACTAAAATCATCAGCTTCTATTGAAACATCACTTTTGTATGACACCGTTCCTTTAGTAGTTGCAAAATAAACAATTCCTTTATCGTGATTTATAGCAATATCTCTAATGGTGTTTGTTGGTAAAGGAGAGTTAGTAATTGTAAAATTTTTATATACTTCACTTCCATCGGGAGAAACATAAAAAACACCCGAATTCTCTGTAGCAATCCACTTTCTATTGGCTTTGTCTGTTGCTATATCATTAACTTGTATTTCTCTTAACAATTCTTCTCCTACTCCATTTTCTTCAATAACTACTCGTTTAGTCGCAAAACTTTCTTGAGTTACAGCATCTCTAGGATTTTGCAAAACACGAAGACCATCTACCAACCCAATCCACAAATCTCCCGAATTATCCAATTCTACACAAACAGCATTATTTGATGGTAAATTCCCTTGATTTTCATCAGTTGATATTAAATACAGTTTATCATCAGACTGATTTAAAGGAGTTTTGTTATAATCAAGAACTATAACACCATCGTCTCGAGGACCTGCTACATATAAGAAACCTTTATTATCTATTATTGGTTTAGAAATAGCTGTTCTTGGGGAAGGAGAAATATTTTTTGAATTTAAATCAATTTTAGAAAAACTTCCAGTAGCATTTAATGCTATTATTGCATGTCCGTATGCTCCGCCACCTAAGTAATTATCTCTTTCAGACACAAATAAATTTCCAGAATCATCGAATATACCACTAACCAAGTGATTAGGTTCAGAAATAACGGAATTTAAATGATTAAAAACTTCTATTGACGCTTGATTTTCTACTTTGATGATTCCTTCTCTCCCATAATCATAACATATCACGTACACCTCATCTAAATTATTCGGATTTGGAATCACATCCATGATATTATTGGCTCCATTCAAAAAAGAACTTGAAATATGATTCCATTTCAAACCATCGTAATAATAATATCCATAGTCTGTATTATCATCTACGGTAAAAGAAGAAACTCCTCCTGAAGAAATCCAAATCTTATCGTCTATAGTATTTACAGTAAAAGACTTGTTTTTATAAGGTCCATCAGGTGCATATTGGTTATTGTTTTCATCAATCAAACCATACAAACTGGTTCCCGCATAAATGGTGTTACTGATATAAACACCAGTATTCAATTCATTTCCAAACGTATTTGTATGTACTAAATTTAGATTTTCATCATAAACAGTCACCGAATTTAAACTTACCACAGATAAAAAACCATTTTCTGAAACTAAATCTTTTAAATTACTTTGTGTACCAAAAACTTGCCAGCTTGATGCAACATCAGATTTTATCCATATTGTATTTCCAGAAGATGCAAGTAGCTGACCATTAAACTCACATATATTATCAAATGACACTCCAGAAAAATCATGACTCCATTCAGAAAAATTAGGAAGCATAAAGTCAATATTCTTGGAATAAATTCCTTCACTTGTTATGGCGTATATTTCATCTCCGTAAATAATGGATTCTTTGACTTTTATGTATGAACCTAATTGTCTAAAGTATATGGTTTCACTTACTTCTTTACGAGGAATATTAAAATACAAAACTCCAAAATCCATAGACAGCACCGCGTAATCTCCACTGTTTGAAATATGTTTTATACTTTTATTTCCTTGAAAATCATTATCTATAATCAAATCAACATTCAAAGAAATTCCATCTGGTGTGAATACATCAAACATACCTCCTTCATAACCAATTAAAAATGTCTGATAATCATCATTATAACTAAATCCTGTAACAACAACTCCACTTAATCCATTAACTTTTGAAATCTTAGAAATTTCATTATTATTAATATTATAAGAAAACAATCCTCCTTCTGTTGCAGAGTACAATTCATCTCCTATAATTTCTATTTTACTTATATCGAAGTACGAAAAATAATCTTCCCATCTTGTATTTTGTGCAAAAGAGAAATTTTCAAACAATACTAAAGCAATAAATATCAATACTTTAAACCTAATAAAACAATCTAATTTTAACATCATAAAGTTAACAGTTACACAAATGTAGATATTATTTTTCTAACCTCTTGTAATTTCAATGACTCTTAGCATAAAGTTTACTTTTATAAAACTTAAACGTAGTAGCGTAAATGTTATTTCATTTAATTTATTTACTTTTGTTTAAATCATTAAAAAATGAACAACTCTTTCATTGAGAATCACGACGAAGATTCAGACCATTTTTCTAGTAAAGAATACACTCCTATTCGCGAAAATGCATTTGATAAATCTTCCGAAGAAAAAATTGAAGAAATTCAGAAGCATTTTCGCTCTATATTAGATATTCTAGGAATGGACTTAAATGATGACAGTTTATGTGATACTCCCAAACGAGTAGCAAAAATGTATGTAAATGAGATTTTTGGCGGACTTCTCCCAGAAAATAAACCAGAGATTTCTACTTTTAAGAATGAATACCGATACAATCAAATGCTTATTGAAAAAGACATTGCTGTATATTCTACTTGTGAACATCACTTTTTGCCGATTATAGGAAAAGCACACGTAGCATATATTTCAAATGGAAAAGTAATCGGTTTGTCTAAAATCAATCGTATTGTGAATTATTATTCCAAAAGACCACAAGTACAAGAAAGACTTACCATGCAAATAGTCAATGCAATGAAAGAAGCTTTAGGAACAGAAGATGTTGCATGTGTAATTGATGCTAAGCACTTATGCGTAAATTCCAGAGGAATACAAGATACCAATTGCTCAACAATTACCGCAGAATTAAGCGGAGCTTTTAAAAACCATGCCATTACTCGAAAAGAATTTCTGCATTACATAAACATTAAGTCTAATTTATAAACTCATTCTATAGAATCATGATAGAAACCGATGTACTCGTTATAGGATCTGGAATTTCTGGTCTATCTTACGCTTTGAAAGTAGCAGAAACTCTTCCTGAAGTAAATGTAACCATAGTAACAAAAGATAATGAAAGTGAAAGCAACACAAAATATGCTCAAGGTGGATTGGCAGTTGTTACGGATTTAGAAAATGATAGTTATCAAAAACACATAGAAGATACCTTATTGGCAGGTGATGGATTGTGCGATAGAGAAGTTGTAGAAATAGTGGTAAAAGAAGGACCTGAAAGATTTAAAGAAATCATAAACTGGGGAGCTAATTTCGACAAAGATAAAAAAGGAGAATTCAACCTTGGTAGAGAAGGAGGACACACAGAAAATAGAATCGTCCATCACAAAGACATTACAGGATTTGAAATCGAAAGAGCCTTGCTAGAAACCGTAAATAATACCAAAAATATAACACTTTATACGCATCATTATGTAATCGACCTAATAACAGAACATCATATTAGACCAAAGGAAAAGAGAAAAGAAAAAGTAACTTGTTTTGGTGCATATGTGCTCGATAAAAAGCAAAAAGTAATTAAAAGAATTCGTTCTAAAATTACTTTACTAGCAACAGGAGGAGCAGGACATGTCTATAAAAATTCTACCAATCCTTCCATAGCTACTGGAGATGGAATAGGATTAGCTTTTAGAGCAAAAGCAAAAATTGAAAATATGCAATTTTTTCAATTTCACCCGACAGCATTTTATAGTAAGTTAGACGGAAGATTATTTCTAATTTCAGAAGCTGTAAGAGGTTTTGGAGCAAAGCTAAGATTAATGGACGGCTCTAAATTCATGCATAAATACGACGAAAGAGAAGAGCTTGCTTCTAGAGATATTGTTGCTCGTGCTATAGATAATGAACTTAAAATTTCAGGAGAGGAATTTGTAGGATTGGATTGTTCTCATTTAGATAAAGAAGAATTCTTAAAACATTTCCCAAACATATACGAACACTGCATTGAACAAGGTATTGATCCTTTCAAACAATACATTCCTGTAGTTCCTGCTGCTCACTATATGTGTGGAGGAATCAAAACGGGAATAGACGGAATGAGTTCTGTTTCTAATCTTTTTGCCGTAGGAGAATGTACTTGCACAGGACTGCATGGTGCGAATCGTCTTGCTTCTAATTCTCTACTCGAAGCGTTGGTGTTTGGTCATCGTTCAGCGATAAAAACAGTAGCACTATTAAAGGAAAATAAGTTTGATACCACTAATTTTGAGAAAATACCAAATTGGAACCAAGATGGAATGACCGTAAATGAAGAAATGGTAATGATTTCTTATCTTAGAAAGGAATTACAGATTTTAATGAGCGACTTGGTAGGTATTGTTCGTTCTAATAGGAGATTACAACTTGCTGCAACAAAGGAAAATGAAATTTATCTTTCCGTGAAAGAACTGTATGATTTATCTATACTTTCCCCTCAACTTTCTGAATTAAGAAATCTAGTTGCAGTAGCACATTTAATTATACATCAATCAATTAGTCAAAAAGAAAATAGAGGAGCATATTACAACAAAGACTTAGAAAATTAATTCTCTCTTTTTTAAACAAAATAGTACATTTGCATTCCCAAACGAAACAATAAAAAAATGGATTTAAGTAAAATTGTAGCAATAGGCGGAAAACCAGGACTTTTTAAATTAATATCTCAGTCAAAAAATGGGTTTATCGTAGAAAATATAGAAAAGAAAAATAGATTATCAATCTCTCAACAACAACAAGTTAGTTTGTTAGAAAATATTGCTATTTACACCTACGAAGATGATATTCCACTAAAAGAAGTATTTACTCTAATTGCTAAAAAAGAAGAGGTAAAAGAATGCATCAATCCTAAAGAAGATAAAAATAAACTTAGAGAATATATGCTTTCTATCCTACCTAATTACGATGAAGAAAGAGTATATGATTCTGATTTGAAAAAACTTTTCCGATGGTATAATATTCTTTTAGAATCAGGAGAAATAACCGCTGAAAGCATAAAGGAAACTAAAAAACAAAAAGAAGATACCAGTTCCGAAGAATAATGAGCAAAAAGCAAGAACAAGAAGCTTTCAAGCGTTTACTTATTATTATGGATGAACTTAGAGAAAAGTGTCCGTGGGATAAAAAACAAACCATAGACTCTCTAAGACATCTTACCATAGAAGAAACCTATGAGCTTTCTGACGCAATCCTAAAAAATGATTCTCAAGAAATTAAAAAAGAACTTGGAGATTTATTCTTGCATTTGGTATTTTATTCAAAAATTGCTTCCGAAGAAAATAAGTTTACCATTTCTGATGTTTTAAACTCTATTTGCGATAAGTTAATTCATCGTCATCCTCATATCTACGCTGATGTAGAAGTGGAAAATGAAGAACAAGTAAAACAAAACTGGGAAAAATTAAAGCTCAAAGAAGGAAAAAAGTCTGTATTAGAAGGTGTTCCTGATTCTTTACCAGCACTTCTGAAAGCATATAGAATACAAGAAAAGGTAAAAGGTGTGGGATTTGAATTTTCTAATGTTTCTCAAGTACTAGACAAAATAAAGGAAGAAATTGACGAGTTTGAAACAGAAACTGATCAACTGAAAAAAGAAGAAGAATTTGGAGATGTACTTTTTTCCCTCATTAATTATGCTAGATATGTAGGAATTAATCCCGAAGATGCCCTTGAAAAAACAAACATCAAATTCAAAAGAAGATTCCAAGAGCTAGAAAATCAAACTCAAAAAAAATCCTTACATTTACACGAGTTATCGTTAGAAGAAATGGACGAGATTTGGACACAAATCAAGAAAGATGAAAAAACAAAATAAAGTAACTATTTTTATGGTACTCAAAACCAAATTCCAAAAAAATATATAAACCAAAAAAACTATTTATGAGTAATTCCATCAACAAAGTAATACTAGTGGGAAACGTAGGCGAAGAAATGAGATTTCATGAGTTTAATGATGAAAATTGTATTTTTAGATTTTCTCTTGCCACTTCCGACTACTATAAAGATAAAACAACAGGTGCTAAAAAGTCAATTACGGAATGGCATACCGTTGTATGCAAAAATAGACTTGCAGAATTCTGCAACAAATACCTAACCAAAGGCGATAAAGTTTTTGTAGAAGGAAAAATTAAAACACGTAAGTGGGGAGATCCCGATCAGATTAAATATACTACCGAAATTATTACAGAGCAAATTCAAATTCTATCTTCTAAAAAATCAAAATCAGAAAAAAATAGCATTTCTGAGTCTTTTGATGAAGACGACAACGATTTGTCTTTCTAATTTAATTCACAACTATGTTAGACACAGAGCCTCCGTCGAGTTTTTTATTTACAGGTACTTCATACGAGATTTCACTGATAGTGATTACTATAATTCTTGTGCTTTTTTCTGGAATTACATCAAGTTCCGAAGTTGCATTTTTTAGTCTTACAAAAAAGAAATTAGAAGATTTAAAAAATATTGACTCTGCAAAAGAAAAAAAGTTTTCTGAACTTTTACAGGATAAAAAAAAGCTACTTTCTACTATACTAATACTCAATAATACCATAAATATTGCGATTGTTCTTGTAGTTTCACAACTCATTAGTTCTGTAAAATTTGAATCTTTCTCCATTTTTAATGTTATGATATCATCTAATGAAATTCGTCTATTTTTTGATTTAGTTTTCATTACATTTATTATTCTTCTTTTTGGCGAAATCATTCCTAAAATTTATGCTCGGCTCAATCCTATTCAATGTGCAACTATTGGTTATCCGATAATTAATGCTTCAAAAACCATTTTTAAACCAATATCTATTTTTTTATTATTTCTTTCAGAAAAAATAGAAAATAGAGTTCAAGCAAAGGATTCCATTACCATAGATGAACTATCCGATGCTCTAGAAATAGCTTCTGAAGACAAGAACACGTCTGAAGATGATCAAAAAATACTAGAAGGAATTGTCAGCTTTGGTAATACAGTAGCAACTCAAGTAATGACTCCTCGTGTTGATGTATTTGCTATTTCGCATGATACGGATTATAAAACATTACTTAATCAAGTGCAAGAAAATGGTTTTTCTAGAATTCCTATTTATAAAAAAAATATTGATGAAATTTCTGGTATTTTGTATGCTAAAGACTTAATCAATCACTTAGAAAAAGACAACCTAAATTGGAATTACCTTGTCCGTGATGCCTATTTTGTTCCTGAGAATAAAAAATTAGATGATTTGTTGCTTGATTTTCAAGAAAAGAAAATTCATATTGCCATTGTTGTAGACGAATACGGAGGAACTTCTGGAATTATAAGCCTAGAAGATGTAATTGAAGAAATCGTAGGAGATATTAGTGATGAATTTGATGTTGACGAAAGTGCATATACTAAAATTGACGACCAAGTTTATAGTTTTGAAGGAAAAACAGCATTAAAAGATTTTTATAGAATAATAGGAGCAGATGAGCAAGAATTCGAAGATTCTGCTGCAGATGCCGATACTTTAGCTGGATTTTTGATTGAAATATCAGAACGATTTCCTAATAAAAATCAAGTAATTGATTTCAAAAATTATACTTTTCAGATACTTTCTCTAGATAGAAAAAGATTAAAAACCATAAAAGTCACTGTACACAAAAAATAAAATGAGTAAATCATATCTTTTTTTCTTTCTTATTAGCTTTATTTTATTCTCTTGCGAAGGAGATACATTGCCTAAACCTCAAGGAAATCTTCGTTTAGAATACCCAAAAGCAACGTATCAAGAAACTAATTTTCCTTGTCCTTTTAGTTTCAAAAAGTCAAAATTAGCAATCATAACACCAAGAAAAGAAAAATGTTGGTTTACTATTTCTTATCCAAAAATGAAAGCAAATATTCACGTGACTTATTTGCCAGTAAACAACAATATTGAAAACTTGATTAAAGAATCTCAGAAATTGGTTTATGAACACACTATACGAGCATCAGCTATAAAACCGAAACAGTTTTTATATCCTGAAAAGAAAGTATACGGAAACCTTTACGAATTAGCAGGAGAATCTGCATCTAATATTCACTTTTATTTAACAGATTCTACCAATCACTTCCTTGAGGCAAACGTTTACTTTAATGTTCGTCCTAATCCAGACTCACTAGCTCCAGCAGTTAAGTATATTTCAAATGATGTACTTACACTCATTGATTCTTTTGAGTGGAAAAAATAAGTACTTAATTGCAAAACTTTTGAATTGCTTCGTATGCTTTTTTCATTCCTAATTCTCCTGCTCTGCTGTAATCTAAACATGCTAGTTTTTTCTTTCCTCTGTTGAGATAAGAGTTTGCTCTGTTATACAAAGCTAGTTTGTAATTAGGTTCAATTTCAAGTGCTTTTGTAAAATAAGGAATTGCTTTTTTTGCTTTATTTAGTGCGTAATATGCCGAACCTAAATTATTGTAATATTTCGCTTCGTTTGGATTTAATTCAATCGCCTTTTCGTAATGCTTTATTGCCTGTTTGTATTCTTGTATTCCTGTGCTAGATGCACCTAAAATATAATATGCCTCTGCATCATTAGTATTAGCAATCAAATATTTAGAAATATCGTTAATCGTTCCATAATAATCATTCAAGTTTAGTTTTGCTATACTCCTTTGGAATAAAGCATCGTTATTATCTGCATTTTGTTCAATTATTGGAGTTAGGAGCTCTATAGCTTCTTGAAAATTATTCTGCTTGATTAAAATTTTTGCTTTGTCTACACCTGTTTGTCCAAAGGTTAATGAGAAAATAAACAAGCTAGTTAAATATATGTATTTCATTTTCTTATGATTTAAAAATAACAAAACAAAATTAGGTGTTTTTTTTTAGAGAAACAGAATAATCAATAGACTTTTAATTGTCGTTTACTTGATTATATTGTAGATTTGTTGCGGATTATAAACATAAAAAATGTTATATAAAGAAAAATTTCATAGTTTAGATATAAGTAATTATTCATTCCTAATTACTGGTGGAGCAGGTTTTATCGGTAGTAATTTACTTGAATATTTAGTAAAATACAACGCTGGTAAAGTTAGAATACTAGATAATCTATCAAACGGATATTATGAAAATATAGAACCTTACTTAGAACTTGATAATGTAGAATTTATAGAAGGAGATATTTGTGATTTAGAAGTATGTAAAAATGCAGTAAAAGATATAGACTACGTAAGTCATCAAGCTGCTCTTGGTTCGGTTCCTCGCTCAATAGCAGATCCTATTACTTCAAATGAGGTTAATATATCAGGATTTTTAAATATGTTGGTTGCAGTAAAAGATGCTCCAAACGTTAAAAAAATGGTATACGCAGCTTCTTCTTCCACTTATGGAGATAGCAAAGCTCTACCAAAAGTAGAAGGCGTAGAAGGCAAACCGATTTCTCCTTATGCCGTAACAAAAGCTGTAAATGAGATGTATGCTGACGTATTTAGTAAAATTTATGGAGTACATACTATAGGGCTTAGGTATTTTAATATTTTCGGACCTAAACAAAATCCTGATAATCCTTATGCTGCGGTTATTCCTATTTTTTGCAAAGCATTTATAGATGGAAAAACACCAACAATTAATGGAGACGGACTTACTTCTAGAGATTTTACTTTTATAGAAAATGCAGTTCAAGCAAATATCCTTGCAATGTTAAACGAAGAAATTCATTCACACCAAGTTTATAATGTTGCTTGTGGAGAGCAAATTTCACTTAATGAAATGGTAGAACATTTAATTGAAATTAGCGGAAAAGAAATAGAAGCGAACTACGGACCAGAAAGAAAAGGAGATGTAAAACATTCTAAAGCATCAATAGATAAAATACAAACTCAATTGGGATACAATCCTAATTTTAAATTTAAGGACGGATTTCCTTTAGCGTACAAATGGTACGAGGAAATGTATAAAAAATAATTTATTTACCAGATATGCAACTAACCATTCTCGGATACAATTCGGCTATTCCTACTATGCACTCAAATCCAACTGCTCAGTATTTGAATATTCGAGAATCGGGAATTTTGATTGATTGCGGAGAGGGAACACAAGTTCAACTTAGAAAGGCAAAGATTAAGTTTAATTCCATTAATCAAATTTTTATTTCTCACCTTCATGGAGATCATGTTTTTGGTTTACCTGGATTTCTTTCTACTCTTGCACTTTTAGGAAGAACAACTTCACTTACTATTTATGGACCTAAAGGAATAAAAGAGTTTATTGAGAATCAATTAAAAGTTACACAATCTCGCCGTGAATATGAACTAATTTTTATTGAACTTCATTCAACTCAGAGCGAACTAATTTTTGAAAATAAAAAGTTTGAAGTTTATACTATTCCTTTAAATCATAGAACTTATACCAATGGTTATTTATTTAAAGAAAAACCTCTACAGAGAAATTTAAATATAGAAGCTATAAAGCACTATTCTGAAATTCAAACTTGTGATTATCAGAATATAAAAGATGGGAAAGATTTTATTCTTTCCGATGGATTTATAGTGAAAAATGAATCACTAACTTTTGACCCTCCTAAACCTAAATCGTATGCTTTTTGCTCAGACACCATGTACAACGAATCCATACTACCAATTATAAAAGAAGTTGATTTATTGTATCATGAAGCTACGTTTTTAGAAGAATTAAAAAAACTGGCATTTAAAACAGGTCATTCTACAGCTTTAGAAGCAGGGAGTATTGCAAGCCAAGCAAATGTGAAAAAGTTAATCATCGGGCACTTTTCTAATCGCTATTTGGATTATAATGTTCTTTTAGAGGAAGCGAAACAACAATTTAAAAATACAGAACTTCCTATTACCTTACAAACAATTGACATTTAGAATTTAGTATTATCTATCTTACAAGTCTTAACTCTAGTTTTTCTCGATTATATATTTTATTTGTATTTTTGTGTTTAAAATAATTGTATGTCAGAAGTAGCTGAACAGAGAAAACCAGAATGGATTCGTGTAAAACTTCCTACGGGAAAAAACTATAGAGAGCTTCGGGGATTGGTAGACAAGTATAAATTAAATACCATATGCCAAAGTGGAAGTTGTCCTAATATGGGAGAATGCTGGGGAGAAGGAACAGCAACTTTTATGATATTAGGAAATGTATGTACTCGTTCTTGTGGATTTTGTGGTGTAAAGACAGGAAAACCATCAGAGGTAGATTGGGAAGAACCTGAAAAAGTTGCTCAATCCATAAAAAGAATGAAAATAAAACACGCCGTAATTACTTCTGTAGATAGAGATGATTTAAAAGATATGGGAAGTATTATTTGGGCGGAAACTGTAGATGCAGTTCGTAGAATCTCTCCAGGAACAACTATGGAAACACTGATTCCAGACTTTCAAGGAATCACAAGACATTTGGATAGAATGATTAAAGTAAAACCTGAGGTAATATCCCATAACATGGAAACAGTTAAAAGATTAACTCGCGAAGTTCGTATTCAAGCAAAATACGAAAGAAGTTTAGATGTACTTAAATACTTAAAAGATAAAGGACAACATAGAACCAAAACAGGAATCATGCTCGGACTCGGAGAAAAAGAAGATGAAGTATTTGAAACCATATCCGATATTAGAAAAGCTGATGTAGATGTAATTACGATAGGTCAATATCTGCAACCAACAAAAAAACACTTAAACGTGAAGAGTTTCATTACTCCTGAGCAGTTCAAAAAATACGAAGATTTTTGTAATGAATTAGGATTTATTCACGTTGAAAGTGGACCGCTAGTTAGAAGTTCTTATCACGCAGAAAAACACATACATTAATATCTTATGAAATGTCATTTGGTAACTATTGGGAATGAAATTTTATCAGGATCTACCTTAGACACCAACTCTCATTTTATTGCTCAAAAACTATTTGACATAGGAATTACGGTTGCTTTAAAAATAACTATTTCAGATGATAAAGAATCCATAGAGAACACTTTAAAAAATGGGTTAAAAAACGCAGAATTAGTTATTTATACAGGTGGTTTAGGACCTACAAAAGATGATATTACCAAAGAAACTATAACTCATTTTTTTAATGATAAACTGATTGAAAACAAGCAAGCATTAGAGCATATAGAACAACTTTTTGCAAAGAAAAACCGAGTAGTTAACGCAATAAATAAAAAACAAGCACTTGTTCCTTCTAGGAGCAAAGTAATCATCAATGAATATGGAACGGCTCCTTGTATGTGGATTCAAAAAGAAAATACCACTTTTATTTTTCTCCCAGGAGTTCCTTATGAAACCAAAAACCTAATAAATACTCAAATAATTCCTTTACTAAAAAGTACGTATAAACTTCCGTACATTGTTTCTAATTTTGCATTAGTAACAGGCATTCCCGAAAGCATACTTTCAGAGAAACTAAACGATTGGGAAAATAATTTGCATCATTCATTACAACTGGCATACCTACCAACAGGGAGCAGAATAAAAGTAAAACTAACTAAATCGGGAGAAAATAAAGAAGCTATAGAGCAAGAAATTAGTACTGAATTAGCAAAATTAGAGTCTATTTTAAGTAGTTCTGTACTTTCTACTGACAGTAAAAACCCAGAAGATTTATTAATTGAATTTTTAATCCAAAACAAAAAAACGGTTGCAGTTGCAGAAAGTTGCACAGGCGGAAAACTTGCATATAATTTTGTAAAAAATGCAGGAAGTTCGGCTTATTTTTTGGGAAGTATAACTTCGTATGCTACTAAAATCAAAAAAAATGTCTTGCATATTTCCGATGAAATTATAGAAAAAAATACCGCGGTAAGCAAAGAATGTGCAGAGCAAATGGCAAAAAACATCGCTACACTTATGAAATCAGATTTAGGAATCTCTACCACAGGGATTGCAGGACCTGATTCTGATGAAAATAACACAGAGGTAGGAATAGCTTATGTTGGAATCTGTTTTAATGGAAAAACAGATTCAGAGAAATTCTTCTTGCCAAATATGAGTAGAGAAGAATTTATAATACAAATAACAAACCGAGCAATTGAATTTGCATACAAGAAAATTTCTTCTATAAATTAATTTCGAAGCTCAACATTATAATTTTTCTTAAGAGATTCTAATATTTTCTCCATTGCTTTGTCTATTACCTTATCTGTAAGTGTTTTAGATTCATCTTGTAAATAAAAACTTAAAGCATACGATTTTTTATTTTCTGGAATTTTATCTCCTTGGTATACATCAAAAAGTTGAACTTTTTTAAGTAAATTTTTCTCTGCCTTTAATGCTTCTTGTTGTAATTCTTTGTACGAAATTGTTTCATCTAGAATCAACGACAAATCTCTTTTAGAGGTAGGGAACTTAGCAATTTCTCTAAATTTTCTATTTGTATTTTTATGCTTTAATACATTTTGGAAATTGATATTAGCAACATATACAGGAATCGAAATGTCTTTTTGTTTTGTTATTTTTTTATCTAAAACACCTAATTCTAATATGGTATCATCTTTTATTTTAAACTCTATAGCTTCTGAAAATAAGCCATTTTCACTGTATTTTTCATCAAAATTATCTATACCTGTTAAACTTAAAATTTGTTCTACCAGTCCTCGTAGTTCATAAAAACTAAACTGATTGGCTGGAGTTATCCAATTGGTTTCAGATGTATTTCCACAAACTGCAATGGTGAGTAAATCCGTTTCTGTATATTCTTTATTTATTTTCTCATAACTTTTTCCGTATTCAAACAGTCGAATTGAAGTTTGTTTTCTGTTTAAATTATAAGAAATGTTTTCCAATAAACCTCCTATCAAGTGATTTCGCATCATCGCCAAATCATTACTCAATGGATTGAGAAGTGTCACTTTATTTTCTACCTTTTCATCAATCGGGACTAACGAGTTATTTAAACATTCATAGTATCCGTTTGAGGTTAGAAGAGTTGCGATTTTATTTTCATAAATCAAACGCTCATTTTTACTCGTAACTATGTGTGAAAAGCTAATCTTTTCAGGCAATTCTACCGTATTGTAACCATAAATCCTTAAAATTTCTTCTATAACATCTACTTCTCTAGTTACATCAGCTCTGTAAGGTGGTATAGAAAGTTCTAAATTTTCATTGTAATCTGAAATGATTTCAATATCGAGTAGATTAAGTATCTTTTTAATCTCTTCTCTATGGATTTTATGTCCTAATAATTTGTCTATTCTGTAGTATCTAAAAATTACGTTGTGGTTTTCTATAGGTTTTGGATAGATGTCTATAAGTTCTTGCTTCACTTCTGCATTTGCATACTCTTTAAGAAGTTCTACCGCATATTCCAATGCTTTTACGGTTATATTTGGGTCGCAACCACGCTCAAACCTAAAAGAAGAATCTGTATTTAATTGGTGTTGTTTTGATGTTTTTCTGATTGATACAGGATTAAAATAAGCGGATTCTAAAAGTATTGAAGTTGTAGTGTTTGAAACTCCAGATTCTTTTCCTCCAAAAATTCCTGCTAAACACATCGGGTTATTATTTCCGTCTTTAATTAGCAATTCATTTCCATTTAATTCTCTTTCTACATTGTCTAACGTCGTGAATTTGGTTCCTTTTGATACTTTTCCAACTCGAACGGTATTTCCTTGTATTTTCTTTGCGTCAAAAGCATGAAGCGGTTGTCCAAAATGATGCAACACAAAATTAGTGATATCTACTACATTATTAATTGGTTCTACATCTATGGATTTCAAATGATTTTTAATCCAATTAGGAGATTCTTTTACTTGGATATTTTCTAAGTAAATTACAGAATATCTTTTACATAAATCTTTTTCTTCAATCTCAACTTTAAATATTTCTTCTTTTGAGTTTGACTCTAGTTTTTGAGTTTCTGGTTCTATAAATTCAGCAGGGTTTTTCTTGAATTTAAGTGCTGCAAATAAATCTCTTGCAACACCAAGGTGCGACATCGCATCAGAACGATTAGGAGTAAGACCAATTTCAAAAATATAATCCTCTTGCACATCGTAAACCTCACTCAAAGGTGTTCCTACTTGCAAAGAATCATCAAGAATCATAATTCCTGAATTATCTTCTCCTAAGCTTAATTCTACTTCTGAACACAACATTCCATAAGATTCTTCTCCACGAATCTTGGATTTCTTTATAGTAAATGAACTGTCACCAGAATGAATTTCAGTTCCTACAGTAGCTAAAACAACTTTTTGGTCTTTCTGTACATTGGGAGCTCCACAAACTACTTTTAGGGTTTCTGTATCTGAAATCTTGATTTGAGTAAGTTTAAGTTTATCTGCGTTTGGGTGTTTGTCTACTTCTAGCACTTCTCCTACTACAAAACCCTTTAATCCTCCTTTTATACTTTCAAATTTTTCAACGGATTCTACTTCTAAACCAATATCTGTAAGTATCACAGATATTTGCTCTGAAGGTAAATCTGTTTTTAGAAATCTTTTTAACCAATTATAGCTGATTTTCATTGTAACTATTTTCTATTGCACTTTTATAAACTGATGCAAAGTTATATAATTGTTTTTATTTAGAACTTAGATTCCTCTTATTTTTTCTTTTCCACTTTTGGTATGTAGAATAATTTTATTTTTATTGATTAACGCTTTTCCATTTTTTTATTTCATCAATATATTTATGATTTATACGTTTTTTTGAATACTCAAATCGAGTACTGTCAAAAATAGTTCCGAATCTAAAATTAGTAAAATACGTTACTTGGTTATTATAAGGATTTATTATAAATAACGAATCATAAGAGTTCCCACAATAATCATCTGAATATTCTCTGAACTTATATAGTATTATTTTATTAACTCTTTGCGAGTTAATAAAATAATACGTGTGATATTTTCCACATTCAGGATTCGATAAAGATTTAATTCCGATTACTTTTTCATTCTCGACATACGCATAGGTTGGATGTAAAAAATCTCCATCAAAAAGGATTTTATCAGAATTCGATACATAGTTATCAAATTCTGAAATATTTTTATTAATATAATAGTTGCGGAAAATCAAAAGGAAAATCAAAAAAATAGATAATGCTATAAAAATTGTTTTTTGAGGAATTTTTAACAACATTTCTCTACACAAAACTACGCCATTACAGGCATTACAAGCATCAAAATTTCTTGATTTTCTTCTAATCCGTCTATTGGTTTTATGATTCCTGCTCTGTTTGGTGCAGACATTTCCAACGTCAAATCCTCTGAATCTAAATGAGATAACATTTCTAATAAGAATTTAGAATTAAATCCAATGGTAATGTCTTCTCCTGAGTAATCACATGGAAGCACCATATCTGCTTTGTTATTGAAACTGGTATCTTCTGCAGAAATTCTCATGCTATTACCTTGAATGCTTAAACGAACCTGATGCGTAGATTTGTTTGCAAAGAAACTTGCTCGTTTTACAGCATTAGAAAAAACAGAAGTATTTATGGTAAGTACATTTGGATTTTCAGTAGGAATTACAGCATTGTAGTTAGGATATTTTCCGTCTATAAGTCTGCATATCCAAATGGTGTTTTTATGTGTAAACTTAGCATTAGTTTGGTTAAACTCAATTTTTACTTGCTCTTCTGAATCAGCCAAAGAATTACGTAAAAGATTTAGAGGTTTTTTAGGAATAATTAAATCAATTGGCTCTTCTGAAGTGATGTCATTTATAGAGTATTTTACTAATCTGTGAGCATCGGTTGCTACAATATTGCACTGTTGATCGTTTATTTGAAAAAGAACACCTGTCATAATTGGACGAATGGCATCGTTTCCTGTAGCAAAAATGGTTTTATTTATTGCATTTGAAAGCACACCTCCTGTAAATACCACTTCTGATGAATCATAAATTTCGGGGATAGAAGGGTAAATTTCGGTATCATCTAAATTGATGAAATAATTATCGGTTTCGTCAATAATTTCCAAAATAGAATCCTGTTTTTTGAAAGTAAGAGGTTGCTCACTAAATGTTTTTAATACTTCTAATAGCATTTTAGCAGGAACAGCAAGCTTTCCTTCATCTTGTGACTCTACAGAAATAGAGGTTTGTAAAGTGGTCTCTGCATCAGAACCTGTTATTGTTAATTCTCCATCAGAAAGTTCAAATAAGAAATTTTCTAATATAGACATTGTAGGATTGTTTATAATTACGCTTCCTACTAATTGTAAGGCTTTTAGAAGTTCTCCACTAGAAACAATAAATCTCATACTTTAAATTTTAATTGGCAAATATACTTAATTTATTAGGTTTTATTTTTGATTATTTAGATAAAAATTATCCACATTTACTGTGTCCACAACTCTTACATTTTAGACAACCTTCTTCGTAAATAAGACCGTCTTTATCTCCACAGCTAGGACATTCTTTATCAACAGTTGTTCCATCAGGAATAAATCGTTTTAAAGCTCTAGCAACACCATTTTTCCATGTATTGATGTTTTCATCGTACATATTGAGTCCGTTAATTAAATCTACCACATGATTTATAGGCATTCCTTGTCTTAAAATTCCCGAAATTAATTTTGCATAATTCCAATATTCTTTATCAAATGAGCGAGAAAGACCTTCTATCGTAATTCTATATCCGTCTTTATCTATGTATTGAAAGTCGTACTGTTTGGTGTTTTCGTCAATTCTGTTTTTGATAACCCAACCTTTTGTAACGTAATTAGGTAAATTAAAGGCATCTTCCATTTTTCCTGTAAATACTTCGTAAGGTTTATCGTCAATTAAACCAACAACAGCTAACCACTTTTCTTTTTCATTAAAGAACTTAACTACCTCTGCTTCTAACTTTGCAGGTCTTTTAAGAGTACTTAATTTAAAGCTTTGTGTTGAATCACTTTCTTTCTTTTCTTTTTTATCGTTATTGGAAACCAATACACCTGTTCTACTTCCATCTCGATAAACTGTAATTCCTTTTAATCCTTGTTTCCAAGATTCTATATAGATTTCTCCTACTTTATCTACACTTACGTCATTTGGTAAGTTGATGGTAGAACTAATACTATGCGTTGTGTATTTTTGAACAATACTTTGGATTTCTACACGTTTTCCCCAATCAATTTCAGGAGCTGTACTTCCTGCATAAGGACTTTTATCCACATCGGTATTCCCTGTAATACTCATCCAATCCTTTAGTTTATGATGGTATACATCAAATTCTTCCCAAGAATCTCCTGAATCATCAACAAAAGAAACTTTTACATTAGGTTCGTTCGGATTTACTTTTCTTCTTCTTTTGTATCCAAGCATAAATACAGGTTCTATTCCTGAAGAAGTTTGTGCCAACATACTCAAAGTTCCTGTAGGAGCAACAGTAGAAATAGAAATATTTCTTCTACCGAACTTCATCATTCTATCGTAGATTTCAGGGAAGTCTTTTTCCATCATTTGTACAAACTCCGATGTTTTTTCTATTTCAGGATTAAAGTTGGTAAAACTTCCTCTTTCTATAGACATATCTATAGAGCTATCAAATTCAGCAGAGAATTTAGTTCTCATAATGGAGTCAATAAGCTCGTGAGAATTATCATAAGCTAGATTCATACCTGCAATAGCATCTGCTAACGCAGTAAATCCAAGTCCCGTTCTTCTTCCTTCTCTTCCATATTTTTGAAGCAATTTCCACGTTTGGATTTCATTTGCTTTTATGTAATCAGGTTCTGGATCAGATTCTATTTTTGCTAATATTTTATCTATAAATTCAAGTTCCAATTCTACCAAATCGTCCATTAAACGTTGAGCTTCGTACGTTACTTCATAGAATTTTTTATGATTGAATTTCGCTTTATCTGTAAACGGATTTTCTACAAAAGAGAATAAATTAATCGCAATTAAACGACAAGAATCACCTCCTTGCATCGCAATTTCTGAACAAGGATTTGTAGAGTCATTTTTATAACCAGGATATACAGAAGATGTAGAGTACTTATGTTGTCTATCCCAAAATATCAATCCTGGCTCTGCAGTATTATGAGCACACTTTATAATGGTATCCCAAAGTTCTTTTGCATTTACTGTTTTGGTATACTGAGCATCTTCTATAGGAGAGTCAATAGGAAATCTATGCGTATATTCTTCATTGTTTACGACTGCTTGCATAAATTCATCAGATAAACGAACAGAAATATTGGCACCTGTAATTTTATTTAAATCTTGTTTTATAGTCACAAAATCCTCTACATCAGGGTGAGCAATATCAATAGTAAGCATAAGTGCTCCTCTTCTTCCATTCTGAGCAACCTCACGTGTAGTATTAGAGAAACGTTCCATGAAAGAAACGGCACCTGTAGTAGTTCCAGCAGAGTTGGAAACCGAAGTATTATTTGGTCTTAATCCTGAAATATCTACACCAACACCACATCTTCTTTTAAATAGTTGAGTTAATTGTTGGTCTGAATACATGATTCCTCCATAAGAATCTAATACAGGAGGAATCACTACACAATTGGAAAGTGAAGCAATAGTATACGGGTGTCCTAACGACGCCATTACACTTCCTTGTGGAATTACGTATTTAAAGTCTTTAAATAATTTATAAATGGACTCTTCATCTAAAAACGCTCTTTTTTTTCCGTACTCAGAAAGATTAGGATTGTCTGTGGAATCAAAGTTTTTTTCTATTCTCGCAAACTCTTTTGCCATTCTTCTATGCATATCATCAGGAGTGTGCTCTTCGTATTCTCCATTAGGATTTTTTACTGCATATTTTTTCTTCCAAGTGGTAGCTGCTAATTCATCTCCATTAAAATAAGCTAATGCGTCTTTTTTCACTGTTTTTTCTTTTAAATCTGAATCCATATTTTGAGAGGTGATTTCTTTTGATGTTGAAAACAAATTTAATAAAAAGAGATTCTAGAACGATTAGCTTCGTTAATTAGTTTTACACACCAAATGTTGAAAAGTACTACTAGTTCTTTTTTTTAGCGGAAAGTTTAGGTATGTATTTTTTATTGCCCAAGTAAATACTTTTTCCAGTCGTTTTCTAATTCTAGAATAGTTTTATGATATATTCCTAATGTTGTTTTGGTTTTCCAAAATTGAATGAATGATTCTAGACCATAGTTTTCTATAAGGTATTTACAAAAACTACCACTCTGAATATACATATCTGATTGTTTATTTTTTCTAAAGTTTCTATTTTTCATTAAATCAGAAAAAGGAACCAATTGGTTCTTTTTGAGTAATTTTTTAGAAACAACATCTATATCTTTTCCGTACCATGTACCGTCTGAATAAACTGCACTTCCTTCTTGAATCCAAAGTTTGGTATTTCCCCAGTTTTGTAAAGATAAAAGATGAAAAGGTTCGTGAGATTGAGTTGTGTAATACATATTTTGAATAATAAGATTACTTTTTATGTATGATATTCCTGCTATATTTTCGTTGGTAAGCTGTTTTATTTCTTCATTTGAGTCAACAATATAGAATCGAATCGGAATACGATATTCCTCAATTTTTGATTTTTGTTGAGCATGCTCTAATGAACATTCTAAATTATCTACAACTTGCTCTATGTTTTTCTCTACTAGAGAATTAGCTTTGTAATAGACGATAAAATTACTAACTTCCGTACTATTCCACTGGTAATTTTTCTGCAATCTAGTATTTATAGAGCATGATGATAAAAGTACAACTGTTGTTAGAGCATAAATGCTATAATTTTTCATTTAGAATTCACTTACAAAATGAAGTTTTACAGATGGATATTTTTCTTGTGACATGGTAATAGAAAACTGAGAATCAGCAAGAAAAACCAGTTGATTATATTTGTCTCGTGCCAAATAACGTTGTTTTACACGTACAAACTCTTTGTATTCATCACTTGAAATATCATCACATTCTACCCAACATGCTTTGTGTACCGAAAAAGGTTCGTAACTGCACTTTGCTCCATATTCGTGTTCTAAACGGTATTGGATTACGTCGTATTGTAATGCACCAACGGTTCCTATTACTTTTCTACCATTAAATTCCAAGGTAAATAGCTGAGCAACACCTTCATCCATAAGTTGTTCTATCCCTTTGGCAAGTTGTTTGGCTTTCATAGGATCTTCGTTGTTGATGTACCTAAAATGCTCTGGAGAAAAGGACGGAATTCCTTTGAAGTTTAATTGTTCTCCTTCGGTAAGTGTATCTCCTATTCTAAAATTCCCTGTATCGTGCAATCCGACAATATCTCCTGGAAATGATTCTTCTACAATTTCTTTTTTATCTGCAAAAAAGGCATTAGGAGAAGAAAACTTCATTTTTTTTCCAATTCTTACGTGTAAATAATTGGTATTTCGTTTAAAAACTCCTGAAACAATTTTAACAAACGCAATTCTATCTCTGTGTTTAGGATCCATATTAGCATGAATTTTAAACACAAAACCTGAAAATGAATCATCTTCTGGCTTTACTTCTCTTATATCAGCTATTTTTGACTGTGGTTTAGGTGCTATTTCTATAAAAGCGTCTAATAATTCTTGAACTCCAAAATTATTTAATGCCGAACCAAAAAATACAGGTTGTAATGTTCCGTTTAGGTATTCTTCTTCATTAAAATTAGGATAAACTTCACGAATTATCTCCATTTCTTCTCTTAAATTCTCTGCATGCGTTTCTCCTACTAGAGCATTAATTTTAGTATCGTTGATGTCGTCAATCTGTTCGGTTTTTCCTATTTTTTGTTTGTTTTCTTCGGTAAAAAGCAGAAGATTATTTTTCCAAATATTGTAAACTCCTTTGAATTCACTTCCCATACCAATAGGAAAAGAAAGAGGTGTTACTTTTAAGTTTAATTTTTGTTCTACCTCATCTAAAAGTTCAAAAGCATCTTTTCCTTCTCTGTCAAGTTTATTGATGAAAACAATCATAGGAATATTTCTCATTCGACAAACCTCAACAAGCTTTTCGGTCTGTTCCTCTACTCCTTTTGCTACATCTATTACCACAATTACAGAATCTACGGCAGTAAGTGTACGGAAAGTATCCTCCGCAAAATCCTTGTGACCTGGAGTATCCAATATATTGATTTTCTTTCCTTTGTATTCAAATGCAAGCACTGAAGTAGATACCGAAATTCCTCTTTGTCTTTCAATTTCCATAAAGTCGGAAGTAGCACTTTTTTTAACTTTATTGGACTTTACGGCTCCTGCCTCTTGAATAGCACCACCGAATAAAAGTAATTTTTCTGTAAGTGTTGTTTTTCCTGCATCAGGATGTGAAATAATTCCGAATGTTTTTCTTTTTTGTATTTCTTTTAGGATTTTTGGTGTCATTTTTTATTGTTGTAGTGTTGTGTTGTTGTAAAATGTATTAAAGTATTTCTTATACCTCAAAGCCAGTATCTTAATTTATTCTTTTTGTCCCATTAACATTAAGAACGATTTTAAAAATTCATCTATTTGTCCGTTCATAACAGCATCTACATCGGAAGTTTCGTAGCTGGTTCGTACATCTTTTACCAATTTATACGGATGCATTACGTAGTTCCTAATTTGACTTCCCCACTCAATTTTCATTTTCCCTTCTTCTATTTCTTTGCGAGCTGCTTGTTTTTTCTCCAATTCAATTTTGTATAACTCTGATTTAAGGAGCATTAAAGCTTTTTCTCTGTTTTCTAGTTGCGATCGAGATTCTTGACAGACAATCACAATTCCTGTAGGTTTGTGTGTCATCTGAACTTTAGTTTCAACTTTATTTACATTTTGTCCTCCTGCTCCACTAGAACGTGCGGTTTGAACTTCTAAATCCGAAGGGTTTATATTAATATCTATGGAATCATCTACCAGCGGATACACATAAACCGAAACAAAAGAGGTATGACGTTTTGCATTGCTATCAAAAGGAGAAATTCTTACTAAACGATGAACACCATTTTCTCCTTTTAAATATCCGAATGCAAATTCTCCGTCTATTTCTAAGGTAACTGTTTTAACTCCTGCCACATCTCCCGCTTGAAAGTTGAGTTCTTTTACTTTGAAATCTTGTTTTTCTGCCCACATCATATACATTCTCATTAGCATACTTGCCCAGTCGCAACTTTCTGTTCCTCCTGCACCTGCTGTGATTTGAAGAACAGCACTCATGGAATCTCCTTCTTCTGAGAGCATATTCTTGAACTCTATTTCTTCTAAGATTTTTACTGTTTTCTCGTATTGTTCGGTAATTTCTTCTTCAGAGATTTCTTCTTCTTTATAAAAATCGAACATTACAGCAAGTTCGTCGGTTTCTTTTTTGATTTCATGGTATAGAGAAACCCACTTTTTTTTGGATTGTAATTGTTTCATAAAAACTTCTGCTTCCTTTGGATTGTTCCAAAAGTCAGGAGAAGCAGATTGCTCTTCATCGTTCTGAATCTCTATACTTTTTTTATCTATTTCTAGGTATTCGTATAGAGCTTCGGTTCTTTGTTCTATGTCTTTTATGGTTTCTACAGTAATTATCATCTAGGATATATTATAACTGCAAAAGTATGATTTTTATATGGATATTTTATGAATCTGTATTTTGTAGTCTTACAAAATTAAGAATTCTCTCTTTGTCGAATTTATTGGAACATTTTCCGCATGAGGTTATCCTTTTAGGCATTCTGTATTTTCTGTGAATAAAACCGCATTTAGGACATTCAGCAACTATATTTCCCTCTACGGAATTGATGTCTTTTGGAACGTAACAGCTTGTGTATTCGCAATTAATTTCACGAGCTTTTTGTTTCCAAATGCTGTTGTGTCTGTGTTTTGCTCCTACCAATGCATGAGCTATTTCATGAAGAATTACGTTCTTTACAACACTGACTTCGTTTATTGAAGTTAGATGTTTAGATAAACTTATGGTTTTTGTAGACTCGTTGCAACAACCAAACCTCCGTTTAGCATAGTCAAATTTGAAATGCCAGTGGTTTAATCCGTGTTGTTTCATTAATTCTAAAGCTAATTCTTTGGCTTGTTCTAAGAGCATAGATGTGAGTTGTAATGGCTTGAAAATTATTACCGCAAGGTAATGAATTTTTCGAAGGTATGGAGTCCGAAGCGTAGCGGAGTATTCTACTACATCGGTCTCGGCTATGCGTAGTTGGGGATTTCGAAGCGCCAAACTTTCGGATAAACACATAGATTGATACGAGTTCAAACCCTTTATTTATTCTTTTTCTTCTTTCTCTTTTCTTGGTCTTTATTAATCTTGTCAATTGTTTTCATTGGAATAACAGTCAATTCATCAGTTTCACAATTCCAAGTATTCAAATACTTTTCGGAAACAACATTATAGGTTTTCCACTTAGCAAACTTCTCATAGAGCATCAAAGTACAAATATCTGTTGCTGTAATAAAATCGCCTGTTTCTGGTAAATGACTATGCATTGCACCCACAACTTCTTTTTCGTTCTCTGTATTTCCGTATTCAATTGGAATTATGTTTTTATGAAGTTGCTTTTTTGTCAAAATTTTGTTGTTTTTGTCAAATGTCAATAAGTAGTCATTTCCAAAAATCACAACACCGCTTTGTTGTGGGCCTGTCAAAATGTAAACTTTCTTTTCTTGTCCGTTAATTAACGGAATTATGTTTGGATTGGTGTATTGGTAAAACTTGAAAAGTCCGTCTGAATTTGTGTTTAATTCTTCCAATGCAATTGTTCTTATTTGAAATAAGTCTTTTTCACTTTGAGTAAAATCTCTTTCTGTCAAGTCAATATTTGCAGTCTTCACGTTATAAGTACTATCAAAAGAAATCGTCCCGATAACTTTTGGATTTTCAGCTTTAGAAAAGAAAATACACTTTGTAGCGTCGTTATCTGTGTAAGAAAAATAACCACCAATGTTTTCTCTGTTTTTGTAGTTTTCTAAAAACAAATCTGTCCCATACCAAGATGCAATTTCTGATTTGTAGAGTAATTTTCCTTCGGCAACAATTGGTTGTGCTTCTTCGGTTGGTTTTTTTTGTCCAAATACACTTAAAGTTATAAGTGTCAAAATTATTGTCAATGTTTTGTTCATTTTGGTGTGCCTGTTTTTTATGGTTACTGCTAACGTTGTTGGCTATTTGTAGTGCGGGTTTACGAAGCTGAAACTTTCGACTAAAATACAAAATTTCGTAAAAAGCACGACCTTTGATTTCAAGACTTTAGCCCGCATTACGCTTATACATTGTTAGTAGCAGTTTTTTCATGAAACTCCCAAATATATTGCATATTTGGACGAAAATATCCTTCTGATTCTTTTTGTTTTAACTCTTTATTTTGAATATTTTTCAGATCAAAAGGTTTTAAATTTTCTTCATCTAAAATTTTAAGTCCACGAGAAATTTCATTTTCAATTTTTTCACTTTTAGTCCAAGGATAATAATTGAAACATATTTTTAAACTATCATAAGTGAAAAAAGTTCTTTTGGTTTTTGACTTTAAGATTGATTTATCATATTTTTTATTTAATAGCTTTAGTTTTTTAAGATTGATTTTTTCAAAATCATTATCGATAATTTCAGGTTCGTAAAAAATATTTATTTCAATATCTCCAAAACTCAATGGTCCTTCTGCAAATTTATTCCAGTTATAAAAAACTCGAATTGTTCTTCCATATTTTTGATTAAATAAACCTTTATACTTATTAATTTCTTCAATTTGAAATCCTTTTTTTAATAAATTTTGAAATATTTTTTTTTCAAATATTTTATAATGAGCCTTTTTTCCAAAATAGTCATTTAATTCAACAAAAATCGCAATGATAAACCCAAAAATAAAAGTTATAATAGATGTTAACAGTAAATCCTTAGTTGAAAAATACAAAAGTGGAAAAATTAAAAAAAATGGGATTAAAAAATAAATTAGATATTTATTCATATCAATATAATAACTGCCATTTTCTAGTTTTTTAAATGTTAAAAATTTGTTTTCCATTAGTTCTATTAAATTGCCGCTAACGGTTTGGTATTTGTGAAGGGCGGGTTTAGAAGCTCTTCCGTTTGGCTAATATATAACTTTTACTAAAACGCAAAAAGCTGATTTTTAAAACTTAAACCGCTATTTCTTATACCCCGTGTTGTGGGTAGTTTTTTCTTTTTTATTCAATTCATAATACAAGTCAGATATTTCATTATAATATAAATCACCTTTGTTATAAGAAGATATAATATTACCTAAAATCCAGTCGAAGTCAAAATCTACATTTTCTTTATTATTTTCCAAAAATGATTTTTTTTCATTTTCATAAGAATTATTTAATTTATCTATAGCCAATTCAACACTTTCATAATCTGTTATATTATCATGACTTTTAATCTGCATTATTCCTATTGTATGAGGTTCTTTCGTTATTTTGTTACTTAAGCGTTCGAGTTGCCTTATAACTTTAGGCCTATTAAAGTCTTCAAAAATCATAATTGAATAAATTAAATTTTTTAATTCTGGATATTTGACTTTTTCAACTATTATATCTTCATAAAGATTTTTAAATTTAATAAACCGGTTGTTTAAATATTTATTTTTTCTTTGGATTGAACCTTCTTTTGAAAATTGAATTTTATTTAGAATTTGATAAATGAAAATTATTATTATAATCCATAACTCATTGGAAATTGTATTGAAATCTGGAATAATATTTATTTTATGCTTGATTAAATATTCATACACTAAATAAGACCCTAATATAATTGAAAGTGAATTGAATAAAACTCTTTTCCAATTTATTAATAGAAATCTATTATTTATAAAAAGGTTAAAGAAAACTCTGAATAAGACGTAATAGACACTAACTAAATAAATATTTTCGGTTAAATAGTCCAAACCAAACTTATATAAAATGGTTGAAACTATTATGAGGAATACTATTGGTGCAAAAACTCTTAATAAATAGTTATATGCAGGAGCCTCTTCCTCTTTATAAAATAAAGACATTTGCATATAACCTATTGAAAATGAATTTTTACCAATCCAATTTATTATAAAAAATAAAATTATTCCTAATGTAATTTGAAATAAAGTTAATATCATATATTTAATTCAATTACCCACAACATACCGCTGGATTCGTTCTATTCCCTCGGAAAAAACTACCCAAAAGTAATGATTTTTTTGAAGGTATGGAATAAATCCTCTACATAAAAAAAGGTATAGACAACTTCAGAATTTTCAAATTACATATCAGACAATTTTAGTGCAATTAATACCTAAAACTTCTCATGTATTTTCTAAGTATTTCTGAGTTCTCTTGTAATTTAGTATCTACCTCTAAAATTTTTGGATTCTGAGAGTCTTTAAAAAAGGTATCTAATTCTTGGCAAAGTTCTTGCGAGTTAGACGCAGTATAATATTCAAAGTTAAAATGCTGTGCTAGATGCTTTGCTGTGTAGGTATGTTTTGCTTCAAAGCATGATTCCAAAGCATTGGAAGTGTCGGGACCTGGAATAATTTTAAATATATTTCCTCCTCCGTTGTTGATTAATATAATTCGGAAATTAGAAGGGATTTCTTTGTTCCATAATGCATTGCTATCGTAAAAGAAACTCAAATCTCCTGTAATTAAGGTTGTTTGTTTGTTCGACTTTATTGCATAACCAACTGCTGTTGAGGAAGAACCATCAATTCCACTTGCACCACGGTTAGAGAAAACTTCTTTATTTTCATTGAAATCAAATAGTTGAGCATAGCGAATAGGAGAACTATTAGCAAAGTGAAGAACAAAATGATGTGGAATTTTGCTTTCTAATATTGAAAATACTTTTAAGTCTGAAAACGGTACGTTTTCTATAAACTCATGGTGCATTTTCTTTCTTTTTTGTTCTAAATCTAACCACAGGTTTTTGTAATTAGAATCTATGTTTTTTAGATGCTCATTAAATTTAGAGAAAAATGCTGTTGGTTGCTGTTGGATTTTTTCAGTTAAACAAAAATAAGTGTTAGGGTGCCAAAATTCATCTACATGCCAATGATTTTTCGGTTTTGCTTCGCGTAAAAAAGTTTTAATTTTTTTTGAAACAATGTTCTGACCAACAGTTATAAGTAAATCGGGAGAGAATTCCTTGATTTTATCTTCATCAAAATTAAAAATAATAGAATCTATATGTTGAATAAAATTAATATGATTCAAATTCGAGGTTGATTCAGTAAGTATAATTACTTGGTTTAATTGGGATATTTTTTCTAATTCTTCTTGGAGAGGATTGTTTAATGGTTGCATACCTACCAGAATCATTACTTTTTGGGAATTATTCCAAATAGTATGTAAAGCATCAAAATCAATTTCAGGATATATTCTTTGAGGAATTTTTTGCTTTTCTATGGATACTTGAATCTTTTCTACAACATTATATAACGGTTCTGAAAAAGGAATATTTATATGTACAGGTCCTGATTTTAAAATACTGGTTTCTAATGCTTTTTGAATTGTATCTAAATTTTTCGCTGAATCTTCTTCTGATAATTCATAATTCCCATAGGAATGATTTTGGAAAACATTTTTTTGTCTTATAGTTTGTCCATCAAAAATATCAACATAATTCGCGGGGCGATCGGCAGTTAAAACAATAAGGGGAATATTTTGGTAGAACGCTTCAACAATAGCGGGATAATAATTTACGGAAGCAGAACCACTTGTACAACACAAAACAGTTGGTTTTCTTGTTTTTTGGCTCATTCCCAACGCCACAAATCCTGCTGAGCGTTCGTCTACCACTACGTGAGTGGTAAACTTTTTATGATTAAAAAAATGAATGGACAAAGGAGCATTTCTACTTCCTGGAGAAATAACAATATCTTCTATACCATACTGTAAAAATAATTCTGAGAGCGTTTGTACAACTTTTTTACTGGAAAACATTTGCTAAATTCTGTTTGACAAAGGTATAAATTAATTGGCTTTAAAAATGAGCTCTGCGGTTCTTTTCGACGCTCCACTTCCACCAAGTGCAGATTTGAGTTCCTTGTAATCAGACTTAATTTTTTTAGAGTGCGATTCATCTAATATTTTATTTAATTCTAGTGTTAAATTTTTGGTAGTAAGTTCATTTTGAATTAATTCTTTCACGACCTCACGATTTAGAATTAAATTTACAAGAGAAATGTATTTTATATGTTTTATAAGTCTTTTTCCTATTTGGTATGAAATTTCACTTCCTTTGTAGCAAACTACTTCTGGAACATCAAAAAGAGCCGTTTCTAAGGTTGCTGTTCCCGACGTAACTAATGCCGAAGTTGCTAGTTTTAACAGTTTGTAGGTTTGGTTTTGGACTAATTTTACTTGATTATTCGTGTATTTTTCATAGACTTCTTTGGGTATAGATGGAGCTCCTGCAATAACAAATTGATAATTAGGAAAATCATCTTTTATGCTCAACATTATTGTCAACATTTTTTCAATTTCCTGTATTCTGCTTCCAGGAAGTAATGCTATTATTGGATTTGAATTTAATGAATTATCTTCCTTAAACTTATTTTTATCAAATTCAGGAAAGTTTTCAATGGCGTCTAATAATGGATGTCCTACAAAGTCAACTTTATAATTATGTTTTTCATACCACTGTTTTTCAAAAGGTAGAATTACATACATTCTATCTATATCTCTTTTTATCTGATGTACGCGAGATGATTTCCATGCCCAAAGTTGAGGAGAAATATAGTAATGTGTATTGATTTTATGTTCTTTTGCAAATTTTGCAATTCTTAGATTAAATCCAGGATAATCAATAAAAATAAGGCGATCGGGATTGAAGTTTAAAATATCCTTTTTACAGAATTTTATATTTTTAAGAATTGTTCCTAAATTTTTAATCACTTCTAAAAAACCCATAAAAGCAAGGTCTTTGAAGTGTTTCACGAGAGTTCCTCCTTGTTTCTGCATTAAATCTCCTCCCCAAAATCTAAATTCTGCATTAGAATCTAATTTTTTGAGTTCTTTCATTAGATTAGAACCATGTAAATCTCCTGAAGCTTCTCCTGCTATAATGTAGTATTTCATCTGGTAATTAATAAGGTATAAAAATAAAAAAATCATCTTAAATAAAAATATCTAAGATGATTTAAGTATTAATTTTTATGAATTAGAAAATAAAGTGAGTAGAAAGGAAATTGGATTGACCTTCGGTAACGATGGTGTTTATAATTTCTTTATTGGCTTTATTATCTTTTGTTGCAACAACGGTTCTAATTGAAAAAGAACGCAAAGCATCATAAACAGAAAGGGTTCCCTCCGCAGAGTCTTTTCTTCCTGTAAATGGGAAAGTATCAGGACCTCTTTGACATTGTGTATTGATATTCACACGAGAAACTTGATTTACCAATCCATCTACCAAGTGAGATATTTCTTTGGTATCGGTTCCAAATATACTTACCTGCTGACCGTGGTCAGAAGTAATCATATAATTAATAGGTTCGTCTAAATCTGAGAAAGATACCACAGGAACGATGGGACCAAATTGCTCTTCTCGGTATAGTTTCATTCCTTCTTTTACGGGATATACCACTGCTGGGTGGAATAACGACCCAATATGTTCTCCTCCTTTTTTATTCATTACCTCAGCTCCTTGACTCATGGCATCTTCTATGCATTCATTTAAGTAATCTATTTTGTTATCTTCAGGAAGCGGAGTAATATCTGCATCTTTATCCCAAGGCATTCCTAGTTTTAAAGCATCGATTTTACGAGAAAGCTTTTTAATAAATTCATCTTTTATTTTTTCGTGTACAAAAAGAATTTTTAGAGCTGTACATCTTTGTCCGTTAAACGAAAGACTTCCTAGAACGCATTCATTAATTGCATTATCTATATCTGCATTATCTAAAACAATGGCTGGGTTTTTTGCATCTAAACCAAGAATTGCTCTTAATCGATTTACTTTTGGGTGAGCCTTTTTTAAATCGCTGGCTACTTTACTAGAACCAATCAAAGTTAAGATATCTATTTTTCCTGTATTCATTAATGGAGCAACTACTTCACTTCCTTTTCCGTATACGTAGTTAACAACTCCTTTTGGAAAACATTTCTGAATGGCTTTGGATAATGAATAATGAAGTAAAGAACCGTGTTTTGGTGGTTTAAACATTACTACATTCCCCATAATAAGAGCAGGTATAAATAAAGTATAAGTTTCATTTAATGGATAATTATAAGGACCTATACAAAAAGCAATTCCTAGTGGAGAACGACGTACCTGACCAATTACACCTTCTTCTATAAAAAAACTTGCAGATTTTCGCTCTAGTTTTTTTAAGGATTCAATGGTGTCGTAGATGTATTTTACAGTTCTATCGAATTCTTTTTCGGAATCTTTTTGAGATTTTCCAATTTCCCACATTAAAAGCTGTACCACTTCTTCTCTCAGCTTAATCATCTCTCCCGCAAACTTTTCTACATGCTGAATTCTCTTTTCCACAGAAAATGTAGGCCATTCCCCAAATCCATTTTGGTATGCTTTCTCGGCACTTTCTAGACATTCCATTGCTTCATCGATTCCTGTTTTGGGGATTTTCCCTAAATAGAAGCGTTCTACTTCTAAAGAATCCTCCGAGTGGGTACCAATTGCTGAAAAAACCTCGTTAAAAGGACCTTCCCAAGATTTAAACTTACCATCTACTAAATACTCTTCTTGCTCTACTAATGGAGCATTCTTAACGCCTTTTTCGGGAAATAAACTCTTTAAATCTGCTTGTATTCTATTGAAGCTCATTGTTCTGTTTTTTTGTTCCTACAAAATTAGGATTTAATCTTCTATTATCATAAAAAACAATGGCATTTATTAGCAAATACCTATTCTCTTAAGGGGGAATTAGTAATGATTCTCTTTTTTCACACAATAACATTAATAATTTGAGGGGTTTTGTTGTGAAAATTATATTAAAAAATATTATATACTTAATTTTTTAGAGGTTAAAATGAAAATAATTCAATTTTTATGAATTATTCATTCAAAAATAAAGGGGTGTGTTGATTATACATATAAATTTGCTTCATAAATAATTCAAAAAATAGTAAAAATGAAAAAAGTAGAAGCAATTATTAGAAAATCCAAGTACAGTAGTGTTAAGAAAGCACTACATGAAGTTGGGATTACCTTTTTTTCGTATTGGGACGTGAGTGGAATAGGTAATGAAAAAGTAGGACACGTATACAGAGGAATAAGTTATAGTACTTCTGATATTCAAAGAAGACATATACAATATGTGTGTAATGATGAATTTTTAGAACCTTCGATACAAGCAATTTTAGAATCCGCATATACAGGAGATGTAGGAGATGGGAAAATATTTGTTTCTGAAATAATAGAAGCGTATAGAATTAGAACTAAAGAAAAAGGAGGTATATCACTAAAATAAAAAAATAAAATTATGGAATTATTAACTATAAATAACGTTTGGATGATGATATGTACCGCTTTGGTATTCATCATGCACTTAGGGTTTTCAACATTAGAAATAGGACTAGCAAGATCAAAAAACACAATTAATATATTATTTAAAAATGTGTGTATTATAACAGGGGGATTATTATTGTATGCACTAGCTGGATTTAATTTGATGTATCCAGGAGATTTTAACGGTTTCTTTGGCTTTGCAGGATTTGGACTGGAAGCACCAATAAAAGATGGAGCTTTAGACCTAGCTTATAATGAAGGTTACACTTACTGGACAGACTTTTTATTTCAAGGAATGTTTGCCGCTACAGCAGCGACTATTGTTTCTGGAGCAGTAGCAGAACGTGCTAAATTAGAAACATTCTTGGTATTCTCTGTGGTACTAGTAGGTTTGGTATATCCAATTGCTGGTTCTTGGCATTGGGGAGGAGGATTCTTAGCTGAAATGGGATTCTATGATTTTGCAGGTTCTACCTTAGTACACTCAGTAGGAGGTTGGGCAGCATTAGTATATATTGCATTTTTAGGACCTAGAATTGGAAAATACGGAGGAGATAAACCACTAGAAGGACATAGCATTCCTATGGCAGCAATTGGAGTATTTTTACTTTGGTTAGGTTGGTTTGGATTTAACGGAGGGTCTGTTCTTTCTGCTGAACCAGGAGCTACCTCTTACACTCTTGTAACTACATGTTTAGCAGCAGCAACTGGAGCAGTAGTAGCAATCATAACTTCAAAAATAACAAGTGGTTCGTTAGACGTTACTATGGCATTAAACGGAATCTTAGCAGGTTTAGTAGGTATTACAGCAAGTGCAGATTCAGTAAGCATCACTGCTTCAATCATTATAGGAGCTGTTTCTGGAGTATTAGTTGTACTAGGAGTATTATTAATGGATAAATTAAAATTAGATGACCCTGTAGGAGCTGTTCCTGTTCACTTAATGAATGGTATCTGGGGAACATTAGCCGTAGGAATTTTCAGAGAAGGTTCTAGCGTAGGAACTCAGTTGATAGGAATACTTTCTTACGGAGCATTTGTAGTAGCAATCTCTGTGGTACTAGTATTAATACTTAAAGCAACTATGGGATTAAGAGTAAGTCCAAAAGAAGAAGTGGAAGGATTAGATATTCACGAACACAAGATGAGTGCATATCCTGATTTACTAGACGACTAATCCGCTTCATTTTTATATATTTTTTAAGGTCTTTTGTGCCTTTATGAATCAAAAGACCTTTTTCTAAAAACAAACAAATTCAATTTAATTACGAAAATAAAAACAAAATAATATGAAATCAACATTTTTAAAAACAGGAAAAAGGATATTTTTAGGCGTAGGAATTATGTCAACTTCATTACTTTCTGCACAAGAAGTAGAGGTAGTAGAAGTAGAAGAAACAGGTTTTGAAAAATTTATTAAAAATACAGAAATCAGTGGTTCTGCTGACGTTTACTACAAAAGAGATTTTGCCAACCAAAATAATAACAAAACTTCTTTCACAGACTCTAATGATTCTTTTGAATTAGGAATGGTGTCTTTAACACTTACCAACTCTTTTGGAAAAGCTGCCATTACTGCAGATTTAGGATTTGGAAAAAGAGCAGCAGACTTTTCATTTAATAGTTATATAAACCTTAAAGACGTAAATGGAGAAGATGTGTTAGACACTGATGGGAATACCTTTAATACAGGAAGTACAAGTCCAGACTTTATGATTAAACAGTTGTATTTAGATTATGCTCTTACCGATGCACTTACCATTACTGCTGGTTCTTGGGCAACGCATGTAGGATACGAATTAATGAATGCGGTAGATAATGACATTTACTCTATGTCTTATGCTTTCACTAATGGACCTTTTGGGCATACAGGTTTAAAAGCAAACTATGAAATCGAAGGAGGATTTAACATTATGGCAGGAATTGCAAACCCAACTGATTATAAGTCTGCAACGCAATTTGATAACAAATACTTTATTTGGCAATTAGGATATAGTGGAGATAAATTTTCTGCTTACTTAAATGGACAACAAGGAAGTAATAATCCAGCAACTGATAATGTTTCTCAGTTTGGTTTAACTGCAGCATACCAAGTAACAGATGAGTTTAAAGTAGGATTCGACGGAACTCACGTAAATAAATCTTCTGACCTTACAGGAGTTGCCGATACAAGTTGGATGTCTTTGGTAGGATATTTAGGATATGCATTTAATGACAAAGTTGCTTTAAACTATAGATGTGAATATTTAGATGACCAAGACGGAATCATTACTGTTGCGGATAATAATGTACTAGCAAATACTTTATCTTTAACTTACACAGAAGGTAATCTTCAAATTAAACCAGAAATTAGATTTGAATCTTCTGATAAAGATATATATAAAAATTCTGATGGAAAAGCAACAGGAAGTTCTGCAAACTTCTTAGTAGGTGCTGCATATAGTTTCTAAATATTAGAGTTAAAAAGATTATAACACAATATTTTTCATTCAAAAGCTGTCAAGATGTATTTCTTGGCAGTTTTTTTTATTTAATGCCATCTATACAAACAACAATTTCTCCTTTTATTGGATTATCAGAAATTTTATTTAGCAGTTCAGAAGCAGTTCCTCTAAGCGTTTCTTCGTAAAGCTTGGAAATTTCTCTACTAACAGTTAGTTGTCTTTCATCGCCAAAAAACTCAACAATTCGAGTGAGTGTTTTTATGATTTTATGAGGACTCTCGTAAAGAATAATCGTTCTCTTTTCTTGTGCAAGTTCGGTAAGTTTGGTTTGTCTTCCTTTTTTTTGAGGAAGAAATCCAACAAAGACAAATTCATTGCAAGGAAGTCCTGAAACTACAAGAGCAGGAATAAAAGCCGTTGCTCCAGGTAAACATTCTACGTTTATGTTATTTTTTATTGCTTCGCGAACAAGAAGAAAACCAGGATCAGAAATCGCAGGAGTTCCCGCATCAGAAATAAGAGCTATAGACGTTCCTGATTTAAGTTTTTCTGTAAAAAAATCCAGCTTGGTGTGTTCGTTGTGCATATGATACGACTGCATAGGTGTTTCTATACCAAAATGCTTGAGTAATTTTCCGCTGGTACGAGTGTCTTCTGCAAGAATTAATTCAACCTCCTTTAAAATTCGTATAGCACGAAAGGTAATATCTTCTAAGTTTCCAATAGGAGTAGGAACTAAGTATAATTTTCCACTCATTAATTAAATCGGTTATCGATGAGTTCTTTGAGTCTATCTGAAAATTCTTCTTTTCCGTTCCAATCGAATTTTGCACTTAATTCATTAAATAAAACCATAGAATCATTTTTGGTTTTTAATTTATTGAATGCCTCTATTGCTGCAGTACATTTTTCTGATTCACCATTAAAGAGTTTCGTAATAAAAGCAATTCTATCATTTAAGCTCAGTTGAATATTTGTAAGGTTTTTAGAACTTTCAACTATATGAATAGGTTTTTCTTTTATATCATTTTCGATTATTGACTCCGTTTTTACTTCCTCTTCTATTTTTTTAGCAGGAATTTCTTCTATTTTCTCCTCTACTTTTATTGGAATTTCCTTGTTAATAGGTTTTTCTTGTTCAATTTTTATCTCTTTTTCCTTTGGTTTTTCTGAAATGCGACCAATATTTTCTTGAGAAACTTTAAAATAGATAAATTTCTCATACAATTCTTGAATTCTATTTTGTTGCATCAAAAGACCCGTAGGAGATTCTATTTTTGCTAATTCCTCTCCTATTTTATTAATTTCAAGAATTAATTTTTGTGTATTTTCCATGGAAGTTTTTTTGAAATAAAAATCAATTCAAAAGTAAGCGATTTAATCGAAAATTCCATATTTTTTTAAACTTGCAGAATTTCGAACTAATATTCCCTTATAATGCGTTATCCATGATTTCTTGTACAATTTCAGGATTAAGTAAGGTAGAAGTATCGCCTAAATTAGAGGTGTCTTTATGTGCAATTTTTCTTAAAATTCTACGCATAATTTTTCCACTTCGGGTTTTTGGTAATTCACGCACAAACTGAATTTTATCTAGTTTAGCAATAGGACCTATTTGTTCTGTAATCAATTGATTGATTTCTTTTCGTACATTATCATGATTCCTACCTTCGCCTATCACTTTAAGAATGATGTATCCGTAAAGTCCGTTTCCTTTTATATCGTGAGGGAATCCTACAATTGCTGACTCTGCAACCATCGAATGCTCATTAATAGCACCTTCTATAGGAGCTGTTCCTAAATTATGACCAGAAACTATAATTACATCGTCTACTCTACCTGTAATTCTGTAGTAACCAACCTCATCTCTGAGTGCTCCATCTCCTGTAAAATATTTATTTTTAAAAGTTGAAAAATAAGTCTCTTTGTATCGCTTATGATTTCCCCAAATAGTTCTTGCAATAGACGGCCAAGGATATTTTATACATAGTCTTCCTTCTACTTGATTTTCTTTTATTTCTTCTCCATTTTCATCCATAAGTACGGGTTGTATGCCCAAAAAAGGAAGTGTTGCGTAGGTCGGTTTTGTAGGTGTAATATAAGGTAGTGGAGTTATCATAATCCCTCCTGTTTCCGTTTGCCACCAAGTATCTACTATAGAAACTTTATTCTTCCCAATGTTGTCATCATACCAATGCCAAGCTTCTTCGTTTATAGGTTCTCCTACTGTTCCAAGCACTTTTAATGAAGATAAATCGTAAGGTGTAATTGGTTCTATTCCTTCTTTTGCTAATGCTCTAATAGCTGTAGGTGCAGTATAAAACTGATTGACTTTATATTTTTCTATTATTTGCCAAAATCTACTAAAATCAGGATAATTAGGAACTCCTTCGAACATTAACGTTGTAGCTCCGTTTAGCAAAGGTCCGTATACAATGTAGCTATGACCTGTAATCCAACCAATATCTGCTGTACACCAATAAACATCGTTTTCTTGGTAATTAAAAGCATTTTTAAACGTATAAGCAGTATAAACCATATATCCACCTGTGGTATGAACCATTCCTTTTGGCATACCTGTAGAACCCGAGGTATACAATATAAACAAAGGATCTTCGGCATCCATCAGTTCAGCATTGCATTCATTAGATGCTTCTTCTAACAAAGGAGCTAACCATTTATCTCTATTTTCTTTTAGTTTTATGTTTGAGTTGATTCGTTTAACGACGAGTACAGTTTCAACATTTTTACATTCTTCTAATGCATCATCTACAATACGTTTTAAATCAATGGTTTTATTTCCTCTATACGAACCGTCACTCGTGATTACCGTTTTACAGTCGGAATCATTGATTCTAGTTGCTAATGCTTGTGAAGAAAAACCTGCAAAAACTACCGAATGGATAGCTCCAATTCTAGCACATGCCAATACAGAAATAGTAAGTTCTGGAATCATTGGAAGATAAATACAAACTCTATCTCCTTTTTTGACTCCTTGAGATTTCAGAACATTTGCCATTTTATTGACTCTCTCGTACAACTGTTGGTACGTGATTTTTTCTTCTTTTTCTTCAGGATTGTTTGGTTCAAAGATAACAGCTACTTTATCTGCTCTATTTACCAAATGTCTATCTATACAGTTTTCTGTAATGTTTAGTTTTGCTCCTTGAAACCATTTAATTTCTGGCTTAGTAAAATCCCAATCAAGCACTTTATCCCATTTTTTTCTCCATAGAAAATGCTCTTCTGCTATTTCTTGCCAAAATAATTCTGGATTTTCAACTGATTTTCTATATATACCAAAATATTCCTCGAAACTTTTAATGAAATAATTACTCATGATGGTTGAAATTTTATAGCTACTTTCAACAAATGTATAAATTTGTTTGGTATTACCTCACAATACAAATCAGATTTCCTCTAACTACCTAACTCTAACTGATTTTTAACAAGATTAAAATAATTTCCTTTTTTCGTTACGAGCTCGTTGTGTGTTCCGATCTCAGTGATTTCTCCTTTTTCTAAAACTACAATTTGGTCGGCATTTTTTACCGTAGAAAGACGATGAGCAATAATCACAACTGTTTTTCCTTTAAAAAATTTCTGAAGATTATCATGAATAACTTTTTCATTTTTAGCATCTAAAGCAGAAGTTGCCTCGTCAAAAAATAAATAATGAGGGTTTTTATACACCGAACGAGCAATTAAAATTCGTTGCTTTTGACCTCCCGAAATTCCATTTCCATCATTACCTATTTTTGTTTTCAACTTTAAAGGTAATGAATCGACAAAATCTTCTAATCTTGATATTTTTAAAGCATTTTCTAATTTTATATAATCAATATTTTCATTATTTCCTACACAAATATTGCCTTGAACAGTATCATTAAAAATAAAACCATCTTGCATTACAACACCATAATTATCTCTCCATAATTGATTTGATATTTTATTTAAATCTTGATTATCAATTACTATATTACCTTTTGAAGGTTCATAAAATTTCATAATCATTTTTAGCAAAGTAGTTTTACCGCTTCCACTTGTTCCAACGATTGCAGTTATTTTATTTTTAGGAATAGTTAAATTTATATTCTCAAGGGTAGGTTTTAAAGAACCTTGATAATTAAACGTAAGGTTTTCAATTTTTATATCTCCGTTTAAGCTATCTTCAATAGAAAACAATTTATTATCTTCGCTTTCTTTTAAATGAATTTCTGATAATCTTTCTAAACTAATTTTTGCATCTTGTGAAGAACGAATAAATGAAACTAACTGAAATAATGGAGTATTTAACTGACCAATAATGTATTGTATCGCTAACATCGTCCCTAAGGTTAATACTCCTTTAATTACAAAAGTTGCTGAAATAAAAATAATTAAAATATCTTTTAATTGACTTATAAAACTAGAACCAACGACTTGCCATTGTTCAACTGTTAAAACTCGCATTTGAATTTTATACATTTTTTGTTGAATTTCTGCCCATTCTTTTCTTTTTTCTTCTTTTGCGTTATTTATTTTAATTTCCTGCATACCAAAAATAATTTCCATTGTTTTGGATTGGTCTTCTGATGCTTGAGAAAAACGATGGAAATCAAGAATTTTTCTTTTTTCTAAAAAGAAAAATAACCATAAAATATAAAGTAGACTACCACTAAAGAAAATTAAAGCAATTATGTAATTGTAGTAAAAAAGCACTCCGCCAAAAATTACAAAATTTACCATAGAAAATAATGTATTTAAAGAGTTTCCAGTTAGAAATTGTTCAATTCTTCGATTATCTCTTATTCTTTCTAGTAAATCACCTGTTAATCTTGAGTCAAAAAATGAAATAGGTAAGTTCATTAATTTATCAAAAAAATCTGAAACTAAATTGATATTTATCCGAGTGCTTAAATGTAAAAGTACCCTTGAACGAACTACCTGTGCGGTTGTCTGTCCTATAAATAGTATTAGCTGCCCCAAAAGAATTAAATAAATGAAATCTATATTTTTTGGAATTATCCCTTTATCAACGATGTTACGAGTTAAAAAGGGAAAAAAGAATGAACAACTATTTTCAATTAATAATGCTAATAAAAGAAATAAAACTAATTTTTTATGTTTGGTTAAATAACGAGTTATGTAGGTAAATGCTTTAAAATTACTTTGACTTAATTGGCTACTTTTAATTTTATGAAATTTCTCCGTTGATTCAAAAAATAGAGCTAATCCTTCTTCTGTATTTTCATCAGCATTTTTACTAATCCAAGAATTTATGAAATCGTTTTTATGAAATTTAATTTGCCCAATTGCTGGGTCTGAAATATATACAAAATCATTTTTTATTTTATATACCACAACATAATGGTAATTATGCCAAAAAACAATACAAGGTAAAGGTGCTAAAAGTAAAGTATTGTAATTAATTTTTGTTGCAAAAGAATTTAAGTGAATTTTCTCCGCTGCTTGACAAATTCCGTACATACTGCTTCCTTCTCGTGTGGTGTCAGATAAACTCCTTAAATAATTCAAACTAAATGATTTTCCAAAATATTTAGCAATCATTCGTAAACAAGTCGGACCACAATCTTTTCCTTCTAATTGTTGATAAAATGGAAATTTTTTAAACATATTTGATTACTGCTAAAACTTTATCTTGTATTAAATGAAGGATTCTTAATGTAATCGTATTTTTAAATTCTTGTGTATCTTCTTCTGAAAAATCATTACCTAAATAAGTTTCAATGTTTTTTAAAAATGAATTAAATAAAATGGGTTGTTTTAATTCCGAGAAAATAATTAAATCAATTTCGTCAATTTCAACTTCTTTAAAATTATCATTGTAATCAAATACTTTTATTTTTTGGTCAATTAATTCAAAATCAATTAATTTTAAGATGTAAAAACTTGTTTTATTTTCAATAAATGTATTAAAAAATTGGTTCTGGTCTTGAAAAAACAAGTTTCTGATATAAAGATTTTTATTATTTATTTGAATTTTTGTATTGTTCAATGTATTCAATAAATATTCTTTTCTTAATTTTTCATTTTCTGAAAAGGTAAAAGAATATTCAAAATCAAAATAATTAAATTCATTAGGTAAAATGGTTTTTAATTTAGGGATAAATTCTGGGTAAAATCTTAAAATGTAATCTTCCATTTTTTTACAAGCGACTTCATTTCTTTTAAAAACGCCCAATAAATGTAAGTATGTTTTTTTTGTTGGAACTCTTTCAAAATCAGCAAATCCGTGATATTCATTATCTCCAATATCTTCGTGAATGAGTACTTCTACTTTTTTATTTTGCTGAGTTGTTAATTCATAAAATAAAACTTGTTCAAAGAAAATATTGAAGTTAAATAAATCAATATCTTTTAAAAAATCTTTATTTTTGTTTACAAATTCATAACTCAGTTTGGTATAATAACTCATAAAATCCATATCATTTCCTCCAAAAATCCCCATATTATACGCATTATTGCTTTTGTTTTTGTGAAAATTTTGCATTTCATTTGGAATAGTTGTGATTTTTGCAGTAATGTTATTCCACATGGTACGATAATATTCGGTGGTATGCTCTAAATTTTGAGTTACTAATTTTGCTGTTTCGAATTTATCAGTTAAACTTTCCCAAACAAAAACATCTCCATCTACATGAATAAACGGGGTTTTGCATAATGAATACGCTTCTATTTTTGCCAAAGCCCACAAACCTGAAGGATAACTATTTAATTTATCTAAAACTACATTAACCTTGGTATAAGGAAGTTGTAAGGTTTCGATTAATATTTTATACCCAAATTCATCGGTATAAAGTTCTACTTCTTCGTGGTATTTTCTTAATTGATTAACAGATAAAATCCAACCTAACCAATGATATTTAGCAGATAGCCAACCTTTTGCATCTAAAACATCGTGATTATCTCCTGCCCAAAAAGATTGTATGATTTTCATTCTACTAAAGTTTTTTCAATATCTTGAATGTATATTTCATCAAACATCTCAACATATTTATCCTGACTTTTTGTACATTTTTTAATAAGTTCGAGTGCTTGTTTTAAATTTATTTTTGCTTCTTCTTTTTTTCCTAGTTTTTGTAAAATTATTGCTTTGTAATAAAAACCATCTGCTGTTTTTGCTACTTTATTAGCTAAATCATAACACTTCAAAGCTTCGTTTAAATTATTTAATTTTTCATAACACCTACCTTTGTAGATTTGCAATTCATGAGGATAATTATACTTCCCAAAATGTTCATCAGAATTTTTTTCACTTTGATTAAATTCTTCAATTGCTTTTACATAGTTTTCCATTTTCATGTAACAAATACCTTTTAAAAATAAAACACATTCTCCCATTGGAGCATCTACAAAATTTGGTGTAAGGTTGTCAAAAATTTCTAAATTCTTTAAAGCTCGTGAGTAGTCGTGGTAATAGTAGAGTAAAACCCAACCGTAATATCCGCTAATTTCAGGAATTTGACTTGAGGACTTTTCTAATTTCTCTATTGCTTGTACGAAAAAACCATTTTTCGTGTTTTGAACGGAAGAATGACGCATACTTTGGTATAAAGAATCTTGTTGCATTTTTTTCAAACCGTATTGCATGAGTTCTTCTCCTCGTTTATTGTAACCGAGCCAAGCATTTTTATAACCTATATCAAAAATTTTATTTTTGTCATATGATTTTAAAGAATCAGGATAATTTTTAACTAATTCTTGTAAATACTTTTCAGTTTCTACACTCAAATTTTGACAAAATAACGACGTGCTGATAAATAGGAATAAAATATATTTCATAGTTTATTTTTTATCAATCAGATGGAACGTCCTTAATCATATGTCTGTTAAATAAATTAAAACGGACGTTTCATCATAATTTATTTAGGTAAGATTTCTACTAATTCTCCATTTTTAACTTTAAAAATATAGAATTTATGAAAATTTAAATACTTTTCATTTTCAGGTATTGTTTTCCAAACTTTTAAGTTTTTAGTTAAATCTAAAAAAAATTGCTTTAAATTCTCATCCATTTCACAATATTTATAATCGTAATCAAATGTTTCTATTGAATAATTACCTGTTTCTCCTTTGCAGTTTACCCAAAATACAATATGAATCATTCCAGTATTGTTAGGCGCATTTTTAAATTTTTCAGCAGAATAATTTTCTGAAAAGTATTTTTTCACTTCATGAAAATCAGGTCTATAAGATAATTCTGGGAAATAATATGGTATTAACGTTGAGTCGCCACAGAGTTTAAAGTTAGTTTCTTGGGCAGATAAAAAATTAGTTATTATCAAAAAAGCTAACAAAAATAAATCAAAAATGATTTTTTTCATAAGTTATTTTCTTGTTTAAATACACTAAAGTCAAAATTATAGGCTTGCTGATTTAAGGTTAAATCTTTAAGATTAAAATAATATTTCTTATACATCTCATACCATTTTCTTTTGATTTCGTTAAGTATAATTAGTCCGTCTGAAGTGAAAATATTTTTTGATAAATCATTTTCAAAATTGGGTTCTTCTGTAATGAAATTAAAAATTTCAGTATGATTTATAGGATTGTTTATTAAATTTAAATCATAATGACATCTATAAATATAAAGCAGTATTCTACCTAATGCTTCATTTTCTTGTTCTTTATTAAGTACTTTATTTTGAACACAGGCATCTAAGCAGGTAAAACTAGTATAGTAGGTATATAAAGCATGAAACCAAATCTCTACTGAACGAGGGTATTTGTAAGTTTTTGTTCTTTTTAATAAAGACTGTATAGTTGTATTTTCATCATCAATTAGAAAGAATTGTTTTTTATCATGGAGTATTGTGAACATTAATGAATGACCTTTTTGATGTGCTATATCATCAATAAAAAATACTTCATCATAATTTTCTTGATAAGCATTGTAAAAACCTATTCCAATAGCACTTTTATGAGCAAAAGAATTTATATTTTCAGGTAAGGTGTTAAAAATCATTGATTTAGACGCAAATTCATTTATCAAATTAAAGTATTCGGGGACATAAGATTTAATTAAATTATAAGCTTTAATTAAATCATTTGTTTTTTCTTTTGTGATTTTTTCTATTTCTACACCGACTTTATTATAACATTGATCAAGTAACTCTATGGGATATTTTAAAATTTCAATATTAGTACCCTCTACAAATAGCGAAGGTTCAAATTTAACATCTTTTGTTAAGTTGATAATCTCCTCATTAGATTCATACCAACCAAATTTAGAAATATATGTTTTTCCATACCTATCAAGTTGCAGAGGTATAATTTCTTGTTGTAAATCATGAAATAGTATAGAATTTAAAATATTGTTATTATTTCTTACACTTCCTTCACTACTAAAGTAAGCATTGAGAAAAGGATTTTGGTAAATACTATCATCTTCAAAATTAATTTTATCAAAAATATCTTCATCATTTTTGTATAATAGCATTCTCATTGTATTATTCCAATGAATTCTTCCTTCTATTGTAAATTCTCTAATCTTATTTTCAAACATAAAATATATTTTAATTATCAAAGAAGATAGGAAAATGATTCCCTATCTTCATGATTAAATTAAACCCCTATGAAGGGTGACAAGTTAAAACTCATGAACCTTCAGGAATTCTTCTTTCTGATTTAACATTCCCCTGGGTGACATTGTGAAGCTCCTGAACCTCCAGCGATTACTTTTAATAATTCTTCTGATTTAACTTCTTGTGCTTTCTTTTTGAAAGCTTCTAATGATATTTTCATTTGTAAAATTTAATATTTGTGCCTACTCGTTAGCTTTTCGACTTCCGCTGTTTATTTTGAAATAGGAATTTATAGACTTTCTACTTCACTCGTCTTGATTGCAATCTTTATTTAAATTATTTAGTGCATACAATGGCCTTTTGTAATTACTAAATAAATTAAGTCATATTATTCACTTGAGTTTCCGCTCCATATCCTTCCTTTATAAGACTCTGTTTTTTTACTGCTTTTGGATTTGGTGTTTCCAAATTTCTTAATTACACTGAAATATATACCTCTTAAATCTCTATTAATATTAGTTGTAAATGATGCCTCTGGAGCATAAAAAGTTGATTCCCATTGATATATGCTGAATGGATCCCATCCTCCAAATTCAACTTCAAAACCATTTTTAAACTCTTTTGAAAATTCAAAAGTCGTTCTCAATGATGGTTTATTAATGGAATAATTAATATAATTGGATGCTGTTACAAATGAATTATACAATCCTAAATTAATACCAGTATTTAATATATTATTATATGTTATGTTAAAATTCACTCTACCAACGTAATCACTCTTTAAATTTAAATTATCAATAGTATTTACTTGATTTGTATTAAAATATATTAAACCTGCTGTTGAATTAATATTAATTTTATTTTTGAAAATGGATTTATTAACACTCAATCCAAGATAATATTCATCTATATTTCCATTTAAATTTTGTGGTTTTCTTATTAATATTTCATTTTCTTTGACGGCACTACTATTTATTAAATTTTTCATATTTTGATAGTAACTAAAAATAGTAAATGATTTGTAAATAGTATAACTTACTTGATATTTCTCTTTTGTTCTTGGTAATAACCTCGGATTCCCAGTAGATACATTTTCTAAATTGGTAAAAAATACAAAAGGGTTTAATTCATTAGCAAAAGGTCTCCAAATAGATTTTTTATAGCTTAATGTTAAATTATGGTTATCGTTAAATTTATAATTTAAGTTTAAATAAGGCAACCAATTGGTATAATTTTGATTACTTTTTACTGAATTAACTTCTTGTAAAGTTTTGATGTCTGTATTTTCTACTCGTAAACCAGATTTTACATTAAGCTTTTTAAAAAACGTTTTACTTAAATTTAAATATCCTGCATTGATGAATTCCTCATATTTAAACGCATTGGTTTTATTTGTGTCATTTATAAAATTTGTTCCATTCCATAAAGAAAAATTGTACGGACTATCTAAATTTAAGTAATTGCTTTTTGCTCCAATTTCCAAGTTATAACTTCCCAAAGGTTGTGCATAATCTAAACGTAGTGCGTAATTTCTTTTGCTTTCATCTGTTCCAATGGAATTAGCATAATCCCAAATATTTGGATTGGATTGATAAGTAGAAAATTGTGTGTTATTATACATATTATGATACACCCAATCAAAATTGGTTTCAAAACTTCTATTGGTTTTGTTATTGTTGTATTTATAAAATAAATTACCTGCTACCATTTTTGCTTGTCCATCACTTTGACTGTTAGAAAAGTAAGGATTGGTAACTACTCCTGTATTACTCAACGTGAAATTTGAGTTACTCTGTTCTATTTTAGGTAAGTTGGTATGTAATTCAACAACTGCTCCAATAAGGTTATTCTCGTTTAATTCATAGTCCATTGAATGAGTACCTCCGATATGAAAATCTTTGTTTAAAATAGTAGCATCAATTCGTTGAGTAGTTCCTGTAGAATAAATTAAATTATTGATATTGTTGTAAGTAAGCATTCTATTTTCTCCAATATGAAACGTGGTACTTTGAGTGAACTTTCCTTTGTGATAGTTTAAATAAGCATTACTGTTTTGACTATTTTTACGTTTTTGTTCGTTATTCATAGAAAAATTTCCTTTCCAACCCTCATTTTCTAATCTTTTTAAAATTAAATTAATTACTCCAGCATCAGAAGCGTCGTATTTTGCAGACGGAGAAGTGATGATTTCAATTTTCACAATGTTATCCGCAGGCATGGTTTTTAAATAATTCATTAAATCAGTTCCCGTTAAAATAGATTTTCTGTTATTAATGTAAACCACCGCCATACTATTTACTCCCAAGATGTTTAATCCTTGATTTTCATCAATATTAATTAATGGAGTTTGTTGTAGAACATTTAACATATTAGTACCTTCAACCAACGAAGAACCTTCTACATTAAAAACAAATCTATCAGACTTTGTTTCAAAAACTGGTTTTTTCCCTTTTATTATTACTTCCTGTAGTTGCTTCTCTGCTAAATGAAACAAACTATCTTGATTAGCTTTCTGTGAAAATACTAAATTTGAACACAGTACAACAAATACTAACCTTATTTTAATTTTCATTATTCTCTCTATAGTACATTAATATCAACATGAATCATGATATTAATCTAAATTCTCGCCAGCAAAGAAAAAAAAAAAAACTATTATACAAGTAAATAGAAAGTTTTTTTTGTAAAAAGAACACTAAGCAACAATAAACATAATAATAGTATAATTTAGATTGTCTATTTTTGCACTTGAATAGAATCTTGCTCTTTTTTTGGAGATAAACCAAAAAATTCTCTAAACGAATCAAAACTTTTTCTGTACACAATTCCTCCTCCATAACTTTGAAGCTGAGAAACTCCTAAATTATAATTTTCTAAACCAAAAGAAGTAGGACGAGAAAATCCTCTTATAAGCAAGCTATTATCATTTCTTTTTGAAATATCCCATTCTAATTCTCCTTCCGCTGTAAGCTGATTGTTTCCTGTTGCTCCTGAACCAAACGGAACTCCTACATTTCCTTTTACTTTTACTCGTGAATTTACATTCAGACTCAATCCTGCGTTTAATCTGCTGTCTGTCTGACTTAATTGGTCTGCTTCTGTAATCCCTAAATCAAATTGAACATCGGAAGAAATATTATTTAAAAAGTTAACCAACTGACGAATAGCAACTTCATAAGCAGAACTTTGCACACCTGTAACTCCTCCATTATCGGTCAGGAATTTTGATGTTAGTAACAATACTCCAAATTGATTTTTTTCTAATTCTTGATTATTGGTAAACTTGGCATTTAATTCTTCTTTTACATTTTGTGGTGCTTTTGGAGCTTGAACTTTAAAATTGATTTTTGGTTTAGAAAGTTTATCAGTTATAAGAACTTTTAAATCCACAGGAATAATAGGAACATTACTCATTTGCAAGAAATCTCCTGCATTAGAAACTTGCTTCGTTTGTGAAGCAGTAATGTCTAAATCTGCATCGTAAGGGTCTCCGTTCCAAGTAATTGTACTTCCCGACTCTATTATAAACACTTTATCTAGCAAAGTTCTAAAATGGTATTTACTTCCGTATTTTACTTCGTATTTTCCATTCATTTCCATTTTTCCATTAGGAAACATTTCAAAACGAATAATATCAGTTGAATTTCCTCTTGCAACTAGCTCATCTCTAGTAACTTCATCTAACACTACATTTATTTCTGTTTTTTCGTCTACACGCACACGAAAATCGAGGTTCATACCAAAATCGCTATTTGAATTTGCTTTCTTTTCTTGCGTATTCTCTTCATTCTTTGGCTTTTTAAATACCAATATTTTACTTGCATCTTCTACATCGGCAGTTGCTCCTGTATTCAAAACAAGTTTAGAACCTTCAAGTGCGGTTGCATCTGCCGAAATACTTAACTCATCGGTTAATCCATGCAAGTAAAAATTCCCATTGGCAAAAACAGTTCCATAAAACAAATCGTTTTGTTTATAATTAGTGTTTAAAACCATTAGGTTATCAGATTCAAAGTCAAGGTTTAGAAACCATGTAAGAAAACCTCTTGTTTGGATTAATCCAGAAACAGAACCTGTTCTTTTTTGACTTCTTCCTACGGAATAAAAGTCGGCAGGTTGAATGTAAAAGTTTCCTATGTTCATGGGTTTTTCATCGAGGGAATACACCAAAACTTCTTGTTCTTCTTTAAATTTGTATTCTACACCAAGGTAATCTACTATAAAGCCAAAATCAGAAATAAATAACGAACCATTGTAATTAGGATTGGTAAGAGTTCCTCCTAATTGAACTTCTCCGTTTGCATATCCTGATATATTAGACAAAACTCCAGAAAGAAAAGCTTCCAAGAAATTGGTTTTTAAATCATTGAAAGCTACATTTACATCTAATTTAGGATTATTGTAATAATCGTTTATAGAACCTTTTAGTGAAAGATTATCTACTTTTTCGTTACTTATTTTGGCATCAATTTCCAGCGATTTTTTTTCTTCATTAAAGAAAAGATTTGAATTTAAATCTCCTACCAATACATCATTTATTTTTACTTGTTTTATTTGTAAATTACTCAAAGGACGAATATCTCCACCTAGAACATCTATATTTACACTTCCGTCTGCAATTCCTTCAATTTTTATGTCTCCTAATTTATCTTTAGGAATAAATCTTTCTAACGCAATATTTTTAAAATTTGCTTGTGCTTGTATATCTTCCAACGATTTGTATGTTCCATCAATCTTTAATTCTGCATCTTGTGACTGAATGATTAAATCATTTAGGTTTATTTCTCCTGTTTTGATGTTGTAACTTCCTTGAGCAATTTCAGGATTATTATTAGGATTTATTTCCCAATTGGTATCGTTTATAACGAATGTTGAGTTTACAATTCCGAAAAAGAAATTATCGTTTTTTCGTGTTTGATAAAAGTTTATATTAAAAGGACTTTTTTGTGCTTTGTCTATATAAAAATTTGTATTTACTAAAACAGAATCCTTGTTTTGTTTGGTAGCTAAAATAGAAGCATTCCTCACAAAGTTATCCGAAACGGAAACAATATCAGAGGTAAGCTTTAGCTTGTTGTCGTAATTTGAAGTATTTATATCTACCTTTAAATTCTCAGAAGATATATTTTGGTACGAAAACTTGGGAGAATAGAGATGAAGGTCGAATACATTTCCTTCACCTTGATAACTTCCATTAATTTTTGTTCCTGAGTTGAATGAAATATCTTTAATGAAGAGTTCAAGGAAACTATCTTCTATTTCAAGGTCGAAAGTGTAATTTTGATTTTTGTATGTTTTTTTAGGTTTGTATCCTACAAGCATTCCTCCAAATCCATTTATAAATGTGTCTGGTAAATCTCCTAAATTGTATTTTCCGTCTATAGTAAGGTTGATATTTGAAGGAGAATCTACATGTAAGTATCTTCCACTTTCGGTAAGATGTGTATCTAAATCTAAATCATTTATAATAATTGAGTTTATAGGCGAATTAAGTATAAAGCTATTTATGTTTGCTGTTGCTTCTAGGTCGTTTAACGAGGAAAAAGAGGTATTTACGTTAAAATTAGATGATATTGTTTCTCCTTTAACATTTGTAATTCCAAAATAATATGAATCTAACGCATGGATTGTTCCATCTGCATCGAGCTTTAATTTTTCTTTCGAAAAATCCAATGCAATATTAGCGTCAACTTTTGCTTTTGGGTCATTACTATCTAAAAATGCAGTTAATTTTTCGTTAGCAATATGTCCTTTTGCTTTTTGGTTTTGTAAAAAATAATTAGCTATATGAATAGACGAAAGATTTGCATCGAAATCAAGATTCATTTTTTTAGAATCAAAACCTTTCCCTTTTACAGATAATACACCTGAAAAAGATTGAACGGTTTCATCACCAATAAGTGAACTTAAATTTAGTTTGCTTGCATTGATAGTCGCGTCGTATGTAGGATTTGTCTCCGAATAATTTGCTAATTTCCCTTTTACTTTTGCGTTCCCGAGAGCAGAAATCAAATTCCCATCAATAATCAACTTACTGGGATTTATAGAAAAATCTCCTTTGTAATTGATGTTACCAAAGGGCGAAGCATAGTCTTTTAAATTTTCAGAAATAAAAGTAGGTAGAATGGATTTTAGTTTGTTGTTTGAAGTCTGAATAGATGTATTTTTAATGTCTACAAAGTAATTATCATTAAGAATGTCTTTTAATGATAACTTTTCCGCAGAAATATAGTTTGACTCAGAAGCAAGTTGAGTAGAAGTAAGTGTAAGGTTATTTAAAGTTCCTGTTGCTTTAGATTTAATCTGATAAACTGCATCAGAATCCCAATCACTAGAAAAATATCGAATATCCTTTCCTCCTATAGTTGAGTTAGGAATTATATCTGCATTCCAAATAACTTTATTGCTAAAATCACTTAATTGACTTGGGTCTTCGTACGTAAATTCTAAATTTCCAAAAACAGAAGAAGATTGTGTTTCAAAAATTAGATTTTTGAACTTTATTGCTTTTTTTGAATAGATAAATTCTGCTCCTAATTGATTTACACGGTATTCCTCTCCGTTTTTTATTGCGTCAAAATTAAACTTCACCAAATCTAGCGATACATTACTTCCTTTTGTATTTAATTGATTAATAACAATATTAACATTTTTCGCATCTAACCAAATGGAATCATTAAGGTTTTGATTTATAATTTTTAGTTTTCCATTAAGTACATCAATTTCACTTAGGAACTCAAAAGTCGATGGTTTTTCTGACGGTTTCCCATCATCAAATTTATCTATAAAATTTAGAAAATTATCTTGACTTTCTCCTTTGTAGGTAATTACATTTACAGTTGGTTCTTCCAGTTGAATATGATTAAACGAGAGTTTATTATTTCCTAAGCTAGAAACTATTCCAAATAAGTCAATAGATGCTTTTAGTTTTTTTATCTGTATAAAATCTAGATGATGATGATCTTGAACGGCAACTTCATTTAAAATCACATCGCCAAAAAAATCAATTTCTGTAGATTTCGCAGAAATTTCTGTATTAAATTCTTTATTAAGTTGTTCTATTGCTTTTTCTGCTATATAATTTTTTGTTGAGGGAAGGTTTAAGATGACTAAACCCGCCACAACAAGTACCATCACGATAATAACAAGAGCAATTGCCAATCGTGATAATTTCCTAAAAATATTTTTAATTTGTACTTTTGTCATTGTATGAAACCACTTATTTTAGGAATAGAATCTTCATGTGACGATACTTCTGCATCTGTACTTAGAGGAAACAAAATACTGTCTAACATCGTTGCAAACCAAGAAATTCATCGTCTTTATGGCGGAGTAGTTCCTGAATTGGCTTCGCGTTCTCATCAACAAAATATTGTTCCTGTTGTTTCACAAGCATTGGCACAAGCAAATATACAAAAAAAAGAAATTGATGCAATTGCATTTACACGCGGACCAGGACTTTTAGGTTCGTTGCTCGTTGGAACAAGTTTTGCAAAATCCATGAGTATGGCATTGGGAATCCCACTAATAGAAGTGAACCATATGCAGGCTCATATTTTAGCACATTTTATAGAAGACGCCAATGATTCTCCTCCTGAGTTTCCTTTTATTTGTTTAACAGTAAGTGGAGGACATACACAACTAGTAAAGGTAAATGGATATTTTGAAATGGAAGTTTTAGGGGAAACCTTAGATGATGCAGCAGGAGAAGCTTTCGATAAATTAGGGAAACTTTTAGGTCTCGATTATCCAGCAGGACCAATAATAGACCAATATGCAAAACAAGGAAATCCCAATGCTTTTGAGTTTCCATTACCAAAATTAGAAGGTCTTCAATTTTCGTTTAGTGGAATAAAAACTTCTGTGCTTTACTTTATTCAGAAACAAGAGCAAATGAATAAGGACTTTATACAAGAAAATATATATGATTTGTGTGCGTCTATCCAAAAAACAATAATAGAAGCTCTTCTTGTAAAAGTTAAACAATGCGTCAATCAAACAGGTATTCCACGAATTGCCATAGCAGGAGGCGTTTCTGCAAACTCAGAATTGAGAAATAAACTTCAAGAATTAGCAAAAGAAAATAACTACCAAGTATTTATTCCCAAATTTGAATACACCACAGACAACGCCGCAATGATTGCTATGGTAGGAAGTTTAAAATTCCAACAAAACCAATTTACAGACTTAGAAACCTATGCGACCTCGCGGTTGAAATTGTAGCTTACTTTAAGATGGCTACATTTATTAATAGGGGTTCCGTCAAAGTCTTTGCAAGATAAATCAATAAAAAAAGATAGTTATTTAGTTCCTAATAAGATTATTTTTTTTAAGAAACTTTTTATCTCCAAAATTATAGGCAATTAATATTCAAATACCGCGTTAAAATTCATTTTTTTTCTGCTTTTATTTCTACATTAATTTCATCTATCATTAATTCTGACACTGACTTCATTCCATAAATACCATAGTGAATATCATCATAAATGTAAGGATTTCTATTTTCATCTATACACTTATTTAATACAGGTATAGGATTAATTACTTTTACTTGGTTTGCTTCTAAAACAGAGATAAATTTATTTAAAAAATCTGGTTGTTTATTGAACGGAACGTGTTCCCAAAGTATTGTTTCTTTATTAGGGAATGGCATAAAAATAAAAACAATTTTATTTGCTTTAAAATATCTATCTAATTTTATATATTCATCTGCGATTTTTTGTATTTGCATATCGGGTAGTTTAATTTCAGATTTTTCACTTTCTAAGAAAAATATGGAATCATTTAAAATTGATTTTGGAAATTCCCTTCTTCCTACTAATTCAGCACGTAAGTAGTGTGGAGTATAGTTGCGAAAATACTTACTTGTATATTCTGATATTTTATTAGTAATAGGATTTAATGATATAAATTTTAGTATTTCTGAAACTTTACCTGTCCTAATACTCATATCAAAATGGAAATATGGAATCTCTCGTTCAATTTTTTCCATAATCACCAGCTTTGGTTTTGAAATCAACGAATCATGAATAAGCTGAAATAATTCTTTTGGCTCTGCTGCTGCAATATTATAAACCTTTAAATTCAGTGAATCCATAATTTGTTCTGAAAAAATCTCATCTTGATCAGAACCTACTCCTACGGTCTGAGAATCTCCAATTAGCACAACATCAGGATTTTCAAAAAGTATCCTATTTCGGTATCCTATTTTATCAGTAATAGTTGTTGTTTTTCTTTTAATCTGATATGGAGTTTTTATTGAAAAACCAGCAACTTCTTCCATCGTTAGTCTTTTATTGGAGTAATGAGGACCATAGATGGCAGTGTACTTTGCATTTATTGCTTCTCCTGGTCTAAAAGTGAAAAAATTATCTGGTAGAAATACCTCTAACAAAACAGGAAGCTGTAGAATAAAAGCAAAAACCGATATATAAATCAAAAATCTTTTCATTGTTAAAATTGGAAATAGATAAAATTCGCTTGATTACCTTTAAATATAATGCAAATCCAAACTAATATAAAATAAAAGCTCCATCTTACTAATTTAGAATCAGGTAATTTTTCTAGTGCAAATTCATTTTTTCTTGCAATCCACTCTATAATCAAGAGAAGAATTAGCATTATAATTATAAAACTTTTAATTTCTACTTGAGAGGTGAAAAAGTTTCCTGAAAAAATAAATATACTTTCTATATAGCTCCAAGCATGCGATACACTTTCTGCACGGAAAAAAATCCAAGCGAAACAAGTAAGCGAGAATGTCCCAACAATGGATATAAATTCTTTAAAGCTAGGGAAAAAACTATTTTCTGAAATATCCCCTAAATTATTTCTATTACTTTTAGCAAGCATAAGCGGAAAAAAATAGAGTGCATTAATAAATCCCCAAATAATAAATGTCCAGTTGGCTCCATGCCAAAAACCACTAACGAGAAATATAATAAATACATTACGAATTTGCATCATCTTGCCTCCTTTGCTCCCTCCTAAAGGAATATATAAATAATCACGAAACCAAGTATTTAATGAAATATGCCAACGCCTCCAAAATTCTGCTATATCTCTTGAAAAATAAGGAAAAGCAAAGTTTTTCATCAAATCAAAACCAAGCAGTCGTGAGGTTCCTATTGCTATGTCTGAATATCCTGAAAAATCTCCATAAATCTGAAACGCAAAAAATACTGCTCCTAAAACGAGTGTTCCTCCTGAATAATCACTTGAGTTGTTAAAAATTGTATTTGCTAACTCTGCACAATTATCTGCAATCACAACCTTTTTAAATAATCCCCAAAGGATTTGTCGCATTCCTAGAACCGCCAAAGGGTACGAAAATTCCCTCTTTTTATAAAATTGCGGAAGTAAATGTGTGGCACGTTCAATAGGACCCGCTACTAGTTGTGGAAAAAAACTAACAAAAGCTGAAAACGCAATAAAGTCTTTCGTTGACTCTAGCTTCTTTTTATATACATCAATCGTATAACTCAGCGTCTGAAAAGTATAAAAACTAATCCCTACTGGTAAAATAATATCTAACGTATTCGTCTGAATTCTTCCGCCAAAGAAAGTAAATGCTTGAGTAAAATTATCTATGAAAAAGTTATAATATTTAAAAAATCCTAAAAATCCTAGATTAACGATAATACTAACCCAAAGAAGAAATTTACGTTTTGATTCTCTTTCTTCATTCCTTAAAAGATTTCCAATGGTAAAATCAACCAAGGTGCTAAATAATATCAGTAATAAAAACTTTGAATCCCACCAACCGTAAAACACATAACTTGCAACTACAATCAATAAATTCTGTAGTTTTAAATTATTTTTGAATACAAACCAATAAAGCAAAAATACTATCGGTAAAAATATCGCAAAATCTATAGAATTAAAAAGCATCTATAATAATTTCTTAAATTTTACTAATTCATTTATATTCCCTAAAATAATAGAAGGATATACCAAAGTATGATGAGCTTTGGCTCCGCGTATGATTTCTCTATATGATTTTCCTGCATAACGAGAATAACGAACATAGTTTATATAAAAAAGAAAATACGCTTTTTTGTCATATTTCCATATTTTAGAGTGAAATTTATTTATGACGTTTGAATAATAAAAAGCAAACCCTTTGGGGTAGTTTCCTCCATTTTTTGTAATACTCTCTAGGTTTACATGTGTATCTTCACCAATAATATGAACTCTAGCCGTTTTGTTTACATAAACTTGTTTGTAATCAAAATTCATAGATAGAAAATGATTCATAGCGGGGATATATTTATCAACCTCAGGATAAGAAAATTTGTATTTCTTTAATATATCCGTTCGTTGTGCAGAGCATTTTTCTCCTTTTATTTTATATTCGAATCTCATCTGGTAATCATCTGCAATCCAAAAGTCTTTTGGAAATTTTGTCCCTTCAAAACTCCCATCTTTAAAAACACAATTGCATACAACACCAGCAACATTATCTATTTTCTCTTTCTGTACTCTATTCCAAGCTTCGTTATAAACCTGTAATGCGTGTGGGAGCAATTTATCATCGTGGGAAACTTTAGTGAATAATTCTCCTTCTGCATACTCAAGAGCTATATCAATATTTTTAGTTTCCATTTGATTTACCTCATTTTTAATGTACTTTATAGGAAAAGTAGCTTTTGGAATTAAGGTTTCTATAATCTCTCGGGTTTTATCTTTTGAACAATCATCAATTACTATCCATTCAAAATCTGTAAACGTTTGTTCTAGGAGACTATCAAAAAGGCGTGTAATTATATTCTCTGAATTGTAACACGGCGTAAAAACGGTAAATTTATACTTATAACTCATTTATTTTGGTGTGTCTAAAATTTGTAAACAAAGGTATAAAAAACAGACTTTATATTTATTATAACTTAGTAATTAAGTTTATATATGTTGTTATATTCAAGAATTAAAGAATCTGTAATTATTTTTTTGATTTCTTTATCTATACTCATTTTATCTGTAATTAATAATTTTATTTTATTTTTAACAATATAATTTACTCTATTTCTTTCTAAGGAATTACTTAGGTTACTTTGATTAAAATCATAAAAAGGGGTATTATTCATTATACCGAGTTTAAGCTGATAGTCAAATCTACTTTCATCCATCCCTCCTTTATAAATATCCACCCAGTGCATTTTAAACGGGAATTTTATATTTTCATATATAAGATAGTCTGGAGCAAATACCTCAGGAGTAAATGCATATTCAGACTTTAACCACTTTTCATCAGATAAAAATGCTATATCTTTGTAAGAGGAGTTGCTTAGAAATCTTTTAATCAAACTATATTCTTGTTTATCCATTTTAGCATATCTAAATTTTATATAAGAAAAATAAAGATTAAATACTAAAATAATCATAATATACCCATATAGAATCTTGCTTTTTTTGTATATTAAAATAAATATCATCGCTAATACTGCAAAGAAACCTGGTGTGAAAACATAGATGAATTGAGCCGCATCAATAAATTTTTGATAAAATAACGTAGCAGCTAATATGCCTCCTAGAGGTGCTAAGAATAGAAAAAATAATTTATTTTTATACTCAGATTTTGTAAAAAATGTAGGTAAAAAATAAGGAACGTAATACATTCCTAAGTATAACAATGAAAAAACAAAGTATATAATATATTGTTTTAAATCTAAAAATTGCGAATTATTAACCTTAACCTTCCCATCTTGAAGTGGTTCGTAGAGATAGTTTAGATAAAATACCGAAAATAAACCTAACAGAATAATGTTAAGATAAAAGTATTTTGAAACTTGTTTTTTTTTAGTTAGAAGATAGACAAAAAAGACAAGAGCTGAAAACAGCATGATTGATGGAGCTATATTGATATATCCTATAGAGATTGAAATAGAATAAAAAATTAAAGACTGATAGTTTTTACTAATAAAAAGATATATCGCATTGGCTATCAAGAATTGCGGTATTATTAGTTTAAAATATCCAAAAGGTGATAAAGTGGCAAGACCGAGAAAATCAAAAGAGTGGGAAAATAAAAATGGTATAGGTGCAATAAACACAGTAAATGAACAAATAAATATCTCTAATTTATTTAGTTTTCTGTTTAAAACTAGCTCAGCAGAATCAGTTACAGATAAATTAATAATTGTAATGAGTAGCGGAATCAAAACCAAGTAAAAAGCAATTGTGTAGTATTCAAAATTTAAAAAAATTCTAAACATCCATATATCAATATAGTGATATAGCGTTCTTGCATTAGGGTCAACTCCCATTATTATACTCTCAACCCCTGTTTCTGAAATAGTGAACGCTTTATTAAAATAAAAAACATAATCATCTATAACGGAAAAAAAGGAGTCAGAATCTCTTAAATGTATTATATATAAAAAAATTATCACATATGTACTGGATATCAAATGGTATGTAATAAATCTTTTTAAATTAAACTTTAAACTTTCCCTAATATTAGTTCTAGTTTTAAAATATATGTATAGTATTAGACCTATTAATGCTATAAACAAGGTGGATCCAAACGAAGTTTCTAAAGTTGCTATTATATAAACTACTAGAAGCAAAGAACAGAGTAAATATTCAGATAGCGATAAGTATTTTAGATATTTTATCTTGTTATAGAAAAATATTGAAGTACAAAATATAACAAAAGATGCTAGATAAAAGAATATAATTCCGCCTAAAAAACTACTAAACATAACAATATAAATTTATGATTAACAAAGATATAATTAGTTAACTTAAATGAAAGATAAAAAATATATTTTTGTACTTTTGAAAAAATATCGATTAATTTGAGTTCAACTGATTCATCTCATAAAAGTATTTTTGGAAAACTCAGTATTTATGGAGGAGTTCAAGTACTAAAAATTTTAATTAGTTTAATAACAACTAAATTTATTGCTCTTTTTTTAGGTAAAGAAGGAATAGGCTTATCCGATTTACTATCAACTACATTGGCATTGATTGGAGGATTCATAAGTCTTGGAATACCCAATAGTGGAATTCGACAAATTTCTTTAGCACATGCATCAGGCAATATTTCTAAATTCTCAAAATCTCTTCAGATACTTAAACGATGGAGTTTATTTTTAGGATTTTTATACGCATCTATTCTTATTCTTTTTCATAAGCAGTTGAGTGTTTTTACTTTTGGAACAGAAAAATACAGCAATTGGTTTTTACTTCTTTCTGTGAATGCAATTGTGCTAAATGTTTTGGTGTATTATAGCACCATAATGAATGCTTTAAGGTTAACAAAAAAAATAGCTCAATCATCTTTGTATATAACTCTTATTATACCTACACTTTCTATTCCTATTTATTATTTCTATAGAATAGAAGGGATTTCTTATGTAATTATTATTTCGGGAATCGCTACACTTTTAGTCAATATGTATTTTACAAGAGATGTAAAAATTAATAAAGTAAAAGTAACTTTCAAGGAAACACTTAAAGGAGGAAAAGACTTAATTAGCTTGGGAATATATTTTACACTAAATTCTATTTTGATTCAAGTTTGTGCATACATAATACGATGGTATATAGGTGATAATGGAAATAATGTAGAAACTTTAGGATTATTTGCCACAGGTAATGCTATACTTATTTCTTACGTAGGTCTTATTTTTAATGCTTTATTAATTGATTATTTCCCTAGTATATCAGCAATTAATGAGGATAATGAACAAATATCAGATATTGTAAATAAACAAGTACAAATAACAACACTCATAGTAACTCCTTCTTTGATAGGAATCTATTTATTTATACATATATTAATTCAATTGCTTTATACCGACTCATTTTTGGACGTAGTAACCATGATGAAATTTGGTTTATTAAGTTTAGTTTTTAAAGCAATAAGTTGGCCTTTACCTTTTATATTTTTAGCGAAAAACAAAGGGAAATATTTTTTACTCCAAGAGGTTCTTACTACCACGTTTAATATTATAGTTTCTCTAGTGCTTTACCATCATTATGGATTGTTTGGAATCGGAATAGCTTTGACACTTATCATGATATTTAATTTTGGGATTGTATATCCTCTAATCAAAAAGAAGTATAATATCTCGTTTTCAAGTGAAACTATAAAAAGTAATCTTATATGCGTAATATTTGCTGTTTTGTCTTGTGCAATTGTTAATATCCTTGATTATCCTAACGCGTACTATGTTTTGCCTTTTATCTTAATTATTTCTATAATTTATTCCTATAAAAATCTTGATGATAAAATAGGAATAACTGACATTCTTATCAACCTAAAGAACAAGTACATTATTCGAAAGAAATAACTATAATCTAGTCTAAATTTGGTCTTCTTAATTTTTGATCTACTTTCATAGATTTATAAAGCGGAGAACCTTGTAAATGAAGTTTTAAAAGTTTCCAATAATTTTTATCCTCAAGCAAGGCACTTCTAGTTAATTTTATAGTCTTTAAAATTATATAAATTAATATGGAAAAAAAAGAATTGTGTTTTTTGAATATATAATTTTGTGATATCTGATTCTCCATTTCCATACGTAAGTTTTTCTTCAAAATATTCTCTTTTACACTCACAGAACCTATATGAGTATAACTTACTGAAGGTACATAATAATTTTTGTATCCTTTTTTATGAAGTTTAATTCCTAAATCCGTTTCCTCGTAATATAAAAATATATTGGTATCAAAACCTCCTATTTCTTCAAAAATACTACGTTTCAAAAACATAAAAGAACCTATAACATAATCTACTTCCACAGGCGAATTATAATCAGCTCTATAGTCTGGTAATCCATACCTTTTTATGTAATTATGCCTCCCAAATAATTGTAGTTTCAGATTATAGATATAACTAAAAGAATAATTATGTTTATTACTCTCATGTATAACCTTCGGACCTATCATTCCTGCGTTTGGTGTAGATTTATAAAAATCCAATAAATGTTTAAAAATAGGTTCCTTTACGACACAATCACTATTAACAAAAACGTAATAATCTCCTTTTGCAAAATTAACTCCAAACATATTTCCTCCTCCAAATCCTGTATTTACTGAACTTCTATATAAATGAATGTTTTCTTGTTTAGGGAAATTCTCTTTTAAAAATTGATAATCTTCTAATTCAGAATTATTATCCGTCACTATAATTTCATAAGATAACTCTCTATCCATTGTAGAAATTATAGAATTAATGCAATTTAAAGTAATTTGAGAGGTGTTAAAGTTAATAGTTATGATTGATAAATCCATAGTGTATTTCTCTGTATCAAAGATATAAAATTAATATTACTTGCCAGTTTCTTCCACATTAAACTCAAACTGTTTTGGCCAAACTTTTAGATTATCCTTATGATTTTCTTCCCAATCCTGCACTTCCTCTTCCCACTCAGGACCGGTTTGATAAAATTCAGATACTTTAAAATAATAAATTCCTCCGTTAATCATTCCCAAACTAAAAAACAAAATTAAAAAATATTCTGCAATTGGTCTTTTTAAAAATAAATTAAACTTAAAATCCGTTTGATATATAGAATACAATAAACTAAAAGCAAGTATTGCATTTGGCAAATAAAAATATCGTGTATTAATTCCTATATTAAGCAAGTTTTCCTTATCTCCCAAGGCTCCTATGATTGAAAGTACTATTACCGACAAAAAAGAACCTACAAATATTAATTTTCTCTGCAAATCCATCTTATACGAAACCAATATTAAAAATAAAATCACTAAAGTCCCCCATAATAATCCATACGATTTATAGTCCATTAAAACCTCTCTAAATACAATAGTTACTGGTTTAAAAAGATACGTTAATATGGATTTAATCCACACAATAGAACTAAATAATGATAAAGAAATGGTATTTAATCTTTCTGATGACTCCTCCAAATTGAAATAAATAATAGCCATTTGGATTGCTGAAGTTATAGCCAAAATAACAAAAGGAATTAAAAACTCTTTTTGTCTATTAAAAATCCACCTTATAAAGTACAACCCTGTAAGGAAGCAACTGATTATTCCTGTGAATCCTGCTAGTATTAGCATCCCGTACTTAAATAGATTTAGCTTTTTTGGATACTCGTCTATCAAGAAAAGGAAAACAACTAATGCTAAAACAAACTGCGAATTAATCGAATTCAACCATATCTCTCCTGATGGATTAATGAATAAAACAACCAATAATCCTAAAACCTGCTTTGGTAAACTATTCCAAAACGTTGACTTTCCGAAAAGAATTAACAATGCAGGAATCAGCTGAATTAACAATGCCAAAAAACTAGTTACCACAGGAGCATACAACATAGGAAACCAACTGGCTATAATTCCAGAAAGATTAGAAAACAATGAATAATATCCCAAATGAACTTTAAATAACGCATCTATAAAGCTATTATCATATGCATATTTGTAGTAAATAGTTCCTTCTTCAGCCCAAAACCTAGGAGAAATCAATAGATTTGGAACTCGAAAAAGAACCATTACTAAATACACAAATAGATAAAAATATCTGCCTTTTAATAACATACTTAAATAAAATATCTAGCAAATATATAATTAATGCTGAAAACCTATACTTTTTTTACCCGAATTTCATCTCCTATCAAGACAATATATTTATCTTTCACTTTCATTCCCAAAGAACTTAATGCGTGCTCGTAGCTTTCTATCTGTTTAATATATTTATCTTGAAAATTCCCTGTTTTATAATCTATTATAGTATATTGATTTTCTCTTCTTACAATTCTATCTGCTCGCAAAATAGTTTCTTGGTATATAATTTCTCTTTCATTAAATACTTCTACATCCAAATCAAAAAATTTTGCTAATTCTTTATGATTAATTACATCGTAAATTGACTTTTTAATTTTTTCTTCTAATTCTAATGGCAATACACCTTGTAGCTTTGCTTTATAAAAAACTTGCTCTGCATCAGTATGTATTTTTATTTTGGATAATAATTCGTGTATCAATATTCCATATTCCTGTGGATTTACTTGATTAGAAATCAGATTTTCATCAGTATAGCTCAAATGAATTTTGGTATTCCATCGAGATGAAACCCAGTCGAAAGTTTCTTCCACTACTTCTTTTTCTTTCTCTTTAGACTCCACTTTGATGTATGAGTGCTTTAGAAATAATTCATTAATTCCTTCTTCTAAATCGTATGTTGATGCTATTGCTGTTTTTACTTTACTATCCGAATCCGTAGGAAAACAAATAAAAAGTTGTTGTTCTGCCCGAGTTGTAGCGACGTAATTTACATTTATTTCGTCTATTTCTTTTTCTAATTCATGCTTAAAAAATTCTGGTTCTAATTCAGAAAGTACACTCTTTTCTTTTTGATTAAAATTTAAGTAAAAAGTTTCAAATCCTGCGTGAGATTCCGAATTAAACGTATACCACTGATGCTCTCCCCTTGAACTTTCTTTGTATGTAGGATATATTACCACGGGAAATTCCAATCCTTTTGACTTGTGAACCGTCATTACTTGTACTGAATTTTCTTTTTCAGGAAGCTGGTATTTTATTCTTTCTTGTTCACTTTCCCAATATTCCAAAAATTCGGAAACCGATTTAGAAGAACTATTTTCAAATGAATGAATTACACCTAAAAATCCAGAGAAATACGTTTGGTATTCTTGTGGGAAATTTAAACTTAAAACAATATCTTCCACCAAATCATAGCAGTTCATGTATTCCTTATCAAAAAAGCTAAGATTAAGCTCAAAAAAAGCATTAATTTCTTTATTTAATTCATACTTTCTAGCGTTTTTTACTCGATAAAACCAATCAGAAAAATCTTTATTTATTTTTGATTTTTTTTCTTTGTAAAGACCATACAATGCTTCATATAAAAACATCTTATTTTCTGAATTAGTATAAAACCTAAGAAAATTTAAAATAACATCGATACACAATACTTGATTCAAGAAAAGAGCATCTTCACTCAAAACCTGAATTCCATTAGACAGTAAAAATGAAGAAACTTCCTTTGCATCACTTGACTTCCTAAATAAAATAACAATATCCTTGTAATTAAAACCATTTTTTTTACATTCTTTTATGGTTTCGAGTATATATTGATTTACTTCATTAGTATAATCATCTTTATCTAAACACGCAACTTGTACTCTTCCTCCACTTCCTTTTTCTGGTTTTTGGTGTGCGTTTTTAAAAATATTTTTATACTGCTTACTAGTAAATTGACTTGAAAAAGAAGTATACACAGCGTTATTGAACAATACAACATTTTCTAAACTTCGATAATTACTTGGCAAATTAATTACTTTTCCTAATTCGCTATACTCATTATCAATTTTTTCCATTTCACTAATTAATAACTCTGGCCTTCCTCCTTTAAATCGATATATAGATTGTTTTACATCTCCTACCAGCGTAACACTATGATTTTCCTGTCTAATTGCATTTTCTACAAGAGGTAAAAAATTATTCCACTGAAGCTCCGAAGTATCCTGAAATTCATCAAAAAAGAAATATTCATACCTGCTTCCTATTTTCTCATAAATATAATTCGACGGTTCTTGTGTTAGATGCTCGTTAATAATTGTGTTTGCATCTCCTATAAATACCAAATCCTGCTCCTCTTTTATAGCACTTAAAAGTTGATTTATTTTTGTATTCGTCTGCAAAGAAAGAAGCTCTTTTTCAATTTTAATATCAAGCAATAATTGAGGGATTAATTGATTATAAATATGCTGAAAGTTTCGTATTAAAGTTTCTTTAATGCCATCAATTTCTTCTTTATATTTACTTTTTTGAGCATAAAAGTCATCATTTTCTATACTT